>JBBATU010000016.1:0-42127 GCA_040398565.1 Chakrabartia sp.
CGAGTAGGCGCGACGCTCCATCCCGGAGCCTGCCTGTTCCATTGCGGTCCGGGCTCGCGAGGAACCGACCAATGGCGCCCGCGACATCCACTTGGCGCATGCGGCGGGCGACCACGGCGGGGGTCAGGAAATTGGTCTTTAGAAAATTGGCAAGCGCCTCGCCAATCCGATCCTTATTGCGCGGGATGATCGCTGTATGGGGAATGGGCAGCCCCATGGGGTGACGAAATAAGGCAGTGACGGCAAACCAATCCGCAAGGCCGCCCACCATCGCGGCTTCGGCAAAGGCCTGCACAAAGCCAATGGCGGGGTGAACCGGGCCAATAAGGCGGGTCGTCATATAGACCAGCGCCATCACAACCAGCATGCCCGTTGCCATCCGCTTCATGCGGCGGACGTCATCTGCCGCCGCCGAAAAAAGCGCAACGGCGGGCAGGTGGAGAAGTGTGTTGGGCGGGCGGCCTATGGCGTCACTCGGCCGGTTCAGCCGCGGCACCGCGCCGGAACAGCCGCGCCTTGATCCGCGCGATCATATTGGCAGACAGCAGGCGGGGAGCATGAAGGGAGGCCTCTTCATTTCCGCCTGTGGTCAAATGGTGGCGCATCCAAGGGCCGACCCGTCCTTCAAAACCAACCGCGAGGCTGAAGCTCGCCGGCACAATAAGCAGCGTGAGCAAGGTCGAAACGATTAGGCCTCCAATCACGGTGACGCCCATAGGCTGCGCAAAGGAGCCATCCCCGGTGAGCGCGAGTGCGGTTGGCACCATACCGGCCACCATTGCAACTGTTGTCATCACAATGGGCTGGGCACGCTTATGTCCAGCGTCCATGATTGCTTGAAACTTTGGAACCCCTTTGTTCATTTCCTCAAGCGCGAAGTCGACCAGAAGGATCGAGTTTTTGGCAACAATGCCGAACAGCATCAAAATGCCGATGAACACGGGCATAGAAATTGCGAAGCCGAAAATCTTGAGAGCGATCAGTCCTCCCAAGGGTGCCAGCAGCAGCGATCCCATATTGACCAGAGGCGGGACAAAGCGGTGGTACAAGAGAACAAGCACCGCAAAGACCAAGGCGATGCCGGTCACGCAGGCGATCATAAAATTGGTCACCATTTCCTGCTGCCAGCGGGATTCGCCCAGTGTGAGTTTGGTCACACCCTGAGGTAGGTTTTTCATGACGGGCAAGGCATCAATCGCGGACATTGCCTCACTGCTCACATAAGGCTTGCCGGTCATTGGATTCACAGCGAAATCCGCACCGATGGAGATGCGCCGATTTTGGTTGGACCGCTGAATCGTCGTCGGCCCTGCGCCAAATGAAATCTCCGCCACTGTTTTGAGCGGCACCGATCCACCCATAGATGTTGGCACAGGCAGATTTTCGAGCGTCGAGAGCGTCCGGCGCGACTCTTCCGACAACGCCACACGAATGGGAACCTGACGATCGGACAGCGAGAATTTGGCGCTATTTTGATCAATGTCGCCCAAAGTCGCGATGCGAATTGTCTGTGATAAGGCGGCCGTCGTCACGCCCATACTCGCGGCCAAATCGGCGCGGGGTTTGATCGTGATTTCGGGGCGCAGCATGTCTCCGCCAATGCGCGGGGCGACAATTTCTTTCACGCCGCGCATCTGGTCGGCCAATTGCTGTGCCGTGGCTGCCAGCGCGACCGGGTCACTGCCGCCAAGCGTAATCGTCACATCACGGCCGGAAAAGCCGCCCGCTTGCGATTGGAAAGTTACCCGTGCGTCGGGAATTTCGGCAAAGCGTTTTCCCCAGATCTTTTGAAACTCGTCCGACGTCACGTTTCTATCGGGAGAGAGGCGCAGATAAATTGTGGCTCGACCGGGATCAATATCTGCAAAGGCCGCCATAACCTCTGGCGCTTCCTTGCTCAATTGGGTTTGGACGCGCTCAACAAGCTCGGTAGTTTGTTTGAGCGTCGTGCCCGGCACCATTTCAATCCGAACCTGCGAATAATCAAAATCCATTGTGGGCTGGAACTGAAATGGCAACATGAAGACCATGCCAATTGTTGCCACCATGGACAGGGCGCCTGCACCAATTACATAGCGGCGATTGCCCAATGTCCATTTGAGAATGTCCATATACCAATCCATCACCTTGCCCTCGCCATGCTTTTCTTCACCATGGGCTTTCAAGAAATAGGCGGCAATCATGGGGGTAATCATGCGGGCTACAGCAAGGCTGAGCATGACAGCGGCAACGACGGTGAACCCGAAATTCTTAAAAAACTGACCGGAGACACCCGGCATCATACCGACAGGCAGGAAGACAGCGACAATGGAGAATGTGGTTGCAACCACCGCCAGACCGATTTCATCGGCGGCTTCAATGGCTGCCTGATAAGCGGATTTGCCCATCCGCATATGGCGCACGATGTTTTCGATTTCGACGATGGCGTCATCCACCAAAACCCCTGCCACAAGGCTGAGTGCAAGCATGGAAATTTGGTTCAGGCTGAAGCCTAGAAGCTCCATAAACCAGAAGGTTGGGATCGCAGACAAAGGAATTGCGATGGCGGAGATGATCGTTGCCCGTCGATCTCTGAGGAAAAGCCAGACGACCAGAACGGCCAAAATGGCGCCCTCAATCATTGCCGCAAGCGAAGATTTATACTGCGCCTTGGTATAGTCGACCGAGGTGTAGAGCTCGGTAAAGTGGATTTTTGGATTTTCTTTTTGGATCTTGCGGAGCTCTACCCAGACCGCATCATAGACCTTGACGTCGGAGGCACCCTTGGCGCGCTGAACTGAAAAGCTGAGGACCTGTCGACCATTCATAGTCGAAAGAGAACGCTGCTCCCCATAAAGATCGCGGACTTCGGCAATGGACGAGAGTTTGACAAAGCGGCCACCGCCCAGTGCAATATTCGTGTCGCCCAGCTGGAAGGCGTTGCGTGCATTGCCCAATACGCGAACGGATTGCTCTGCGCCTGCAATTTCTGTCCGCCCGCCTGCGGCATTCACATTCGTCTGACGCAGCTGATTATTCACTTGTGCAGCGGTAATGCCCAGCGCCTGCATCTTTGCCGGATCGAGAATGACGCGGATTTCGCGGTTCACCCCGCCTTCACGGTTAACGGCGGCGGCCCCCGGAACACCTTGCAGCCGTTTGACGACAACATCATCTACATACCAGCTGAGCTGTTCCAGCGACATGTCGACGGCCTCAGCTGAAATATAGGCAATGGGCTCACCCGTCGTGTCAACGCGGTTCACCTGCGGCTCAAGAATGCCATCCGGAAGGTCGCTGCGCACTTTGGTCAGAGCATCGCGAATATCATTCACGCCGCGGTCGACATCTGTGCCCAGCTGAAACTGGACAAACGTCATCGACATGCCTTCGCGCACAGTTGAGTTAATCTCATCCACGCCATTAATGGCGCGAAGTGAGGGCTCAACAATCTGGGTGACCTGCTTTTCCAGTTCCGTTGGTGCAGCGCCGGGCTGGCTGATGATGACCTGTGCCCCCGGAAATTCAATGTCCGGGTTGTTGTTCACATCCATCCGGCTGAAGCTGACAACGCCAAGCAACAGCAAGGCGATGAACAGGACGATGGGCGGTACCGGGTTGCGAATGCACCAAGCAGAAATGTTCTGGAAGTTCATAAATTCAGTCTCAATTGCCTGTCTTGCGGACAGGAATAATGGCTTCGCCTTCGTTCAGGAACGCACCCGCCGACAGAACCACTTTCTCCTGACCATTCAGGCCAGACAGTATTGTGATCCCTGCATCAGACACATCGCCAACTTTGACCGAACGCCGCACAACCTTGTTGTTTGCGCCGACTATGAAAACATAATTGCCTTTCTCATCGCTTTGAACGGCTGATTCAGGCAGCATTGGGGCCATTTCCGAGCCCGAGCTCAAAGAGGCCGTCGCAAAGCCGCCGGGGCGGATCTCCTTGGCGTAGGGAAGTGCGATCCGCACCATGCCTTGCCGAGAATTAGGGTCGATGACAGGCGGCATCTGCCAGATGCGGCCTGTAAAGGCTGTGGTGGCTCCAACTGGCGTCACTTTCGTTGCGGCCCCAACGCGGAGCTTTGCCAAATCTGCCTCGGCAAGCTGGGCACGCATCTCCATTTCCCCATCCTTGGCGATGCGGAACAAGACGACGCCACTGCCGCCAACAACCTGACCCGGCTCAACATTGCGGGCGAGAACAAGGCCGCTGGCGGGCGCGCGAATATCCAGACGGCCAATGCGCGCACGATTTTCGCCAAATTGGGCGCGGGCGACATTCAAACGAGCGGCCGCTACGTCGCGCTGCGCTGTTTTGCGGTCAATGTCCGTCTTTGAGATAAAGCCGCGTTCGGCAAGCGTCTTGGCGCGGTCGAGCTCATTCTGGGAAAGCCGGGCATCTGCTTCGGCGACGCGGATCTGCGCACTTAATGACTCCGACTGTTGCGACTGAACCTGACGATCAACGCTGGCCAGAATCTGTCCCGCACGCACCCAGTCACCCGCTTCCACGAAAACACGTGTAACCATGCCGCCTTCACCAACCGCGCCAACGGGCATATCCCGGCGCGCCGCCAAAGACCCGGTTGCGCTGATCACGCTGTCGACCATGTTAGAACCGGGCACGATGACTGTCACCCGCGGGGCCTGCCGTGTCGCCTCTGTTGGTGCTGCAGGTGTGCTGCTTCCCCCAAGGAAGCGCATCGCGAGGACGCCTAGGATGATAACCGCCAAGATCACCGCAATAATGATATTGCGCCGCTTCTTTTGGGCTGCTTCCAACTCAAAAGAATCATCAAGGGCGTCCGCATGGCGGGTAAAGTTGGTTTCCACGTTCATTATGTTCGCTTTCAGCCTGACTCGTGCATCAGGGGGATTGGATAAGGTGTGTTACCGAAATAAGTCACCGAGCGCAAGATAATTGCCGCGCTCTCTTTGTCATTGCGCCAAGCGTTTGGACATACGCTCTATTTTAGGCAAGGGTCAGACAATGAAAACCTAACCTTTTTTGTGTTGCAAAGCCGGATTTTCTGCCGAACCATCCTGATGAGGCAGACTTTAGGAGAATGGCTATGGAAATCTTTGGCGGGGCAGGTTGGTTTATGACCATTTTGTTGGGGGGTGTTGCAGGCGCAATTGGAAAGCTGCTGATGCCCGGTAAAGACCCTGGTGGCTTTGTCGTCACCATATTGTTGGGCATTGCTGGGGCATTGTTGATGACCCTGCTGGGCCGGGCGGTTGGCTGGTATGATCCGAATGAAGGGGCGCATTTGGTGGCCGCTATTCTCGGGTCTGTCATTCTCCTGTTCATCTATCGCCAGATAAACAAGGGCCGCAACGGACCTCCGTGTCTGTAAAGCCTGATTTTGAGCTTGGCCATTTATGCGAAGGGAATGGAGAATGCGTCACTTGCTTTTCAAAGGTCTGAGCGCCGCTTTACTCGCCATTGCGGCCCCCGCAACTGCAGCCGATCCGGCAGTCGGCGCGGTGGAAGGGACGCGGCTAGAACTGCAGGCGCGGGGCGCTGTGCAGGTCGTGCCAGATTTGCTGATGCTCAGGGCGAGCGTGGTCACTCAGGCCCCTGATGCGGCAGCGGCAATGCGCGAAAATGCAGCGCGCATGGTGCGGGTGCAAGCGGCTCTTCGGCAGGCGGGCCTTAAGGACCGGGAGATACGGACCGACGCTGTCTCCTTGATGCCGCAATATCGCTATGCGGCAAATGAAGCGCCCATCGTCACCGGATATCAGGCGACCAATAGCCTTTCGATTCGTGTTCGGGATTTGGCGCGCGCTGGTGGCCTGATCGATGCGCTTGTGGGGCAGGGCGTTGATCAGATTGATGGGCCGACATTCCTTGTCGAAGATCGGGCGGCGGTCGAGGATCGCGCCCGTATGTCAGCGCTCCAGACCTTGCAGGCACGTGCCGCGCTCTATGCCCGAGCGTCTGGGATGACAGTGCAGCGGATCATCTCAATCAGCGAAACGGGGGATACCGCCGCACCCATGCCCTATTTGATGGCGCGGTCGGCCGCATCGGCCATTAGCCAAGCCCAGACCGAGATCGTCGCAGGAGAACAGGAGGTTGCCGTGTCGGTGACCGCTGTGTTCGAGATGCGGCCTGCCAAACTTGGTTTAGGGCTCTGATCTGCGGCCAAAAGGGTTTGCCCAGCGCAGCAGCCCAAGGCCGATCAAAGCGGACACCGCAGCAGCGGCACAAGTCAGCGCGGAAAGCCCGCCGAACAGTGTGCCGCCATTGGCGATAAGCGCAGCTGTAAAACTGATGGCGCTGCCGGAAAGGATATTGGCCAAGGCATCTGTGCCCCGAAAGTCCGGCTTCAAGGCAGTGATGGCCCAGCCCAGCACACCACCCAGCAACAGCAAGAGCAAAACGTTCGTCATGACTTGGCCTAGCAACCCAGGGCGGTGCAATCAATCAGGCCGTCTGTGCTTTGCAAAACGCTGGCTAGTAGCGACGGCGACGGTCGTGCAGGCTTTTGTAATGCTGCAACCGGGTGACGCGCAAACCCGGCAGCCCGGCCTGTGCGATGGCGCGCTGCCATTCGCCCAATTCGTCTTCGGTTAGGCCATATCGGTCACACACCTCACGGGTCGTCAATAATCCGCCATTCACAGCCGCTACAACCTCTGCCTTCCGCCGGGCCACCCAACGTTTGGTGGACGGTAACGGCAGCGTTTCAAGCGTGAGCGGTTCGCCCAATGGGCCAATTATCTGTGTCGGGCGAGTTCTGCTATTCTCGCTCATTGTCCACCTCATTCAACAAGTGATGTTGATCAGACCCCTTCAGGCGGGGCATTTCAAAGCTGAATAAAGCTCTAAGGTTAACAAAAAGCCTATTTGGACAGATAAATATTATCTCCCGCTTTTCTGCTGCAATTTGCACGGCTTGCCATTATGGGCGCGTCCTATGATCGATCTGTTTCAGCTTCATGGCCCGGCCAAGGCCCGCCGTATCGTGGTTGCGATGTCAGGTGGTGTGGATTCGTCGGTCGTGGCTGGTCTTGCTGCGCAAACAGGTGCAGAAACCATTGGCATCACGCTTCAGCTTTATGATCATGGGGAAGCGGTCAGCAGAGCTGGCAGCTGTTGTGCGGGCCGTGATATTCGCGATGCGCGCGCCGTCTGCGATCAGCTGGGCATTGCGCATTATGTGTTCGATCATGAAAGCCGGTTTCGGGAAACGGTGATCGATCAATTTGCCGATGACTATATGAACGGGCGAACGCCCATTCCCTGTGTCCGGTGTAATATGGGCGTAAAGTTTACTGATTTGTTCCAGCTGGCCAAGGATTTGGGGGCCGATTGCCTTGCGACAGGCCATTATGTCCGCCGGGTCGCAGGGCCAGCGGGTGCGGAACTGCATCGGGCGCATGATCCGGCGCGCGATCAAAGCTATTTCCTGTTCGCAACCTTGCCCGAACAGCTCGATTATTTGCGCTTTCCGTTGGGCGGCATGCCCAAGGCGGATGTCCGCGCCATTGCCGCCAATCTGGGTCTGGGCGTTGCCGCAAAGCCGGACAGTCAGGATATCTGCTTTGTCCCCAATGGCGATTATGCGTCGGTTGTCCGCAAGGTGCGGCCAGAGGCGGAAGCCGATGGGGCGATTGTCGATATGGAGGGCCGGGAACTGGGCCGGCATCGCGGTCTAATCCATTACACCGTGGGCCAACGCCGCGGGCTGGAAATTGGCGGCTTGGCAGAACCACTTTATGTCGTCCGTCTCGATCCTGAAAAGCAGCAGGTTGTGGTCGGGCCGAAGCGGGTTTTGGCCGTATCGGCGGCCCGCATAACCGAGCCGAATTGGCTCGCCGCGGTTGAAGACAGGCCCGTCTTGGCAAAAGTGCGCTCGCTTGCCAAACCCGTGCCCGCCCGCATGCAGGGGGATTGGCTTGTTTTTGAGGATGCCGAATATGGCGTCGCCCCCGGCCAAGCGGCCGTCCTTTATGCGGGGGATCAAGTGCTGGGCGGCGGCTGGATTGAAGAAACGCGCAGCGCCGTGGCCGAGATGATCGCCCCTTGATAAGCTGTGACTTGCTTTCCGAGGCGGCGCGTTTAGGCTGACCTTGTTAATGGGGGAGTTGATGCGATGGCGAGTTTACAGGCACGGGCCTTTGCCTTTTTTCTGCGCACGACAGGATTTGTCCGGAAAAACTTCACAGGCGGCGCGACGCTGCGCCAATCCATCGCAAAGGCAAGACAGGCGCCCCGCCAATTGCCGACCGCCAAGCAACGGGCGAAGCTCAACATTCGTGAAGAGGCTTTTGACGGGCACCCCGTTTGGCATATCGCGCCAAAGCAGGGCGGCACCCGCACGTTGCTTTACTTCCATGGCGGTGGATATGTTTATGCCGCGTCAAATTTTCATTGGGCCTTTCTGTGCCATTTGGCCGAAGCCCATAACATTTCGATCATCGCGCCGCTCTATCCGCTCGCGCCAGAGCATGCTGCAGAAACGACAACCCGTTTTGCGCTGGACATTTATCGCCATGTCCTTGCATCCCATTCAGTCGAAGATCTGGTGATGGGCGGCGATAGTGCAGGCGGCGGATTGACTGCGGCCACGCTGATGGCCGCGCGTGATGCGGGCATGCCCATGCCTGCGCGCGCGCTGCTCATTTGTCCTTGGCTCAATGCAGAGCCTGACCATCCGGATCAGGCCATAATCGAACCGCGCGATGCCATTTTGACGCGCAGCGGCATTGCCGATGCGGGGCGGATCTATGCGGGGCCCCTGTCTGTGCAGGACCCTCGTGTGAGCCCCATTCATGGCGACTGGTCCGGCTTCCCGCCGCTTTATGTTTTGAGTGGTGGCGATGACATTTTGGTCGCGGATGCCCGCGCACTCCAGGCGCGCCTGCCCAATCATGCCTATCAGGAAGAGGCAGGGATGATCCATGACTGGCCCATCTTCACCTTCCCCGAAAGTCGCGCCGCGCAAAAGCAGATGGCCGCGTTCATCAACGCATAGGGGGCTGTTTGATCAGGGGTAAAGCAGGCTTTCGGTCCAGCTTTCCTCGGATCGCAGGAAAAGCCGGCGGTGGTGCAGCCGGTGTTCCCGGTCTTCCCAAAACTCGATCCGCTCTGGCGTCACGCGATAGCCGCTCCAATGCGGCGGGCGGGGAACATCCTGCCCTTCATAACGCGCACGGACCTCTTCAAATCGGGCTTCGAACACATCCCTGTGACTGAGCGTCTCAGATTGGAGCGAAGCCCAAGCCCCAAGCTGTGAATCCCGTCCACGCGACGCGAAATAGGCATCCGCTTCTGCGGCGGAGACAGGTCCCACAGCGCCTTCAATCCGCACCTGCCGCCGCAAAGATTTCCAGTGAAACAAAAGCGCGACCTGGCGATTTTCCGAAAGCTGTCCGCCCTTTCGGCTCTGCTGATTGGTGTAAAACACAAATCCATCCGGCCCATGCCCTTTGAGCAAGACCATCCGTACACTGGGGCGTCCATCTGAACCCGATGTCGCAAGCGCCATCGCGTTGGAATCATTGATCTCGTGCTCTCGAGCATCGTGGAACCATGTGTCGAAGAGGGAAAAGGGGTCGGTCATGCCCCTCGTTAGCTTTGTGCGGAGCGCCTGACCAGCCGTCTTGGCAAATGCCCCAAAACCGCAAATTCCTGAGCACCGCCTTTTTGGGAGATATTAACGATTAAAAGAGCTAAGATAAAAAAGATCTACAAGAATGTGGTGCGCGCACCAAGGGATCGAATTGGGGGTCGGTTTCGCACCGCCCGCCACTATCGCACGCCGGGCACGCCGAAAGACGGCGGCTCAACGGTGCGGTCGATTTTGGTAAAATTCCTCCCTACGACTATTTTGATCTGTCGTCGCGCGTGAAGATCACCGACAATCTGACTCTGACCCTGACGGTTCAGAACCTGCTGGATAAGCAGCCCCCGCTGACGGGTGCGACGATCGGTTCGACGTCGTACAACAGCGGCAACACCTTCCCGTCCACATATGACGTTCTCGGACGTCGTTATGCGGCTTCGGTGAAGGTGAGCTTCTAATCTAACGCACACTCTAAACGGAGAAGGGCGGGTCTTTGACCCGCCCTTTTCTTTTGTGCTTCGAAGATGCACTTGCGCGTCTCAAACCGCGCGGTAAGCGCTAGATTGCGGTCTGAAGGATCAGGCATGCCTGCGGAGCGCACGACTTCCTGCGCCCTCTTTTCTGGAACCAATCCCTGTCGCAGATGCTTTTGGCGCAATTTGTGACTAGAATCCTCGTTCCAGAAACTTACTAAACTACGCCTAAAAGCTAGCCGTTAATCTTTATCAAATACCCCCAAAAACTAACGTAACTCTCCCAAAAATATCGAATTTCCGTTTCATTTTCTGGTGTTGCAGAAAAGGCACACCCGAGTTCATATCGATAACTTTCATCAAAATCACATTGCCTGTCGCGGCTGACATGCGCAGGGGGCGATCAGGGTGCAATCTCATTTTGGCAAAAATAGGTTGTCCTAAGTTATGGAAATTAAAAAGTTTCTAGAGTCTTTTAACAGGGGGATTTATCCGTGAAGACGACCCAAAAAATTTCAAGCCTGAAGGCTGGCGTTGCGCCCGTCGTTCTTGGCTTTGCACTGCTTGCCACGCCTGCGTTCGCGCAGCAGTCATCTGATGACGAACAGTCTTCTGACGAGATCGTCGTCACGGGCACGCTCATCTCGAACCCGAACCTTCAGCGCTCGGCGCCAGTCAATGTGACAACGGCCGAAGAAATCGATCTTCTCCAGAGCAACGTTGCTGAAGAAGTTTTGCGCGAAATCCCGGGTATCGTCCCGAGCACCGGTTCTGCTGTGAACAACGGCAACGGCGGTAACTCGTTCGTCAACCTGCGTGGCCTTGGTTCCAACCGTAACGTTGTTTTGTTGGATGGCCGTCGCGTCGTTCCGGCAACGCTCTCGGGTCAGTTCGATCTTAACAACGTTCCGCTCGCCTTGGTTGAGCGCGTTGATGTGCTGACCGGTGGTTCTTCGACCACTTATGGTGCCGACGCTATCTCGGGTGTTGTGAACTTTGTCACCAAGCGTGACTTCACCGGCTTTGAAGCGACCTTCTCTGAGCAGATCACCGAAATGGGTGACGGCAACACGATGCGTTTTGATGTCACGACCGGTGCCAGCTTTGACGATGATCGCGGTAACGTGATTTTCAGCATGGGCTATCAGGAAGCGGATCCCGTCTATCAGGGCGACCGCAAGATTGGTGAGAACACGATCGATTCCTTCTCCGGTGGCAACTCTGGTTCGGGCACGACCTTCCCGACCCGTTTGGTGCTCTCGGTTCTGGGGTCGAAGCAGATCACGTCGACCTCGGCTGGCGATGTTCTGGGCGCCTATACACAGCCCTATAACTACAACCCGCTCAACATCTTCCAGACGCCGTTCAAGCGCTACAACATGTACGCTCAGGGCCGTTATGAAGTGGCAGACGGCATTGAGTTTTACTCACGCGCCCTGTTCTCGAAGAACCAGGTGGACACGATCATTGCGCCGTCAGGCTCTTTTGGTATCGCTGTTCAGCTTCCGGTCAGCAACCCATTCCTGACAAAGAGCATTCGCGACACGCTGTGCGCTTATCAGGATTCGGATCCCTTGACGTCGGGTCGTCAGGTTTTGACCCAGGCTCAGTGCGATGCAGCCGCGATCTCGCTTAAGCCGACGGATGCAAATTATAAGGAACTGACTGTCACGCTGTCGCGTCGTGCCGTTGAAGCGGGGCCACGCATCAGCCAGTATCAGAACACCGTGTTTGATTATGTCGCGGGTTTCCGCGGCGGCATCACCGACAGCATCAATTATGACCTGTCGGGCGGTTATGGCGAAGCTGAAAACGTGCAGACCATTAAGGGCTATCTGCTCAACAGCCGCATTCGTCAGGCTGTGCGTGCAACCAGCAAGACGGCCTGTATAGATACCAGCAACAGCTGCGTTCCCGCCAACTTCTTCACCAGCAGTGCAGATCTGAGCCCGGCTGCTGTCGCGTTCATGCAGCAAAGCTCGACCGTGCAGGTCAAGACCACTTTGGCGCAGGCCAAGGCCTTGGTCTCGGGTGACTTTGGCGTCACCCTGCCGACGGCAGGCGACGCTGTGTCCTTCGCTGTTGGCAGCGAGTATCGCAAATATACCGCGCGTCAGGCATCGGATGCTCTTGCAAAGAGCGGTGATCTGGCTGGTGCCGGTGGCGCTGCTCCGGACATCAACGGGGGCTATCATGTCTATGAAGCCATTGGCGAACTCGTGGCGCCGCTGGTTCAGGACAAGGCCTTTATTCAGGATCTGACGCTGGAAGCTGGCGTTCGTTACTCGAGCTACACGGTTGATGCCGCCAACAGCCCGTCCTTCAAGACCACCACCTACAAGGCTGGCGGCAGCTGGACCCCGGTTGATGGCCTGAAGATCCGCGGTAACTATGCGCATGCTGTTCGCGCGCCGAACATCAATGAGCTGTTCTCGCCGGTCAACACCGGTCTGACCAACCTGTCGAACGATCCTTGCGCGTCGTTCAACGATAAGGGTGCGCGCGTTCGGACATCGCCGACCGGCGTTCTTCGTGACGTCTGCTTGGCTCAGGGTGCTCAAAGCTTCAACGTTGACACCATTCAGCAGCCGACGGCAGGTCAGGCCAACTCCACGGGCGGTGGCAACATCAACCTGAAGCCTGAAACCTCGAACAGCTACACTGTTGGTGCTGTCATTCAGCCCGCAGCGCTGGATGGCTTCTCGATGACCGTCGATTATTACAACATCAAGGTCTCGGGCGCTGTGAGCTCGCCGGGCGCTGGTGACGCACTTGATGCGTGCTTCGGTGCTGGTAACCTCTCGGTCACCAACCCGGCCTGTTTGTCGATCCGTCGTAACCCGCAGACCGGTGGTCTTGACGGCGAACCCTCATCGACACCCGGCTTGTTCCTGGCTTCGTCGAACCTGGGTAGCTTGAAGACGGACGGTATCGATCTGTCGGTCAACTATCGTCGCGACATTGGCTTTGCTAAGCTGTCGATGGCCATGAACGGCAACTGGACGAACACGTCGACCTTCCAGGCGACGCCAAGCTCGCTGAACCGTGAATGCACGGGCTATATCAGCGCAAATTGTGGTTCGTTGCAGCCGAAGCTTCAATGGTCGCTGCGTACAACGCTCGGCTTTGAGAAGGTCGACGTGTCGCTTCTGTGGCGTCACATTGACAGCTTCGTTCAGGAGCCGGACGATGTTGAGAACGTCAATGGTCCTGCCTTCTCGGGTACCAAGGCTGGCTTTGGTACGGTCGATTTTGGTAAGATCCCATCCTACGACTATTTCGATCTGTCGTCGCGCGTGAAGATCACCGACAATCTGACCCTGACCCTGACGGTTCAGAACCTGTTCGATAAGCAGCCCCCGCTGACGGGTGCGACGATCGGTACGACGTCGTACAACAGCGGCAACACCTATCCGTCCACATATGACGTTCTCGGACGTCGTTATGCGGCTTCGGTGAAGGTGAGCTTCTAATCTAACGCACACTCTAAACGGAGAAGGGCGGGTCTTTGACCCGCCCTTTTCTTTTGTGCTTCGGAGATGCACTTGCGCGTCTCAGGCCGCGCGGCCTGCGCCAGATTCGGGCCTAGGACGTAAGGTCAACCCCTGCTGCGCGCGCGACCTCGTGCGCCCATAATGTAACCTTCTCTATCTCATCGGCATGGGCGCTTTGCGCCTGTTCCTGCTCAAGCAGTCGTTCCTGCGGTGAGAAGTCATGCCCAAATTTGGAATGTTGGGTCAGGGCGCGGCTCTTCAGAACCGCCTCGATGCGCATACCGTCCATATTGGGCACCAGATGCTGGCAGAGGCGCGGCAGCACCTCTTCCGGATGCTGGGTCAGGCGCTCACTATCGATCATGAGCACCCGCGCGGCCAATGGCCCCGATTTTAGCGATTGGAACAGCTGGTGCTGTACAAGCCAGCCAAGCGCCGCAACCTGAAGGTCGCTCATGCGGAGATAATCTTTTGCCGTGAAGCCGAAATTGATCATCCCCAGATCGATTTGATATTCCAGCAATTCCCGCACCCACAATCTGCACCAGAGACCCTTACGGGCAACGGATGTCAGGAAAATAGGAAGGGGGGCATATAGCAAGATGGCCCGGCTTTCCGGGCGGAGTGTTAGGATGGCCCGTGCCAGATGATTGACCAAATTGGAGGGCTTCACGACGACGGCATCGGTTCCCGTCATCGGCCGCGCGAGCAAGGCGAGGCCTTGATCCAGCCGTCGCGCCACATCTGGGCCAGATTGGCCCCGGCGCACCGCTCCGATCAAATCATTCAACACCTGCGGTTCGCTTAGCGTCGACACGCCCCCGTCGCTGAGTGCCTTTGTCAGAAGGGTGGAGGCGCAAAAGGCGGAGTGAAAGATAAAGTGCAGGGGGCTTTGGGAGATTTTGGCGAGCGCAATGTCGTCAGCTGCCAGCGACCGTGCCTCACCGACCTGCGCGAGATTTTCGTCGGACAGAAAGGGGGTTTCCGCACGGCGAGGCCAAGACACCTGCCGGAACTGGAATGCGTCTTGCGTATCATCATAGCGGTGCACCAGCCAGTCTGCGTCACTTAGCAGAAGATTGAGGGCAGTTTGATCGGCAGGCATCACATTGTCTCGACATTTTCATGCAGGTCTGCAATGTGTTAACCGATAGCATAGCGCGCGCCAAGGATTGCAATGACTGCCCAAGCCTCCGCTTCCCCCGTTGCTTTGAATTCGGCTGGTTTAGGCGCTTTGCGAGAGGGAAATCCCGAAGCAGCGATCCGTCATTTCAAGGATGCTATCGCCCTTGATCCTCAGGCAGTGCCGCTTTGGATGAATTTGGCAACAGCGCATCGTGCAGCCAATCAATCCGATGGGGAGCTCAAAGCCTTAGAGGCTGTGCTGGATCTTGATCGCCTTCATGTCATGGCCTGGCTGCGCAAAGCTCAATTGCATCAGCGCGAACAGGATGACGCTCAAGCCCTCTCGGCTTGGCGTGCGGCGGTTCAGCTTGCAGACACTCTCCAGAGCTTAGCGCCAGATGTCGCGCGTGATCTTGCCGCGGGCAAGGCCTTTCTCGACGCACGTGGAGGGCAACTTGTCACCGCCGTTGAAGCTGCTTTTGACGGTTTTTTGGATGAGGCCGATGGCCAAAGCCAAAGGCGGGTTGATGCCTTTGTAAAGGTCGCAACCGGGCAACGGCAGGTTTATACAAACCAGTGCGCGGGGCTTTATTACCCCTTTTTACCAGCGGATGAGTTTTTCGACGATCGTCATTTCCCTTGGTTTGAAGAGCTGAATGCCAAGGCTGACGCGATCCGCGCTGAATTTGAGGTGCTATATTCTGACCCGGGAGAAAGTCTGCAGCCCTATATTCGGCTGGATAAGGGCGGCCCCGAAGCACAATGGAGTGACTTGAACAATTCGCTTGATTGGGGCGCATTGTTTCTTTGGGAATTTGGGCGGCCAAATGAGGCAGTTCTTGCGCGGTGCCCGGTGACGGCTGAGGCAGTTCGGTCCATCCCGAGCGCTTTTATTCCGGGGCGGGCGCCAAATGTTATGTTCTCAATCCTACGACCCGGCGCACATATTCCGCCCCACACGGGGGTAACAAATACACGTGCTGTTGTGCATTTGCCTTTGATCGTTCCCGAGAATTGCAGCTTTCGCGTCGGTGGTGAAACGCGGCAGTGGGAGGAGGGGCGCGCCTTTGCCTTTGACGATACGATTGAACATGAAGCGTGGAATAAATCGTCCGAGTTCAGGGCCATATTGATGTTAGACGTCTGGAATCCGCATCTGAGTGAGATTGAGCAGAAAGCAATTCTTAACTATTTCAACGCTATCGACGCCCTCGGTTTTGGCGGTCTCGCCAAAATTTAATATAGTAACAGCATAAATATTAGGGTCTGATTTTATGAGAAAGATTATTTCAATCGGGATGATCGGCATGTTCTTGGCTTCGGCGGTGTCGGCTGAGGTGAGCGCGCCGTCAGAGAAGCCCAAGGATCGCCGGGATCCGGATTATGTGCGCTGCAGGGTTCTTGATGTCACGGGCTCGCTCGTGAAGAAGGACAAGGTGTGCAAAACAAACCGCGAATGGGAAGCTTTGCGAACCCGCAATAATAGCGAGGCCGAACGCTTCATCGAACAGAATCGGACAGGTACCAATCAAGGCAGTTAAACCATCGCACCGGGCGGCCTCTCGGCCGACCCCGCATGACGGCCAGCTGTCAGTCGCGGATCGCAGCGCGCTTGATCGTGCGCGATCCGCTCTTGGTCAGAAAGATGTTGTTCTGCTGGGGGCCGCGCTTGATCAATTGAGCGCCGAAGGTCGACGTCATTTTGACGCGCTTGCGCTTTTTCTTGACCTTGGGGTGCTCTGCGCGGAGCATGCCTATCACGAACAGGCCGCCACTTATTTTGGCTGGGTGTTTGAGTGTAGACCACACGAGACGCGCGCGACCATAGGGCTGCTTGCTGCTCTTTCAGAAGCGCCTCGGGGATATGATGTAGTGGCACTTATTGCCGAGATTCAGGCCCATCATCTGACGAACAGCAACATATTCACTTGGTGCGGCCTTACGGCCAGCGCCGGCGCTTTGCCCGATCTTGCGATCGACTGTTATGAAAAGGCGCTTCGGTTTGATGCGCAAAACAAAGTCGCCCGACATAATCTAGCCACCAAGCTCCGCGAACATGGCCAAGAGGCCAAAGCCCTGCGCGTGATCGGCGCTTCTGATACAGGTCACCTCCCGCCTGAAAGCTGGATGTTGCAAGCACATCTCCTTGCCGATCAGGGGGATTATCAAGCGGCCCTCAATGCCTATGTGAGAGCCTTGGATCAGGATCCCGGGCTCATTGCTGCGCATGAAAGCCTTGCCCGCTTGCTGCCGCAGCTTGGACGCGCGCCGGATGCGTTGAACGCCTATTGGGCCGCCTTAGAGCGGCATCCAGACCATCGTGCGCTATGGGCTTCGGCAATCGCTGCAGCTAAGGATTTGCGAATGGGGGCAGAGCTTGAGAGCCTTGCCGCGTCCGCCTGTGATCGATTTGGAGCCAGTTCGGATTTGCTCGTCGCTCTGGCGCTTGGCTTTGCTTATCAGGGCAATATATCCCTTGCCATTGCGCAACTTCGGCGTGTTTTGGCCGCTGAACCTCAGAATATTGGCGGCCATCTTCATCTGGTTCCCTTGCTGATCGCGGATGGAAATTTGGCGGAGGCGGAAGCATCGGCGCTGGCCGCGACGCAGCTTGACCCCCTTGATCAATCCGGTTGGTCTTGGCTCACGCTTATTTGGCGACTTCGCAATGACCCCCGCGAAGCTTGGCTTGCCGACTATGATCGATTTGTTATCTCGCTTGATCTGTCTGGCGCCATGAATGCCGCCGATGTTGGCGGCCTGAGCGCGCTGTCCGACCATTTGAGCCGATTGCACAAGACGAGCCATCATCCCTTGGAACAGTCCCCACGTGGGGGCACCCAGACCAGAGGGGATATTTTCCAGCGGAACGACCGAGTGTTGCAAGCCGTAAAGGCGCATATTCGTGCCGCCGTGGAAACGGCCGTCCACGCCCTGCCCGAAGACCCCGCGCATCCTTTTTTGAGCCGCAAGGCGCATAGCGTCGATTTTGCGGGGGCATGGTCTGTCCGCCTTCATAAAGGGGGGCATCATGCCCCGCATATTCATCACAAGGGCTGGATGAGTTCGGCCTTTTATGTCGCCTTACCTGACTCGGTGCTCCGGGGCGACACACAGGATGGCTCACTGACCTTTGGTGTGCCAGCGGTTGATCTGTCCGTCCCCTTGGTGCCCCGCCGGATCGTGACGCCAAAGCTTGGCCAGCTTGTGATTTTCCCATCCTATTTCTGGCATGGAACCCTGCCATTTCAGGATGATGCGCCACGGCTCACAATGGCGTGCGATATGCTGCCCGCGTCTTAAGCTAAACACTGCCAGCGCACCGCGCTCCTCACGTCAAAATCAACTGCCCATCGCCTTCATCGACATGAACGGTTGACCCATCCGGCACGTCGCCCCTCAGGATTTTATCGGCCAGAGGATCTTGCAGATATTTCTGCACCGCGCGCTTGAGGGGGCGGGCGCCATAGATTGGATCATAGCCAACCCGGCCTAGCCAGGCGCGGGCGGCATCGGTGAGGTCAAGCTGCACCTTGCGTTCCGCCAGAAGCTTCGCGACCCGGCCCACCTGAATATCGACAATCGGGGCCATGTGTTGGGCGCTCAAGCGGTGGAACAAGATGATTTCATCCAGCCGGTTCAGAAACTCTGGCCGGAAATGTGCCCGCACCATATCCATCACCTGTGGCTCCACAGTCTCCACGCTTTCGTCTTCGCCAAGGCCGGCAATAAATTGAGAGCCAAGGTTGGACGTGAGCACGATGATCGTATTGGTGAAGTCCACCGTGCGGCCCTTGCCATCGGTCAGGCGGCCGTCATCCAGCACCTGCAACAAGATGTTGAACACATCGCCATGTGCCTTTTCAACTTCATCGAACAACACGACTTGATAGGGCCGCCGCCGCACCGCTTCGGTCAGCACGCCGCCCTCATCATAGCCGACATAGCCCGGCGGGGCCCCGATCAAGCGGGCGACCGAATGTTTCTCCATAAACTCCGACATGTCGATGCGCACCATCGCGCTGTCATCGTCAAAGAGAAAGCTCGCCAGTGCCTTGGTGAGTTCGGTCTTACCAACACCCGTGGGCCCCAGAAACAGGAAGGAACCAAGCGGGCGGTTGGGGTCTTGCAGGCCGGCACGGGCCCGGCGCACGGCGGTGGAGACGGCGCGCACGGCATCGGCCTGCCCAATGACGCGCTGGCCAAGTTCAGCTTCCATTTGGAGTAGCTTCTCGCGCTCGCCTTCGAGCATCTTGTCGACGGGAATGCCCGTCCAGCGGGAGACGATGGCGGCGATATCATCCTGCGTCACTTCTTCGCGCAACATGGCCCCTTCGGCGGCCCCTTGCGCATCGGCCAGCTGCTTTTCGAGCGTCGGGATCGTGCCGTAAGACAGCTCCCCCGCTTTGGCGAGATCGCCGGTGCGCTGCGCCTGATCCAGCTGCGTCCGGGCGGCCTCAAGCTGTTCCTTGATCCGGGATTCAGCGTGGATCTTATCCTTTTCCGCCTGCCAGCGTTGGGTGAGTGCAGCGGACTGTTCTTCCAAATTGGCAAGCTCGCCCTTGAGCGTTTCCAGCCGATCCTTCGAGGCGGCGTCCTTTTCCTTCTCCAGCGCCAGCTGCTCAATTTTCAGTTGAATGATCTTGCGATCCAGCGTCTCAATGGCTTCGGGTTTGGATTCCACTTCCATACGGATGCGGCTGGCGGCCTCATCCATCAGGTCGATGGCTTTATCGGGCAGGAAGCGATCCGTTATGTACCGATTGGACAGGGTGGCTGCGGCCACAAGCGCGGCATCGGTAATCCGCACGCCGTGATGCAGCTCATATTTTTCTTTCAGGCCGCGCAGGATGGAGACGGTGTCTTCAACCGTCGGCTCCCCCACAAAGATAGGCTGGAAGCGACGCTGAAGAGCGGCATCTTTTTCCACATATTTGCGATATTCATCGAGGGTAGTGGCGCCAATACAGTGCAGTTCTCCGCGGGCCAGAGCAGGCTTTAAGAGATTTGAGGCATCCATTGCACCATCGGTCTTGCCCGCGCCAATCAGCGTGTGCATTTCATCGATGAAGAGGATGATCTGCCCTTCGGCGCCCTTCACCTCATCGAGAACACCTTTCAACCGCTCTTCAAAATCGCCACGATATTTCGCCCCGGCAATGAGCGACCCCATGTCGAGCGCCATTAAGGCCCGATCTTTCAAGGAATCGGGGACATCACCATTGGCAATGCGCAGCGCCAGCCCTTCGGCAATGGCCGTTTTGCCAACGCCAGGATCGCCGATCAGCACCGGGTTATTCTTTGTCCGCCGGGCAAGAATTTGCACCGTGCGCCGAATTTCTTCGTCCCGCCCAATAACGGGGTCAAGCTTGCCCTCGCGCGCTGCCTCCGTCAGGTCGCGTGCGAACTTCTTGAGCGCATCATAACGGTCTTCAGCAGAAGCGGTATCTGCCGATTTGCCTTTGCGCAGCGCATTGATGGCCGCGTTTAGGTCTTCCGCCCGCAGGCCAGCGGTCGCCAATATTTTGCCCGCGGCGATGGTTGAGGACAGAGTGAGCGCGAGCAAGAGCCGCTCCACCGTGACAAAGCTGTCGCCTGCTTTCTTTGCAATTTGTTCGGCCTGATCAATGACCCGGACCAGATCATTATCAACGCCCGGCGGTTGATTTGCCCCGGGGCCAGACACGGCGGGAATCTTGGCCAAGGCGGCATCTGTTTCGCGCACAGCAATGGCCGGATCGGCCCCTGCCGCCTGCATCAGGCCGGCACACATGCCGTCCTTATCTTCCAGCAGTGCCTTGAGCAGGTGATCGGGCGTAATGCGTTGATGGTTCAGGCGAATGGCGACTGTCTGCGCAGATTGCAGAAAGCCCTTGGCACGGTCGGTCAGCTTTTCGAGGTCCATAACTTCCCCTTCCTTTTCCTAACGGATGTAGTGTTGCATAATCGCAACACAAGAGGGGCCGCATTGACTTCGATCAGTTCAGGGTCGTTTTGCTTTCGGTGCGTCCGGCGCGAAGGTTTTTCCAAAGAAGCTGTCCGAATACCATATGGGGGCAATCGGCATGTTGGCGATCTCAGTCGCAATCAGCATGTTGATCCGCGCGAATTTGACGGCGGCCTGCCAGTTGAAGGGCTGGTTCAGATCGTCCGAAACGCGGTGATAATGGGTCGCCAGAAAGTCGCGGAAGGACTTGCCACCTTCACCCGCAAAGCCCGTCATCAAGAAGACGGATGGAATGCCGCGCTGAACAAAACGATAATGGTCTGACCGGGTGAACAGGCCCTCTTCGGGTAGGGGGTCAGGTGAGAGGCTCACCTTATCGCGGGCGGCGGCCGCCGCGACAATGGGGCCAAGGGTGGAATGCTCGGCGCCAAAGGCAATCACATCTGTAAAGTCATAGGTCAGGATCGGCATGTCGAGGTTCACGACGCCGACAACCCGCCCGGTGCCTGTCACTGGAAAGCGGGAGAGATAATCCGCGCCCATCAGCCCCTTTTCCTCGCCCGTAACGGCGGCGAACAGCACAGGACGCCGGGGACGATTGGGGGAGGCGGCCATGGCGCGCGCAGCCTCCAGCATAGAGGCGATGCCGCCGGCATTATCCATCGCGCCGTTGTTGATGAGATCGCCATCCTCTCCCTTGCGCATCCCGATATGGTCGAGATGGCCCATGACAAGGACATATTCATTGGCCAGAGCCGGGTCTGATCCGGGGAGCATGCCGATGACATTCGGGCTGGTAAAGGGGCTGAGGGTCGCCGTGCGGGACAGGGTCGCCCGCTTGTTGAGCGCAAAGCCACGCGGCTTGCCGCCTTTGCGATCCGCCTCTGCCAAAATGTCGTCCAATGTTCGGCCTGTGCCAGCAAACAGAGTGTTGGCCGCTGCCCGATCCAAGGTGGCGGAGGCCCGCACATTGGGGGCGGCATCAAAGGGGGTGCCATCTGCATTGGCCCAACGAACGGAGCGTTCATCACCAGAGGAGATGACGCGGGCCCAGGGCATCTGCTTTTCTCGCTCCAAAGTGCGGATGGTCAGCGTGCCGACGGCTCCTTGTTCGGACAGGCGCTTTGTCTTTTCCGCAGACAGATGGGCGCCGATGTCGCTCGGCAGACCTTTTGGATAGCCGGACAGGCAGGCGACAATCTTTCCCTTCACCTTGATCCGCGACAGATCGCGCAGCCCGAAATCAGGCCGCTCGATGCAGAAGCCGCCAAAAACGACTTCGGCGTCGACTTGGCCATTGCCGCCAATCACGGCGTCTTTCTTGTGCGTGAAGCTTGTGCCGTTAATGATGAGCTTTGCGTCCTCATTTGGTCGCACCTCAACAAAGGGAACGCGCTGATACCAGCTGTCCTTGACCACAGGGGTCAGGCCGAAGGCGGTAAAGCGGCTGGCGACATAGCGCGCCGCAATCTCATGCCCGCGCGCGCCCGTATCCCGCCCTTCCAAAAGATCGTCGGCAAGGAACTGCACATGCGCCTTCATAGCATCGGGCGTAATCAGATCGGCAGGCGCCGTCTGCGCGAGAGCGGGGATAGGAAATAGGCAAAGGGCAGAGCAGAAAAGCAAGCGACGCATTGGAAACTCCAGATAAATTTTCATCTGACTTGCCGAAAGTGGCGCGCTCGTCAATCATGGTCGAAAGAACAGAGCACATAGGGGGCACGCATGACATCTTGGGCAAAATGGGCTTTAGGCTCGGTCGCCGCACTCGCGGTTGCATCGGCGGTGTGGGAACCGTTGATTGCGCAGGAAGAACCCGTACCGGCTGCGCGCCGCTATGATGTGGAAATTGTGCGGGATCGTTTTGGCGTGCCACACATTAATGGCCGCACCGATGCGGATGCTGCTTATGGCCTTGCCTTTGCCCATGCAGAGGATGATTTCTCGACCATTCAAGACGTGATTGCGATGACGCGCGGGCGCTATGGCGCGCTTGCCGGGCCAGATGGGGCGCAGGTGGATTATGTCGCTGCCCTCTTGGACGCTCGGGGCACGGCCAACCGATATTATCCGAACATGCCAGCCGATGTCCGCAAAGTCGTGGAAGGCTATGCTGCCGGGTTGAACCATTATGCCGCCAAGCACCGGGGCGAAGTGCGCCTGCCCAAGCTGTTTCCGGTGACGGGCCAAGATATTGTGACGGGCTTTGTGCTCCGCGCGCCCTTTTTCTATGGCCTGGATGGCGTGATTGGTGCGCTCACCAGCGGTAAGGCGGCTCCTGCTGAAAACGCCGCCCCCATGACGCCGGCAGGTCGCGAGCCCAATATGAATGGGTCCAACGCCTTTGCGCTTGCTCCTGCCAAAATGGCCGATGGCAAGACCTGGCTCATTTCCAATTCGCATCAGCCCTTTGAAGGGCAGGTCGCTTGGTATGAAGCCGTTATGCATTCGGGCGAGGGGCTGGATATGGCGGGCTCTCTCTTCCCCGGATCGCCCTTCATTCTGCTCGGCCATAACCGCAATCTTGGGTGGACAAATACGGTCAATAGGCCGGATTTGATCGACGTATATAAGCTGGTGCTGGATGAGAGCGGGGATCGCTATCGACTGGATGGAAAATGGTTGCCGCTGGAGCAGAAGCGGGTCTGGCTGCCCGTTCGCTTCGGGCCGTTTACGGTACCTGTGCCCAAGACGGTCTATCGTTCCGTCCATGGGCCGGTGATCTTTAACGATCAGGGCGCCTTTGCGATCCGCTATGCCGGCATTGATAACGCCAAGGCGGTGGAGCAATATTATCGCAACACCAAGGCGCGCGACTGGGATGAGTGGACGCGCTCTATGGCGATTGGGGGCGTTCCGGCGACGAACTTTATCTACGCCGACAAGACCGGGCGGATTGCCTATATTTACAACGCGCTCTTCCCCGCACGCACACCGGGCTTCGACTATCTAAAGACATTGCCGGGGGATACCTCGCGCGACATTTGGAAAGGCCCCGTGCCTTTTGCGGCTTATCCCAAAATTGTGTCGCCCAAGAGCGGCTTTGTGCAAAATGCCAATAACACACCCTTTCTGGCCGCAGGGCCGGGGTCAGAGCTCGATCCGGCTGATTTCTCGCCCCTGCTCGGCATTGAGCTTGGGATGACGAATAGGGGGCTTCGCGCCAATGAATTGCTGTCTACGTCGGGCAAGCTGACGCCAGAGCAGTTGCTGACGATCAAGTTTGACAAGACCTATTCAAAACAAAGCTGGGTGGGCGATTGGATGACGCAGCTTCTGGCAGCGAAGGTCGGCGATGATGCCGAGCTCGTCCGCGCTCAGCGGTTGCTGTCCAGCTGGGATTGGACGAGCGACAATGCAGGCGCGGCCGATGCACTGGCGGAGCGGGTCATCCGGGCTGCGGCAACGCTGCACTGGAAGCGCGAAGCCCTGCCTGATCCCCGGGCAGCGCTGAAAGAGTCTGTCGACGATCTGGTCGATCGCTTTGGCCGGATTGACCCGAAGCTTGCGGATATTCAGCGGCTCCGGCGCGGCGGGGTTGATCTCCCGATGATCGGGGGCACCGATACGCTGCGGGCCACCACCGCGTGGGACAAGGATCAGCCCGACCAAAAGATGCGGGTGCGCCATGGCGACAGCTTCATCATGCTGGTGCGCTGGGACAAGCAGGGTCAGGTCATGTCGCAGTCGATCCAGCCTTATGGATCGGCAACAAACCGACCAAATTCCGCCCACTATACCGATCAGATGCCACTTTATGCGCAGCAGCAGTTTAAGCCGGTGCACTTCGAATGGGCCGATGCGGTGCGCCATGCACAACGCCGATATCGCCCGTGATGAAGGCGCAGCGGGCAGCCCCCAATCTAAAGGCTGCCCGTTTGGGAGTTGCCCGCCCGCACCCTGAGGGTAAAAGGATGCCATAGTTTCAGATATTTGGGGTTTTCGATGCGCTTTGTTTCCCTCGCTTTGGTTTTAGCAACACTGGCGGTTGCGCCCGTTTCAGCGCGTGCGTCCGTGCAACCTGCCCCTGTGGAAACGCTCGTCAAACAGGTGGATATTCCGCATGAGCGCTTTGAGTTGGACAATGGCCTGCGTGTCCTTGTGCACACAGACCGTAAAGCCCCGGTGGTTGCGGTGTCCATCTGGTATGATATCGGGTCCAAGCATGAGCCGCAGGGCAAAACAGGCTTTGCCCATTTATTTGAACATTTGATGTTCAACGGGTCTGAGAATGCCGATGGCGATTATTTTAAGCCGCTGGAGTCTTTGGGCGCGACAGATTTTAACGGAACCACCTCTTTTGACAGAACCAATTATTACCAGACCGTGCCGACAGGCGCGCTTGACCGGGTGTTATTCTTGGAAAGCGACCGGATGGGCTATCTTCTGGGCGCAGTGACGCCCGATAAGCTCGCTAACCAAATCGGCGTTGTCCAAAATGAAAAGCGCCAGCGGGATAACCAGCCCTATGGCCTTGTCTCCTATGCGCAAATCAAGGGCACGGTGCCAGCCGAGCATCCCTATGGTCACTCCATCATCGGATCGATGGCCGATTTGGATGCAGCCTCGATGGACGATGTCCGGGCGTGGTTCCGCCAGCATTATGGCCCCAACAATGCGGTGCTCGTTTTGTCGGGTGATATTGATGTGAAGACGGCAAAGCCGCTGGTTGTAAAATGGTTTGGCCGCATTCCCGCTGGGCCAAAGCAGGCGCGTCCCAATGTGCCCATTCCAACGCTGGACGCTCCAAAAGCGGAGGTGCTGAAAGACCGCGTGGCGACTGTGCGCCTGTCGCGTGGCTGGACGGTTCCCGGCCTTGATCATGCGGATCTTGCCGCGCTTCGTGTGGGGGCAGCTGTACTGGGTGGGCTGGCCAGTTCCCGGCTGGACAATGCCCTTGTCCGCAAAGAGCAACTCGCCGTGAATGTGTCGACAAGCTATATCCCCTATGCCCAAATGGGCTGGTTTGAAGTGGCGGCGGATGTGCGCCCCGGCGTTGATCCCGCGGTTGCTGGGCAACGCCTGGACGAACTGGTGGCGGATTTCATTAAGACGGGCCCGACAAAAGATGAAGTCGCCCGTGTCGTCACGCGGACGGTTGCCGCCCGGATTGATGGATTGGAACAAGTCGGTGGCAAAGCAGCCGTCCTTGCGGAAGGTGAACTCTATCGCGCAGATAGCAACGCCTATAAAAAGGATCTTCTCGCTCTGGGCCGCGTGACGCCTGCTGACGTCCGCAAAGCCTTGGGGACATGGATCACCAGACCCGCTTTCTCCCTCTCGGTTCTGCCGGGGGAACGAGAGGCCTATGAAGAGAGCCGCAAGTCGGCGCCGCAGACGGCTCCCACCGCACCACCCGCCGTTGCGGCACAGGCCGCCCAGCCAACCCGTGCGGAGGTATGGCCCGCCGTTGGGGCAATTGCCGACCTGACGTTCCCAAAGGTGGAGCGGGCGCGCCTCTCCAACGGGGTGCCGATTGTCTATGTGCAGCGCATAGCTGTCCCGATGACGCAAGTTTCCATCAGCTTTGATGTCGGCAATGCGGCGGACTCTCGTTCGCGTCTTGGAACTCAGTCTTTGATGCTCTCGCTTTTGGATGAAGGGGCGGCCGGCCTGACTTCTACCCAGATTGCCGAAGCGCAAGAGCGGTTGGGCGCATCCATTGGTGCAGGCGCGTCGATGGACACGACGACCATCGGTCTATCCGCACTTTCGGCCAATCTTGATCCGTCACTCGATCTGCTGGCGGATATTACGCGGCGGCCAGATTTTGTCCCGGCAGAAGTGGAACGACTGCGTCGCCAGCAACTGGCGCGCATTCAGTCCGAGCTGACCAATCCGCAAGCCATTGCGCTGCGCACCTTGCCACCTCTGCTCTATGGTGCGGCCCATTCTTATGGCACTTCGTTTACAGGCTCTGGGGATGTAGCCAGCGTGTCTGCCGTGACGCGTGATGAGCTTCTTGCCTTTCATCAGCACTGGATTCGACCAGATAAGGCGACCATTTTTGTCGTCAGTGATCAGCCGCTTGACCGGATCAAGGCCGCATTGGATGCCCGCTTTGGGGATTGGCGCGCAACCGGCTCGGCAGGCGTCAAGGCCATCAGCGTTCCGGCCATTGCGCCTGCGCGCAAGATTGTGCTGGTGGATCGTCCCGGATCACCGCAATCGCTGATCCTGGCCGGGCAAGTGCTGCCCAAAAAGGGGACGGATGATCTGGAGGCCTTGATGACCGCCAATCAGGCGCTGGGGTCTGGCTTTCTGTCACGCATCAATATGGACCTTCGGGAAACCAAGGGCTGGTCTTATGGCGTGCGCGGCATGGTGAGCCGGGTGGTGGGCGATGTGCCTTATATGATCTTTGCGCCCGTTCAGGCGGACCGCACCGGCGACTCTATTGCCGCCCTGCGGACGACCATTCAGGATTTTCTGAGCAAGAATGGCATCACCGCCGAAGAGGTCGAGCGCATTATTACCGGGAGTATCCGAGAATTGCCCGGCAGCTTTGAAACGGGTGAGGACGTGCTCGGCGCTTTGGAGCGTAATGCGCTCTACAACCGCCCCGATGATTTTTATGATCGCCTTGCCTCGCGCTATCGGGCTATGACGCAGGAGTCGTTGGATGCCTCAATCCGCTCTGTCCTCAAACCAGATGATTTCCTCTGGGTTGTCGTGGGAGATGCGAAAAATGTGCGTCCACAACTTGAAAAATTGGGTCTGCCTGTCGACCTAATGTCAGGAGCCGATGGTAAATCTGCCTCGGCCAAACGTGAAGGAGAGTAAAATGGGTCTGTCTGGCTCCTATGAATGCGTCGTGAAATCCCCCCTGGGCGACCAGAAATCGGTCATTGTTGTCAATGTGGACGGCGACAGCTGGACTGGCACTAACTCAGGTGCGCAAGGGTCTGCCGAAATCACCGACGGTAAGGTTGACGGCAATACGCTGACCTGGACGATGAAGATGACGGTGCCGATGCCGATGACGCTTGAAGGCACGGCGACCATTGATGGCGACGATGTGACGGGTTCTGTGAAGGCAGGGGCTTTCGGCACCTTCCCGCTCACGGGGAAGCGCGCTGCTTAAGGCTTTTCCAATTCGGATATGAAAAAGGCCCCCAGTCAGTTTGACCGGGGGCCTTTTTTAATGCGCTTCTGGCCTGCCTATTGGACGGTCACCGTCACAGCGCGACGGTTGCGCGCCCAATCGGCTTCGGTGGACCCCAGAGCTTCGGGGCGTTCTTTGCCATAGCTGATCGTGCTGATCCGCGCGGCATCAATGCCAAGTGCTGCCAAGGCGTTTTTGGCAGAATTGGCACGGCGGGCACCCAGCGCGATATTGTAATCGCGTGTGCCGCGCTCATCGGCATGACCTTCAACCGTAATGCGAACCTCAGGATAGTTCTTCAACCATGCGGCTTGGCTGGCCAATGTTGCTTGATCTTCGCTGTCAACGTCCGACTTGTCCGTATCAAAGAAGATCCGGTCTGAGGAAATCTTGGCGATGAAATCCGCCTGCGATCCGGCAGCCGGGCCAACGGGTTCGGCTGGCCCTGTCGGTCCTTCCGCGCCAACGGGCGGCGGCGGCAGATCCTGCGGCGTTTCTTTCTTGGCACAGCCAGCAACGGCGATGAGGCTTGCAGCCATCATCAGGCTTGCGATCTTGTTGTTCATCTATGGCTCCTTTTCTTGGCACCATGCCCTTTAACCGATGATTTAGGTATGGAAGGTCAAAGGTCAAGAGAGACTGGGATTTGTTTCCAATACATATAGTTATGACCTTGCGTTTGTTACGGCAGGATCGGTCCCCAGGCAGGGTCAGACCCGTCAACAGGCGTTTCGATACGACGTTCCTTGGCCCCTGTGACATCCACTTGCATCACACTGGCTTTGCCTGACCCCTTTTGGGTGCGGAAGAATTGGATGACACGGCCGTTGGGCGACCATGTTGGCGATTCATCCTGCCAGTTGTTCGTCAGCAGTTTTTCTCCATTGCCAGCAGGGCTCATCACACCAATGCGGAAAGCGCCACCGGTGATCTTGGTAAAGGCAATCAAATTGCCCCGCGGGCTCCATTCGGGCGTCGCATTGCTCCCCCCGCCAAAGCTGATCCGCTGTTGATCAGACCCATCGGCATTCATGACATAGACTTGCTGCTTGCCTGAACGATCACTTTCAAACGCAATCTTTGTTCCATCGGGGGAATAGCTGCCGCCTGTTTCAATAGCGGGCGAATTGGTCAGCCGGGTTGGCGTGCCCCCTTGTGCCGGTACCGTGTAGAGGTCAGCATTGCCGCCGATGACCATGGAATAGAGGATCGTCTTTCCATCAGGCGACCAGCGCGGGCTGAATGTCTGGTTCGGGCTTTCGGTGACCAGCCTTTGGCGCCCCGTGACAACGTCATAGACATAAACACGCGCCCGCCGTTCAATATAGGACACATAGACAATCGACTTATAGTCGGGGGAGAAACGCGGAGTGAGGGCAATGGCCTGACCATTGGTGATGAAGCGGTGATTGGCGCCATCTGAATCCATAATGGCCAGTCGCTTGACCCGGTTCCCCTTCGGACCAGTTTCCGCAATATAGGCGATGCGGCTGTCGAAGAAGGGGCTTTCGCCGGACAGACGGGCATAAATGGCATCGGCGCATTTATGGGCTGCCCGCCGCCAATCGCGCGGTTGAACGACAAAGCCCTGCCGCACCATTTCTGACTTCAGGCCGACATCATAAAGATAGCACCCAACCGTTAACGTGCCATCGTCATTATTGCGGACATAGCCATGAACGAGATTTTCGGCATTCATGCTTGCCCATTCAGAAAAGGCGGGGGCGGTGACGTCTGCCATCGTCGTGCCGCGCAAGCCCGCCGGGCCTTTGGGCGTAAAGACATCGGTCGCGTTCAGATCATTGGATATGATTTCCGCGACGCGCCGCCCCAATTCGCCCGTTTGGCCTGCGGGTGTTGCAACGTCTGTGGGAGTCGCCAACGGGGGGACGGCAACAACGAAGGAGTCGGTTGCATTTTCATCCGTGATTGTGCCCGAAATCTGGGCGGCAAGGGGTGCTGAGGCAAAAAGGCCCGCCAAGAAAAGAGCCGTGGCATAACGCGTCTGCATGTTATTTTAACCTCTTATCAAAGGTGAGTTCCATCGATTGCCAAATGGCATAATGTTGCGGCGGAAGCGCAAAAGGCGCGGCCCGCCGAATGGCGGACGCCGCACGCTCTGCGTGCAGTGCCTTTAGGTTCCCATTATTCTCATTCTCGCCCGATTGGCTCTTGATCGTGATGGTGCCAACCGACCCGTCCGGCCTTAATGTGACGACAAGGCTTGTTCTCAACAGTTCGGCATCCACGCCTGTCGGCGCGCGCCAATAGCGTTTGATTTGGGCAAAGAGCGCCTGAATGAAGCTCGCTTCCAACTGTGCGGCTGTCCGTGCGGCGGGAGTGCCGCTGCCTAGCGCTGCCGTTCCACGGCCCGTTCCGGGATTGGCGCTTTCGCGGCTCGCCGCACGCGATAATTGGTTGGCAAGGGAAGAATCTAGCCGGGACTGACGCGGCTTTGTGGGCGTCGGTTTGTCTGATGGGGCTTGTGCGGCCTTCCGGCTTTCAGGCTTTGGTGCGGGCGGCGTTGGGGCCTCTGGTTCCGCCGGTGCATCGCTTGGCGCGGGTGGGGCGCTGGCCTGCGCGACGGCATCTGGCGCAGCGGAGACCAGCGACTTGGCATCGACCAGATCTACCGCAATCGGCGGATTTGCGGGCGGCTGTTTTGGCTTGGAACTGAGCAAGCTGACAGACAGCGCCCCGAACAGCAGGGCGTGGCCGATAACGGCAACCCATAATCCCGTTCGTTCGGCGCGATCCATCAGATCAGCGACCCATGACTTTGGTCGTGCCCTCTGTCGTCACCAGGGCAACGCGTTTTAGGCCGGCACGATTCACGTCCCCCATGACGGCCATCACCTCCCCATAATCCAGCCCACGATCGGCGCGCAGGAAGATTTGCGGCCCCTCGGCTCCGCCCGTCGCGGCAATTTCTGCCAAGCGTTGAGGCAGGTCGGCGCGGCTGATCTGTGTATCGTCCAGGAACAGCGCCCCGGTTGCATCCATGGACAGCTGCACAGGCTTGTCAAACTGGTCCAGCGCCTTGGCGCGGCTATCGGGCAGGGTGATGGGCACGCCCGCGACAAGAAGCGGCGCTGTCACCATGAAAATGATCAGCAGCACCAGCATGACGTCAACCAGCGGCGTCACATTGATTTCGGCCATAGGCGCGCGCTTGCTGCCGGGCCGAGAGGAGTGAACAGGCCCCATGGATTAACGCTCCAGCTCTCGGCTTAGCGTGGCGTGAAAGCCATCGGCAAAGCGGGTCAGCCGGGATTCGAGCATGTTCAGCCCATGACCAAAGCGGTTATAGGCAATGACGGTCGGGATTGCCGCAAACAGACCAATGGCCGTTGCGAATAACGCCTCTGCAATGCCGGGCGCGACGACGGCGAGCGACGTATTCTGCTGATCGGCAATGGCGGTAAAGCTGCGCATAATGCCCCAGACCGTCCCGAATAGGCCGACAAACGGCGCAACGCTGCCAACTGTTGCCAATATATTGAGGCGTTCCCCCAGTCGTTCGATTTCGGCGGCAATCGCCGCGCCCATCGCGCCCGCCAGGCGCTGTCTTGTGCCCTCCCGGTCAACGGCAGAGCGCCCGGTTGACCGCCGCCATTCAATAATACCTGCCTGAAACACACGGGCGGTCGGAAGCGGGCTGTCCTTATGCGCTTTGTAAAAGCCGTCGGTATCGTCGGCCTTCCAAAAATCGCGCTCAAACAAGGCGCAGTCGCGCTGTGTGCGCTTCATCTTCATCCAGTGGGAAAAGATGATGGACCATGTCCAGATGCTCGCCGCCAAAAGGCCGAGCATGACCAGTTTCACAACAATGTCGGCCTGAAGGAATAGCGCCCACGGAGACAAATTGGCGGCTTCGGTGGTAAGGCTTGGCATCATCTTTAGTTGCTCTCTTCAATCATGTCGGGGCTTTCGGGCAAAAGGCGTTGAAAAGCGTCCATCCAGGCGGCTGGCTGGCGACGGGGGCGTCCATCGGGTGTGATGAAGGCTGCCGTCACCTTGGCATCGGCCATAAGTTCATCCCCCAACATGACCCGTTGCTGAATCACGCAGGCGGCCGCCCGCAAATGCTCCACGGTGGAGACGATAACCAGCGCATCATCAAATCGGGCCGGGCGGCGATAGCGAATGGTCAAATCGGCCACAGCATAAACCCCTTCGCCATTGGCAAAGGCATTGCGCTGATCAATTCCCGCCACGCGCAGCATGTCGGATCGCGCCCGTTCCATGAAACGCAGATAATTGGCGTGATAGACCACGCCCGAAAAATCCGTGTCTTCAAAATAGACGCGCACCGGAAAGCGGTGTTCACGGCCGACGAAGCGGCCGGTTGTGGGTGTATCGGGCGAGGATGCAGTCATCGAATTGGCTTTAGACGATCTTATTCAGGAAATGAATCCCATGCTGTGCATTAAGAGGCGTCAAACAATCCATCCTGACTGCCTGCAGGCGGATTAAGCCCCAAATGCTTCCAACCGGGCGGGTTAAGCAGCCGCCCGCGCGCTGTGCGGGCGATGAGGCCCAGTTGCAGCAAATAAGGCTCCACCACATCTTCAATCGTATCGCGCGGCTCAGACAGGCCGGCCGCCAGCGCCTCAACACCAACCGGGCCACCGCGATAGACATCGGCAATCACCGTCAAATAGCGGCGATCCATGGCATCAAGGCCTAGTCCATCGACCTCAAGGCGATTGAGAGCCGAATCCGCCGCCTTTGCCGTGACAATTGCTTCGCCTGCCACATTGGCAAAATCCCGCACCCGGCGCAGCAAGCGCCCGGCAATACGTGGCGTGCCGCGCGACCGCTTGGCAATTTCATGCGCGCCATCATCTGCAATGCCAAGGTCAAGAAGCCCTGCGGCCCGGCGAATGACCTGTTCAAGCTCCGCATGGCTATAGAAATTCAGGCGGATCGGGATGCCAAAGCGATCCCGAAGCGGTGTTGTGAGCAGCCCTTGCCGCGTGGTGGCCCCCACCAGCGTAAATTTGGGCAGATCAATTCTGACCGACCGAGCGGAAGGCCCTTCGCCGATCATGATGTCGAGCGCACGATCCTCCATCGCCGGATAGAGCACTTCTTCAACTGCCGGATTGAGACGGTGGATCTCATCAATGAAGAGAACATCGCCATCTTCCAAATTGGTCAAAAGCGCGGCGAGATCCCCAGACTTGGCAATGACCGGCCCGGACGTTGCCCGAAACCCAACCCCCATTTCGCGCGCGACAATCTGGGCAAGCGTGGTTTTACCCAAACCGGGTGGGCCGAAAAAGAGCACATGGTCCAGTGCGTCGCCGCGCGATTTGGCGGCTTCAATGAACACGCGCAAATTATCGCGTGCGGCCTTTTGCCCGACAAATTCATCAAGGGCTTTGGGCCGCAAGGCAGCGTCCACATCTTCGGGCCGCCGTCCGGCCGCTAATAGGCGATCATCCTCGCTCATTTAGACGCCTTTCGAAGCGCCAGACGCACCAGCGCATCCAGCGTCGCACCAGCGCCCAAATCTGCCTCTGCAGCCGTCACCGCAGCACTGGCCTCGGCGGGCTTAAAGCCAAGATTGCCCAGTGCCGAAATGGCGTCGGCAGCAGCACCAGAGCCGCTCATTGGGGTCGCGCCCGCAGGGCCAATTGCAACCGGGCCAACCTTATCCTTCAATTCGCGCACAATGCGTTCGGCAAGCTTAGGGCCAACGCCATTGGCGCGGGCGACCATCGCTTTGTCCTGCCGGGCAACGGCTTGGCTCAGTTCACCTGCATCCAGTGTCGAGAGGATCGAGAGCGCAACCTTGCCACCCACGCCCTGCACGCCCGTCAATAGGCGGAACCAGTCCCGCTCTCCCGCGCTGCCAAAGGCAAAGAGCGTCATGGAGTCTTCGCGCACCTGAAGTTCGGTATAGAGGGTGACTTGGCTTCCCGTGCCGCCAATGGCGCTGAGCGTTCGGCTGGAGGCAAGGATGAGATAACCGACGCCATTCACATCGATTACCGCATGGTCAGCGGCGCTTTCGACAAGGGTTCCGGTCAAGCGGGCGATCATGCCCCCTCTTTAGCGCGCAGCCCCTGCATGTCGAAGGATTTGTTCTGCTTTTCGTGCCCGCGTCGGGGATAAGATCAGGCGATCCGCCGCGCGCTGGCCATGTGATGAGCATGGGTGATGGCAACAGCCAGTGCATCGGCCGAATCTGCGCCTGTAATTTTAGCGCCGGGCAATAGGCGGCTGATCATGGCATGCACTTGGCTCTTTTCCGCATTGCCGATGCCGACAACGGCTTTCTTGATCAGTCGGGCGGAATATTCCCCCGGCTGGAGCCCCGTGCGCGCTAAGGAGAGGAGAATGGCTCCGCGTGCTTGCCCAAGTTTGAGTGTCGATTGCGGGTTGCTGTTGACGAAGACCTCTTCAACCGCCGCCCCATCGGGCTGGTGCTTGAGGATCAGATCGGTCAATTCCCGGTCAATCTGCACGAGCCGATCGGGCAGGCTGTCTTTGCTGTTGGTTGAGATTTGGCCATTGGCAATATGGGACAGCCGATTGCCCTCTGCCTGAATAAGGCCCCATCCTGTCGTGCCAAGGCCGGGATCAATGCCAAGAATAATCACGCAGATTGTGATCCCGATGGGGTGGGGGCATCCCCCATCACCCCAGTTTTTCCATAATCTCATCTGAGACGTCGTAATTGCCCCAAACGGTCTGGACGTCATCATCTTCTTCAAGCGTGTCGATCATTCGGAACAGCTTGCCGGCATCGTCTTCGCTCACATCGACCATCGTTGTCGGCTTCCAAGCAAGCTTGACGCCTTCCGGCTCCCCAAGCGCAGTTTCCAGCGCCTTGGCCACTTCATGCAGGGAATCAACGCTGGTCCAGATGGAATGGCCCTCCTCCGAGGATTCGACATCATCGGCGCCTGCTTCAAGGGCTGCTTCAAAGACCTTATCCGCGTCTCCCGCCTTGCCTGGATATTCAATTAGGCCCAGCCGATCAAAGCCGTGACTCACCGACCCGCCTGTGCCCAGATTGCCGCCATTTTTGGAAAAAGCGGTGCGGACATTTGTTGCCGTGCGGTTGCGATTATCGGTCAGCGCCTCGACGATGATGGCAACGCCGCCGGGGCCAAAGCCTTCATAACGAATTTCTTCATAGGTCTCGAGGTCAGAGCCAGAGGCCTTATCAATCGCCCGCTGGATATTGTCCTTGGGCATGGATTGTGCGCGTGCGGCGAGCACCGCTGCGCGCAGCCGGGCATTGGCTTCCGGGTCTGGCAGGCCCATTTTTGCAGCCACCGTAATTTCGCGCGAGAGCTTGGAAAAAAGCGCCGACCGCTTTTTATCCTGCGCGCCCTTGCGATGCATGATGTTCTTAAATTTGGAATGACCTGCCATATCCGTAACTTATCCCAGCTTAGCGGCGGTGCCTGAGGCTGAAACTATCAGCATCGACCCGCCCTGTCCCAATAGTTCATAATCCCGATTGATGCCGCGTCTATCGGCTGTTCTTGCCATGCGCCGTCGGAAGTCTTGATGAGACAGGCCGCGGGGTCAAGAGGGTGCCAATATAGGGCTATGTTCAGGCGAGGCCGAGCGCTGCCTTATAGGTATCCAGAATTGCTTCCATTTCCTGACGGTCATGGCTTTCCATTTTCCGAAGGCGCACGATTTGACGCATGATCTTGGCATCATATCCGCGCGCCTTGGCTTCGGAATAGACGTCGCGAACATCGTCGGCGATGCCTTTTTTCTCTTCTTCCAAACGCTCAATGCGCTCAATCAACAGCCGAAGTTCGTCTGCTGCGACAATCTCACTCATTTTATGCTCCAATTCGCCTTGGCTCCGTCCTCCCTATTGGGACGACGGAGAGTCGGGCGCTGTTAGTCGCTCAGGCCTTTGCCTTCAAGCTATCCGCAACCTTGACGCCATGCTTTTCAAGGGCTGCGACAATCTTGCCTGCCCCTTCCAGGTCGCCCCAGAACATGGGGCCACCGCGATAGACGGGCCAGCCATAGCCATAGATCCAGACGACATCGATATCCGATGCGCGCTGGGCCTTGCCTTCTTCCAGGATTTTATAGCCTTCATTGACCATGGGGTAGAGCGTGCGCTCAATGATTTCCTGATCCGAAATCTCCCGCTTGGGCAGGTTGGATGTGGCGCGGAATTCTTCGATAATGGCCAGCGCCTCAGCACTGGGTGTGCCATTGCGCTTTTCATCATAATCGTAAAAGCCCTTGCCATTCTTTTGGCCCAAGCGTCCGGCGGCGCACAGCGCATCGCGGATGGTCTCGATCCGGGAGGGGTCCCGGTGCCAGCCAATGTCGAGGCCCGCCAAATCGGCCATTTGGAACGGCCCCATCGGCATGCCGAAATCGGTGTGCACCTTATCAATCTGCGCCGGGGTCGCCCCTTCGAGAAGAAGCTGATTGGCCGGGCCCTGCCGTTCGGACAGCATCCGATTGCCGATAAAGCCGTGGCAGACGCCCGCAACAACCGCGACCTTCTTGATCTTCTTGGACAGCGCCATGACCGTCGCCAGCGCGTCCAGCGCGGTTTGATCGCCGCGCACCACTTCCAGAAGTTTCATGACGTTGGCGGGCGAGAAAAAGTGCATGCCCAGCACATCCGCCGGACGGCTGGTGGAGGCCGCAATCTCATTCACATCGAGATAGGAGGTGTTGCTGGCGAGAATGGCGCCTTGCTTCACGATCTTGTCGAGCTTGCCGAACACATCCTTTTTGACGTCCATGCTTTCATAGACGGCTTCGATCACAAGATCACAGTCAGCCAAGTCCTCCATGCTGAGCGTCGGCGTCAGCAGGCCCATCATCTTTTCAACCTTATCGGCCGTGAACCGGCCCTTGGCGGCAGAGGCTTCGTAATTCTTGCGAATAACACCAACGCCCCGATCCAGCGCATCCTTTGCCATTTCAACAATGGTCACCGGAATGCCCGCCTGAAGGAAGTTCATGGAAATGCCGCCGCCCATGGTGCCGGCGCCGATGACACCGACTTTCTTGATGTCGCGCAGTTGAATGTCTTTTGGCAGGCCATCAATTTTCGCGGCCTGTCGTTCGGCAAAAAACATGTGGCGCTGTGCGGCAGATTGGCTGCCAGACATGAGCTTCATGAATTCCGTCCGCTCAAAGACCATGCCTTCTGCAAAGGGAAGGCGGGTCGCCGCCTCCACGCAGGCAAGGTTGGCATAGGGTGCGTCAAAGCCCTTCCACTTGCGGGCATTGGCGGCCTTCAGCTGCTCAATAACCGCAATATCGCCCTTGATCGGCCGGTCGCGCGTTGGGCGCGGGCCTTGGGCAATCATCTCACGCGCAAAGGCAATGGCATCTTCACCAAGCGTTGCTTCACCCGCCAGTGCGTCAATAAGGCCAAGTTCTTTCGCCTTGGATGCGGGCAGGGGATCGCCCGACGAGACCATGGTCGCTGCAACTTCGACACCGACGATACGCGGCAGGCGCTGTGTGCCGCCAGCGCCGGGGAGCAGGCCAAGCTTGACTTCCGGCACGCCGAGCATCGCGGACGGGACGGCGATGCGATAATGACAGACGAGCGCGGTTTCGAGCCCGCCGCCCAGCGCCGTGCCGTGGATGGCAGCGATCACCGGCTTGCCAGCCAGTTCAATCGTGTTGAGCACTTCGTTGAAATCCGGGCCTTGGGGCGGCTTGCCGAATTCGGTGATGTCGGCCCCTGCGATAAAGGTCTGGCCCGCACAGCGCAGCACGACGGATTTTATCGCATCATCGGCCAGTGCTTCTTCGATGCCATCCTTCAGACCCTGACGGACATGCCAGCTGAGTGCATTGACCGGCGGATTGTTGACAAGAATGACGAGGACGTCGCCATGACGTTCGGTGGTTACGGACTGCATGTTGTGCTCCAGTTCAGGCGGCGAAGGCCGCATACATCATTGATCGGATTTCCCGACGCAGCGGGTAGGTGGTGGACGGCATTAACTGGGTCATAAACACCATCGTCATATGCTCGACAGGATCGACGAGGAATGCCGTTGAGAACATGCCACCCCAGAAAAACTCTCCCTTTGATCCCGCCAAAGCGGTTGCGGCAGGATCGATATTGCAGGCAAAGCCCAGGCCAAAGCCAATGCCGCCATTTTCGGCTTCGCTGAACAAGGCCTTTGAATGCTGGATCAAATCCCCGCCACCCGGCAAATGGTTGGCCGTCATCAGCTCCAGCGTCTTTGGGCTGATAATCTGCACACCATCAAGCGCACCGCCATTGAGCAGCATCCGGCAGAACCGGTGATAATCGGACAGGGTCGAGGCAAGACCACCGCCTCCGGATTGGAATTTGCGGTGCCGTGCCCAGCCGCTTTCTTCGCCCGCCTTGTCGAACGGCTTCATCTTTTCGACGGGGTGATAGACATAGGCGGGTGGGAGGCGATGGGCCTTATCCTTGGGCACCATGAAGAAGCTATCAACCATGCCCAGCGGGCCAAAAATATGCTTTTGGAAATAATCCCCCAGCGACAGGCCAGAGACGCGCGACACGATGATGCCCACAATGTCGGTTGCGATGGAATAATTCCAAGCCGTGCCGGGATCAAATTCCAGCGGCAGGTCTTTCAACAGGCCGATGACTTCATCATTATCGAATTTGGACCAGTTTTCGACATCGGTTTTGCGATAGGCGGCGTCGATATAGCCAATATCTTGAAAGCTATAGCTAAAGCCCGCTGTATGACGCAGCAGATCAATCACGCGCACAGGCGATGCGGGCGGGCGTGTGACAAAGGGTGTCACGCCTCCACCGCCGACATAGACGCCAAGTGACGCAAATTCGGGAATATAATCGGTCACGGGGTCCAGCAGGGAGATGAGCCCCTGTTCCACCAATTGCATCAGCGCAATTGAGGTGATGGGCTTTGTCATGGAGGCAATGCGGAAGATGGCATCCTGCTCCACGCCCGAGGTCCAGACATGGGCGACTTCATCTCCCCGACCGATAAGCAAGGCGCCATGCGGCAACAGGCCTGTATCGATATATTTGCGCTGAATGAACGCGCCGATCCGCTCAAGCCTATCGGGCAAAAGGCCAAGATCTGTGGGGCTAGAAACTTGAAGCATATTATACCGCCGTTTGGCCGGTCAGCTGACGCGTGACCGGGTGGGAGGAGGAGAGGCCGCCATCAACGGCAATGGCCTGTCCATTGACATAGCTTGCCTGATCAGAGGCAAGGAACAGCGCAACATTGGCGAGTTCGCTTGGTTGAGCGGCCCGGCGCAGCGGGTTCAAACGGCCGACCTTGTGCATCACTTCTTTTTCACGCGCATAATCAAAGGTTGGCTTGGTCATGCCCGTTTCCGTGAGGCCGGGGCAAATGGCGTTTACGCGCACACCCGTTTCCGACATTTGCTGGGCAGAGACTTGCGCCAAGTTGATGACGCCCGCCTTGGAGGCTGAATAGGCTGGGCCGCCTGCGCCAGAGCGAATGCCCGCGACGCTGGCGGTGAGGATGATCGAGCCGCCTTGGCCCGCATCCATCATTGCCCGGCCAGCATGCTTCACCATCAACCAAGGGCCGATGAGGTTGACGCGCAAAAGCTCTGTCCATTCAGCCGTAGTCAGATCAAAAATCCCGGCCATGCCGCCGGACACACCCGCATTGGCAAAGGCAATGTGCAGCCCGCCAAATTCTGATTTGGCGGTGGCGACCAGCTTTTCAACATCGGCTTCTACACCGGCATCAATCTGAAGCGCGATGGCGGTGCCGCCTGCGTCCTTCACCATCTTTGCCGTGTCCATCACCGCTTCCGTCTTGTCCCCCAGAACAAGCTTTGCGCCCTCTGCTGCAAAGCGCAGGGCAGAGGCGCGACCAATGCCGGATCCAGCCCCTGTGATAATGGCAATTTTGCCGTCCAATGCACCCATTTCTCGTCTCCTATAATTTGGGGTCAGCTGCCGCTGATCGTCTGGCCGCCATCAATGACAAAGGTCTGGCCGGTGGTGAAACCGCCCGCGCGTGAGGCGAGGAAGACGGCGGCACCCGCAATTTCTTCTGGTTCGCCAATGCGGCGCAGCGGCGACCGGGCGGTCGAGCGCGCCAGCGTATCTGGATTTTCCCAGAGCGCCCGGGCAAAGTCGGTGCGGATAAGGCCGGGGGCGATGCAATTGACGCGCACACCTTGGGGCCCGAATTCATCCGCCAAATTACGCGCCATCTGCATGTCCGCCGCTTTGGAGATGCAATAGGCCCCGATGACCGTGGAGCCTTTCAGGCCGCCAATGGAGGAAATGATGGTGATTGAGCCTTCGCCATGGGCCGTCATCTCGGGCGCGACCATGTGGATCAGCCAATGGTTCGACAAAATATTATTGTCCATGATCTTGCGGAATTGATCATCCGCAATGCCAGCTGAGGGGCCGTAATAGGGATTAGAGGCCGCATTGCAGACAAGAGCCGTGATCTTGCCAAAGGCGCGGCGCGTTTCAGCGACAAGATGCTGAAGCCCCTCTTTGGAGGAGATGTTGGCAGCAACAGCAATGGCCGTGCCAGCCCCGTGTCGGGCATTAATCTCAGCGGCAACAGCGTCGCATGCATCCTGCTTGCGGCTGGAGATGACGACCTTGGCCCCATGGAGCGCCATTTCTTCGGCAATGGCTTTGCCAATTCCGCGAGATGATCCGGTGATCAAGGCCACTTGGCCCGTCATGTCGAACAGCGACATTCTCTTCTCCTTTTATAGGCCTTTTTTGGTTCAGGCCATTTCTGGGTCAGGCCCCGGCCTTCACCGCAAAGGCCCAGGCGGCTTCTGCAAGCGGGCTGACGCGTTCAGACATTTCCTTGGCATGGGCGGAATTGGCCGTGCCGTCGATGACGCGCTTCTTAATGCCCTGAATAATCCCGGCGAGGCGGAAGAAATTATAGGCAAAATACCAATTCATGTCGGGAACGCCGTCGCGCCCCGTTGCTTGGCAATAGCGTTCAACCGCTTCGTCCAGTTCAGGAATGCCCAAGGCCTTGCGATCCAAATCCTGCACGCCGGATCGGCCAGCATTGTCGGTCACCCATGCCATGGCGACATAGGTGAAGTCGGCCAGTGGATCGCCAAGGGTGGAAAGTTCCCAATCAAGAACAGCAACCACCTGCGGGGAGTCTGCCGCAAAAATCATATTGTCGATGCGGTAGTCCCCATGGACAACCGATGTTCGGGTCTGTTCCGGCAGGGTTGCGGGCAGCCATTCAATCAGCCGTTCCATCACCGGCATATGTTCGGTTTCCGACAGGCGGTATTGCTTCGTCCAGCGATCCACCTGACGGCCGAAATAATTGCCGGGCTTGCCATAATCAGACAGGCCAGCCGCCGCGACATCGGTGTTGTGCAGCGCGGCCAGTGTGTCGATCATGGCGAAATAGGTTTGGCGACGGAATTCTGGCGTGGCACCGGGCATCGCCCCGTCCCAAATCGTCCGCCCTTCAACCATCGCCATGATATAGAACCAACTGCCGATCACGCTCTCATCGGTGCACAGGCCATAGGGGCGGGCCACGGGAAAGCCCGTTGGGTAAAGGCCGTTGATGACCTTAAACTCCCGATCCACGGCATGGGCGCTGGGCAAAAGCTGGCCAAATGGTTTGCGGCGCAGAACATAAGACCCGCTTTTCGCATTGATGCGATAGGTTGGGTTGGATTGCCCACCGGCAAATTTGAAGACCTCAATCGGGCCTTCAAACCCGGCTACATTGTCCTGCATCCAGGCGGTCAGATTGGCTTCATTGAGCGCATCTGCCCCTTCGGCTTTGACAACGCCGGAAAACAGCGTCTGCGCGTCGAGTGCTTCGGTCATTGATCGAATACGATCACGCTGCGCGCGGAATCGCCCTTCTTCATCTTGTCGAACCCATCATTAATCGCCGACAGCGGAATGCGTTCGGCGATGATGCTGTCGAGGTCGAGAAGGCCGCGAATGTAGAAATCAACCAACCGTGGAATATCAACGGGGAAGCGGTTGCCGCCCATAATCGCCCCTTGCAGCTTCTTGCCGGAAAGCAGGTCCATCGCCGAAAGGCCGACCTTTTCCGCCAGCGGCATCATGCCCAAAATTGTCGCTGTGCCGCCCCGACGCAGGACGTTGACGGCAAGCTGAGCAGAGGCAGGCCGCCCGACGGCTTCAATCGCATGATCGACGCCGCCTTTGGTCATTTCAATAATCGTCGCGGCAGCACCCTCGGCAGTCGCGTCAATAACATCGGTAGCACCAAGCTTCATGGCGAGCGCGCGTTTTTCCGGGATTGGGTCTGCCGCAATAATCCGGCCGGCCCCCGCAATCTTTGCAGCATTAATCGTGGCAAGGCCAACGCCGCCACAGCCGACCACGACCACGGTTTCGCCCGGCGTCACTTTGCACGCATTGAAGATTGTGCCCGCACCCGTCGTCA
>JBBATU010000017.1:0-18861 GCA_040398565.1 Chakrabartia sp.
AACTGGCTGCCTGCTCATGGATCAGGCCCGTCTGGTTTTTCAGCATCTCACCCGTTGAATCGATGATGTTCGCCGTTGTCGTGTTGAGGGCCGTGATCTGATCCAGCACCAGCTTTTGCCCGACCAGCGCCTGTGCGACCGTGACGGCGGTGCGCAAGGCGGCAACCGTTGTCGTCGATGCGCGATCAACGCCCTTGATCAGCTCGACATTGTTTTTCTTGACGAGATCCAGCGCGAGATAGCCCTGCACCGTCACAGCCATTTGCGTGAGCAAATCCTGCGTCCGCTGGCGCGTATAGAATAGGGCGGTTTCCCGCATCGCCTTGGCCTTGGCCGGGTCTTCAATCTCAATATCGGCCGCCTTAGCCTCCAGCTTGCTGTCGAGCGCTTTGGAGACATGGATCATCTGTTCCAACCGCCCCATGGCGGCCCAGAGCGTCTGGCGCTCCACATCAATGGCGGCATTGTCTTTCAACAGCTCATCCTTGCCCGAGGCAAGGTGGGAAAGGATGGAGCCAATATGCCCTTGGCTGGATTTATAGCTGTCAAAATAATCCCGCATCTTATTGCCCCAAGGGATGATCCCGAACAGCTTTTTGCGGGTGAAGAGGTCATCTTTTTTGCCCGGATCCAGATCTTCAATCGTGCGGCGCAGCTCGGCCAGATTTGCGCCGACGCTCGACTCCTGATCCATCGCGCGCACGGGGCGATCCAGAAAGCGGTTGGATTGGCCAGCCGCATCCGCAATTTCGCGGCGGCCCATATTGACGAGCTGATCCACCTTCTTGCCAAATTCGGGAGAGCTTGGGTCAAGCCTTGCCAAATCTTCGACAAAGGCGTCCGCCTTTTCTTCTAAGGCGGATTTTTTGCTGTCCTCAATCGGGACAAGGCCCGCCGCTTTTTGCAACGGCACAATTGGGACCGCTTCTGGCGCGGTCAGCTTGATCTCTTCGTCTTCGACTTTGCTCGCCACGGGCATCTCCTTATCTCTGCCCAATAGATGGCGTGAAATACTGTATTATTCAAGCAGCACAGTTGGCTAGGCCTTGCCTTTTTATGGGGTCAGGCGGCCCAAGCCATTTCATTGCTTGCGGAATAGGCGGCCAATGCCTGATCCAGCGGGGGCAGCATCAGGCCACGGCTGGTGGCGAGCGCGGTGCAGCGGGGGGCAGACGCCTGTGCGGTCTGGATCAACCCGACATCCAGATGCGCCTGTCGGGCGATGTCGCGGGCCAGATCATACCAACTCACCTCCCCCTGATTGGCGAGATGCCAAATGCCCTTTTCCCCATCCAGCAACAGGTCGAGCGCGGCATGCACCAAATCGGGGACATAGGTGGGCGACATCTTCTCCTGCGCGCTGGCGATGACAGCGTTGCCACGATGGAGCTGGTGGAGTGTGTTCCAGACAAAATTATACCGATCCCAAGGCCCGAAAAAGGCACTGGTCCGGATGATCAGGCTCTTGTCCCAGGCGGCGCTGACCAGCCGTTCTGCCGCTGATTTGCTTTCTCCATAGGGGCAAAGGGGATTGGTTTGGTCTGTTTCCAAATAAGGGCGATTGTGCCCGCCATCAAAAACAAGATCAGAGGAAAAGGTGACAAGCGGCACGCCGCGCAGGGCGCAGGCCTTGGCCAGACATTCTGGCCCGTGCGCATTTTCGGCAAAGCATTGGTCGGCCATCGGCCCGGCCTCTGCGACCCGGACAAAGCCCGCCGCGTTGACCACAGCCCAGGGGCGGAGGCGGGTCATCGCCGCGTCAATCGCCTGAAAATTGGTAATGTCCAATTCCGACCGAGCGGTGATGATATGGTCAATGCCGCGCTGCGCACAGATGCGGGCGAAGGCCCGGCCCAGCGTTCCTGTTGCCCCTGTGATCAAGAGCGGAGCCGCTGTGCGGCGTGGACGCGATTGGGGCGTTTCTATCTCCCCACGGATAAATCGATCGCCCCTTGCCCACCAGCCGGGTGTGTCGAGCACCGGGTGATGGAAGTTTCCGCTTTGGGTGATTTGCGCCGCCGCATGCGCCAGCAAAGTCGGGCGGGGGGCAGGGCCGCTCATATCAAACAAGCCGGGTTCCACCTGATTGTCGCGCCGGGTGAGGAGGGACGCCCAATCAACCGCCCCGAAAACCGACCAGAGGGTGACCGCCCTTATGTCTGCGCCTGCATCCCGCAGGCTCTGGGCCGTCTCCCAAATATCGGCGAACCAGCGCAGCTGCTCTTCGCGGGTGCAGCTATTATGGGCTTCGGTGACAGCTATGGGCCGGCCATAACGCTGCCACACTTCGGCCAGCCGTGCACCGATGCCCAATTGCCCATCAGGTTCTGGCACGCGGACGGCCTCTGTATCGACATAGGCGTGGCTGCCATTCCCCCCGATGGGCAGATGGGGGTAAAGGTCGGTTCGGTCATCGAGAAATCTATCGCTGGTCAGATAATGGTTGATGCCAATGATGTCTGGCATCCCCATCCCGTCGCGCAGTTCCGCCAAGTCGCAGTCTGGCACCCCATGGTCGCTGAGGCCATGATCGGTATTGTGCTGAACACGCCCGGTCAGAAGATCGAGGCTGAGCCAGCGGCGTTCATTTTCATGCGCTGCCTGATAGTCGAGCATGGGTGTCGAAAAGCTGCGCCCCAGATCTTCTGTCTGCACCAATTGTGCGTTGGGTGTGATTGTCCGCACGGCCTGCATCGCAAGGGCAATTGCGCGGCACTGAATAACCGTCGCCCGGAGCAGTGAGGCAAAGTCCCGATGATGGGGATACCAATGGCCATACAGGCAGGAAAAGCGCGCCGTTGTGAGGGGTTCATTGACCGGCGTCCACATGTCGATCCACGGGTAACGCGCCGCGACTTGGCCGGCAAAGCGCGCCAGCTTTTCGGGGAAGAGGGGATCGAGCAAATTTGTGTAGCGTGGCCCGCTGCCATGATGGACGAGCCCTGCAATCACGCGGATCCCCAGTTGGCGCAGGCGGGCCATGCGCGCATCCGTCCAGCGCCAGTCGCATTGATCAGGATCGTCTGGGGCAATCATATCCCAGATAATCGGGTAACGCAGCGTCTTCACGCCCAGACTCGCCAAAAGGTCGAGGTCCGCCAGCCTGTCGGCATGGCCTGTTTCAACAATTTGGTTGCGGTAAACATCCCCCACCCGAACCACACTGCATTCGACGCCGGCCCAAAGTTCCAACGCGGCCATCACTCTCTCCACCTGCTTCACTTTGAGGAAACACGCCGTGTTGCCCACAAGTTCCGCTGCATCGTTGGAACGAAGCGGCCCTGTGAAGTGTTTTCAGCGCATGATTGCTGGAAGGATGACGCGATGCAGAGCCGTAAAACCAACGAAGCCACCGAAGCGCCTGAGGCCCTGAACCGCGAACAACAGGATGATGCGCAGGTGATTGATGCCATGGAGATGCTGCGGTCGGGCGAAACGCGCGCAATTGGCGTTTCGGTTCATGGGCGCGAAAATGATCCCGCCGATGTCATTGCCGATGACGTCCCCGATCTGATCGACCGCATGGAAGAAATGGTGCGCACCAGCCATATTGATAATGATGCCTTTGCAGGCGAGCCGGTGCATGACGATGACGAAGAGATGTTGGGCGATGCCCTCGCCCGGCTGGATGATGATGGCGCGCGACCTTAGGCCGAGGGGCCGTTGCCTGCGGTGATCATCTCTTCAATCGACACGAATTTTTCGCGCGGGGCGCCCTTACGCGCACGGGCAATTTCGGCCGCGTCAATTTTCTGCCAGTCGCGGAAGGTGACAATGCTCACCCCCCTGCTCTCTAGCAGTGCATCTAAAGCGGGGCGGCCCGGCTTGCCGCTGCCCCCGGCCATATCGGCGGCGATCAGATCAACAATCGCAAATCCATCCGGGCGGTTGGTGCCGATTGTGCCCGTTGGCCCGCGTCGTGCCCAGCCGACGCAATAGAGGCCGGGCAAGATGCGCCCTTCCTGATTATCAAATCGGCCCAGCTTTTGATCATAGGGAACGCCGAGAATGGGCGGCGTCTGATAGCCGATACAGGCAATGACCAGCCCGCAGTCGATGGCATAGATTTCCCCCGTCCCAACGACTTGGGATTGGGCGTCCAATTGCGTGCGTTCCACGATGATCCGCTCCACCCGACCCTTACCTTCGATAGCGAGCGGCTTTGCGAAGAAATCAAAATCGACACCAATATCGCCTGTGCGCGGCTGAGCGGCAAAGTCGCGCAAATGCGCCACGGATTTGCGCTGGCCGGGCTCTAGGTCGGCATCTGCGCTTTCGGGCGGAAGATCGGCGGGATCAACGCGCGGGGCAGCGCGCGATAAATGGCCAAGCTCCCCCAGCTCCTTTGGCGTCATGGCAATTTGGTGCGGCCCGCGCCGCCCCAAAATGCTGATCTGCCGGATGTTCGATTGGGGCACAGCGGCTAGTGCATGGGCCACAATATCTGACCCATGAAACTCCTCAGGCGTTTTAGACAGTACGCGCACCACATCCAGCGCCACATTGCCATTGCCAATCACCACGGCACCGGGGTCGGATAAATCGGGGTTAAGCGCGGCGAAATCGGGATGACCATTATACCAGCCGACAAAGGCGGCCGACCCCAAGACGCCGGGGAGGTCTTCCCCCTCTATGCCGAGTTTGCGGTCTTGCGGCGCGCCGGTTGCAAGGACGACCGCATCATAAAACTGACAAAGTTCGTCTATGCTGACATCGCGCCCAACTGACACATTGCCGACAAAGCGGACATTGTCGGTCAGGTTCACCGCCTCATAACGTTTGTGGACGCCCTTGATCGATTGATGGTCGGGCGCGACGCCAAAGCGGATGAGGCCATAGGGAACGGGCAGTCGATCAATAATGTCGACCCGCACATCATCGCCAAAGGCCTTTTGCGCGGCTTCTGCCGTATAATATCCAGCCGGGCCTGATCCGACCACCGCGATATGCCGCATTTGACCCCCTTGGCCTATGTCTTGATCTGATCCCGTGTCTATTCGGCGGCCATGGCCAATTGGCTGGCCTGTGGCCCGCGCAGGACAATGCCGGGTGTCGGCCCCTGCATCACGCCCTCACGGAATGTAATCTGGCCAGACTTGATCGTCGCCACATAGCCATCCGCCTTTTGCAGCAGACGCTTGCCATTGGCGGGCAGATCAAAGGCGAGCCAAGGCTTGCCCAGCTTCAGCCGATCCATATCGATCACATTGATATCGGCGAGCAGGCCGGGTTGGATCAGGCCGCGATCATGAAGGCCATAGAGCACCGCCGTATCCCGGCATTGACGCTTAATGGCGTGTTCCAGCGCAATCCGTTTGCCCGCACGATCCCGCACCCAATGCTGCAGCATGAAAGTGGGGGACGCGGCATCGCAAATGGTGCCGCAATGCGCGCCGCCATCGGACAGGGAATTGACCGTGTCATCGGCCAATTGCAGGTCTTCCAGAAAGTTTAGATTGCCATCGCGGTAATTGAGGACGGGGAAGTAGATAAAGCCCTTGCCCTCATCCTTCATCAGCAAGTCATAGGCATATTCTTCGCCAGAAACACCCGCAGCGGCGGCGCGTGCCGCGATGCTCTCAGTCACCCCGGGCTCATAGTTAAAGTCCGGGTCCATTTGAAATTGCACGGGCCAGCCGCCCGCGATCACGCGGTACAGATCGGCAATGTCGCTTTCTGGGAATTCGTTCGGCTCGCTAATCATGCGCTGGCGGAAGGCCGGATCCTTCAGATGCTTTAGCTTTTCGTTCCAGCTCAGCGCGTCAATTTCTGCCCAAGCGGGCCGAAAGCGAAAAGGGTGAACCGTCCCCTGCCAGGCCATGATGATGCCATTGCCGCGCAGGGCAATTTGGGCGACGATATTCGCGCCATTGTCATTCTGCGCCCGCATTTCGGAAATCTGTTCTTCCAGCGGCAATTCCTTGGCGATGCTTTGCAGCGCGGCAAAGGTGACGGGCAGGCCAGTCTCGCGCGACAATTGGCCCATCCACTCAAACTCATTCCATTCCCGCCGCAAGTCGCTGGCCATTTCAAACACGCCATGGCCAACCCGGCCCATGGCGCGGCCAATGGCAATCAGCTCTTCAGCGGTTGCCGTTGTGCCGGGGACAAGTTCCCCATCCACCGATTTGTGCAGCACCGTGCGCGACGTTGAAAAGCCGAGCGCACCGGCCCGGACACCTTCTTCGACAATGCGCGACATTTCCGCGATGTCGGCCTCGGTCGGGATGGCGCCCGGCTGCTCCCGATCGCCCAGCACATAAGCGCGCACGGCGCCGTGCGGCACATGCGTGCCGACATCGACAGTGCGGGGCAGTTTTTCGAGTGCATCCAGATATTGGGGGAAGGTTTCCCAATCCCATGTCATGCCTTCGGCTAGGGCGGTTCCGGGAATATCCTCCACGCCTTCCATCAGGCTGATCAGCCATTCATGCCGATCCGGCTTGGCGGGCGCAAAGCCGACGCCGCAATTGCCCATGACAACGGTGGTGACACCATGCCAGCTAGAAGGGGCCATTTCGGCATCCCAAGTCGCCTGACCATCATAATGGGTGTGCACATCTACAAAGCCCGGCGTCACAATCTTGCCCGTTGCATCAATTTCTTCACGGCCCGCCGCGTCAATCTTGCCGACGGCGGTGATCAACCCGCCATCAATGGCGACATCGGCCTGAAAGGGTTTGCTGCCCGTTCCATCGACCAGCGTTCCGCCGCGTATGACCAAATCATGCATCGCTCGACTCTCCTATGACTCATCTTCTTTGGGCGCAGCGTAACAGGAAAGAAGCGGATGAAAAGCCGGGACATGCGCTTGCGCAAAAATGCCATCCTGTGGATAACTATTGACTCATTCTGCCCTAAGTTTCAGCTTTAGTGCGATTTTTCCGAGTCGCGCGCGCGTGCTCGGGGTCGCTGAACCGGGTTGGCCTGGGCTTTGGGGGAAGGCTGCAATGTATATCGCAGGCAGATTGGCGTTACAGTCGCCATCCGGTGCTATGCTGCCCCAGTCGGCGGGCCGTATCGCGCCGCATCCTGATATTCTGAGCTTTCACGGCTGCGACGTGGTCGTGCGGACAATCAACCAAGATGGCTTTGAAGCCGACCTGTCGACTCCCTTGATGACGGGTGCGTTGGTGCGCCTACGTCTGCCGGGTGCAGGCGCAATGCTGGCCCGGGTCACCCGGTCAGACAGCGGCCGAATTGCCGCAGATTTTGTGAACCCCGTCCCCGCTGGGCGGTTGGACAAGACGATTGGTATGGCGACCCGCGTTCAGCGCGTTGCCTAATCGGGCGGCTTAGCGCGGCCGATCCCCCACACGCTGCGCAGTTGCGGCTCCCGCCAGCGCAAAACCAGACCCCAATAAAATGCCGCCCAAAATATCGCTGGGCCAATGCACGCCCAGCAGCACACGCGATGCGGCGATCAGCAGGGCGATGGATAGACCCAGACCGACCCATAAGGGGCGATTTTGCTTCGGCAGCACAAGGGCTGCGAGCAATAATATCGCAACGGCGCTTGTTGCATGACCGCTGGGGAAGGACAAATTTCCAAAGCTATCGAGGTGCGGGACTATATCGGGCCGGGCCCGCGCAAATATTTGTTTGAGAAGACTGGATGTCGCCCCGGCAAGCGACGGAAAGACAAGCATGATCAGCCCGGCCTTTGGGCGTTTCTTCCAGAAGAGCCAGGCGGCACAGGCGATCATCACGATGGAGCGTTGGGCCGCATCCCCCGCCCATGTGATCCAGCGCATGGCCTCAATCATATTTGCAGAAGATCTGCCCGACCGAAGGGCAATGGCCTTCAGGACAGCCGCATCCTGCGCCGCGCCGAGATGTAGCCAGGTCACCGCAATGCCCAGCAGAACCGCCGCCAGCCCAAGCAACAGGGCCGGGGTGAAGTTTGTGGCGGAGTTAGGACGCTTTCTGCTCATCAATTGCCCTTGATCACCTCGCCGCCCTTAATGACGACATCGACGCTTTCCAGCTCGCGCACATTGGTCAGGGGATTTCCATCGACGGCGATCATGTCGGCATAGCGCCCAACGGCAATCGCGCCGACATCCTTGTCCCGGCCCAGCGCTTGCGCGGCGTTGCGGGTGGCGGCTTGGATCGCTTCGATAGGGGTCATGCCGTATTCGACCATGACCTTGAACTGACCGCCGACCTGCCCGTGCGGCATCACGCCTGCGTCTGAACCAAAGACCATCCGCACACCGGCCTTATGCGCCTTGCGGAAATTATCCCGCTGGATTTGAGCTACTTCGCGGTCCTTGCGCAGATTATCCTCCAACACGCCGTTCTTCGCGCCTTCGGCCTGCGTATAATCGGTATTGTAGATATCCATGGAGAACCAGACCGGCTGTTTGCGCGCGGCGGCCAGCTTTATGCCTTCCTCATCGACAAGGCTGGCATGCTCAATCGTATCAATCCCGGCGCGGATCGCGGCTTGAATGCCCGTCGCGCCATGGGCGTGGGCGGCCACGCGTAGGCCCCATTGATGCGCCTCATCGGCAATGGCGCGCAGCTCATTTTCCGAAAGCTGCTGCTGGCCGGGTTCGGTATTGCGGGAAAAGACACCGCCCGTGGCGCACACCTTAATCACTTCTGCGCCATATTTGCGCTGGCGGCGGACTTCGTGGCGCAGGCCTTGCTCGCCATCGGCCACGCCTTCTTGCGGCGTTTCAAGGCTGGGCGGCAGGAAAGTGGAATCGCAGTGCCCGCCCGTCGCACCCAGCGCATAGCCTGCGGGCACGATGCGCGGGCCGCTGGCATAGCCTGCGTCAATCGCCTGCTTCAGACCAATGTCATTGCGTTCATCCGACCCGACATTGCGCACGGTGGTAAAGCCGGCATTGAGCATATCCCGGGCATTTTTAACCGCGACCATCGACCAAAAGCTGTCAGTATATTGCAGGCTATTATAGCCGCCGACTTCCGCCAGACTGTCGAGATGGACATGCATATCGATGAGGCCGGGCAGGAGCGTGCGATTGCCCAAATCCACCAGCTTGGCATCGGCAGGAAGGGAGGTTGTGCGCCGATCCGCAATGGAAACAATGCGCCCATCGCGCACGCCGATCAGGGGTTGGTCGACCAGCTTGCCGGTTTCGACATCCACCATTTTAGCGGCGGTGAAATAGGTGATGGGGGCCGCAGCCTCCTCTGCCAGCGCGGGGGTGGAGAGGATGAGGGCGGCCGTTGCGGTGAGCGCAGAGAGAAGCTTTTTCATGGGGACATTTGCTGACAGGACAAAGTCCGCTTGGCAAGGGGGCGGGCGTTTGAATTCACACCCGCCATTCAAAGTCAGAAATGCAGCGCCCGTCCATAAGCGGAAAGAACGCTTTCGTGCATCATCTCAGACAGCGTCGGGTGGGCAAAGACGGTGTGCATAAAGTCTGCCTCAACCAGCTCGGCGGTTTTGCCGATGGTATAGCCCTGAATAAGCTCGGTGACTTCCGCCCCCACCATATGCGCGCCCAGAAGCTCCCCGGTTTTTGCATCAAACACGGTCTTCACAAAGCCTTCGGCCTCGCCCAGCGCGATGGCCTTGCCATTGCCCATGAAGGGGAAGCGCCCGACCTTAATCTCATAGCCCGCATCCTTGGCCTTGGCTTCGGTCAGGCCGACAGAGGCGACCTGCGGATGGCAATAGGTGCAGCCGGGGATATTCTTTGCATCCATCGCATGGGGGTGGACATCTTTATTGCCCAGCGCCTGTGCAATGGCTTCGGCCGCAATCACGCCCTCATGGCTCGCCTTATGCGCCAGCCAGGGGGGGGCGGTAATGTCGCCAATCGCCCATAGGCCCGCCACATTGGTGCGGCAGTGGCCATCGGTCTTCACATGGCCCCGCTCGGTCGCAACGCCCAGCGCCTCTAGGCCGATATTCTCGGTATTGGGGACAATGCCAATGGCGACGATGGCGTGGCTGAACTGTGCCTGTTCAACCTTGCCGTCTTTGCCCTTGATTTCGGCGGTCACGCCCTTGGCATCGGCCTTCAGGCTGTTGACGCCCGCGCCGGTCAGAATCTTCATGCCTTGTTTGACGAGCGCCTTTTCAAGGAAGTCCGACACTTCGGCATCTTCGACGGGCACGATGCGGTCCATCATTTCGACGACCGTTACCTCAGCACCCATATCCTTATAGAAGCTGGCAAATTCGATGCCGATTGCGCCAGAGCCGATAACGAGCAGCTTGGTCGGCATTTCGGCGGGCACCATCGCATGACGATAGGTCCAGATGCGTTTGCCATCGGCGGGCGCAAAGGGCAGGTCGCGGGCGCGGGCGCCGGTGGCCAAGATGATGTGCTTGGCCGTTAGCTCTTCCGTCTTCCCATCCTTGGTCACTGAGAGCGTGTTGGCGGAGATCAGCTTGCCGTCGCCCATGTGGACGGTGATTTTGTTCTTCTTCATCAGGTGCGTGACGCCCTGATTCAACTGCTTGGCAACGCCACGCGACCGCTGCACCACGGCGTTCAGATCTGCACTGATCTTTTCCGCCACAAGGCCATAGGCGCTGGCATGCTGCATATAATGATAGACTTCGGCCGACCGCAGCAGGGCCTTGGTCGGGATGCAGCCCCAGTTGAGGCAAATGCCGCCCAAGGATTCCCGCTCAACGATTGCGGTCTTGAGGCCAAGCTGCGCGGCACGAATAGCGGCAACATAGCCACCGGGGCCGGAACCGAGGACAACAAGGTCGTAGCTGGTGTCAGCCATGTTACGCGACCAGCCCCAACGGCTTTTCGCACAAGTCGCGGAAGGCCTGCATCAGTTGCGCAGCGTCTGCGCCGTCGATGGCGCGGTGGTCGAAACTGCCCGTTGCCGACATGATGGTTGCGATCTGCAGGCTGTCATTGACGACAAAGGGACGCTTTTCGCCCGCGCCAATGGCCATGATCATGGACTGGGGCGGGTTGATGACGGCATCAAATTGTTTGATGCCATACATGCCCATGTTGGAGAGGCTGGCGGTGCCGCCCTGATATTCATGCGGCTGTAGCTTGCCATCCTTAGCGCGCGCCGCGAGCTCACCCATTTCGGTTGAAATCGCGCTGATTGCCTTGCCATCCGCGCCCGTGATGATCGGGGTGATCAGGCCATTGGGGATGGAGACGGCAACGCTAATATCGGCGCGCTGATACATGATCAGCTGGTCACCCGCGAAGCTGACATTGCACTTGGGCACCTGCACCAGTGCAAGGCCCAATGCCTTGATCAGCATATCATTGACCGAAAGTTTAATGCCCCGGCTTGCAAGGCTGGCGTTAAGCTCTGTGCGCAGCTTCAGCAGCGCATCCAGCTGCACATCGACGGTCAGGTAAATATGCGGGATCGTCTGCTTCGCTTCGCTCAGGCGGCGGGCGATGATCTTGCGCATATTGGACAGTTTGACCACCTCATGCGGGGTCTGAATATCACCCAGCTGAATGGGGGCGGCTGTGATGAGCGGTGCGGGGGCGGTGGCGGCTTGGGCCTGCGGGGCAGTGGCTTCTAAGTCCGCCTTCACGATCCGGCCATTGGGCCCGCTGCCCTGCATGCCGGTTAGGTCAATGCCCTTTTGCTCCGCAATGCGCTTGGCAAGCGGGGAGGCGATGACGCGGTCACTGGTCGCGGGCTTGGGTGTAGGTGCAGGCTGTGGGGCAGGTGCGGCGGCGACAACAGGGGCTGGTGCAGCTTTCGCCGGGGCGGTCGCCGCAGCCTTTGCGACAGCCTTTGGGGCCGGGGCTGGCGTCGCGGCTTCATCTTCGCCTGCGATCATGGCGATAATGGTGCCGACTTTCACACCATCTGTACCTTCGGCCACCAGAATCTGGCTGATTGTGCCTTCATCGACTGCCTCAAATTCCATCGTCGCCTTGTCGGTTTCAATTTCCGCCAGAATATCGCCCGATTTGACCATGTCCCCCTCTTTGACCAACCAGCGGGCAAGAGTTCCCTCTTCCATCGTTGGGGACAGAGCGGGCATTTTCAGTTCGATCGACATATATCGGGCTCCCTTGGGGAAAATTCTGTTTTTAAAGCTTGCGATTCCCTAGCGTCGGAGATCGGCTTGCGCCAGCCCCCGGATTGGCGCAACCTGTGCGCATTCGTTTTCAATAAGGGGCTGGGTTGGTGCGGACATATTTGGTGATTGCCGATGCAACGGCGGAGGCAGAGATTGCGGTGCGCTTTGCCGCTCGGCGCGCCGCCAAAACGGGCGGTGCCATTGCCATATTAACAATTGTTGAGCCGCAGGATTTTGTGGCTTTTGGATCGATTCAGGCAACCATTGAGGCCGAAGCCGAAGAACGCGCCCAAGATGTGGCCAAACAGGTTTTGGATATGTTGGGGGATGAACGGGGCGTTCTGCCACGCATCATCGTGAAACATGGGGATCCTGTCGCGGCGATTGCAGAAGCGATTTCGGAAAACCCAGATATTGCAGCCCTTGTGCTGGGGGCAGCCCGAACCGGAGCCCCCGGTCCGCTGGTCACGCATTTTTCGGGGGCTGGCGTGTCCAGCCTGCCTTGTCCGTTGATGATCATCCCTGGATCATTGGATCGCGAGGCGCTGGATCGATTGAGTTAAGCCGCCAGCCGCGGTGCAATGAGGGCGCAGATCGCCTCAAAGCCGCGCTGATCCTCTTCATCGAACCGGGCTGGGCGCGGACTATCGAGATCAAGCACCGCGATCAGCCGACCTTGGAATAGGATCGGCACGACCAGTTCAGATTGGGACGCCGCGTCACAGGCAATATGACCTGGAAAAGCATGAACATCCCGGACAAGCTGGGTTGTTTTGCTCTCGGCCGCAGCACCGCAAACCCCCTTTCCAATCGGAATGCGGATGCACGCCGCCTTGCCCTGAAACGGGCCGAGGACGAGCGTGTCGCCCAGCAGGCGATAAAAGCCCGCCCAGTTGAGATCGGGCACAGCCTCCCAGATGAGGGCGGCGACATTGGCCATATTGGCAATGGCATCCGGCTCATCATTGGTGATGGCGTCAATCGCAGACAGAAGGTCGGCATAAAGCGCCGTCTTGCTGCTGGCGTCGATGTCAAAGCTGTACATCAGTCGATCCTTATCTTTCCGCGCCCTTTTTTTACATCGCCGCGAATGGCTTTGCCCGTCAAGCGCCGTTCTTTGGCGGCCTTTTTCGGCTTGGTCTTGATCCGGTGGGCGGGCAGCTTGTGGGCGCGGGCAACCATCTCGGCCAACCGTTCGCGCGCCTCAAGGCGGTTGGCCTCCTGCGATCGATGGGTGCGGGCGGTAATCACAATTTCGCCCTCCGCGGTCCATCGGCTGCCCGCCAACACTTTCAAGCGTGCAAAGACGGCCGGCAGCAGCCGCAGAGCGTAGACATTCAGGCGCAGCTGAACCGCCGTTGCGACTTTGTTCACATTCTGGCCGCCCGGCCCGGTTGCAGCGAGGAATTTTTCCTCAATCGCATCCTCCGGCAGCGGCGGGGCATCAGCCATGGCTAAAACCGGCTTTGAGAAAGGTTTCCGGCAGCGGGGCGAGCGCATTTATCGGGGCCTTATCGCCGCGCGCCAGCGTCAGCTTGCTGGCATGAAGCAGCATCGGCCCTCTGCCTGTGCCGTACACCGGGTCACCCGCAATGGGGATGCCAAGGCCGCTTGCGGCATGCACGCGCAATTGATGGGTGCGGCCTGTTTCTGGGCGAAACTCGACAAGACACCGTCCGTCTGCTTCGGCGAGGATCTGCCAATGCGTCACGGCGCGCTTGCCCTTTGGATCGGGGATGATGCGCCAGCCCTCTTGCGCGCTGCTCGTTTTGCCAAGCGCCATATCGATCACGCCCTGGCTGTCGGATGGAATGCCCTCCAACACCGCCAGATAGGTTTTCTCAACCACTCCGGCTTCAAAGGCGGCGGCAAAGCGTTTGTGCGCCTTTGGATTGCGGGCCAGCAACAGGCAGCCAGAGGTGTCGCGATCCAGCCGGTGGACGGGCAATGGCCAGCGTTGAAAGCCGAAGGTCAGGCTGCCCAAATGATTTTCGACGCTGAGCGATTTGTCGCGCGGTTCATCGACAGGAAGACCCGCTGGTTTGTCGAGGACAAGTGCCTCGCCATCGAGGAAAAGAACACGGTCACTCAAAAGCATGACGCGCGCCTTGCCACGCCTGCCCGCCTACGTCCACCTTAGGTCTGTTTACTTGTCGCGGTTTCTGCGGCTGGCGTAGATCAAAGCGCCCAAGATTGCGGCCGATCCAATGCCAATGCCGGCGGCGGCTTTCCAGTTAACAGCTTTCTTCTCGGTTTCGGCAACCGCTTCTGCGCGGGCCTTTGCCCGCTTTACTTCGCGGACGGTTTCATTGTCTTCGGGTGTTTCTTTGGTGTCCGACATGTTCGCATCCGTCGCAAGAATTTGACTAGAATACCATGTGGGTATCCAAAGTGCCCGCGTCAACGGGGAATATTGCAACTCAGGAGAAGGCGGGCGGCGGAACGCGCTGTGTCGTTCCGCCGCCAGACTCGTTTAACCGCGCGGAGTATACCAAATGGGCGAGGTATAGGCCCGTTCCTGATCCTTCAGCTTGGCATCCTTGGGCAGCTTTGCCCCGTAGCGGACGGCATCATAGACCGGCCAGCGTGGGGTTGGGATTTCCATGACGCGCAGATAGTAAAAGGCACGGGTCTTCGGGTTGAATTCCGGGTCGCTCCAGACGGTGCGCAGTTCCGGCGCACCGATTGTGTTTTTATAGCTTGCCGTCTTCAAATCGACCGTATCACCGACAGGGGCAAGCTTGCCGCCAGCGATCTTGCGCTTGGCCGGGTCGCTCCAAACCACATCAAACACCTTTTCCTGCATCTTACCAGAGGCATCGACCCAGCCCTTGACCATCTGAACACGGTCAAGATTGGCGCCCATCGGATCTTTCAGGGCGGAGATCATGAATTTTGGCGTGCCCTTGCCCGGCTTCAGGTCGCTGCCCATCGGGACGCCGCGCGTATAGCCAGCTTTGACCCAATTGGCTTTCCAATCGGCATCGGAAAAATCCCAGCCGGCAAAGACACGCACTTTCATGCGCGGGCCGGTGGTTGCATAGACTTCCCGCTTGGTCATGGCATCAAAAATGGCACCGCGCGTGTTGGCCCGCGCCCAGACAGCGGCATAGCCACCCGCCAGATAATGCCAACCAATCCGGCCAGTGCGTGTGCCAATATTCTGCGGGGTAGACGCACGGGTTGCATTCGGCTCATTGCCCGAAAACTTCCCAAAGAAGTTATTCTCATCGCCTGTGGACAGCGCCGTATGGCTATCTGTGGAGCCGATCATCCCCAGCTTATAGGGGTTCACGCCTGTCTTCTGCTCGATCAAAAGGCCGCGCTTCAGCGCTTCGCGCACATAATCGCCCGCCAACATGTCCGGCGTTTTCTTGGATTCCATGGTCAGATTGCCCAGATCCCATCCGGCATCGCCATAATTGGCGAATTCATCATTGGGGGATAGGAAGGGATGGCTTTCGCTATCCCCCTTAATCTGCGTTGCTTCGACCAAGGGTTCTCTTGAGCTGCGGCGGCGGGCATAGGCCGCCGTCATTGGCCCGCCATTGGGGCCGGTCAGTTGAAACATCAGGCCATTGGACAGGTTGGAATTGTGCGGAATGGCAAGGATCTTGCCGCCCGTTTTCTTCTCATAGGCATCCATATAGTCCCAAAGCTGATCGGGGCTGGTGCCGATCAGGGAGGAATAGGGCAGAACTTGATCCGCCTTATCCTTGCCATCGCGCATGATGACGACACGGTGGAGATTGTCGCCCTTGCGCATCAACGTATATTCAAAGCCCATAAAGGCTGTGAATTTGCCGGGGTTGTTATAGCGATCGACAATGCTCGTATGGTCTTGCCAAACATCGGCGGTGCGCTTTTCCATCGCCTTCGGGTCCATCATGTCCTTTGGCAATGTCCGCTTCGAAAAACGGTCGATCAGTTCCATCGCAACTTTTTGCGATTCCGCTGGGCCTTTTTGCAATTCATCATGCCAGCGCCGCAACGTTGGATCCGTCAGCAGAAAACCCGGCGCATCATGAATTTGCTTCAACGCAGCCAGACCATCCGAATGGTCGGAAATGACAAGAAAATCGAGCGGCCGGGCAAGCTTTGCCTTTAATCCGGTCGTGGAGACAGTCTCTTCGCCCATCGCAAAGCGCAGCGCCTCTTCCGGGCCTAAGCGCACCCCGAGCCCAAAGGCATCGGAGGAATTGGAGGTGTGCAAATGCGTATCGCCAAAATAGACTTGCTCAGGATATTCGGTCAGCTTCACATCGGCTTCAGACTTTTTACCCGAGACAAGATCGCTAATCTGTCCGCAACCCGCCAGCGCTAGGGCAAGTGCGACACCGCCCAACATTTTTTGCATCGTCTTCATTCAACCCCTCCACTCTATGTGTCAAAACAACCAGAAATTGAGATAATTTGCAAGCTTAAGCCATCCCCCCTAAGCAAGTCTCATGCGCCAATTTGAAGCAATCATCTGGGATTTCGGGGGTGTCGTAACGTCATCTCCCTTTGAGGCCTTCGCCCGATTTGAGGCGGAACGCGGCCTTCCCACCGACATTATCCGCCGGATCAACGCAACCGACCCCGATTCTAATGCTTGGGCCTTGTTCGAACGGGCGGAAATTAGCGCCGATCATTTCGATGATCTGTTCGCGCAAGAAGCCGCCGCCTTGGGCCATGATATTCGCGGTCGGGATGTTTTGGCGCTGCTTGCGGGCGATGTCCGCCCGCGCGTAGTGGCGGCGCTTGATCAGGTGAAGGCGGCCGGGCACAAAATCGGCTGCATCACCAATAATGTTCCCGCCGGCAAAGGGGCCGGCATGTCGGCAACCGAAGAAAAGGCCGCCGAAGTGCGCGCAATTATGGCGCGGTTTGACCATGTGATTGAAAGCTCCAAATTGGGCATTCGCAAGCCCGATCCGCGCATTTACCAGATGATGTGTGAGACGCTGGATGTCGAACCTGCACGCTGCATCTATCTCGATGATCTGGGCATTAACTGCAAACCCGCGGCCACCCTTGGCATGACAGCGATCAAGGTGACCGGCGAGGCACAGGCGCTGGCGGATCTGGCCGCGCTTACCGGCTTGGCGCTGTAACCGGTCGGCCCCATGTCTGTGCTGGAGTTCATCGCGGCCCTGTTCGGGGTGCTCAACATTGTGCTGATCGTGAAGCGCAGTGTCTGGAACTTTCCGGCGGCCTTGGTGATGGTGACGTTAACGGCCATCGTCCTGTGGGATGTGCAGCTGTATTCGGATGCCGGGCTGCAACTCTTCTTCTTCATCGTCAATCTGATCGGCTGGCGCCTCTGGGCGCGGCATAAAGGGGTTGAGGGGGATGTGATTGTCGCGCGGCTTGGTATCGCCGGGCAGATGGCTTGGATTGGGGTTGCGTTGCTGGCGATTTGGGGCTGGGGCTGGTTCATGGCGATGAACACCAACGCGTCCTACCCTTGGTGGGATGCCAGCGTCGCGATGCTCAGCGTGGTTGCCCAAATCCTCATGACGCGCCGCTATATCAACAATTGGCATTGGTGGGTGGTCGTCAACCTGATCTCCATCGGTCTTTATTGGCAAAAGCAGCTTTATTGGTTCACCGGGCTTTACGGCCTCTTCCTTGGCATGGCGATTTGGGGACTGATCGAATGGCGGCGGGCCGAGGCGCGGCAGCGGGCGGGTGCGCTGTGACGGTGCGGGTGATCTGCCTTCACGGCCCGGAAAGCACGGGCAAATCGACATTGGCCAAGGCCCTTGCAACGCAGCTCAACGCGCCTTTGGTCGAAGAATATGGCCGCTTATGGTGCGAAGAACATGGCGCGCATACTCGCATGGTCGATCTGGTGGAGATCGCCGCCGAGCATCAACGCCGGATCAGCGCGGCCCGACACACGGCCGAAACCGCCGGGCAGGGCTGGCTAATATTGGATACCGACCCGGTGATGACCGCCGTCTGGGCGCAGATGCTCTATGGCGCGCAAGATCCGGCCTTTGCCAATCTCCAAAACCCGGCGGACCTTTATTTGGTGCCCGATATTGATTTGCCCTGGGTGGCCGATGGCCTGCGCTATTTGGGGGAGGCCGAGACCCGGCGCCGTTTCATGGATGTATCGATTGCAGAATTAGATCGCCGCGCGCTGCCCTATGCGCTGGTGCAGGGCAGTGGCCCGGCCCGAACTGCCGCTGCGATGAGCGCAATTCAGGCGCGATTTTCGGCTTAAGCTTCGCGCGACAGCAGTTTCTGGAGATTGACAAAAAAGGCCGGGCACATGGCCCGGCCGGGGGTGCGCAGGCCGGAGGGGGTACGCGATTACTCGCGGCGCTTATGCCGGGCGTCTGCGCGAAAGCGCCACGGCAATGCATATCTGCCAATATGGCAAAAATGTCCAGGCCATAATGGATGTTAATTTTTTCCGGTCCAAGGCGCTGGACAGGCGCGGTGATCTGGGCTGAGTGCTGGATCGGACTTTAAGGGGGCGCAGAGCCATGGATCAGTCGTTATTTTCTTGGGAGCCGGACCCGCAATCTGGGATCCGCCAACGCTTTGTGCGGGCCAATGGGATTGATTTTGAATTGGCCGAGGCGGGCGATGCCGGGTCGCGTAAGCTGGCTTTATGCCTCCACGGCTTTCCCGAACTCAATTATAGCTGGCGGTTCCAGATGCCGCTGCTGGCAAAGCAGGGGTGGCGTGTTTGGGCGCCCAATTCGCGCGGCTATGGCGCGACCAGCCAGCCCAAGGGTGTGCGATCCTATGGTTTGGATCATCTGACCAATGATGTCGGCGCGCTCATTGATGCGGCGGCGGCGGAAAGCCCGGTGGATGAGGTGTTGCTCATCGCGCATGATTGGGGGGCGCTC
>JBBATU010000017.1:18871-40314 GCA_040398565.1 Chakrabartia sp.
CAAGGCGGCACGGCCCCGGCCCGTCATCCGGCTGGTCATCATGAATGTGCCGCACCCCAAGGTGTTTCAGCGGGAATTGCGACGCTGGCGGCAGCTGAAGAAAAGCTGGTATGTCTATTTCTTCCAGCTGCCCCGACTGCCCGAACGCTTTATGGGGGGCGATGATGCCGCGGGCATTCGCCGCGCCTTTCATGGCATGGCGGTCGATAAGAGCCGCTTTGGCCCAGAGGTGCTGGATGTCTATGCCGCCGCCGCCCAGCGGCCCGGCGCTTTGACCGCGATGATCAATTATTATCGCGCCTATATCCGTTACCCTTGGGCCGTCCGGCTTGGCGATGCGCGGATTGAGATCCCCACCCTGATGATCTGGGGGGAAGAGGATGCAGCACTCGATATAAGCTGCACTATGGGGACGGAGACATGGGTTCCAAAACTGGAACTGCACCGCTTGCCCCAAGTCTCTCACTGGGTGCAGCAGGAAGCGCCAGAGAAGGTGAATGCGATCCTTTCGGATTGGTTGGCGCGGAGCTAGCGGCGGCAAAGCAATTCCGTTTCCACAGCCCCTTTGCCCTTTGTCCCGCGCACTGCTAGGGCGCAGTGCATGTCGAACCCGCTTAATCTGATCCGCAATTTTTCCATCATCGCCCATATCGATCACGGCAAGTCCACCCTTGCTGATCGGCTGATCCAGCGCACCGGTGGCCTGACCGACCGTGAGATGACGGCGCAGGTTCTGGACAATATGGATATTGAAAAGGAACGCGGCATCACGATCAAGGCGCAGACGGTGCGTCTGGATTATCCGGCGAAAGATGGAAACACCTATACGCTGAACCTGATGGACACGCCGGGCCATGTCGATTTCGCCTATGAAGTCTCCCGCGCTTTGGCCGCCTGTGAAGGCGCCTTGCTGGTCGTAGATGCCGCCCAAGGGGTTGAGGCGCAGACGCTCGCCAATGTTTATCAATCGATTGAGCATGATCATGAAATCGTGCCCGTCATCAACAAGATTGATCTTCCCGCTGCAGAAGTGGAGCAGGTGAAGACCGAGATTGAAGAGATTATTGGCCTGCCCGCCGATAATGCGGTTTTGACCAGCGCCAAATCTGGCATCGGGATTGACGAGGTTCTGGAAGCCATTGTGACGCGCATTCCGCCGCCCAAGGGTGATGCGAATGCGCCGCTGAAGGCGATGCTCGTGGATAGTTGGTATGACCCTTATCTGGGTGTTGTCATCCTCGTCCGCATTATCGATGGCGTTTTGAAAAAGGGCCAGCAGATCAAATTCATGCAGGCGGGCACAACGCACCTTGTCGATCGTGTCGGCTGTATGCGGCCGAAGATTGAAAATCTGCCCGATCTTGGCCCCGGAGAAGTCGGCTTCATCACCGCCCAGATTAAGGATGTGAGCCAGGCCCGCGTGGGCGACACCATCACCGATGCCAAGCGCCCAGCAGAAAAGGCGCTGGCGGGCTTTAAGGAAGTGCAGCCCGTTGTGTTCTGCGGCCTCTTCCCGACAGATGCCGCCGATTTTGAAAAACTGCGCGATTCCATTTCCAAGCTGCGGCTGAATGACGCGAGCTTTAGCTTTGAAACGGAATCATCGGCCGCCCTTGGCTTTGGCTTTCGTTGCGGCTTCTTGGGGCTATTGCATCTGGAAATCATCCAAGAGCGGTTGAGCCGTGAATATGATCTGGATCTGATCACGACGGCCCCCAGCGTGGTCTATCACGTCCATATGAACGACGGATCGATGCAAGAGCTGCACAATCCGGCGGATATGCCAGATCCCGTTCGCATTTCCGCTATCGATGAGCCCTGGATTGAAGCGACCATTTATGTGCCGGATGAATATCTCGGCTCTTTGTTGAAGCTGTGCCAGGATCGGCGCGGCATCCAAAAGAACCTGACCTATGTCGGCGGGCGGGCGCAGATCACCTATGAACTGCCGCTCAACGAAGTCGTGTTTGATTTTTATGATCGCCTGAAAAGCATTTCGCGCGGCTATGCCAGCTTTGATTATCACCAAATCGGCCATCGGCCGGGGGACTTGGTGAAGATGAATGTGCTGGTCAATGCCGATCCGGTGGATGCGCTGTCGATGATCGTGCACCGCAGCGCCGCCGAAGCGCGCGGGCGGCATATGTGCGAACGGCTGAAGGATCTCATCCCCCGCCATTTGTTCAAAATCCCCATTCAGGCAGCCATTGGCGGCAAAGTGATCGCGCGTGAGACGATTGCGGCCCTGCGCAAGGATGTGACGGCCAAATGCTATGGCGGCGATGCCAGCCGTAAGCGCAAGCTGCTTGATAAGCAGAAAGAGGGCAAAAAGCGGATGCGCGAATATGGTTCGGTTAGCATCCCGCAAGAAGCCTTTATCGCAGCCCTCCGCATGGGGGATGATAACTAAGCGCCGTCATTTTCCTTCATTGGAAATTCAAGGGCTTAGCCGAAACGGGGTCGATTTTTCGGTTTTTTTGACCTGCCTTGCTTACCATTTTGTATAAAAGCGACATATAAATAGGGGCTTGTTGAAAGCGCCTGCACCTAAGCTGTTCGAACCTCCATTGAGCAGCAGCCCCGCAGGTTTTGAGGAGGAGCTGCTCCCCCGCGGCTCCTCCTCTATTTCATGAGACATCGCGGATTTTGATCTGGGTCAATGAAGCGCTTTGACCGCTCTGCCACATCTGCCTCCTCAACAAGAGGAGGCGAAGTCCATGTCACCCTATCTTCTGCAAGCACCCGTCATTGCTATGGCCACGATGCTCAGCGCGTTTGCCGTTGTTCTGCTCTTTTGCTCTGTGACGGATGCCCTGCTCGGCGATGCGCGCTAATCGCTAGATCTCCCGGCCTTCCGGAACGCGTCTGGGCAAACTCCCCCCAGCCTAAAGCCGCGTTCCGGCCCTGCCTTTTTCGGGGCAGGATGAAACGACGGGCGGCGTTTATGCGCCGTCCGTCGCTTTGGTCTTTGGCCCATCAGGCAAAATCGAGATGCTGTTCTTCCTGCGGCCCAGCTCCCGCGGCAGGGGCCCGAACCCATTTCCGGGCCGCCTCAATCTCTGCCAGCTTAAAGGTTTTGACCGCGGCCGGGTAAAGCGGTGCCAGAAAATTGGAAACGGATTCAATCCAATCCTTATCGGACACAATGGCGGCGTGACGAATAAAGTCCCGATGTGTCATATGGAATGTTAAATCCTTCCACCACACACTGGGGTCAATCCATCCAAAATCCCGAATGACCTGAACCACATCGATCTTCTTATGGCGCGTCAGCAATTCACCCACGGCCTCAACGGCCTTGGTATAGGATGTGGCATCAATGGGTCCATCAACCGTCAGCTCGAGATAGCCAGCATCCTTGTCCATTGTTACGGTGAGCATCATAACCTCCTTCTCAGCATGAAAGGGCCATAGGAATAAACGCAACTTGGCGGGCCTGCATTGATGTCCATCAAGCTGGAAATTAGCCCTGATTTTGACGCCCGTATTGAAAATATTAAGCATTGCTATAATGTGTGCCGCTATGACTATGCGTAAGCCTTGGACCCGCCCCTTGCTCTTCATCTCGCTGCCGCTGGTGCTGATCGGCGGCGGGATCGGCTATTTCATTGCTAATGACCATTATGTGTCGACCGACAATGCCTATGTGCAGCAGGATAAGGTCTCCATTTCAGCCGAAGTTGGGGGCCGGATTGTCGAGGTTCTGGTCCGGGAAAATCAGCAAGTTCGGGCGGGTGATCTGCTGTTCCGCATCGACCCGCAACCCTATCAAATCGCAGAGCAGCAGGCCGATGCCGCCATTGCCCAGGCGCAAGTCCGGCTGACGACATTGCAGACCGATTTTGATACCAGCAGCGTCGATATCAACAGCGCGCGTGAAAATGTCGCCTTTTTCACAAGCGAATATCAGCGCCAGTCTGCTTTGATGCAGACAGGCTTTACGACCAAAGCCCGTTTGCAGCAGGCCGAACACGCTCTGTCTGAGGCGCGCAGCCGCCTTGCGAAAGCAGAGGCCGATGCGCAAAAGGCGCAGGCCGCCCTTGCAACTGGGGCTGCGGCCCCCGGCGACAATCCTCAGATTCTTGCCGCACAAGTGCAAAAGCGCAAAGCCTTGCTGGATGTATCGCGCACGACCGTTCGGGCACCGATGTCAGGTGTGGTAACCCAAGCAGATCGATTGCAGATTGGCCAAATGATGGTCACCGGCCTGCCCGCGCTCACCATTGTGTCCAAGACGGGCAGTTGGGTTGAGGCGAATTTTAAGGAAACCGATCTCAATGATATGCGGATCGGCCAGTCTGCGACGCTCACATTTGATGCCTATCCATCGCTCAAGCTGAAAGGGCGGGTGGCAAGCATTGGGGCAGGCACGGGCTCTGAGTTTTCGGTGCTGCCGGCACAAAATGCCAATGGCAATTGGGTGAAGGTCACGCAGCGGGTTCCAGTCCGGATTGCAATTATCGGCGCATCGCCGCGTCCCCTGCTTGCTGGCCTATCGACGCATGTCCGCATCGACACAGCCAGCCGCTGAGGCGCGCCTTGGCGCGCCAACACCCGGGAAAGCTGTCCTTCAGGTTGAGAAGAAGGGGCTGCTGACCCTTGCCATCATGGGCGCAGCGATGATCCAGATCCTGGATTCCACCATCGCCAATGTGGCCATTCCCCATATGCAAACAAGCCTGGGGGCAACGCAAGATACCGTCACCTGGGTGCTGACCAGCTATATCGTGGCGGGCGCGGTGGTGATGCCCATCACGGGATGGTTGGCCGACCGGATTGGATCACGTCGGCTGTTCATCGGTGCGGTTATCGGATTCATCCTCACCTCCATGCTGTGCGGCATTGCGGTCAATTTGACGGAGATGGTGGTATTTCGCGTTCTGCAGGGCGTCTGCGCGGCATTCATCGCGCCGCTATCGCAATCCATATTGATGGACATTAATCCGCCAGAAAAGGCCCCCAAAGCAATGGCGATGTGGGGCATGGGCATCATGATTGCGCCTATTCTTGGCCCGGTCATTGGCGGGTGGTTGACGCAAAGCTATGACTGGCGCTGGTGTTTCTACATCAACCTGCCGATCGGCATTCCGACTGTTTTAATCCTGCTCTGGCTGCTGCCGAGCCGTCCTGTCGTGCGACGCTATTTTGACGGCCTTGGCTTTGCCAGCTTGGCGCTGGGCGTTGCAACATTGCAATTATTGCTGGATCGCGGACAGCATGAGGATTGGCTCTCAAGCTGGGAAATTCGCATTGAGGCGATGATTGCCCTGTCGGCGCTTTGGATTTTCTTTGCCCATCAAGCCACAACGAAAAAGCCGATGTTTGACCGAGAGTTAATCGCGGATCGCAACTTCATCACGGCATTGATCTTCATGGTTTTGATCGGTGTCATGATGTTTGGCATTTTCGTGCTGTTCCCGCCGATGTTGCAGACATTATTTGGATATAGTGTGATCGACACAGGGCTATTGGTCGCGCCACGTGGGATCGGCATTCTTATGTCCATGCTCGTCACCACGCGCCTTGCGGGGCGGGTGGATCTCCGGCTCATCATCGCGCTGGGGCTCCTGATCACCATGTATTCGATGTGGGAAATGACCCATTGGGGGTTGATGATCGATTGGAAGCCGATCGCCTATGCAGGGTTTGTGCAGGGCATTGGCATGGGGATGGTCTTTATTCCCATGAACCAAATTGCCTTTGCCACGCTTGCGCTGCGCTATCGAACGGATGGGTCAAGCCTGCTTTATCTTGTCCGCAACATTGGCGGCAGCATCGGGATTTCAATCATGTCGACCATGTTCGCCCGTGGTCTGCAAACAAATCATGCGGAGCTTTCCAGCCATGTCACCTCTTCCTCCATGTCGGTTATAGACCCCGCGACCGCCGATAGATTTCAGACGGTTGGCGAAGCAGCTCTGCGCATGGTCGATTTAGAGATTAATCGGCAGGCAGCGATGATTGCCTATCTCAACGATTTTCAGCTGATGATCTGGTTGCTGATCGCCTTCATGCCACTCATTTTCTTGCTGAGGCCAACCAAGACTGGGCCGGGGCAGGCGCCCCATGCCGTCGGCGAATAACTACATCTCACCCCGTGCACGGCGCAGGGCATACCAGCGCGCGACATTGGCATTATGTTCAGGCAGCGTGCGGGCAAAGACATGGCCACCCGTTCCGTCGGCCACAAAGTAGATATAATCTGTTTTGGCGGGGTTTAGCACGGCTTCGATAGAGGCCTTGCCCGGGTTGGTAATCGGCCCTTTGGGCAGGCCTGCACGGGCATAGGTGTTATAGCCATTATCATCGCGCAATTCCGATTTGCGGATGCGCCGACCCAGCGGCTTTCCCTTGGTAATGTGATAAATCACCGTTGGGTCCGCCTGCAGCCGCATGCCAATGCGCAGGCGATTGGTATAAAGCCCGGCGACTTGGTGACGTTCCTCCGCCTTGCCCGTTTCCTTTTCGACAATCGCCGCCAAATTGACCGCCTCTTGCGGGGTTTTGACAATGGTTGAGGCTGAGCGTTCCGCCCAAAGCTCTGTCAGTGTGCGATCCATCGCCGCCTGCATACGGCGGACAACATCTGCTCGACTATCACCCGGGCTGATTTCATAGGTGTCCGGTAAGATTGAGCCTTCTTTGGGAATTGGAATATCCCCGGTCAGCCCCGGCATCGCCATCAGCCGGTCGCGCACCATGATGGCAGGCATGCCCTCTGGAATGGTAACAAAGCGGCGCACAATCTTGCCGCCCTGCACGATGTCCAGAAGCGTGCGTTCGCTGGCTCCCTTGGGCAAAAGGAAGCGCCCGGCCTGAATGGGATCTGTGCCGCCCAAAAGCCGGGCGCGCATGCGAAAGATCGTCGCATTGTCCACCGCACCGATCCGGTCCAGATTTTGGGCCACCTGAATCAGGCTTTCACCGGGTTCCACCTCAAAGCTGATTTCGCGCTCCAGCGGGCCAGCCGCAAACCAGCCGCCCACCATCCAGAGTGCCGCAAATGCGACGATCAGGGCAAGAAGGGTGCTCCGGCGGAGCATGAGGTCAGACGGCCTTCATCACCAGACTGGCATTGGTTCCGCCAAAGCCAAAGCTGTTGTTGAGCACCGCGCGTACCGGACGCTTTTTGGCCGTCAGCGGGACGAGATCGACCCCTTCTGTCCCTTCATCGGGGTTTTGCAGATTGAGCGTCGGGGGCACAATCTGGTCGCGAATGGCGAGGATGCAGAAAATGGCTTCAACCGCACCCGCACCGCCCAGCAGATGGCCGATGGCCGATTTTGTGCTGCTCATCGATGCACCCGACAAGTCATCGCCCAGCACCCGCTTAACGGCGCCCAATTCGATCGTGTCGGCCATGGTAGAGGTGCCATGTGCGTTGACATAATCAATGTCACCCGCCGTCATGCCCGCCTTGCGCAGGGCCATGCGCATGGCCAATTCGGCACCCTTGCCCTCTGGATGTGGGGCGGTGACGTGATAGGCATCGCCGGACAGGCCATAGCCCACCACTTCGGCATAAATCTTGGCACCGCGCGCCTTGGCGTGTTCATATTCTTCCAGAACGACGACGCCCGCGCCTTCACCCATCACGAAGCCATCGCGATCCTTGTCATAGGGGCGGCTTGCTTCTTCGGGGCGATCATTAAAGCTGCAATTGAGCGCGCGGGCCTGTGCAAAGCCGGCCACGCCCAAGGGGTTGATCGTGCTTTCCGCACCACCCGCCAACATGATGTCGGCATCGCCATCCTTGATCATGCGGGCCGCATCGCCAATGGAATGCGCGCCCGTCGAGCAGGCGGTCACCACGGCATGGTTCGGGCCCATCAGGCCATATTTGATCGACACTTGGCCAGAGATCAGGTTGATCAGGCGGCCGTGCACGAAGTGCGGCGACACGCGGCTCGGGCCTTTTTCGTGCAGGACGATGGATTCGCTTTCAATTCCCGGCAGGCCACCAATGCCTGACCCAATCGAGCAGCCTGTGCGCGTCTTGAGGTCATCGTCCATCTCGGTCAGGCCGGCATCTTCCAGCGCCTGACCGGCGGCATCGATACCGTAAATGATGAAAGGATCGACTTGGCGCTGGATCTTATGGTCGACGCGCTTATCGGGATCAAAGCCCCAAGGATGATCCTTCGGCTTTACTTCGCACGCAATGTGGCATTTTTGATCGGACGCATCGAACCGCGTAATCTTGCCTGCGCCAGATTTGCTGGCAAGCAGATTGGCCCAGGTCGTCTCAACATCAGAACCCAGCGGGGTCACCAGACCCAAACCTGTCACAACTACGCGGCGCATAAGCGTCTCCAGTCTTCCAGAATCAAAAACGGCTCCCGAACGTGCCGGAAACCGTCTTCGATAACATCGATTCGTTCAAGGCAAAGCTGCCTTGCGATCAGCCTTTGTGGCTGTCGATATAAGAAATCGCGTCCTTGACGGTCGAAATCTTTTCGGCAGCGTCATCAGGGATTTCAACGCCGAATTCTTCTTCGAACGCCATGACCAGCTCGACGATGTCGAGGCTGTCCGCGCCCAAATCGTCGATGAAGCTGGCGTCCGTTGTCACCTTGTCGGCCTCGACGCCGAGATGTTCAACGACGATCTTCTTAACGCGGTCTGCGGTGTCGCTCATGGATAACCCTTCTCGTTCATGTGTGAGCAATATTTGTGAAAGCCCTAATCGGCCCTGTTTGGGGATGCAAGCTTTTAGGTTATGTTAGTGCGCAATCATCTGTTGATGATTCCGGCTTAGATCATGGCCATGCCGCCATTTACGTGGAGTGTCTGGCCCGTCACATAGCCTGCTTCGCGGCTTGCAAGGTAAACAGCGGCCGCAGCGATATCGGCCCCTTCGCCCATTTGGCCCGCAGGAATGCGGGCGTTGAGCGCGTCCTTTTGCGCATCGGGCAGGCCATCTGTCATCGCCGACGCGATGAAGCCGGGCGCGATGCAATTCACGGTAATGCCCCGGCTCGCCAATTCCTGCGCCAGGCTTTTCGACATGCCAATCAGGCCCGCCTTAGATGCAGCATAATTGGCCTGCCCCGGATTTCCGGTGACGCCCACAACGCTTGTAACAGAGATGATCCGGCCAAAACGGGCCTTCATCATCGGCTTGGCCGCCGCCCGGCAGAGGCGGAAGGCCGCTTCCAAATTGATGCGGATCACGTCCGACCAATCCTCATCCTTCATCCGCAAGATCAGGCCATCGCGGGTCACGCCCGCATTGTTGATCAAGATGTCAATCTTACCCCCCAGCGCCTCAAGCGCCGCAGGGATCAAGGCCTCAACAGACGCTGCATCGCCCAAATTGCAGGGCAGGATCACCGTGTCGCCGCCAATTTCTGCTGCGACAGCCTTCAACGCATCTTCACGCGTGCCCGATAGCGCGACCTTCGCGCCCTGCGCCACCAAGGCCTTGGCAACCGCAGAGCCGATCCCGCCAGACGCCCCTGTCACCAATGCGGTCATTCCTGTGAGGTTAAACATAGCTCTCTCCTTGAATCAGTCTGCTTAAAGGCTTTTGGCAATGGCTTCGATGTCATCCATTGAGATCAGGCTGGTGGCCTGCGCATCGGGCAGGGAGCGTTTGACCATCGGGGCGAGCACCTTGCCGCCAAATTCCACAAAATCGGTCACACCAGCGGCCGCCATCGCGATCACCGATTCACGCCAGCGCACCCGTCCGGTCACCTGCTCGACCAACAGCCGCTTGATCGTCTCGGCATCCGCAACAGGGGCGGCTGTCACATTGGCATAAACCGGAACAAGCGGGGCAGACAGCGCGGCGTTGGCTAGGGCGTCGGCCATGGCATCGGCGGCCGGCTGCATCAGCGGGCAATGAAAGGGGGCAGAGACGGGCAACAAAATGCCGCGTTTAATCCCATGATCCTTGACCAGTTCAATGGCCCGATCAATCGCGGCTTTATGGCCGGAAATGACGACTTGTCCGGGGTCATTATCATTGGCGACGGTGCAGACATCGCCTTGTGCGGCGGCTTCGGCCAGCGCTTGTGCCTTTTCAATATCCGCACCCAGCAACGCGGCCATGGCGCCCGTGCCAACCGGGGTTGCCGCTTGCATCGCTTGCCCGCGCAGCTTGAGCAGCCGGGCCGTTGTGGGGAGATCAAAAGCGCCTGCCGCGCACAAGGCGCTATATTCCCCCAGGCTATGGCCCGCGACATAATCTGCCTTTTCAGACAGGCGCAGGCCGCCTTCCTTTTCAAGGACGCGCAAGGTCGCAACGGCATTGGCCATGATGGCGGGCTGGGCATTTTCGGTGAGCGTCAGCTGATCTTCCGGGCCTTCGGTCATCAGGCGGAACAGCGATTGGCCCAACGCCTCATCGACTTCCTGAAACACCTCCCGCGCAACAGCACTGGCCTCGGCCAGCGCCTTGCCCATGCCGACAGATTGGCTGCCCTGACCCGGAAAAATAAATGCGCGCATCGCTGACCCCTTCACGCTGTTGCCATTCATGGCGCGGTTAGGCGAAGGCGTGGCGCGTGTCGAGATTTGCGTTGCACCCTCTTTGATCGGGTGTTTTTCCACCCACGCCCTTGAACCCACGCCATTCGCCAGCTAAGGGGCGCGCCTGCCTTCATCGGGGTCACACCCGATTTCAGAGTCGGGGAGTAGCTCAGCCTGGTAGAGCACTGTCTTCGGGAGGCAGGGGCCGGAGGTTCGAATCCTCTCTCCCCGACCATTCAATACGCGCGAATTTAAAACCGCCCCAAAGGGGCCTAAAAATGGCAGAATTCTGCGGTTTTTCAGAACGGAGAAATTTGGAGAATTTCCAAATTCGCCCCCAAATTCGCTAATTTTTCTTCCAAAACCTCTGGACCGGAGATGGGGTAGGTCACAGATTTCTGCTGTTTCTAGAGCCCATAGAGCGCTTTCACAGCCTGCAAAACGCAACGGCGCACCCCGAGACTTAGGACCGCAATTGCCTCCGGTCAGGTAGAGAAGAAAAGTGTCGGACTTACAGTGGCAGGCACAGGCAATGTTACTACGCCATTGACGTAGTTTGGGACGCAAAATAGCAATCGGGAATGAGGCAAAAGCGCAAACCATGGAAAGCCCTGAAGGTCTCTGTAAGCGTCGCATCACCTGACGATCTGATAACCCGCCCGCCTCGTGCCCACGTGCCAGTTGTCAACGTATCCGCGATTAGGGCCAAGGCCGGAATGTCACAAAGCGCTTTTGCTGCAAGCATCGGGGTGCCTCTGGGCACCTTGATAAACTGGGAACAAGGCCGCCGACAGCCGACAGGAGCCGCCAAGGTTTTGCTCGCATTGCTTGCAAAGAAGCCCTCTCTTGTGGGTGATCTGTATCCAGCGCCCTGCCCAAAGACGCTTCATTGGACCCCCGGCAGCCCAGACCCCAACGAAATGACCGCCAAGGAGAGGCTGGCTGAGGTCGGTGAAATATTGGCCAAGGGCGTTGCTCGAATGCTGAAAAAGTCAGCGGAGCATTCTTGATCATATCAGCGCGATCTCTTGGGGCGTGCCGGCTCGCCACATAACCGGCACGCCCATTCATACATCATGCGCGGCAACACCGCGCATGCGGCCGGTCCTTATGACGGCCGGCCTAGTGGGCTCCGAGCGGGTTCGCCGCCATCCCCACACCCATGCTCGATCCGCCCCACAGTGCGGCTTCTCCCATGGTCCCCGCGCTTATCGGGTCCGGGTCCCCATCACACTCAATCTTGAATTGCCAGCGTGGCTGAGGCCGGCGCGATCGACTCCATTTCCGCGATCCGCTGGAACTCGCTGAGATATTCCTGGTGATGCTGAGAAAGCCACCGAACGATGAGGGCATTACTTAGGAGCTTGACTATGTATCCGCGCGCTACGGTAAGGTGCAGGTTGTCGATGCCGTAGCTGTCCTCGACCGATTTCACCTGCGTCTGCAGGGCTGCGAGCTCCCGCTCCATTCGGGCGATCTGCTGGGCCGTCGGGCCATTCGCATCGGCCTTCTTATCTTTCTTCGGTTGCTTCGCGAGCTGATCGTCCGGCGTTGCGGCCAGAAGAGCTTTTGCGAACATCAGGCTGAAATTGTTCTGACCGACCATCAGATCTGCCGCTTCGATTTGCCGCGTGGGTGACATGCGGCGCAAAATGTCGAAAGCGTTCATAGGACAGATGGTGTCTTTCAGTATCTCCGCGGCCTCGGGGCAGATTCCATCCAGTAAGCGAAATTTGCGGTGTATCGACGCGACATCCAGCCCTAAAGCTTCGGCTATCACGGTCGGCGCCACCCCTCGCTCTACTGCTCGCGCGATCATGCGATGTTCCTGAAGAGGCGGCAGGCGATTTACACGCTTGTTGTAGGTGTAAGTCTCATCGTCGGTCGCCACGAGACAATCGACCATTTCGGTGCCGAGCTCTTTGAGTGCCTCGAGGCGCAAGTGCCCATCGAGCAGGAAATACCGCCCAGAATGCTGCGTGTCAGCGATGATGACTGGCGCTTCAACCAACCCGATCGCTTTGATCGAATTTACGATTTGGGCATATTTCTTGCTCTCGCGAATACCTTCGCGGAGCAACTTCAAAGGCACAATGACAGAAATCGGGACCGAAACGGTCTGGCGTTCAAAAGCCAGATGAACGTCTGGATCGTCAGAAGCTTCGATAACGTGCTGAGGGGGCCAGTCAGCCATCCAGGCCTCCCGCGATCTTGATAGCTAGCGCCCGGGGCATGGTTTCCAGACCCTCAGCCCTTAATAAGATGGTAAACCCCTCGTCGCTCAGGAGATCTTTGATAGCCTCGACAACGAAAAGAAGACGGGTCTGGGTGAAGTCAGATTTCTTCACGAGCAGGCGCTGTTTCTCGGCTTCGCGTTGATAGACCTGCAGCAGGTCGTTTGCCGTTATGCGGCGGTTGCCACTGCGCGAACCCGACCGGCCTGAATGAATTCCTTTATTCTTGCTCCGCAGGCGCCGATCAAGCAAGCGACGGACAGATGCGAGCTTTTTGCCTTTCAGTTTCCCCGATTCATAGGCTTCGAGCAGAAGGTTTTGAGCCTCTTCTGTTTCAGCCTTTGCCACCTCCATGGCCATTGTTATCGGTATGAGACCAGTTTCGACTGCCGACAAAAGTCGATCCTCGCCGCGCTCGAGCAGCGATACGACCATGCTGACCCAAGAGTTATGGACACCGATCTTCCGGGCGATATCAGCCTCGCTGTAGCCGCGTTTCCTGAGTTCGCCGATTTCGCGCATCACATCGATCGGTCGTTGCACCCGTCGTGCAATATTCTCGACCAGGCTCATGACGAGACACTCGTCCTCTGCCGCCTCGATCACGACGGCTGGGATTTCCTCCTGTCCGAGCATCTGAAACGCCTCAAGGCGCCCTTGCCCGCAGACCAAGTCGTATCTTGGCCCGCTCGGCCCCTGCCGCAAGCTGACTGTGATCGGCCGCTTCAAGCCGATCGCCTCGATATTGTTCACGATCTCGCGGTGCTGCCGCTTGTTGCGGGAACGGGGGTTGAGCACGTTGATCCTTGAAATCGGGATCATCTCGATCTGTTGTGAGCCCATTTCGGTCATCAGGCAGCCTCCGCAATGCTGACTGGGGCGGCAATTTCATAGAGGTAGTCCAGGGTGTCGAAGCGATAAGCGTCGAGGCTCAGGCCATTGTCTTCGGCCATCCTTAGCCGCTCGGAGGTGATGTCGATCCGCGGGAACAGGTAGAAATCGAGCGGCGCCCTGTTGTCTGTGTCCATGCGTACCACGATAGTGATGTCTGACATCGCTGATGTGTCGAAACGCATCTTCCAGCGCAGCAGGCCCGTTGGCGTGGCCAGGCATCGGACTATGACGATCGACAGACTGAACTCGCCATTGACGATGATGCTGTCGGTAGTCAGATCCTGCCAGGCATCGCTGCCCTGGCCACGCAGCCCGTCCAGGACCTGCCTCAAAACATCGGGATGCATCTGGCGCAGGGTTCGATTGATCGCGACGTACCGGTAGTCCCGGTCTGGCGTGAACCCCACCAGGCTATAGGCTCTCAGCAGGCTGCCGAAACGGGAGCTATAAGCACTGCTGGAGGGCAAACCATCGCACTCGTCGATGACGATCCCCGAGAGCAGGCCTTTGCTGGCATAGAGCCCGCGCAAGGCTTCCAGCATTTCATCATCTGACAGTCGGAACGAACGCGCCTCAATGATCGAATGGGCAGCTTCAAACAGATCCCGCTCTACGATGCCCTCGAACGCACCCTGAGACCGGATCCACATCTCGGGCGCATTCTGTACGCGTTTCTTTTTCAGTTTGAATGAGCGGCGGTTCCAAACGTTGTCGCCGACATATTTCTCATTGATCAGTAGCTGGTGAACGGTACCGCGTGTCCATGGGCGGTCGAGGTCGGTCAGGATTCCCCTGGCGTTGAGGTCTTCCGCGATCTCGCGCTCACTGCGGCCTCCGTGCACGAAGGCGTGATAGATCTGACGAACAGTATCTGTTTCCTCTTCTGGGCCGGGCGTCAAAATAACCCGGTCGGTTTGGATGCTCTTGTGCTCGCCGCGCCCCAGAACGCCTTTGATTGCTCCACTCTCGTCGATAAGGGTTCGGCGAAGTCCAAAGCCCGCAGGGCCGCCCTGGCGGTAGCCTTTCTCGATCAGTCTGCCCTGCCCAGCGAACACCTTGGTTGAGAGCTCTCGGCTATATTCCCCTGCCATGGCGCGCTTGACGCCTTTGACGATAGTCGAAACCGGACTGCCATCGTTATCGAATTGCTCCGCGCAGTACTGGACTGCGATCCCAGCGCGCTTGCAGATGTACTCGTAGTAGGCACTTTCATCCGCGTCCTGGAAACGTCCCCAGCGGCTAATGTCGTAAACGAGGATCATGGTGTAGTCGGCTGAGCCAGACTGAACATCATCGATGAGTTGCTTGAGGGCGTCGCGCCCTTCGATCTTCAGGCCGCTCTTACCCGCATCCGCATAGGTGCGAACAATGTCGATGCCCCGCGCAGTGGCGTAGTGGCGGATCGCATCTGCCTGGTTCTCTGTCGAGTATTTCTGGTGGTCTGTGGACATACGAACATATTCAGCCGCCCTTACATTGCGCCCTGTTTGTTCAGGGCGCTTCCCCCCGTCCTCGTAGTGCCAGTCGCTCAACTCACGCCCTTTCAAATTAAGCCGCCGCAGCAGTCCAGGGCGTCCACCAGCTGCAGTCCGATCAGCGCCTCTGCCTACCGTTCCGCACACACGCGAATGTAACGGGGAAAGGACGGAGGATGTTGCCGAAAAAGGGCAAGATGTTGCACCTGTGGGTGGGGCTGGCGAAGTCGCCAAAGGACTATGCCGAGTTGATCGCGGACGCTTTGAAAGAGGAGCATGGCGACACGCATCGATCAGTCAAAACGATCATGGGCTGGACCAACGCAAGTGAGCGCAGCGTCAAGAATTGGCTGAGCGGCGAATCCGGGCCAAGCGGGTATTTCTTGATGAGACTTTTCGCAAAATCGGCGGCCGTCCAGGCACTGGTTTTGGGGCTGATTACCGATGCGAGCGCCCAGCCGCCAACGCAGCAAGTGGCCACCAGGATTGATCTTGGAAACGATGATCCACCGGGCACAGAGGTCGAAACCGGCGCTGATTATGGTGACATTATTGGTGACATTTATGGTGACATCGATGTCACCATAAATTGTCCCGAGTTTGCCGAACTTAACCCGAGACAGGAATGGTTTCTGGAGCGAGCCGCACGAAATGAGAAATGCACCGCCGAGGACCTCGCCAACCATTGGGAGGTCACGCTGAGAACCGCGAAACGTGACATAAGGGTGTTGCGGGACAACGGTAGAATCATCTTTGTCGGATCGCGTCGCCTGGGACGGTATGTAATGCTGGAATGATGTGACAGCGTGCCCAGCCATACGTCATTGACTTATGGGTCATTGACGTATAAACAAGGGCTCATGACCACTTTACAGACCGTCGTGGAGCTGCCCGAGTTCCTTCGACGGGCGAAGGCCATCATGACCGAGGCCGAACGCCTCGGTCTTGTGAACTATATCGCGGCAAACCCGGATGCGGGAGTGTCTTTGGGCGGTGGCCTACGCAAGGTAAGGATCCCCCGCGAAGGCGGTGGCAAGAGCGGCGGATACCGGACCATCTACGTTTTTGGCGGCACGCACATGCCCATATTTCTGGTCACAGTGTTCGCCAAAAACGAGAAAGACAATTTGACCAAGGCCGAACAGGCAGCAGCGATCCAGCTAAGCAAGATCCTAGTCGATACCTATGGAGGCAGCCAATGAACGCACATGACAGCATTATGCAGGGTCTTAATGAGGCTCTTGCCTTTACCCAAGGCCAGCATGTCGGCTCGAATGTCCATTACGTCGAGGTGCCTGCCGTCGATGTCGCCGCCATCAGAGCGAGAACAGGGCTGTCGCAAGGCGCATTCGCCCGGAGCATTGGTGTAGCCAAGGGCACATTGCTGAATTGGGAGCATGGCAGGCGTCGCCCGACTGGTCCGGCCCAGGTGCTGCTAGCCATGATTGAGAAGAAGCCATCGTTGGTAGCAGAACTACTGCGTTAGGGCCGGCCAGTCAGGGCAACAGAACCTTCTCACTGCCTGCACTAACACGGGCATGCCTATTTCTTGGCTACAATCCAGACGGTTAATTTTATTACACCATTGTTATTATTGAACTTTTTACTGGAGACAGTTCGCTATCGGGCTGCTATCCACGACCATTTTTCTATCAGCGTAATAGCGGCTGGCGTGATCGCCTTCGCCAGCCGGCAGGCGCCTCTATTGTATCGGCGTCGGGTGTCTATTTTGCTCCCAATGTTACAGAGCATGCGCCGAATATTTGGGACTCGTCGCTACTCCGGAAGTCATAACCGATATAAATCGTATATTTTCCATTTTTGATGATGATGGGCTCAACCTTTCTTTTCACCAGATCGGCCCTCAAGCCCATTGCTGTACGTAGGGGAATATCAAATTGATCCATTTTTTCTAAATTACTGTTGGTTAAAATGAGACGCCCTGGCTTCTTTGCGGAGATGCCAAAAATGTAATTATAGAGCAGATAAGATTTATCATCGGAAAACTCGATCTGGATGCCATCGCCCTCGCTGTCTTTTGCTTTGGTGATGATGAGATGCACATCATCGGCACGGCGCACGAATTTGCACGAACGGATCGCATTTTCAGGTGAGCTTAATAGGCCAGAGAAATCGGGTGCGGCTTTTGCCGCAGCCGGTTGCCCAGCCATGAGAAGGGCAGGAGCCAGAATGGAAATTGTCATAGAGACTCAACCTTTCAGAAAGATGCATGGTTGTGACGGGGGACGCCTTCGGCCTTTATCGTCCCGCCATGTTTCTGAATTGCGATTTGAAGCGCTATTTGGTTCCCAAGGTTACATAGCATGCGCCATAAATTTCTGCTTCGTCGGTGTCCCGAAAGCCATAGCCGATATAAATCGAGTAACCTCCATTCTGAGTGAAGATAGGCTCAATCTTTCTCTTCATCAGATCGGCTCTCAAGCCCATGGCCGTGCGCAGGGGAATATCAATTTGATCCCTTTTCCTTAATGCGCTGCTGGCAATATCGAATTGCCGAGGTGCCTTTCCGGCACTGCTGAAAACATAATTATAGCTCTTATAACGAAAATCGGGAACTATCAGTATCGCGTCGCCCGCGTCATGCTTTGCCATGACGATGATCAAATGCAGACCATCGGGACGATGCACGAATTTGCACGAACGGATCGCATTATCGGGCGCGTTCAAAAGACCAGAGAAATCGGGTGCGGCCTTTGCCGCAGCCGGTTGCGCAGCCATGACAAGGGCAGAGGCGAGAATAAGAATTGTCATAGGGACTCAACCTTTCAGAAGGATGCATGGATGTACGGAGGGACGCCCTCGGGTAATGGAACGCCGCCATGTTTCTCAATTGCCTTTTCAAGCGCCTTTCGCTCAGCCCAAGTCATGTCTTTGGTCCTGAAATCAACGCCCCGTCTTTCGAGATGTTTTGAAACCGGCTTTCCGTTGCGGTAATGTCGATCGATGATCGCCGACATATCGCTCAGGATTTGTGATCGGGATTTTCCCTTTGCCTTCCCGTGCCGATAGGCGTCAGCAATCTGGGCGGCTTGCGGCCCTTTGTACGTTCTGAAATCCCCATGGCTAAATTTGTAATACATGCGTTCCGCCTGATCTTGAGGGGTTCTCGCGCCGTCTGTGACTGTCAGCGTCCGCCCGTTGGCGGCGTGATAATCTTCGGCAACCCGATCAACTTTTGCCCGGATACTGCTGGGCACTTTGACCGTGGCATCCTTGGCCTTCCATTTCTGTCCAGCCGAAGCGCCTGCCTCTAACGACGGCTGCCTGGGCGGAGCGGGGGTTTGCCCTGTCCGAATAGGGCTCGGGGGTTTCTTGCCAACGTCCGCGATACCTTTGCCGGGCGCGTTCGCTCCTGCCCGTGCAGGCTGTGGCGCGTCCTTCGGGATATGGAGCCTTTGGCCTGGCTGAATATGATCCGGGTTTTTGATGTCATTCGCCCGTGCCAGCGTATCCGTCCTCACGCCGTGCCGCCGCGAGATGTGGGAGAGTGTGTCCCCTTTGCGCACGGTATAGGGTTCGGGCTTGGATGGCGCGGGAGGACGGCCCTGCCTCAGTGCGGGGCGTGACCCTGTCCGTGCGCCACCCGGCGCGAAGGTAAATTGGCCGTTGCGGGGATCATGATAGGGGTTGAACTTCAGCTCAATGTCCTGCTCTTCAAGGAAGATCTCTTTGGGCAGGCGTCGACCAGTTCGTAGATAGTGGGAGAATGCCCTTTGTTTGGGCGATTTATCGGACGAAACTGTCATAGCAATTACCTCATATGTGCAGTGAGGCATATGGAAAAACACAGGCTGTAGGAAAGCGGAAAATTGCCTGCTTGCGATAGTGCAATGTTTTCAATGCGATGAGTGGTTTCTGTCTTGAACCTCTGCCGTCTACTGCGTGCGGGGCACGGCTTTCCACGTCCAAAATGCGACAAGGCCAGACCATCGAGTCGCGCGGGCAATCATTGCTCTTGCGCTTCGATCTGCGTCCCCATATCGCCTTTTTTCAGCAGTTGCGGATAGGAATTTCAGATGATCGAAGCGGAATGGTGGGACTATGACGACATGGACGAGTGGGCAGATGCTGTCGCTGGTGATGTTGGCTTCATCATTGAAAGCGCGCTGGATGCGCGGGGGCAGGCGCTGATTGCGCTGCCGGGCGGAAAGACGCCGCTACCTGTCTATGAAAAGCTCGCCGCCATGCCGATCAAGTGGAAGCATGTGACGATTATTCCAACCGATGACCGCCTAGTTGCGGTGGATAATCCGCTGTCCAACGCCGCCAATCTGGCGCGCGCCTTCATGCCCAAGGGCGCTCGGGTGCTGCCGATCGCGACCGAGAATGCAGACCATAAGGCCGCCGGAAATGCGGCCGACGCGCGGTTGCAGGATCTGCATTGGCCGCCGGATCTTGTCTGGCTGGGCGTTGGCAGCGATGGGCACACGGCCTCAATTTTCACCGGCCCTGATTTTGAGGATGCGCTGAATGCCCCCAAAGCCCGCCGGGCGGTTGGCGTGCTGCCTGATCCGCTGCCTGCCGAAGCCCCTGTGGCGCGCGTCACCCTGACCCGCCATGCCATATTGTCCGCCCGGACGCTCATGATTGCGCTGACTGGGGATGATAAAAAGGCTTTGCTGGAACAGGCGATTAAGGATGGGCCGCTCTCCTCGCTCCCCATTGGGCGTGTGCTTGCCGATGCGGAACAGCCGATCGATATTCATTGGTGCGCCTAAGGCACCGCCGGGGCGGGCGGGCTTAGCGCTTTGCCCGTCCTTCGGCATCGGGGATAAAATAGGGCATGACCATTTGCCCATCGGGTGCTGCGGTAAAGGTCGTCTGCGTTGGATAGGCAAAGGCGATCCCGCGATCCTTGATGGCGGCCAAGAGTCGCGTGTTGACATTGTGCTTGCGATCCATTGCCTCACCCGGGTCATCGCAGGTTATTTCGTAAATCAACAGAAAGTCGAGGCTTGAGGGCGCAAAATTATCCAGTCCGCAGCGGCTGAATGTGCATCCTTCCACGCTTTCGACAACATCGCGCAGCAGTTCCGGTAGGGATTGGCAGACATCGGGCGGCGTCTGATGGACGAGGCTGATCGTTTGGAAATATCGGCGCGTCTCTTGCTGGGCGAGGTTGCGCAATTCCTTGTTGAGCAAATTTGCATTGGAAATGACGATCTCTTCGCCGGAAATGGCCCGAATGCGCGTGGACTTGAGGCCAATGGCTTCTACCGTTCCCTGGCTCTGGTCAAATTTGACCATATCGCCTTTGCGAAAGGGCTTGTCGAACAAAACGGAAAGCGCGGCAAACAAGTCAGAGAATATGCCCTGCGCAGCGAGGCCAATGGCAATGCCGCCAATGCCGAGGCCCGCGACCAGCCCGGTAACGTTCACGCCCAGATTGGAGAGAATGACAATGGCGGCCAGAATGAAGATGCCCGTCGTCACCAGCACCCGGATGAGGCCGATGGCGCTTTGCAAATTGCCGGTGGAATCATTCTCCCCCGCCCGGAACTCTACCAGCCCCAGGATCAGAGCTCGCACCCAGACCGCCGCCTGAAGCACGCAGGCAATGACGAACAGAGCATAAATGGGTGCGGCAATCTCCGCGGGCGCTTTTCCCGCCTTGGCAACGACTTCAAGTGCAACCGTGCTCGTGAACCAAAGCCGCGTCTTGCCTAGTGCGCGGCCAATAATGCCCGGCCAGTGGGACGATTTGAACCGATCTGCGCAGAGATATCGGCCCGCCAGCTTGAGGCCATGCAGCAAGAGGATGATGAGCGCCGCGGCCAGCGCGCCGGACAGAATCTGACGGTTGTGGCTATCGAGCCAGCGCAGGGCAAGCTCTGCCCATGAGTTGATCTCAATCATAACTAGAGAAGGCGGGTTTTGCATGGGGCCACCCTAACGTCGGCGACACAGGTTGCAATCCGATCTGGATCTTTTTTTGGTCCCTGTTGCGTTGTTTTTGAGGTGGGACATTATGGGGTTCCTTAGGCGATTACCGCTCGCGCTGACGGTGGCTTGTATCTATTCTGGCGCTATTGCCATTCTGATCCTTGCGGCTCCCAAATGGCAGCTGGAACGCTTTCTGCTCGATTTACGGATTGGAGAGGTTGTGCCGCTATTGGCACCTCCCCTCTCGCAGGGTGCGCTTGGTCTTTTGGTGCTGGTGACATCGGGGTTGATAGGTTTGATTTTGTTCGCGGGAATATCCCGCATACGACCTTCAAAGACCCCGTCGGGGCTGGAGTTGCTCCAATTGCCGCCGTCCGGCCTGCTCGACCAGATGCCCCGAAGGACACCGCCGCGCATGTTGCCCCCTCGACAGATAAAGCCTGCACCATTTTATCGCCAA
>JBBATU010000018.1:0-39428 GCA_040398565.1 Chakrabartia sp.
AGACCTTGCACGCACACTTGAAGATATGGTGAAAAGTGGAAAGGTCGGCGCGGTTGGCGTCTCAAACTTCACCCATGGCCATATCTCCGCGCTCAAGAGTGCGCTCGACATTCCCTTGGTATCCACGCAGCCGGAGTTTTCGCCCCTGCATTTAGAGCCTCTTGAACAGGGCCTTTTTGATCAGGCAATGGAACATGACTTGGCCGTTTTGGCATGGTCCCCGCTTGGCGGCGGCCGCATTGCACAGCCCGGCACAGATCGGGAGCGTGCGGTTGCTGTCGCCCTGGACACCGTCGCCCAAGAATTTGGCGTCGGCCGGACGGCCGCTGCCTATAGTTGGATCATGGCGCACCCGGCCCGTGCGATCCCGATTGTCGGGTCGCAACAGGTCAGCCGCATTCGCGAAGCTGGCGATGCCCTGAACGTCAGGTGGACACGTCAAGCTTGGTACGATGTTTTGGTTGCCAGCCGTGGAGAAAAACTGCCGTGACAAAGCCGCTTGAAATCGCTTGGTTTTCCGCTCTTTGCGACGATGATTATGAATTTCTGGGTGTGCCAGATGCAAGCCTTGCCTCCAGTTGGGAGCATTGCCGGAATATCGTGATGCGCGCCGAAGAGGGCGGGTTTGACAATATCCTGCTGCCCTCTGGCTATCAGCTTGGCATCGACACGCAAATGTTTGCAGGGGCAATTGCAGCCCTCACCCGCTCAATCCGGCTGCTCATGGCCGTCCGCATTGGGGAGACCTGGCCGCCGCAACTGGCGCGCCAAATTGCGACGCTGGATCGCATTTTGGGTCTCGCACCCTGTGGGGCCGGCCGTCTTGCGGTCAACATCATCTCGTCCGACATGCCAGGCGAAAAAATGGACAGCGAACCCCGCTATGCCCGCACCGTTGAAGCGATGAAGATCCTCAAGACGCTGCTCAATGGGGAGCATCTGAGCCATCAGGGGGAATTTTATAACTTCGATCTTGATCCAGCCCGCGTCAGCACGCTGTCGGGCACATGCCCGCCGCTTTACTTTGGTGGCCTCTCCCCCGCCGCGCGCGAGGCGGCGGCCGAAGGGTGCGATGTTTATCTGATGTGGCCAGAAACCTTGTCTGGCGCGAAGGATCTGATCGCCGATATGACCGACCGTGCCGCCAAGCGCGGACGCACCCTCAAATACGGCTTCCGCGCCCACGTCATCGTGCGAGAAACGGAAGCCGAAGCCCGCGACTATGCGACGCGCCTCCTCTCAAAGCTCGATGCTGACAAGGGTGCCGAAATTCGCGGCAAGTCACTGGACGCGCAGACTTTTGGTGTCGCGCGTCAGGCTGAACTTCGTGCTGCGGCCGGTGATGACGGCTATATTGAGGATAATTTGTGGACTGGCATTGGCCGGGCGCGCTCAGGCTGTGGCGCGGCCATAGTCGGCAACCCGGATCAGGTCGAGGCAAAGCTGCGCGCCTATCAGGCGCTTGGCATCGATGCCTTCATCCTCTCCGGCTATCCGCACGCAAATGAGTGCGACATGTTCGCCCGCTATGTCCTGCCGAAGTTGGACCATGGGAAGCTCTCAATCGGCTAAGTCCCGGCGGAGTCATGTACGATCGTCGCACCTGACCCCGCCTGAGAATGCTGATCCTTAGTCGACACCAAGAAACGTAATATGATCTTCCAGCGAAACCCGCTCCCGAACAAAATTGTTCGTCGGGGCATCTTCCGCGCGCCAGCCGATGGCAAGGCCGCAGAATAGCAATGTATCATCCGAAAGACCGAGCTGATCCTTAATGGTCCGGCCATACATGCCCATATATTCCTGCGGGCAGCTATCTAGGCCTTCGCCACGCAGCAACAGCATAATCGTCTGCAGCCACATCCCGACATCAGACCATTGTGGTTCCTTCATAAACTTCGGGAAGTGGCACAAGAGCAAGACAGGTGCGCCAAAGGAGACCATATTGGCCTGTGCAAAGGAGGCACGCTGTTCCGCATCATCACGCATGATTCCCATGGATTCATACATACGCGCGCCGAGCGAACGCAGCCGAGACTGATATTTTTCATGTTGTCCGGGGGCAGAAAAATCATATTCCAGCGGACTGTCAGGCTGGCTGGCCAGCAGCCGCTCTTGCAGCGACTTTAGAGGCGCGCCAGCAAGCACAGTCGCTTCCCAAGGTTGGAAGTTACATCCAGACGGCGCCATGCGTGCCTGATCTAGCACCCGCCGCAGCGTTTCTGCCGGGACGGGCTTATCCTGAAAAGCACGAATGGAACGACGTGTGGCAACGGCTTCAGCAATATTCATGGGGTTATTCTTCCTTAAAGATCAGCCTCTTTCTAACATGAGATCCGATTTGGCCAATGGCTTTGCTAAAATTTCCCGAATTTCTGGCACCGCCAGCACCCGCATCGCCTATTGCCTTTGCAATAACCTAGGTTATCCTCTTTGCATGATAGTGCGTAAATCTGTCTCTGCTCTGTCCGCTTGTATTCTGCTCGCCTCCTGTGGCGGCGGCGGGCAAAGCAGTAACGGTAGCACCGCTGGGACAACGCCAACCGCTCCTTCGCCAACCCCTATCAATACGACATGCAGCCTGCGCGACAGGCAGGATTGGGCATTGAGCGAATTGCGGCAATGGTATCTTTTCCCAGAATTGCTCGATCTCAGCGTAAACCCATCCGCTTATAGCAATGTCGATGATTATGTGGACGCGCTTGTCGCCCCTGCCCGCGCACAATCACGCGATCGATATTTTACCTATGTGACATCCATTGCAGCAGAAAATGCCTATTTCAGTTCCGGGTCCAGCGCGGGCATTGGGATGCGGTTAAATTATGATGCGACGAACCGCCGAGTGTTTGTTCTCGAAGCTTTTGAAGACACGCCAGCTCTTGCCGCCGGAATTGATCGAGGCACAGAAATTCTCGCCATTGGGGAAACGCCCACCAACTTGCGCAGTGTAACCACGCTCTTTGCATCCGGCGGCGCAACGGCGGTTGCCGATGCACTCGGCCCTTCCACAGCGGGACTGACGCGCACCATGACGATCCGCGCAAATGGGGTCGAGCGTGAGGTTACGGTGAGCAAAAGAGACTATACGCTTGCCCCTGTTTCTTCGCGTTATGGGTATAAGATCATCAACGATAATGGCCGACGGGTGGGTTATATCAATTTACGCACCTTTATTGGAACGGCGAATGATCAGTTACGTACCGCTTTTGACGCCATCCGTGCCCAAGGCATTACAGAACTGATTATTGATTTTCGCTATAATGGCGGCGGGCTGATTTCCGTGGCGGAAACAATGGCTGATTTGCTCAACGCCAATCGCGCCTCTCAGATTTGGAGTTACACGACCTTCCGCCCGGAAAAATCCTCTGAAAATGAAAGTTACAGCTTGCGCGCCCAGCCTCAGGCTGTGCCGGTGACACGCGTCGCCTTTATTGGTACGTCCGCAAGCGCCTCTGCCAGCGAAATGGTCATTAACGGTCAGCTCCCCTTTCTGGGGGCTGCGACCGCGCTGATCGGCTCCAACACTTATGGCAAACCCGTCGGGCAGATCGCGCGTGACCGAAGTGTGTGCGACGACCGGTTGAGGGTAATTGCCTTCCGCGTCGAAAATGCGTCGCGGCAAGGGGATTATTATACAGGTCTCGCCAGCAAAATGACCTCCACCTGTCAGGCCGCAGACGATATCAGCCGACCCCTGGGTGATCCGGCAGAAGCTTCTGTGCGGGCGGGGCTCGATTTTCTAGCAGGCCGCGCCTGCACCCCGATTAGCGGTCAAAGCGCGCTCTCAGCGGCCAACCGTGGACTGCTTCGAGCGACCAAGCCGAGCGCCGCACAATATCAGCTCGAAGGGTTATTCTGAGCGCCCTGCCCCGCGGTGTTCAGGATTGGCGCATCGCCCCGAACCGCTGGATCAGCCAGCTTCTGAACAGAGCCATCGCCGGATCAGACAGATCATCGGCATGGAGTTTCAGATAATAGCCATAACCATCTTCGACCACGGCCTCATAAGGCATTTGAAGTCGGCCCTGTGCGATTTCGTCGGCAAACATATCAACATCCCCCAACAGGACACCATTGGCCGTCATCGCATAATGGGCAGCGGTAATGGCCGTATCAAAGGCGATGCCGTCTGCCGTATTGACCTTGACCCCTATTTGCCGGGCAAAGGCAGACCACAGCAAATCCCGCGGCTGACCATCCAGCTTAATGTGCAGCAAATCCTGCTGGCTCAAAAAATCACCCAAGGAGAGACCCTGCGCCAGCTTAGCGGTCTCGGGACTACAAAGCGGGGCGACGCGCACCATCCACAAGAGGTCTGTCACTTGATCATCCACATTGGGTCGATCATAGACGATGGCCATATCCAGCGCCGTTGCCGGAAGGCCCGTCACGTTTGAGCTGGAAACATCGACCCGAATATCGGGATATTCCGCGCGAAAGTCTTTCAGGATCGGCAAGAATTGCTGTTGCAGCAAAGACGGTGGAATGTGGATGCGCACAGTGCGGTGCGCCAGATTGTCGTCTCGGATCGCATTCATCGTCTGTTCAATGCGATCAAGACTTTTGGTGACCACAGGCAAAAGCTCGGCTCCGGCTGCTGTTAGAACAAGGCGGGATGCCTCGCGTTCAAACAGCTGCTTGCCCAGCAATTCCTCGAGCCCACTCACATGTCGGCTCATCGCGCTTTGCGATACAGAGAGGGCAGCGGCCCCGCCCGTAAAGCTTTTCTGCTGCCCCACAGCCTCAAACGCCCGAAGCGCGTTCAGGGGGAGCCAACGGCGATTAATGGTGCCCTTTGTATGAATGGGACAGGCCTTCACGATAGGATTGGTTGCAGACACACTCCCATAGCCCGACATTTTGTTATGGGGCCATGCGAAAAAGAGATTTTATCGCTTTGCCCGGATGGTTCAAGCCACCAACCACATAATTCCGGCCAGTTAATTTGGGGACAGATAGCCATGGATCTTCAGCGCATCGACGCCATGTTTCGCGAGCGGCGAACGGGCCATACCCTTCCCCAAGGTCTCTACACGAGCCAAGAGGCCTTTGAGTTCGATATGGCGGCGATTTATGGCCAAAGCTGGCTGATGGCCGGCATGGAATGTGAATTGCCAAAAGCAGGCAGCTACATCTCCATGATGGTGGGTAAATGGCCTGTGGTCATCACCCGCGATAAGGAAAGCACGATCCGTGCTTTTCACAATAGCTGCCGCCACCGTGGCTCCATGGTTTGCCAACCGGGCCATGGCACCGCGCCTAAGCTGGTCTGCCCCTATCATCGCTGGACCTATGATCTGGACGGGTCACTCTTTGCGGCAGGCCGCATGGAGGATGATTTCGACAAAAGCGCCCACGGCCTGAAACCCATTGCGCTTGCATGTTTCGGTGGCGCGATCTTCATCTGCCTTGCAGACAATCCGCCGCCGATCGATGACTTCCGGGAGAAGTTTTCGGCTTATGCGGCACCTGCCAATTTCGAAAATCTAAAGCTAGTCCGTGTCGATAAACTGGTCGAAGATGCGAACTGGAAGCTTGTGATGGAAAATGCGCGCGAATGCTATCATTGCGCGACGGGTCATCCGGAATTGGCAAAGACCTTTCCTGTGGGCATGTCCAAGCATTTTGACGCGCATGAAGATGCGCGGGCGGAAGCCTTTAGCGCCGCCATGGACGCCCATGGTTTTCCGCACGAGCCAGTGGAGGGACATTGGTGGCAGGTTGCCCGCTTCGCGCTCAATGAAGGCTGCACCTCCATATCGCAGGATGGCAAGCCGCTGATCAAAAAGCCGCTGATCACGACCAATGGCGGCGATATTGGTTCGCTGCGCTGGGCCATTGATCCGCATCTTTTTGCCCATGCAACGTCGGACTATGTGTTCATGTTCAGCTGCATGCCGGTCAGCCCGACGGAAACGCATGTGTTCAGCAAATGGTACGTCCACAAGGATGCGGTGGAAGGTGTCGATTATGATGTCGACACCCTCATCTCCCTGTGGGCCGTTACCAATTCGCAGGACAAGGAACTGGCGGAAAATAATCATAAGGGCGTCAACAGCCCGGGATATACGCCCGGCCCCTATTCAGCCGATGCAGAGATGCTGGCCCGCCGTTTTACCGACTGGTATTGTGACGTTTCGCGTGTCTATATTGATACCCATGGCAAATAAAAAGTCGGGGGACTTTCACCCAGAAACTTTGGCGGTCGCCTTCGGATATGATCCGCAAATGGGGATGGGAGCAGCAAAGCCCCCGATCTTCATGACCTCCACCTTTGTCTATCCATCGGCGCAGCATGCCAAAGACGTGCATGAGGCCTATTTTGACGGCACCGGGCCGCTGGTTGGAGAAACCAACCATATCTATTCTCGGCTTGGCCATCCCGGTCTGGATTTTCTAGAAGCCCGCCTTGCAGCGATTGATGGCGCGGAAGATGCCGTCGCCTATTGCAGTGGCATGGCCGCGCATTCCAGCATTGCGCTGGCCCATGTCCGCGCAGGCGATAGCGTGCTGCACGGGCGGCCCATTTATGGCGGGGTGGACTTTCTCTACAATGTCATGATGCCTCAATTCGGATCGCATGTGACCGCCTATCTGGATGGCACGGATGAAGATGATGTTCGCGCGGCGGCAGAGGCCGCAATGGCCAAGGGCCCGTTAAAGCTGATCATTGCGGAAACGCCCGCCAACCCGACGGCTGCGATTGTTGATCTCGATCTCATGGTGCGTATCGCCGATGAAGTTGGCGCAAAACAGGGGCATCGTCCGCTTGTAGTTGTCGACAATACGTTGCTTGGTCCCTTCGCCCAGCGCCCGATCGCGCAGGGCGTGGATCTCTGCATGACCTCCCTCACCAAATATTGCGGTGGTCATAGCGACTTGCTGGCTGGCGGCATTTCGGGCCGTAAGGAACTGATCGATCAGCTCAAACTCCAGCGGACAACTTGGGGCAATCATCTGGATCCTTTCACGGCCTGGCTTGTGCTTCGGTCATTGGAATCGGTCTCAGTGCGCACTGAGCGGGCCATGAGCAATGCGCGCCTCGTTGCAGAATATTTGCGCGACCATCCCAAGGTCGCTGGCGTTACCTATTTGGGCTTTCTGCCCGAAGGATCACGGCAACGCGCTTTATATGATCGGCAGTGCAAGGCCGCCGGATCGACCTTTTCCTTCCACCTGCATGGCGGTGAAGCAGAAGCGTTCCGGATGTTGGATCATCTCAAGCTGATGAAGGTTGCGGTCAGCCTTGGCGGGTCAGAAACATTGATCTGCCATTCGGCGAGCACCACCCATTATGCAGTCGCGCGGGAACAGCGATTGGAAGGCGGAATAACCGATGGCACGATGCGCCTATCGGTCGGGTTGGAACATGTCGACGATTTGATCGGCGATTTGAAACAGGCATTGGAAACAGTTTGATGGATCTGAATTTCACCGGAACCGATGTGTGCGCCATCAATGGCACACGAAGCGCACCCGAAGCCAAATATGACCTTGTCGTCATTGGTGCAGGGCCAAGCGGTATTGCTGCTGCCATAGAAGGGACGGCCAGCGGCGCGTCTGTGCTTTTGGTGGATGAAAATCCCGTATCTGGCGCGCTGATGGGTAATGATACGCCGCTCTATTTCGGGGGCCGCATGACGGCCGCGACGCAAAATAGCGACCGGATGCTCGAAGCCATTTTCATGAGCATGCCGGATCTTGAAAAGGCGATGGAAGCAGGTGTTGAGCTGCTGCTCGGCACCACCGCATGGGGCGTATATCGCAACGGACCGGGCGTACAGAGCTTGCCAGAACAAGTTGTTGGCCTTGCCGATGCAGAACGGTCTTGGCTTGTCGGCTTTGACCGGATTGTGCTTGCTACGGGCGCGCGCGACCTTGCCATTGCCTTTCCTGGCTGGAACCAGCCGGGTGTGATGGGGGCCGCCGCTCTGCAAATGCTGCTGTCCCGTTATGGCGCCTTTTCTGGGCGGCGCATTGTCGTTTTGGGGTCGCATGACCTCGCGCTCGAAACCGCGATCCTGGCGAAGGAACATGGGCTGGATGTTGTCGCTTTGGTGGAAGTACGCGATGGTCCGCAAGGCGATGCCGCACTTCTCGAAAAATTGACGGCGACGGGCATTGCGACACATTATGGGCAAAGCATCGCGGCAAGCAAAGGCGGGCTTGATGGGATTGAGTCCATCACCTTGACCGATGGAACCAATATTGCCTGTGACACAGTCTGCGTCGCCATTGGCCTTATCCCCTCAATTGAGTTGGTCGATGCCATGCATGGTCCAAGGGCGCTGAACGCGGCGCGCGGCGGCTATATTCCTGCGGGTGAACCAAATGTTGCCGCGGTGGGCTTGTGCGCTGGCCTGCCTGACACAGGTTTTGACCATGTTGCCTATAGGATGAATTGGGTGCGTGCGGCGCTGCGCGTCAATACGCCCGATACGATCATCTGCCAATGTGAAGAGGTAACGCTTGCCGACCTGATCGGTATTCAGCCACCCAATTACTTGCCGCGTCCTGCGGCGCTTCAGGCGCGCTCGCTTGGCACACTGCTCGACGATGGCCCCGCCAACCCGGATCAGATCAAGCGCCTGACCCGTTCGGGCATGGGGGTGTGTCAGGGCCGTCGCTGCCGCGATCAGGTGGCGATGATGCTGGCGATTGAATCGGATAAGCCGTTCGGGACCATTCCGCTCGCGTCACACCGCGCGCCTGTGCGTCCCCTGCCGCTTAAGATTTTGGCCGAATGGGATGAACCGGCGGCGATGGATGCGGCGTGGGATGTCTGGTTCGGCATTCCGACCCAATGGGTGCCGGTCGAAGATATCGGCACAGAATATCAGGATGCGCATCGCGAGATGCTCTACACGGGGATGTATAAATGAGCGGCTCTGAAGTAGTCATCGTTGGCGGTGGCGTCACTGGTCTCAGCGCAGGCTGGTGGCTGGCGCGTTCGGGTGTGAAGGTCACTGTGCTCGACAAGTTCATTGTCGGCTGGGAAGCCTCCGGACGCAATGGCGGCGGTGCATCGCATTATTCCAGCCCCTTGTTCGACGAAGAACAACGGCTGTGGCCGCAAATGGATGAACTGCTCGGCTATCCGACAGAACATCAAAAGGGCCGCATCCTGATCGCGATGACCGAACGTCAGTGGGAGCAATATCGCTTCATCGCCGAACGGCACACCCGGCTGAACCATCCGGTTGAACTGCTTGACGTCAAACAAGTGCAAGAAGCCGTTCCGCTGGCGGGCGACAATTGCTTTGGCGGCGTGCATTATAAATTTGGCGGCCATGCCAACCCGCAACGCACGGTGCAGGCTTATGCTTGGGCGCTGCAAGATCTGGGCGGCAAAATCATTCAGCATAGTCCCGTCACAGGCTTTGAAACCGCGGGTGGCAAGGTGACGGCGGTGAAGACTGCCAATGCAACTTATGGCTGCGATACCGTTGTGGTCGCCGCCGGACCGCAAATCCCGCAGCTGATGGCGCAATTGGGCGTTGATGTCCCTCTGGCTGCCGCGCGTGCGGAAATGATCATTACCGAACCTGCCCCCATGATGCCGCTGGGCGGCGTTGACGGGCATAAGATTTATGGACGCCAGACATTGCGCGGCAACCTCGCTTATGGCGGCGGGCCGCATGAATGGCTGGATGTGGATGCGACAGGCCCTGCCGCCCGTCCATCGACACCACTCGCCCGCAATCTGGCGAAGCGTTTGGCCGAATTGCTGCCCAAGGCCGCGCATCTGAACGTCATCCGCAGCTGGGCGGGCGTGATTGAAAACTCACCCGATGGCCGCCCCATCATTGATCGCCTCACCAGCCCCGACAATGTCGTTGTCGCCTCCATGTCCAGCGTCGGCTTTGGCCTGTCACCGGCATCGGGCCACGCAATCCGTGATCTGGTGATTGATGGCGCATGCTCCTTTACCAATATCGACCTTCTCAAGCTTTCGCGCTTTGACGGGCTTGAAAAGGATTGGCGTGAAAAGCGTGGGTGGATGCCCATCGCATGAGCCGATATTCAGCCTTCAGCCTGTTGCGCGGGGCCCTAACTGGGCACCGCCACTGGCAGCCAGCATGGCGCGACCCAGAGCCCAAATCGCATTATGATATCATCATCATCGGCGGTGGCGGTCATGGTCTGGCGACGGCATATTATTTGGCCAAGGTGCATGGCCTAAAGAATATTGCCGTTCTGGAAAAAGGCTGGATTGGTGGCGGAAATACGGGTCGCAACACCACGATTGTGCGGTCTAATTACCGGCTAGAGCCTTTGCATAATCTCTTCGAATTTGGCCTGAAGCTCTGGCACGACCTGAGCGATGAGTTGAATTATAACGTCATGTTCAGCCCGCGTGGCGCGATGTTCCTTGGCCATAGCGACGCCGATATGGTCAAGCTGGCCGAACGCGGTGATGCCATGCGCTGCGACGGGATTGATGCCGATCTGTTGACCCGGGATCAGGTGGCAAAGCTTGAGCCGCTGCTCGATATGTCGCGCGAGGCGCGCTTCCCCATTCAAGGTGGTCTGATCCAGCGCCGCGGCGGCACCGCGCGGCATGATGCCGTCGCTTGGGGCTATGCCCGCGGTGCGGATAGCCTGGGCGTCGATATCATTCAAAAATGCGAAGTCACTGGCTTTGTACGCGATGGTGACGCCGTGGTCGGCGTGGAGACAACACGCGGACGCATTGGCGCGGGGCGCGTCGGCATTTGCGTGGCAGGCCATAGCGGCCATGTCGCGGGCTTGGCGGGCCTAAAACTGCCGATTGAATCGCAAACCCTGCAAGCCATGGTGACCGAAGGCGTCAAGCCGATGATCAACAGCGTAATCATGTCGCAATCGCTGCATTGCTATATCAGCCAGTCGGACAAGGGCGGCGTCGTCTTTGGCGGCGATCCAGATAATTGGCCAAGCTATGCCCAGCGTGGTCACCCGATGGTGATGGAAGGCGCTGTGGCACAAGGCCTCGCGCTCGTCCCTGCTTTGTCGCGCTTGCGCATGGTGCGGACATGGAGCGGTGTGACCGATATGAGCTTTGATGGTGCGCCCATTATTGGCGAAACGCCGGTCCGCAACCTCTTCCTCAATGGCGGCTGGTGCTATGGCGGCTTTAAGGCAACGCCCGCATCCGGTTGGACCTATGCCCACACGCTTGCGACCGGAAAGCCGCATGACCTAAATGCGCCCTTCTCACTCGACCGCTTTGAACGCGGCGCAACTATTGATGAAACCGGGAGCGGCCCAATGCCGAATAGCCGCTAATGATGCGCATACCCTGCCCCCATTGCGGCCCACGGGCGCAATCCGAGTTCATTTATGAGCGCACGGTCGATTCCGTCGTGCCACTGGATGCGCCATCACAAGAGGCGATGACCAAGCTGTTCACCCGCAATAATCCGCGCGGCGTCGATGATGAAATTTGGCGGCACACTTATGGCTGCCGAGCATGGATGATCCTGACCCGCCATCGCGTGACCAATGAGATTTCGGGGTGCCGCGCTATCGGGCCGGAGGCTTTGCCATGATCAACTTTAGCTTTGATGGAAAAGCCTATACCGCGCAGGAAGGTGACACGCTGGCGGCGGCCTTGTTGCGCAATGGCATTGGCCTTGTTGGCCGCAGTTTCAAATATCACCGCCCGCGCGGCATCATGACTGCTGGCGTGGAGGAGCCGAACGCGCTCGTCACCGTCGGCGAGGGCGGCAGGGCCGAGCCCAATACACGCGCCACCGATGTGTTCGTTTATGAAGGTTTGGTCGCGCGCAGCCAAAACCGTTGGCCCAATCTGAATTTTGATTTAGGCGCATTGTTCAGCCTCGCCTCGCCGATGCTGCCCGCGGGCTTTTACTACAAAACCTTTTTCGGCTCCGCCAAACGGTGGATGCTCTATGAATATTTCATCCGCAAAGCAGCCGGCCTTGGCAATGCACCGACACAGGCCGATCCAGATCGGTTCAGCCATCGTGCCGCATTTTGTGACGTTTTGGTTGTGGGCGCAGGCCCCGCAGGCTTGCAGGCGGCGCTCGACGCTGCCGAGGCTGGCAAGCGCGTCATCTTGGTCGAACAGGATAACATCCTTGGCGCCTCGCTCATCCGCGACCCACAAGAATTGGACGCCGCATGGATTGAGGCGACAGCCGCACGCATTCGCGCCGCAGGTGGGCGTATCCTGACGAGGACAACGGCATCGGGCTATTGGGAACATGACCTCGTCACCCTGACCCAGCGCCTATCGGAGCCGGGACAAATCCCCGTTAATGGCGTGGCGCAACGTCTCTGGCATGTCCGCGCCGGCCAAGTGATTTTGGCCAATGGAAGCATTGAGCGGCCCATGGCCTTTGCCCATAATGACCGGCCCGGTGTCATGCTGTCGCAAGCATTGCGCAGCTATGTCCGGCGTTTCGGCGTCGTTCCCGGCAAGCGCCTCGTCATCGCCACCAACAATGACGACGCCTATAAAACCGCGCAGGCGCTCAAAGACGCTGGCGCGCAAATTGTTGCGATCCTCGACGCACGTCCAGCACCAGCGGGAGCAAATAGCGGGCATCGCGTCTATAATGATGCCGTTCCGCTTTCGACCAAAGGCGCGCGGCATTGCCTAAAAAGCGTGAGCGCGCTGGTCGATGGCAAGGTAATGGATTGGGATGCCGATCTGCTGGCTGTTTCCGGAGGATTTACGCCCGTTGTGCACCTGCATATGCAAGCCGGCGGGACGCTTGACTGGAATGAAGATGCGCAAGCCTTCGTCCCCGCCAGTTCGCGTCAAAATGTGACGACCATCGGCGGGGCTGCGGAGCCACAGCCGATATTCAAAATGGTGCCCGTTTCAAAACCGAAGAAAAGCTTCATCGATTTCCAAAATGACGTGACGCTGGCGGATGTCGATCTGGCTTGGGCCGAAGGCTATCGTTCGGTGGAGCATCTCAAACGCTACACCACTTTGGGCATGGCCACCGATCAGGGCAAGCTCAGCAATATGGCTGCTTTGGGGCGTTTGGCCGAAAAGCAAGGCGTCGCCATCCCCGAAGCCGGTTTGACCACATTCCGCCCGCCCTACACGCCCGTCACGATGGGCTTAATCGCGGGTGCGGGCGCGAAAGATGCAGGCGCGCATGTTCGCCGCCTTGCGTTATATGATTTGCACGCGGCGAAGACCCCGATCTGGCAACCCTTGGGCTATTGGTTCCGCCCCCGCGCTTATCCCAATGGCGGCGAAACTTTGGCGCAAGCGGCGCTGCGTGAGGCAAAGGCCGTGCGCAACAATGTCGGGATGACCGACGTGTCAACGCTCGCCAAATTTGAAGTCAGCGGCCCCGATGCGGCGGCTTTCTTGGAAATCATCTGCGCCACTACGGTTGGCAAACTCGCCGTTGGGCGTGGCCGCTACACCTTCATGCTGCGCGAAGATGGCATTGTCTTTGATGACGGCACTGTGTGGCGCTTGGACGAGAATCGCTATCTCCTCACCAGCTCAACTGGCGGCGCAGACCGTATGGCGACGCATATCTCCTATGTCCGCCAATTTCTGTGCCCGCATTTGCGCGTGTCCGCCGTCAATGTGCAGGAACATTATGCCGGCATTGCAATCGCCGGACCAACGGCAAAAGCGGTGCTCGCCACGTTAATCGGTGAAGAACCGCCACGCCACATGTCGACCGTTCCAGCGGTCATATCCGGCATTCCGGTCATCATCTTGGCCGCCAGCTATAGCGGCGAACGCGCCTTTGAAATCTATGTCACCGCCAGCGATGCAGCAACGGTCTGGGCCGCGTGCGAGACGAAAGTGATGACAGTCGGCGGCGCGTTATACGGGCTGGAGGCGATGGAGTTTCTGCGCATTGAAAAGGGCCATTTGGTCGTCGGCGGTGAAGTCGATGGGCGCATGACGCCGTATGATCTGGCGCTCGACAAGATGCTCAACAAGGCGGGTGGATATATTGGCGCATCGGGCCTTGCCCGTCCCGCTTTGTCCGAAACCGGGCGGCGTCAGTTGGTTGGGTTGGAGGCGATTGCGGGGGATATTCCAGAAGGGTCGATGCTCATCCCCAGCGAAGGGGCCTCACCGCAGGGCCATGTCAGTGCCGCGGCTTTCCGCATCATCGAGGGCGGGTCGGTTGCGCTGGGCCAATTGGTCGATGGGTTTAGCCGTCATGGCGAAATCCTTATCGCTTCGTCCCCCACACGCGGCCAAAAAGCACGTGTCCGCGTTGTAGCACCCCATTTTTATGATTCAGCGGGAGAGCGTTACCGTGACTAAAGTGACGATCACGACCCTGCCCCCCGCCCCGCTGCATGTCTTTGAGATTTGGAGTAATCCGGCCGCTGTTGCGAAACGCTTCAAAGCAGCGATGGTTTTTGCACTGCCAACGACCGGACGGTCAGGTGGCAGTGACGCGCTCCGCTTAATCCGCTTTGAACCAACCGTGTGGTTGGTGGAAGGCGATGCGTCGGCACTGTCCGCCATATTGGCCGATGATGGCGCGGTAACCGGCATCGGCGGCGGGATCGTCCGCATACGCCTTTCAGGCCCCGGTTGGCGGACCTTGCTGATGGAAGGCGGCGTCTTCGACGCAGAAGACCCCGCATTCAGCGCAGGATGCAGTGCGGCGACAATCATCGACCACGTCAATGTGCGTTTGCATGTCATCAGAGACGATGCGTGCGACGCCTATGTGCCGTTGAGTTTTAGCGCCGGCCTCCTCCATTTCTGGAAAGAGGCAGTGCATAGCCTATAGACGGTTTACTGCGCCTTTGGGGGTGCGGCTGCAGGAAGATGCTGCAACGTCATGCCGCGAGCGCGGCGTTGCTGGAACCCCTTCCATAACGTCACATCCGGCCCGCCGGGGCTATAGGCACCCCAGGACGTGCCAGCTGGTGCCTTCCATGTGCCGGCATCTGAATCTTCGACCGGAACATCCAGATAGGCCTGTTTGTCGCGTGCGCCGCGCAGATGCACGTCAAGGAATGCGGTGATGAAGTGGAGGTTGATCGCGTTGATGCGGTCTTTGCGCCAGATCGGGTCTTCAAACCAATCAATATCCCACAGCGTCCGCCGCATGTCCGCAGGCGCGGGGTTGAGCCCAATGGCATGGCCTGCCTGTTTGAGGGTCAGCAAATATCGGTCGCTGTTCACCGTTTGCGCAAAGAAGGATTTCGCAGCCTTTTCATATCCCACCGTCGGATCCTGATCGCCCGCAATCAGGAGCAGAGGTGCGGTAATTTCCGCCAGCCCCTGTTTCCCCCAGGCACTCGCATCACCGCCCCCAGCGGGCGCCAGTGCGATAATCGCCTTCACGCCCGGCACTTTGGCGAGGGACGCATCAGCACTGCCCCGCGCAATCTTCTTCAGCCATCCATCGGCCACATAATTCATAAAGGGATAACTGGGGTCAAGGCTTGCGCCGCCCGCCGTCAGCACGCCATAGCCCCCCTGTGAATAGCCGATCAGCGCGACATTCTCTGGGTCTATCTGCGCCCCCAAGCTTGCTCGCAATTGTGCTGCCACGAAACTAATGTCGACTGGTCGATGATAGGTGGGCGCTGCACTGACAATCGGTGCAGCAACATAACGGTTTGGGTCGACATGATGGATGGCCGCCACCACATAACCCTTGGACGCCAAATTTTCAGTCAACCAGGTCATGACGCCCGGTTCATTGCCATAGCCGTGTGAGAAGATGACCAGCGGAAGCCCGCGCCCGACAGGCTTTGCATTGGCGATTGCCAAGCCGGGTTGGGCATAGGCCACCGGCGGCAGGGGTGGTTCCCCCCACAAAGAGCCGCGATAGATCACGCCCTTTTGCCCTTTGCGGACGTCTGCCGGATACCAGATATCCACCTGCAATGTCCGGTCACGCAGCGCGACGGCACCCGTTTTGGGATCGGGATGTTCCAAATCCGGCTGGGCCTTATGAACAAAGGTCACCGACCGGAAGCCGACACCGCTTGTCCCCATGGCTGCAAGCTCTGGCGCATCGACGCCGGTATTGGATGGGATCTGCTGCGCCTGCGCCGCCATTGCTGGCGAGGCCAGCACCAAGACCAGGCCCAAAAGGATATCACGCTTCATCGCTGGTCACCGACGCACTTGGCCATCTCAATTGCTCCTCAATCCATGGATATTCTAATGTGACGCTGGAAAACGTCTTTTCGCGCAACACCCGTTGGCAGGCTGATGCTGTCAATTTAGGGATATCGCCCAGTTCCCCCGCGCGCGCAACAACTTGCACCTGCCGTGCAAACCGCCCCCGCGTCATCGGTTCGGGCCGAAGATGGGGAAGCAATTCCGGAACAGCCGCAAGACACACCGGCGTGGTAATTGTCCATCCAAGCCCGGCTGCCACTAACCCCAATTGTTGATGGGAAGATTCCACCTCAATCAAATGCGGCAGCCTCAACTTCATACGCACAATCTGCCGTTCAATCTGTTGGCCCGTCCCCGTCAGGCGGGAAAAGCGGATGAGCGGGAGCGAGGACTTTTCATCGGTGATGTCGATTGAGCCTTGGTAGCGCGATGGAAAAACGAGAATGAAGCTCTCTTCAATAACAGGATGGAGCTCCAGCGCGCCGCGATATTCCAGGTTAAAGCTCCCCGTCACCAGCATATCAATATCGCGGGCGAGAAACTCCGCCTGATGCTCCATGGAGATGCCCGAACGGATGTTCCAGCGACTGGCGCGCCCGCCAAGTTCATTCAAAATCGGCGTCGTGAGTTCATTGGCAAGGCTGAACGACATCGCAACCGTCAGACTAGAAATCGGCAGATTTGCGCCCTCGCGCACCTCGTCATAGGTGGATCGGGCCTGTGCGATGAGGGATTGGCCGCGGGCAAATAGCGCTTTGCCGCTTGCCGTAAGGCCCATGGGTCGCATGGTTCGGTCAAACAGGGGCGCGCCAATACCCAATTCCAGCTTCGCAATTGTCTGCGACACGGCGGATTGCGTCACCTGCAAATGGGTGGCGCATTGTGACATGCCCCCCAGTTCAACAGTCATGACAAAGACTTCAAGGGCGTGAAGATCAAATTCCTGCGGAAGCTTCATCGATATGCGCCCTGTGCAATTCCGAATTGGAACTATTAACGGTGCTAATAGTACCGCATCATCGCCGCATAGTCCCTATGCCTTTTCGTTATCCGCCCTTGCAAAATGAAGGGCGTTGCACGGATGCATCACTGAGCACCCTGCCCCCACTTGCCGCTGCTTCCATCATTTAGGCGGGTGTGCCGCCTTCCAGTCCATGGCAGCACGCACCCGCCGCTCAACCGATGGGTGGGAATAGAACAGCGCCTCTGCCACCGGGTTCGGCCTTGGGTCCCGATATTCCGCTGTTTTAACCAAGGCGCTCGCCAAAGCATCGGGCAGATTGACGGAGCGCAGAGAATAGGCGTCCGCCGCACTTTCTGCCGTGCGGGTAATCCCATTCATAATGGGAGAAGCAATCAACCCAAAAACAGACATGATAAAAATCAGAACCGGAAATCCGACAGGGTCTTCAAGCTTAGCCTCACTGCCCAACAGGCGGGCAAAGCGTCCAAATAAGCGGTCTGCGAGGAAGAACAGGAGGATTGCGAGAACGGAGATCACTCCAACCGAGCGCCAGACATGACCCAAGACATAATGGCCAACTTCATGACCCGTCACAGCCTTCACCTCATCCAGTGACGCCTTGCCAAGCGCAACGTCGGAAATGGCGATCCGCGCAGAGCCGAATGCACCGGATACATTGGCCGTAAAGTTATTTGATTGGCGCGACCCATCAAACACGAACAGGCGATCATGCGGAATTTTAGCCTCATCCGCCATTTTCAAGAGCGCCACACGAACGGGGCCTTCGGGAACTGGCTTATAACTGTTGAACAAGGGCTCAATAAATATCGGCGATAGGAGCAGAATGACGGCGACAGAGAGCGCGGCCAGCCCGCCCGACCATATCCACCAACGGCGTCCCGTTTTGCGGATAAGGGCATAGACCCCAAGGAAGAACAGCCCGCCCAACACCACATTCATGCCCATGGCAATCGCGCCTTGACCCAGAAAATCACTCAGCGGCTGGCTAGTCCGGCCATATTGGGTTTCCCGCCACCAATCGGTGTAAAGCCCCCATGGCAATGTGATCAGGGCGGAGAGCAGAAGAAAGGCAGCACATATCGCCCAAGTCCGAAACGCAAAGCCGCGATTGGCCATTTTTGCCGAGAGCTTGTCCAATATGCCAAGGCGAATGACGATCCAGCTGGTGAGCCCTGTGACAACAAGACCCCATAGCAACAGCCAATGTCCGCCACTTGTATAGGCCGCGGCCTTGTCCAAAGCAGCCGGGCCAAGACCATTAATATAGGCCGCTGTCGCAGCGGCTGGATCAAACGCCATGTTCCACTCTCCCCACATCTGTATTATTGAGATAATACAGATGCTCGGGCATGAGTCAAACCGCTCCAAACGGAGTCCGTTTTATTTCTTAACCTTTTAATTTTACGCTATTCTTGCGCCCTGCCGGCGCAACTCTTGCTGAACAGCCCCGACATCAACCTCGGCAAAATCCGTCCCTGCTTTGACCGAAACGGCCGCCGCAACACCCGCACCCTGCCCGGCCACGGCGCAGCACATCATATTGCGCACGGCCGCGTGACTGACTTTGTCGCCACCAAGGGTGCGCCCGGTCACAATCAGGTTCTTAATCCCCTTGGGGAGCATGGATCGATAAGGAACATGAAAATAGCGGCCTGTCGTCGGGAGGATCAGATAGCCATAGCCATCGATAAATTCCGGGAAGATGCCAATGCTGTCGTCGAAGCGGGCTTCGCCGCGCACATCCTCTCCTGTCAGATTATAGGCCGCCTCAATCTTGCGGGTGTCCCTGATGCCCAAGGTCATGCCAAAGTTGCGTAACTTTGCCGTCTCACAGCCCGGCATGAAGGCCTGAAGCGCATTCACGGCATGCATAGCCTGTTTGCGCCCGGCCATCTCGCCATGGGTCAAGGAATTTGGATCGGTCCCATCCAGATAGAGATGCACCATATTGAGATAGGTCAGATCTCCCTGATCAGACACCGTGCCCCATGTGCCCGCAATCGTCGCTAGGCTATCGGGAATGAGGCCAGCCTCCAGCGCCTTTTTGAAGGGTTTACGTAGGAAAGGGGAAAACATGTCATCCTCTTTCCCATCGGTGGTGACTTCCCATTCCCCGCCAACGGCCCAATCCCCATAGGTTTGGGGATCAGCTTTCACAGCATCGATAAAGCGCGTTTTGTTGACCCCGCACATAGAAAACATGACGGAGACAGACATCATCTCATCTACCGGATGCTTATGCGTCGGCGCGCCGGACCGATAGGCAATATCGGCATCCCCCGTCGCATCAATCACCCGTTTGGCCAGGATCGCTTCGCGCCCTGCCTTGCTCTCGACGATCACGCCCCGGATCACATCGCCTTCCATGATCGGCGCGACGAAGAGGCGGTGCAGCATTGGGATCACGCCAGCCTCTTCAACCAGCGTATCGGCAACGAACTTAAACCCTTCAGCGTCCAGACTGTGGCTGATCGATTGTGGTTCGGGCATGGCCGCGCCCATTTGCTTGGCGCGCTCTTCAAATTCGCGCCCAATACCTTCGCTGTCGATGGTCTCTGGGTGGCGATACCAAGCAAAGCCTTCTACGCCGACCTGCGTGATGTTGCCGCCAAAACAGCCATAACGCTCCAGCAAAATGGTCTCCACCCCCGCCCGTGCCGACGCAAGCGCCGCCGCCAGCCCGCCGGGGCCAGAACCGACGACAAGAACATCGGTTTCCCGAATAACATCAATCTGGCGCGCTGGTTCTGAAATGGTGCGGGTCATCTTTGGGTGTTTTCCCAATTGGGGGCGACATAATAGGGGGCATTGGACGGCGCGAGCATCGGCTTGCCCAAAATATGATCTGCGCCCTTTTCCCCAATCATGATCGTCGGGGCATTGAGATTACCCGTGGTGATGGAGGGCATGACAGAGCTGTCAACAATGCGCAGGCCCGTGACGCCGATGACCCGCAATTCCGGATCAACCACAGCCATCGGATCATCCGGTGATCCCATTTTGCAAGTGCAGGATGGATGCAGCGCGCTTTCCACCTTCTCAGCAATAAAGGCGTCAATCGCCTCATCGCTGGTGCAATCCTCCCCCGGTTGAATTTCGCGCCCGCGCCAAGGGGCAAAGGCCGGCTGCTGAAAAATCTCGCGCGTCAGGCGCACACAGGCCCGCATATCCACCCAATCATCAGGGTGGCTCATATAATTGAACTTGATCGCCGGGCTGTCATGCGGGTCGGCGCTGCGCAACGTGACGCTGCCGCGACTTTTCGATCGCATGGGTCCGACATGGGCTTGAAACCCATGCTCAGTTGCCAGCGCGCTGCCATCATAGTTAATCGCCATGGGGAAGAAGTGATATTGGATATCGGGATAGGGAATTCCCGCCCGGCTGCGGATAAAGCCACAACTTTCAAACTGGTTGCTGGCCCCAAGCCCCCGACGCAGGAAGAGCCACTGCGCCCCGATCATCGCCTTACCCAGCAAATTGGATTGGCCGAACAGCGTGACAGGCTTTGTGCAAGCCATTTGGAAGTAAAATTCCAGATGATCCTGCAAATTCGCGCCGACGCCGGGCCTATCCGCGACAATGGCGATGCCATGTTCTTTCAGCTCCTGCGCCGGGCCGATGCCTGAGAGCTTGAGCAGCTGAACCGAATTAATCGGGCCGCCGGACAGGATGACTTCCTTGGTTGCCCGGACGCTATGGGGCTCCCCGCCCCGGTCATAGTCAATGCCGATGGCGCGTTTGCCCTCAAAGACGATGCGGGTCGCCAAGGCATGTTGAATGACCTGCAAATTGGGGCGTTTGCGCGCCGGATAGAGATAGGCTTTGGCCGCAGAACAGCGCGTTCCATTGCGCACCGTCATGTCCATCCGGCCAAAGCCTTCCTGACGATAGCCATTATAATCTTCGGTCAGACCATAGCCCGCCTGTTGCGCGGCATCGAGCCAGGCCTGATGCAGCGGATTGGCAAGCGGGCCATAGCATGTGGACAAGGGGCCATCCCCTCCGCGATAGCTATCGCCGCCCTCTTCGCGGCCTTCGGCGCGTTTGAAATAGGGAAGGACATCGGCATAGCCCCAGCCCTTTGCCCCTTCCTCATCCTTCCACCGTTCAAAATCTTTGGCATTGCCCCGCACATAGACCAGACCATTAATGGATGAGGATCCGCCCAGCCCCTTGCCCCTTGGGCAATGGAGGCGGCGGCCGCCCAAATGCGGCTCTGGCTCACTCTCATAGCCCCAATTCCACCGCTTGCTGTGCATGGGGTAGGCAAGAGCGGCTGGCATTTGGATGAAGATGGACCGGTCTGACCCGCCAAATTCGAGCAAGAGGACGCGGTTCTGCCCGTCCGCGCTCAGCCGATCCGCCAGAACGCAGCCCGCCGACCCTGCCCCGACAATGACGTAATCATAGCTCTCAATAGGGTGCATCAATTGGCTCCATAGCGACATAAACGCTCTTCAACTGCGTATAATGCTCAATCGCTGCCCGCCCATTTTCGCGGCCAAGGCCCGATTGCTTATTGCCCCCAAAGGGCAGCTCAATTGGGGTGATATTATACGTGTTGATCCAACATGTCCCGGCATCCAGAGCTGCAATCACACGATGGGCACGAGTCAGGTCATTTGTGAAAATACCCGCCGCCAGGCCAAATTCGGTTGCATTGGCGCGGGCCACAACCTCTGCCTCATCTTCAAAATCGAGCACCGCCATGACGGGTCCGAAAATCTCTTCCCGAACAATATCCATATCGTCGGTGCAGTCGGTGAAGATGGTGGGCTGCACAAATGCGCCTTTGCCAAGCCCACCGGTCATTACACGCTGCCCGCCTGTCAAAAGGCGCGCGCCCTGCCGTTCCCCAAGCGCAATATAGCCCAGCACCTTCTCCATATGGGCTGGCGAAATGAGCGCCCCCATCTGCGTTGCCGGATCCAGCGGGTCACCAATCACCATGGCTTCGGTGCGCGCCTTGAGTTTTTTGAGAAACGCGTCCCGAACCTTGCGATGCACGAACACGCGCGTGCCATTGGTGCAGACTTCCCCCGCCGAATAGAAATTGGCCAGCAGCGCGCCGGCCACGGCCTCATCAAGATTGGCGTCTTCAAACACAATCAAGGCTGATTTCCCGCCCAGTTCCAGCGTCACATATTTCAGCGTTTCCGCAGCATCGACCATCACCTTGCGGCCTGTGCCGACCTCTCCCGTGAGGGACATTTTGGCAATGCCCGGATGCCGGCTCAACAACCGCCCAGTGGCAGCGGCCCCTTGCACGACTTGAAACAATCCTTCGGGAAGCCCGGCCTCGAGATAGATTTTTTCCAGCTCAATCGCTGTCAAAGGCGTCAATTCCGCCGGCTTAAAAATCATCGCATTGCCGCAGGCCAAGGCAGGGGCTGATTTCCAGCAGGCAATTTGGATGGGGTAGTTCCAGGCCCCGATACCGCCGACGACACCCAGAGGTTCGCGCCGTGTATAACCAAAGGCTGCATTGCCCAGATCAACATGCTCGCCCGATATTGTCCGGGCGAGACCCGCATAATATTCAATACAATCGGCACCAGATAGAACATCCACGCTGATCGTTTCCTGAATGGGCTTGCCCGTATCAAGGCATTCCAGCCGCGCCAGATCGTCATTGCGCTCGACCAGCAACGCGGCGGCGCGATGCAAGATGCGCCCCCGCTCCACTCCCGGCGTTTTGGCCCAAAGCTTTTGCGCGGCGGCCGCGCGTGCAACGGCTTTGTCCACCTCTGCTGCGCCATCAATCTTGATGGTGGCCAGAATATCCCCCGTTGCGGGATTGATAGTCGTGAAACTTTCACCCGGCGACGGCGCGGCGGCGGGCCCGACGTTGCGGGCAATCAGATCAAAAATCAGGTCGCGCGCAAGGCCGCTTTGCAACGCCGCCCCACCCGTCATCGCCGATCGCAGCCAGACCCCGTCGATCATGGCCGCAATTGTTTCCGCCAATCGGTTGACCTCACTTGGTGCCACCAATTGGCGGAAATCATAGCGCAGGTTGGACAGCATCCGCCGCTGGTGCGCCCTTTGGACGCGCGCCAGCCGCGGAACGTGCAGAGCCTGCCCCCAAAAAGAGAGCCAGACGCGCGCAACATCTTCGGCAAAGCCGTCTGCCCCCAGATGCGCATCGACCAACGCCTCAACCCGCGCGCGCGGCCCTTGAGCAAGCCGCAGGCGCGCGGCGGCATAATTGTTCAGCTTTTGCGCAACGGATCGGAACGCTGCCTCAAGCAGCCCATCCTTATCGCCAAAATAATGCACGGCGAGGCCGGGCGAAATATCCGCTCGGCTGGCCACGGCGTTGAACGTAAAATCAACAAGGCCAATTTCGGCGAGAGTCTGGATAGCAGCATCAATGATCTGCTGGCGGCGGGTTTCAGGTTGGCTGCGCATGAGCCATGCTATGCCATATTGAACGAACGTTCAATATCCAGAAATACTCACCCCCGGCGATGCAGAACAAGCAGGGCTTTGAACGTCCCCCACATCATCACCAAGAGAACAGCCGCAAGCGGCAATCCAGCCGTAATTGCCCCTGCCTGCAAGGAGTTCAGCCCGCCGCTCAACAGCAACACAATCCCAATCCCGCCGACGACCAGCAGCCAAAGCACCTTCTGGCGCAGCGGCGTGTCGGTGCGTCCACCTGCGGTCATCGTGTCGATCACCAGCGTGCCTGAATCCCACCCCGTCACGAAAAAGATCATGATCAGGCAGATGGCGATGAAGGAGGTAAGTTCAGGAAAGGGCAAGCTGCCCAGCAAGATGAAGAGCTGCTGTTCAAGCGGTGCGCTGGCAAGACCCGCTGCATCCCCCGCGATGAGATGCGCAATGCTGGCATCGCCAAAGATGGTCAGCCAAATGATCCCTAAAAGTGTCGGGGCGAGCAGTGCCCCCGCCATAAATTCCCGCACGGTGCGACCCAGCGAAATGCGCGCCATGAACATACCAACAAAGGGGGCCCAACTGATCCACCAAGCCCAATAATAGATGGTCCAATCATGGAAAAAGCCCTGATCTGATCGCCCAACCGGGTTAGAGAGCGCCGTTAAATGGCCAAGATAAGCCAAAATATTGGCCCCAAAATCCCCAATCAGCGTCAGCGTTGCGCCGGTCATAAGCACGAACAGCAATAGGGCGAAAGCCACCCACATGTTCATCTCGCTCAAGATACGGATACCGCGGTCAATGCCGCCGCGTACCGACAAAAAAGTCACCCCGGCCATGATCGCAATAAGTGCAACAATTGCGCCTGCAGTGCCGGGAATGCCATAAAGATAGGTGATCCCGGCCATGGCCTGTTTGGCCCCTAACCCCAAAGACGTCGCCAACCCGAAAATCGTCGCCAACACGGCCAGAACCTCAACCATATCCCCTGGCCGCCCCCAAGCGCCTTTACCAATCAGCGGGTAGAAGGCGGAGCGCATCGAAAAGGGCATATTAAAATCATAGGCAAAGACGGCGAGCGCCAGTCCAACCATTGCGTAAATCGCCCATGGGTGGAGCGACCAATCATAGATCGTCGCCGCCATAGCAAGGGCGCGTGCCCCTTCTGCATCGCCCGGTGCACCGCCGAGTGGCGCAGCACTCCCTCCGGCCATTGAACTCATGAAATGGGTCACAGGCTCGCCCACGCCATAAAAGACAAGGCCAATGCCCATGCCTGCGCCAAATAGCATGGAGAACCAGGACAGCCGCGAATAATCGGGCGTCGCGCCCTTCCCGCCAAGCCGGATCTTACCCAAGGGAGACAGCGCAATCCCTATGCAGAAAAGCAGAACAACATTGCCGACCGACATGAAGAACCAGTCAAATTGGGCAAGCGCACCCGTTCGCATGGCCGCAAACATATCTGCCGATGCTGTCGGGGCAAGGATGCTGAAGATAATGACGGCAAGCGAGAGCATGGCCGTTGGGAGAAACACCGCCGGATTGAAAACCATCCCCCGCCAACTGCGATTGGACTGGCCATAATCGCCAGGATCAATATCCCTTGCCCAATCGGCCATATCGTCTCTCTATCCGTTTATTCTGTCGCAGCCGTTGCCAAGGCCGTCCAGATCCAAGGCGCAAAGCTGCGCCAGACTTCGATATGGAACCGATCCATCGCTTCGCGCACAATCACAATCTCAACCGTTTCATAGATTGTCCGTGTCGCCCGCCCGACGGCAAAATGATCCAGATCCAGCGGGCATCCCGTTGCAAGAACCTCGGCGGCCCGCGCGCCCTCAAGAATAATCCCAACACTGCGGTCGCTGACATCGGTGAGAGACACCGCCAGACCCGTCGCATCGGGCATCGCAGCACCATCTGGGGCAAAGGCCAGCCATTCATCTGGACCTAAACAGGCAATCCCGCCCAGCATGGTCCCGATCTTGACGGGGAGCTTTGCGCCAATCACCTCTTCAAGGTCGGATGCCCGACGGGCGCGGAGTGAAAATCGCGACATGGGGGGAGCCGCGGTAATTGACACATCTTTAGCAAGAAAAGCCTGCGCCGGAATCGGATCGCTGCGAACTAGAGCCTCAGACATTGAGCCGCGCTCCTTCTGCATCATAGAACATCATAGAGCTGACCTTCGCGACATGCGTTTTGCCCGGCATGGGGATGAATATGTCTTGCCCCATTTTGTTGTGCCCGTCGGCCACCAGCGCGATCGCAATCGAGCGGCCGAGCGTTTCGCTCCAATAGGATGAGGTCACATGCCCAATCATGGTCATGGGAACGGGCTGATTGGGGTCGGCGACAATTTGCGCGCCCTCTTCCAGCACATAATTGGGATCCTCGGTCAAAAGGCCCACAAGCTGCTTACGGCCGGATGCAATAAGATCGGGCCGCGCGAGCGAGCGCTTGCCGACAAAGTCAGGCTTTTTCTTGCCCACGGCCCAATCGAGCCCAGCGTCAAAGGGAGTCACCGTTCCGTCGGTATCCTGCCCCACGATGATGAAGCCCTTTTCGGCGCGCAGAACGTGCATGGCCTCGGTGCCATAAGGCGTAATGTCATAGCGTGCGCCCTCGGCCATAATCCGTTCCCAAAGGGCGCGGCCATAAGCGGATGGCACATTAATCTCAAAGCCGAGTTCGCCTGTGAAACTGACCCGGAATAAGCGCGTGGGAATGCCGCAAATCAGGCCTTCTCGAATGGCCATATGGGGGAATGCTTCAGCCGAAAGGTCAATGCCCTCCACCAAAGGTTCCAACAGCTTGCGGGCATTTGGCCCTTGCAGGGCAATGACGGAATATTGCTCCGTCGTGCTGGTCAGCCAGACGTTCAAATCTGGCCATTCTGTCTGAAGATAATCTTCCATCATATTGAGAACACGGGCAGCGCCGCCCGTTGTCGTCGTTAGATGAAAGCGATCTGGCGCAAGCCGCGCCGACACGCCGTCATCGGTGATGAAGCCATCTTCTTTCAGCAACAGCCCATAACGACACCGCCCCGGCTCCAGCGCCTTCCAAGGGTTGGTGTACATCCGGTTGAGGAATTCGGCAGCATCTGGCCCGACCACCTCAATCTTACCCAGCGTCGACGCATCGAAAATGCCAACGGAGGAGCGCACCATGCGGCATTCGCGGTTAACGGCGGCCAGCATATCCTCCCCCGCTTTGGGAAAATAACGGGCCCGACGCCATTGGGCGACGAGTTCAAACACGGCGCCATTTTCTTCTGCCCAGCCGTCAATATTGGTCTTGCGGGTCGGCTGAAACAGCGGCCCCTTGGCATGACCAGCCAGTGCCCCAAATGTCTGCGGCGTATAGGGCGGACGGAATGTTGTCAGGCCAATATCCGTGACAGGCCGCGACAAAGCGGTGGAGGCAATTTGCAATCCGTTGAGATTGGATGTTTTGCCCTGATCGGTCGCCATCCCGTTGGTGGTGTAGCGTTTGATATGCTCGATCGACCGGAAGCCTTCTCGCACGGCAAGCCTGATGTCCTTTGCCGTCACATCATTCTGGAAATCGACAAAGGCCTTAATCCGGGTCTTGTCCTTGGGCGTCGGTAGCGCATCGATGGTCAGGCCCTGCCCGAAATTCCAAAGGCCTGCGCAAGCGCCAACGCAGCGCACCTTTTCTGCCGCCACATCCGGAACAAATGCCCCAAGATCATCACGCCAGGCCAGCGTACCCTTGCTGTGCGACCAGAGATGAACCGTTGGCGTCCATCCGCCCGCCATCAAAACGGCATCACAGCCAAGGGTTGAGGTTGCTCCGCCATCATTGCGCGCAATCTCAATGGCCGTCACGCCATGTCGACCGCGCACGCCAATGACACTCTGGCCAAGCCGCACAGCAATGCCCAATTCTTCCGCCTGTGTGCGCAGATCGGGATCCACTTCGTCGCGCACATCGATAATGGCCGATATGCCGACGCCGGCCTTGGCCATTGCAAAGACATCCTGCCAGCCGCTGTCATGGCTCGCCATCAGCGCAACAGACTGTCCCACAGCCACGCCATAGCGCAGCGCAAAGACCTTTGCGGCAGAGGCAAGCATAACGCCGGGCGTATCATTGCCGTCAAACACCAAGGGCCGTTCAATCGCGCCTTGCGCCAGCACGACCTCTCCCGCCCGGATGCGCCACAGCTTTTCACGCGGGCCAGAGCCAATATCGGCCAGATGGTCGGTCAGCCGTTCCACCGCGCCAATGAAATTGTCATGGAAATAGCCAAAGGCCGTCGTCCGCGTGAGGATGGTAACATTGGCCATGCCCGCCAGCGCTTTCATGCTGCGGGCAAGCCAAGGCCAGAGCGCCGGATCAGCAAGCGCGCCGCCGCCAGCTTCGTCCTGCTCATCGATCAGGATGACCCGCTGATTGCTCGACGCGGCCTCTAGGGCGGCATCAATGCCTGCTGGGCCAGCCCCAATGATCAGGACATCACAATGCGCATAGGTGGCGGAATAATGATCGGGGTCTTCCTCGGTCGGCGACTTTCCAAGCCCGGCCATGCGGCGGATGGCAGGCTCGTAGAGCTTCTCCCAAAAGGAGCGCGGCCACATAAAGGTCTTGTTATAGAAACCAGCCGGAAAGAACATGCCGAGCCGGTCGTTTATCGCCCCAAAGTCAAAGCGCAGGCTGGGCCAGCGGTTCTGGCTTTCTGCCTCAAATCCGGGATAAACTTCCACATTGGTGGCGCGCAAATTGGGCGTGAACCGACCGGGGCCGCGTGTGACAGAGATGAGGGCGTTCGGCTCTTCACTGCCCGATCCGACAATCCCGCGCGGACGGTGATATTTGAACGATCGGCCAAAAAGCTGAACCCCATTGGCGAGCAGCGCAGAGGCCAGACTATCCCCGGCAAAGGCTGCATAGGATCGACCATCAAAGCGGACCTTAAACGGCGTCCCGCGGTCGATGCGACCGCCTGTCGGCAAACGATATCCCGTCATCGACGTGGTTCCCCTGCCTTATAGGTTGTTTCAAACTTATCAGTCACAGTGTCGCGCACCGCGTTGAAAAAGCGGCCGCAGCCATGGTTATGCCGCCAGCGTTCATGGTGCCGCCCCCGCGGATTGGCGCGGATGAACAAATAATGCTCCCACTCCTCGTCACTCATCGCAGAGGGGTCTGAAGGGCGGGCAATATGGGCTTGCCCGGCATTGGCAAACTCAATCTCGGGACGCTGCTCGTCGCAATAGGGGCAATGGATCAAAATCATATCAATGGGCCACCGCTGCTGCTGCCGCTTCGTCGATCAAACGACCATTGCGGAATCGATCAAGATTAAAGGGGGCGTTGATCCGGTGGGGTTCATCCTTGGCCATAGTATAGGCCAGAAGATCCCCTGCCCCCGGTGTCGCCTTGAAACCGCCCGTGCCCCAGCCGCAATTGACATAAAGGCCCTGAACCGGCGTCTTGCCCAATATGGGCGACCGATCCGGCGTGACATCGACAATGCCGCCCCAGGTCCTGAGCATCCGCATGCGCCGAAAAATCGGGAAAATCTCACAAATAGCAGCCAGAGTATGCTCCACAATGTGGAGCGCACCGCGCTGTGAATAGCTGACATATTGGTCGGTTCCAGCGCCAATGACCAATTCACCCTTGTCGGATTGGCTCATATAGGCGTGCACCGTGTTCGACATGACAACACAGGGGAAAATCGGCTTAACAGGTTCAGAGACCAGCGCCTGAAGCGGATAGCTCTCCAGCGGAAAATCAAGCCCCGCCATCTGCATAAGGACAGACGTATTGCCCGCCGCAGAAACGCCAATGCGCTTGCAGGCGATCGACCCGCGCGTTGTCTCCACGCCCGTCACTGCGCCATCGGGGCCACGATTAATGCCCGTGACGGCGCAATTCTGGATGATGTCGACGCCAAGCGCGGCGGCTGCGCGGGCATAGCCCCAAGCAACTGTATCATGGCGGGCTGTGCCGCCCCGCCGTTGCAGCGCCGCGCCCAGCACTGGGTGCCGCGCATCGGGCGAGATATTGAGCGGCGGGCAATAGGCCTTGGCTTCTTCCGGGGTCAGCCATTCATTATCCACGCCGTTCAGGCGGTTTGCATGGATATGCCGCTTAAAACTTTGAACATCATGCACATTATGCGCGAGCATCATCACGCCGCGCTTAGAATACATGGTGTTATAGTTCAGCTCTTGGCTCAGCCCATCCCAAAGCTTGACCGCATGATCATAAAGATGCGCGCTCTCATCATAGAGATAGTTGGAGCGGATGATCGTTGTATTGCGCCCCGTATTGCCGCCACCAATCCAGCCCTTTTCAAGGACGGCGACATTGGTGATCCCATATTTCTTGGCGAGATAATAAGCAGCGCCCAGCCCATGACCGCCACCGCCGACAATAATCGCATCATAAGCGGGCTTGGGCGCGGCGTCCGGCCATTGCTCTGGCCAGCTTTGGTGCCCGCCAAATGCCTTGGTGAATAGGCTGAGCGCACTAAATCGGCTCATGACTGGGTCTCCTTGTGCAAGGCTGCCTTGGCCTGCTGCACATAAAAATCCTTAAAATCCTCAACCAGCTTTTCCTCAACCGCATAAGGACCGGGGCGATAGCCATCGGTTGAAATGCCTTGGTGATTGATCGTCGAAAAATAGCCGTCCTGTGTGTTGGTTGTCCGCCACAAAGCGGCGATATGGTCCGGATCATAATCCACACCCTCCACCGCGTCTTCATGCACCAGCCAGCTTGTGCGCAGCAGTGTCTTGCCCGCAGACACGGGGGTCAGCGAGAATGTGACTACATGGTCGCAGCAGAAATGATGCCAGCTATTGGGCTGTGTCCACACCGATAGGCTGGATGTTTCCGGCTCCGTGAAGGGGCCGATCAGCTTCTTGCACGCCAACTTGCCATCAATCGACTGGGTGACGGCCCCATTGGCGAGCGGCAGACGCGCGATGCGGTGCCACCAGCCATCGGGAAACTCCACCAGCTCGCGAAAAATTCCCATGTCTTTCCACTGCTGCCGCTTGGCCTCCACCATAGAGTCAAAAGCCTTGTCATCGACAACATCGGCCTCCCCATCTTCGGGCAAGCCCTTGCCAAAGCCATAGGTTCCAAGAACGCTGATCAATTCCGGATGGCCCGCATCGCAATGATAGCATTCGCGGTTATTCTCCATCACCAATTTCCAATTGGCGTCTTCGATATAATTATCCTGCACCGCGACTTTGCAGCGTTCCATATCATAAACCGCAATCTGATCGACAATATCGGCCTTAACGCGATCAATGGGCGGCGGGTTGTCATCCATGCAGATGAAGATCAGCCCGCCAACATTCTCAAGCGCCACGGGCATCAGCCCATTTTGCTTCTTATCAAAATCCTCCGCCATGCTGCGCGCAGCCAGCAAGGCTCCATCCAGGCCATAGGTCCACTGGTGATAGGGGCAGGTCAGGCGCGGTGCACGGCCGCGCTGCTCTTCACAAATCCGCGCGCCACGGTGGCGGCAGCTGTTCCAAAATGCCCGGACTTCATTGTCGCGGCCGCGGATGATGATGATCGAATTGTGCGCAACTTCAAACACGAAATAATCGCCCGGGTTTTTGACGTGCGCCACCGTGCAGGCATAGAGCCACACGGATTTGAGCATCACCTGCGTGTCAAAGCGAAAAGCCTCTTCACTCACATAAAGGTCTCGCGGCAGGGTCATCCCCTTGCGATCTGCCTTCAGCAATTGGGCAATAGGTTCAAAGCGCGCCATAGCTTTTAGCTCCTAAGGGCCGTGTTTTCTGGATCAAAAGGAGAATCCGGGATCAGCGTTGCCTTATGCCGCTTGCCCAAAATGGCAATTTCAAACTCGGCATTTTCGACGGCAAGGTCAGGCCGGATCATCGCCAGCGCAAGGCTCTTCCCAACGCGCCATCCATAACCACCAGACGTCACCCGCCCGACAATCTCTCCATCCTTGTAAATCGCTTCCGATCCACGGGCATCGGCATCCGTCACGCCGTGGACTTCCATTGTAACCAGCGTGTTGGCAGCTCCGCTCTCGCGCCAGGCCAGCAAGGCATCCTTGCCGAAAAAGCCCGGCTTCTTAAGGCTAACAAATCGATCCAAACCGCTTTCATAGGCGGAATATTCAACCGACAATTCCCGTGGGATCAGCTTATAGCTTTTTTCAATCGCCATCGCCGTCATCGCGCGAATGCCAAAGGGCTTGATTTCAAACTCTGCCCCGGCCTCCATCAACAGGTCGAAAATATAGTTCTGCATTTCGATGGGGTGGTGAATTTCCCAGCCCAATTCGCCAATGAAGTTCACGCGAAGCGCTTCAACTTGCGCCAGACCCAGGCTGATCTTCTTGCCCGTCAGCCACGGGAAGGCTTCGTTCGATAGATCAGCATCGGTGATTTTGTTGAGAGCATCGAGCGCACGCGGCCCAGCCAGCACCAACACACCCATGGACGTCGTCAATCGTTCAAAGCTGACCGACCCGTCGCGCGGCATCGCCTTTTTCAGATAGTCATGGTCGTGGCGCTCATAGGCCCCGGCCGAGACAAGGTAATAACGCTGCGGCGCCATTTTATAGACCGTAAATTCGCTGCGCACGCCGCCCTTATTGGTCAGCAAGTAAGACAAGGTCACGCGACCGACCTTTTTCGGGACAGCATTCGTCAAAAGCTGGTCAAGCCAGGCCTCCGCACCGGGGCCAGAAATTTCGCATTTAGCAAAGGCGCTCATGTCCTGAATGCCAAGCTTTTCATGCACATGGCGGCATTCATTGCCAACATGTTCGAAATAGTTGGACCGCCGGAATGACCATTTTTCCCGGATCGGCTCTCCCGGCACAACGGGGTGATTGTCGTTCAGCAGAACATCGGGCTTATCAAGGTCAGCCGCGCTCAACGTATAGCCTTCAGGCGCGAACCAATTTGGCCGCTCCCACCCAAAAACAGACCCGAATACAGCGCCGAGCGCCTTCATCCGGTCATAGCAGGGCGTCCGCCGCAAAGCGCGGCCAGCTTCGCGTTCTTCATCAGGATAATGGACTGTGAAGACCTTGGCATAGGCTTCCTCATTCTTCTCAATCAGGAAACCGCGACCCGCATAATCGCCAAAGCGGCGGGGATCGACGCCCATCATATCGATTGTCGGCTCTCCATCGACAATCCAATGCGCCAATTGCCAGCCAGCACCGCCGGCCGCAGTCACGCCAAAGCTATGCCCTTCATTGAGCCAGAAGTTTTTCAGGCCCCAAGCCGGCCCGACAATGGGCGAACCATCGGGCGTATAGGCGATTGCGCCGTTATACACCTTCTTAATGCCCACTTCGCCAAAGGCGGGCACACGGCTCATGGCCGCCAAAATATAAGGCTCAAGACGTTCCAACGCGTCGGGGAAAAGCTCATATTCGCTGTTCGCCGCTGGGCCATCGACATAACAGGCGGGTGCCCCCACTTCATACGGCCCAAGCAACAGACCGCCTGCTTCTTCACGCATATAATAGCTTGCGTCAGATTCGCGCAAAACGCCCATTTCGGGAAGGCCCTGCCGCTTGCGCTCCATAATCGCCGGGTGCTGTTCCGTGACGATATACTGGTGTTCGACCGGAATGACCGGAATATCGAGGCCGACCATGGCCCCCGTCTGCCGCGCAAAATTGCCCGAGCAGGAAATGACATGTTCGCAGGTGATGTCGCCCTGATCGGTTGAGATCAGCCACTCGCCATTTGGCTGCTGCGTAATGGCGTTGACCGTTGTGTTACGATAAATTGTAGCACCGCGTTGCCGCGCGCCCTTCGCCAAGGCCTGGGTCAAATCGGCGGGCTGGATATAGCCATCTTCCGGATGCTGAATGGCCCCAATCACCCCGTCCGTATTGCACAAAGGCCAAATCTCTTTGACCTGTTCGGCCGTCAGGAAATTCACATCCACCCCAATTGTCCGGGCGACGCCTGCATAATATTGATATTCATCCATCCGATCGCGGGTGGTGGCGAGGCGAATATTGGTCACCTGTGAGAAGCCGACGTTCAGGCCGGTTTCTTCTTCTAGGCTCGGGTACAGCCCAACCGAATATTGGTGCAGCTTTCCGACCGAATAGCTGAGGTTGAACAAGGGCAGAAGCCCCGCTGCATGCCATGTTGACCCAGACGTAAGCTCCTTACGCTCCAGCAGGACAACGTCGCTCCACCCCATTTTGGCGAGGTGATACAGCGCGCTAACCCCGACGACACCGCCGCCAATCACCACGGCACGAGCTGTTGTTTTCATCATGTAAGCGCCTGACCCATTTGAACCTGAGATAATCAGCGCGCTATGTCAGTGCAGGGTGCGCCGCGACAACCGCGCAAGCCCTGTAATTGGTCATTATTAGTTATTCTAATCTATTTTATCAGTTAAATGAAAAGCTCTGCCGCGGCATCGATAATGGCATCTGCATCCAACCGATAGGTGCGATACAGATCCGGCAAATCGCCCGTTTGGCCAAAGCTGCTAATCCCAAGCGGGCTGACCCGCATGCCGCGCACGGCGCCCAACCAAGAAAGCGCCCCCGGTGAACCGTCAATGACGGTGACGAGCCCTGCCCCCGGCGCAAGCGCCGACAGCAGATGCTCTGCATGACAACCCATCAACTGCCCATCGACCCAGCGCGAGGCATGGCGCTGAGACCAGTCCCGATGAAGCAAATCTGGCGACGTGACGTTAAGCAAGCCAATGCCAGGGATGTCTTCCGCCAATTGTTCCCAAGCGCTCAACACTTCGGGTGCAATGGCCCCTGTGAAGACAAGCGCGGCATCCGCCTGCGGCCCGGGCTTGCGCAGCCAATAGCCGCCTTTCAGCGCATCCGCCTGCCAATCGTCATTTTCGCGTGGCATTTGCGGAATAACCCGCGTGCTGAGGCGGATATAAACAGAGCTGCCATCCGGCTGCTGCATATAGTCAAAGGCCCATCGCATCACCAAGGCGACTTCATCGGCCCAAGCTGGTTCAAAATAGGCCAGATTGGGCTGACCCATGCCAATAAGGGGCGTGTTGATGGATTGGTGCGCTCCGCCCTCTGGCCCCAATGTCAGACCCGATGGTGTCCCGACAAGCAGGAAGCGCGCATCGGAATAACACCCATAATTCAGCGCATCGAGGCCACGGGCAATGAACGGATCATAGACCGTCCCAATGGGAATGAGGCGCGTACCGAAATGCGGCCCAGCCAGCCCAAGGGAGGTGAGTGCGAGGAAGAAGTTATTCTCCGCAATGCCGAGTTCCATATGTTGGCCCGCGGCATGGCCATCCCATTTCTGCGCGGATGGGATTTTGGCGGCCCGAAAAACGTCGACTGTTTCTGATCGGCGAAACAGCCCGCGCTGATTAACGAACGCGCCCAAATTGGTCGTTTGCGTCACATCGGGTGCGGTTGTCACGATCCGGTCGGCCAAAGGCGCGTCGGACTTTGCGAGATCAAGAAGGATGTTGCCGAAAGCCGCCTGTGTCGATTGCGCGTCGGAGGCCGGAACGGGCAAATGGTCTGGCACGGGAATAAGCGGGGCATCCCAGTCGCGCGGCTTATGGGCCAGCGGGCTGTTGGCCACAAAGTCCCGCAACAACGCCGCCTGATTATCCCCAAGGCCACCATAAGGGGCCCATTCTGACCCTTCGGCAATGCCAAGGCTGGTGCGCAATTGGTCAATCTGTCCGGGGTTCATCATGCCGGAATGATTGTCCTTATGCCCGGCCAGCGGCAAACCATAGCCTTTGACCGTATAGGCGATGAACAATGTCGGCTGATCATCCTGTACCCCGTCAAAAGCGTCGATCAGGCTTTCGATGCAATGGCCGCCCAAATTGGTCATCAAATGGGCAAGGCCCGCATCGTCAAAGCTTGCGATCAGCGCGGCGACATCGGTGGCATTTCCCAGATCGGCCATCAACCGCTCTCGCCAAGCGGCCCCGCCCTGATAAGTGAGGGCTGCGAATTCTGCATTGGGGCAATTATCGATCCAATCGGCAATCGCCGCGCCGCCGGGCCGGGCAAAAACCTCTTGTTGCAGCTTGCCATGCTTTAAGGTGACAACACGCCAGCCGCACGTTTCAAAAATATCGTCAAAGCGCCGGAACATCCGGTCTGCGGTCGTGCTGTCCAGCGACTGCCGATTATAGTCGACCACCCACCAGCAATTTCGGATATCGTGCTTATAACCCTCAATCAGGCATTCGTAGATATTGCCTTCATCCAGTTCCGCATCGCCCATCAGCGCAATCATGCGCCCGGCATCCTGTTCTTCCATTTGACCATGGGCGATCAAATAATCCTGCACCAGGCTGGAAAAGGCAGTGATGGCAACACCAAGGCCGACAGACCCCGTTGAAAAATCGACAGGGATTTTATCCTTTGTCCGCGAAGGATAGCTTTGCGCGCCGCCAAGGGCCCGAAAGCGTTGCAACTGCTCCAGCGATTGATTGCCCAACAGATAATGGATCGCCTGCAAGACAGGGCCTGCGTGCGGCTTCACCGCGACCTTATCCTGAGGGCGCAGCGCGTGGAAATAAAGCGCCGTCATGATGGCCGTCATCGAAGAACAGCTAGCCTGATGCCCCCCGACTTTCAGGCCATCGCGCTTTTCACGAATATGGTTGGCATTATGCACGGTCCAAGACGATAACCAGCGCAAGCGCGTGTCGAGCACCTCAAGAGCCGAAACCAAATCGGCGCGGGCATCCGCAATCTTCTTCGCCATAGCAAATCTCCAACAGGCAATTTTTGACAGATAGCGGCCAACCCCGCAGCATGTCCTTGCAATCTCTTGTTAGAAATGCTTCTATTTTGGCAGTTTTAATTTTTTAATGCCAATCAAGAGGCAGATTATGCCAAATTTTTCACCAGACGCGATTGACCAGAAAATCCTTGAGGCGCTTCAGGCCGATGGTCGCATCACCAATCAGGAATTGGCCGATCAGGTTGGCCTCTCCCCCAGCCCCTGCCTGCGTCGCGTTCGCCAGCTTGAGACGGCGGGTATCATTTCGCGCTATGTAGCGCTGGTTGATCCTGAAGCTCTGGGCCTGAGTGTCACAGCATTTGTGCGTGTGCGCCTTGACCAGCAGGATGACCGCCACCTTGAAGCCTTTGAGACGGCCGTTTCGCAATTCCCGCAGGTTATGGAATGCTATTTGATGACGGGAGAGGCCGATTATCAGCTGCGCGTTCTCGTGAAGTCCCTCACACAATTTGAAGACTTTCTGCGCCATAGCCTGACCCGCGTTCCGGGCGTCGCCAATGTGACGACCAGTTTTGCCCTGCGCCCCGTCATTTACAAGACAGCATTGCCAACGCTAGACACGCCCTAAAGAGAAGCGAGGGGCATATGACAGACGCATCACAGGCTGGCGCAACGCCGCCATCATCTGCAAATGAGTTGAGCCGGAGCCTCAAGCCGCGCCATGTGTCGATGATCACGTTTGGCGGCATTATCGGTGCAGGGCTATTTGTCGGCTCGTCGACTGCAATCAGCACAATCGGCCCAGCCGCCGTTCTTAGCTATGCCCTTGCGGGCTTTCTCGTCCTGCTTGTTATGCGGATGATCTCGGAAATGGCGATGGCGCTCACGGGCGTCCAAACCTTCCCAGACTTTGCCCGCGTCGGCGTCGGCAATTGGGCCGGCTATCTCGTGGGCTGGCTTTATTGGTATTTCTGGGTCGTTGTGATTGCGATTGAAGCCATTGCCGGGGCCAAGATTATCCATGGCTGGTTTCCCCAATTTGATGTGTGGGAAATCGGGGTCGCGCTGATGGCGATATTGACCGGGGTCAATCTTTTGTCCGCCAAGTCCTATGGTGAGTTTGAGTTTTGGTTTGCTTCAACCAAAGTCATTGCCATTCTGGTCTTCATCCTGATCGCGGCGGCTTATGCCATGGGCTTCACCTCCCCGGCTGGACCAACCTTTGCCAATCTGACCGCACATGGAGGCTTTGCGCCGCAAGGAATTGCCGTGATTTTTGCAGGGGTTGCAACCACGATATTCTCGCTCTGCGGCGCTGAAATCGCCACTCTGGCTGCTGCTGAATCCGAATCCGGATCAAAGACGATCGCCCGCATGACCATTTCTGTGTCGACGCGCATCTTGATCTTTTTTGTTCTGTCGATCCTGATGATTGTTTCGGTTGTTCCCTGGACTGAAATCGAACCCGGCACATCGCCCTTTGCTCAGGCGCTCCGCGTTATGGGCTACCCGGCGGCTGACCTTATCATGAACGGCATTGTTCTCGTGGCTGTTCTCTCCTGCTTGAATTCGGGGATTTACATCACATCCCGCGCCATGTTCGGACTGGCGAAAAACGGCGATGCCCCACAATCTTGCGTGAAGCTCAGCAAGTCTAAGGTCCCGGCGCGGGCCATCTTGATCGCCAGCCTGTTCAGCTATGGCGCGCTTGCAGCGGCCGTGTTCGCGCCCGACCGGGTGTTCAACTTCCTTGTCACCTCCTCCGGCGCCATCATGCTGTTCATCTACATGATCATTGCGGCGGCCCAGCTTCGGCTGCGGGCAAAGCTGGAGCGGGAAGCGCCGGAACGCTTGCAGGTGAAGATGTGGCTCTACCCCTATGGCACTTGGGCCGCCCTTGCGGGCATGGCGGGTGTCCTCTTGCTGATGGGCTTGTCTGAAAAACATGCAATGGAGCTTTGGGCGAGTGTGATCGTCGCCGTTGCATTTCTGATCAGCTATTGGGTGAAGTGCCAAGTGCAAACTAAATCAAATGCATAAGCGACCGCCGATCAGAATTTTCCGATCGCAACATTCTTTTCAATCGCGATGAGACCGATCTGCATTGCATAAGACCTCAAATGCCTGATGCTGGAGCCGCATAATGACCCTAGAAAATGATCCTCTTGCCGCCCTTTGGATGCCGTTTACGGCCAATCGCGCCTTCAAGGCGGCACCCCGCCAGCTCAAAGCGGCCAAGGACATGCACTATACCGCCGATGATGGCCGGCAGATATTAGACGGCACGGCAGGTCTTTGGGCGGTCAATGCGGGCCATTGCCGCCCATCCATTGTTGAGGCGATCCAGAAGACAGCCGCTGAGCTGGATTATGCGCCGCCCTTCCAATTGGGCCATCCTCTCTCCTTTGAGCTTGCATCGCGCGTCGCCGCGATGATGCCCAAGGGTCTGGACCGTATTTTCTTCACCAACTCAGGTTCTGAATCGGTTGATACCGCGCTCAAAATCGCGCTCGCCTATCAGCGCGCCCGTGGGCAGGGCACAAGAACGCGGCTAATCGGGCGGGAGCGCGGCTATAATGGCGTTGGCTTTGGCGGGATTTCCGTTGGTGGCATCGTGAACAACCGCCGCCAGTTCGGGACATTGCTGACCGGCGTGGATCACCTGCCCCACACCCACAATCTTGAGCATAATGCCTTTTCCAAAGGCCGTCCCCAATGGGGCGCGCACCTTGCCGATACGCTGGAGTCGATTGTCGCTCTCCATGGCGCTGAAACAATTGCCGCCGTCATCGTTGAGCCAATGGCCGGGTCAACCGGCGTCCTCGTGCCGCCTATCGGCTATTTGGAAAAGCTACGTGAAATTACAACCAAGCACGGCATTTTGCTGATTTTTGACGAAGTCATCACCGCGTTCGGCCGGGTCGGCGGGGCAACTGCCTCTGGCACGCTGGGCGTCACACCGGATATGATCACAATGGCCAAGGGCCTAACCAATGCCGCCGTGCCCATGGGTGCTGTTGCGATCAGCCGCCACGTCCATGATGGCGTGGTGGAAGGCGGCCCGGATGGGATTGAGCTGTTCCACGGCTATACCTATTCCGGCCACCCTCTGGCTGCCGCCGCCGGCCTTGCCACGCTCGACGTCTATAAGTCCGAAGGGCTGTTTGAACATGCCGCTTCGCTCCATGGCTATTGGGAAGACGCGGTGCACAGCTTGAAG
>JBBATU010000019.1:0-33535 GCA_040398565.1 Chakrabartia sp.
ACAGGAGCAGCGCCCTTCAAGGCCAATGTGATCATAACCGATGGCAAGATCGCTAGCGTTGGGCCCGACATCAAGGCGCCGCGCGGCGCTGAGATCATCAAGGCCGAGGGCCAAGCCCTTTTGCCCGGCTTTATCGATCTTCACACCCATTTGGATGGGCATGTAACTTGGGAATCGGTTCTGCATCCCGCCACCGGTCATGGCGTCACAACCGTTGTGACGGGCAATTGCGGTGTCGGTTTTGCGCCCTGTCGGCCGAAAGATCGGGAAACGCTGATCCAGTTGATGGAAACTGTTGAGGATATCAGCTTTGCAGATTTGTCCGCAGGATTGCCTGGGGAGTGGGAGAGCTTCCCGGATTATCTGGAGGCTTTGTCAAAGCGCCAGTTCAATATGGATGTGGCGACGCTCATCCCCCATTCGACGCTGCGGGCCTATGTCATGGGGGATCGCTGCCTGACGGACGTCGCAACCGCCGAAGAGCGTGAGCAGATGGCCAGCATCGTCTGCGATGCGATCCGTGCGGGGGCCATTGGCGTTGGCACCTCAACATTGCGCGATCAGAAGACCAGCGATGGGCATCATATTCCCAGCGTTCTTGCAGAAGAGGCCGAATTTCAGGCGTTGGCCGAGGGCATGGCGCGCGCGGGGCGTGGCGTGTTTCAGGTCGCCATTGAGTTCAACCAATTTCCGCTCGCGTGCGAAGAGCTGGAAATGTTTGCGCGCGTCGGCAAGGCGAGTGGACGGCCGATCATGTATTCGCTGAAGCAAACCAATCGGACGCCAGATGGCTGGCGCGCTCTGCTGGAGATTAGCGACCGCGCCAATGCGCAAGGCATTGAGATGCACCCGCAGGTGTTGGGCCGTCCGACTGGCGCATTGATGGGTTTGCAGACCAGCCTCCACCCATTCTCCCGCTGCCCAAGCTTTAAGCCCTTCGCCCATGCGCCGCTGGCGGAGCAGGTCGCCGCTATGCGCACTCCTGAATTGCGGGCCAAGCTTTTGTCGGAAGCAGAGGACGCTCAGTTGCGGCTGCCAGAGCGCGTGCGTGGCTTTGGCCTTGTCTTTCCCTTTTACGATGTGCCCAATTACGAGCCGACACAGGCCGACAGCGTCGATGCTTTGGCTGCGGCCAAGGGCATTCCAGCAATGGACTATGCCTATGATCTTTTGTTGGAAGAGGACGGGCGGCGGATTTTGCTGCTCGCCGGGGGAAACTTCGCGGAATATAGTCTGGAACCGGCGCTTGAGATGATGCGCAACCCGCATAGCGTGCCGGGCTTGGGCGATGCCGGGGCGCATTCCGGCATTATCTGCGATGCCAGCATCTCAACCTATATGCTGTCTTACTGGACGCGTGATCGGACATTGGGCGATCGGTTAGAACTGCCCGCTGTGATCAAGTGGATGACACAGGATTGTGCCAATCTTTTGGGTTTGGCGGATCGTGGGCAGCTGTCGCCGGGCATGCGCGCCGATATCAACGTCATTGATTATGACCGCATTAACTTGCGCATCCCGCGCGCCACGCATGATCTGCCCGCAGGCGGCCTTCGCTTGGTTCAAGACGCGGTGGGGTTTGTTGCGACCATCGTCAATGGGCAGGTTGTGCATCGCCATGATCAGGTCGCACAGGCGTTGCCCGGACGGATTTTGCGCCCGGCAACACAGCGGCCCGCCCTGTCAGGAGATTTGTCATGACACATAGCAGCTTTGAACGCGAAGATGGCTGGCCTAACTTCACCAAAAAGGGGTGGGCGGCGGCCGATTATGACGCGCAGGCCGGAACCGTCGATATCCCGCCCGATCAACTGACGCGGATGATGGCGTTGGTCGACGCGACCAAGGCAAAAGGGCTTGCCGTCACCGAGATTACGCGTGAAGAATTTTACGATCCAGAATTGGCAGAGAGCTTTGCGGATTGGGTCCGCGCCTTCAAGGATGGGCAGGGCCTGTTGGTGTTGCGCGGCCTTCCGGTTCGGGACTTGCCACTCGATGATATGTGGCGGCTCTATTGGGGGATCGGCGCGCATTTCGGCATTGGGGTGTCACAGGATACGCATGGCAAGCTGATGGGCACTGTGGCGGTGCAGCCGGGCATGGTTGGCGCGCGCGTCTATGGCACATCAGATATGGCGCCGCTCCATGCCGACCGAATTGACGTTTTGGCATTGTTTTGCATCAACCAAGCCAAGGCCGGCGGGGAAAATGTGTTCGTCAGTGCGCTCAAGGTCTGGGAAATTATTGAACAAGAGCGGCCCGATATTCTGGCCCTGCTCAAGCGTGGTTATCCCGCGCATCGCAATTTTGAAGAGCCGGAGGGTTGCAGCCCTGTTACGCCCTATCGCGTGCCCATTTTTGGAGAGGTCGGCAATTTGCGGAGTTGCTATTATGGCGGAAATGCGATGCTGGTGCATCAGCAAAGCCGCTTTGCCGAAATATTGACCGAGGCTGATCGAGAGGCGCTGACCTTCCTTGAGTCCGTGGTCAATCGGCCAGAATTGCACCTGCACCAGATGTTGCAGCCCGGTGAGGTCGTGTTCATCAACAATATGGAAATGATGCACAGCAGAACGGCGTTTGAAGATGGGGATGGCCCCTATGATAAGCGGCTTTTGCTGCGGCTTTGGCTGCAAGGGCGGCCTTGCCGGCCAATTCCGCAAGATATGCGGGTGATCCATAATCCTGATGGCAATTTGGGCATTTGGCCCAAGGTCGCGGCGTAACTTGGCCAATTCGTGACGATGGATATCCGCCCAGGCAAAGGCCGCAAATCGGCCGCACGCAAGAGCGCGGCAACTGTTCCGGGGCGCTTCTACACCGTGCTTGCCCGCGCGACGGCCGTAGAGGGAGATCCAAAGCAGCAGTCACGTCGCCAGGGCATGGCGCTGCTCCAATCGATTTCGTCGCGGCTTCAGAAAATCGCAGCAGACCAAGCAGCAGCAACGGGATATCATGTCACCGATTTGTTCGTACTCGGCCTGATTTACCGGACAACCGAAGACCATGTGGCACGGGTTGCGGATGTCCAGCATGGCTTGGGCATTACGGCAGGCGGGATGACGCGTCGGCTCGACAGTATGGTCGCGAGCGGCTTGGTCGAACGTGTGCAAGACCCCGAAGATCGCCGGGCTTGGCGTGTGCAGTTGACCGAAGCGGGCATCGTCTTGGCCGAGCAGCTTTATGCCAGTGCAGAGACCCGCAACGCCCGGCTTCATTCTGAATTCACGCAAAAAGAATGGACCACGCTGATTGGCCTTTTGCAGCGATTGGACGGGATACTCGAATGACGGAGACACCGTCTGCACGCTTAGGGAATGCGTCGCGCACATTGTTTGAGAAAATCTGGCAAGCGCATGTCATCGACGATCATGGGGATGGCACCTGCCTCTTATGGGTTGATCGCCATATCTTGAATGAAGGCACCAGCATTCAGGCCTTTGATGAGCTTCGGCAGCGCGGCCTGCCACTTGCTCGGCCTTCCATGCACATTGCGGTTGCCGATCATGTGGTGCCAACCCTCAACCGCGAAAAACCCGTCCCGCCGGGCCGCGCGCGGGAGATGATCGAAGGGTTGGAGCGTAATTGTGCTGATTTTGGGGTGCCTTATATTCCCTTTCGCAGCATGGATCAGGGCATATGCCATGTCATCGCGCCGCAACTTGGGCTGGTGTTGCCCGGCATGATTGCGGTTTGTGGAGACAGTCATACCTCCACTCTCGGCGCATTGGGGGCTATCGCCTTTGGCATTGGCACGACCGAAATGGCGCATGTTTTGGCAACGGGCACATTGGTTGCTGCGCAGCCCAAAACCATGGCGATTGAGATTGGCGGGGCTCTCTCCCCCGGGGTGACGGCGAAGGATCTGATCCTCGCGATCATTGGCCAAATTGGCACGGCAGGCGCAACCGGCCATGCCATTGAATTTCGGGGTCCCACAGTTGCCGCGTTGGACATGGAAGCCCGGTTGACCCTTTGCAACATGGCTATTGAGGCGGGTGCGCGCAGCGGCCTGATTGCGCCAGATGACGCCTGTTTTGCCTATCTTGCCGGGCGTCGGTGCGCGCCGACTGAGGAAGGCTGGGCTCAGGCTGTGGCGGCTTGGCGCGCTCTGGAATCTGATGTCGACGCGCCTTTTGATAAAATCGTGCATATCGATGCCGCGTCCGTCGCACCACAGGTGAGTTGGGGCACAAGCCCGCAGCATGTTCTGCCCATTACAGGCATCGTACCATCGCCAGAAGATGGCACAACGCCCGAGGAAGCGGCGGAAATTGAGCGCGCTTTGGCCTATCAAGGGCTCAGACCGGGCATGGCCCTGACCGATATTCGCATTGATCAGGTGTTCATTGGCAGTTGCACCAATAGCCGCCTGTCAGATTTGCGAGAGGCCGCGCGTATGGTTGGCGGTCGGCGGCTGGCAAAGGGCGTACTTGGGTTTATTGCTCCGGGGTCGACCTTGGTCAAGCATCAGGCTGAAGCCGAAGGCCTGCATCAGATCTTCATCGACGCTGGCTTTGAATGGCGCAGCTCTGCGTGCTCCATGTGTTGCGGCGGCGATGCACCTGCCGCAGGCACCCGTGTTGCAGCGACCTCTAATCGCAATTTTGAGCATCGCCAGGGCCGCGACGTGCGCACCCATTTGGTAAGCCCTGCTATGGCCGTTGCGTGTGGCATTGCAGGCCATTTTGTCGATATTCGGGAAGGCGAGCAGTATAATGGCTGATCCCTTCACTTGCCTGACCGCGATTGCGGCCCCCTTGCCGATCGACAATGTGGATACCGACATGATTTGGCCGGCAACAGCAGGTGCTCAAATGGCACGCGGGATGCAGGCCCGGCAGGCGTTTCGGCGGCTCCGCTTCACGCCGGAGGATGAGGAGCGGCCGGAATTCATTCTCAATCGCGATCCTTGGCGCAAGGCACAGATCCTGATTGCAGGCGATAACTTCGGGTGCGGGTCATCACGCGAATTAGCGGTCTGGGCACTTCAGGAATGGGGCATCCGCTGCATCATCGCGCCCCGGTTTGGCGATATTTTCTATGGGAACTGCTGCATCAACGGCATTTTGCCGATCCGGCTTGACCGATCCCTTGTGTCGCAATTGATGCAACGCGCCCAAACGCCCGCAACCGCAACAATGACCGTTGATCTGGTCGGGTGCATGATTGCGGCGGGGACCACGCAATTTGAGTTTAGCATTGAGCCGCGCAACCGGCATGGGCTGCTGGAGGGACTGGACGCCATTGGCATGACGCTTTCGGCTGCAAGCAAGATAGAGGCCTTTGGCCAGGCCTATTGGGAGGCATATCCTTGGCTTTCCGTGCAAAAGATGGAGGTCGTATGACGGCAACGCTTACGCTGAGAGAGGTGTGCTTTGCGCGTGCGCAGACTGCGGGGCCAGAGGAATTGCAGCGGGCGCGCTTATGCCTGCTCGATTGGCTTGGGGTCACAATTGCCGGAGCCAAAGAGCCAATTGTCACCATCCTTGCGTCCGATGCGGCAGAAGATAGATCAGCCCATGGCCAGCGGCTCATTGGCCGGACAGAGACAGTGAGCCTGCGCGATGCTGCGCTGGTCAATGGCGCGGCAGGCCATGCGCTGGATTATGATGATGGGATGCCCGCGATGATCGGGCATCCGTCAGTTGCCATTTTACCGGCGCTGATCGCATTGGCGGCCGATGCAGACATAGATGGCGACCGTCAGTTGCGCGCAATCGTCGCGGGGACGGAGGCGGCCGGACGCATCGGGCTGATGATGGGGGCAGATCATTATGCCCGCGGCTTTCACTGTACGGGCACAGTTGGCGCGGTGGCAGGGGCTTTGGCAGCGGCCTTCCTGCTGGATCTGACACGCGAACAAACCAGCCATGCCCTGGGTTTGGCGGGGACGCGGGCGGCAGGTCTGCGGGCGTCCTTTGGCAGCGATGCCAAACCCTTGCACGCCGGATGGGCCTCTTTGATCGCGCTCACCTCGGCTCAATGGGCCGCAAAGGGTTTGACCGGAGCTCAGGATATCATCGGCAGTCCGCAAGGCTTTGCAAGGCCGCTCAGTAGCGATTCAGATGCGCAGCTTGGGCTAGGGGCGGTTCCAACCCCCTTTGTCGCCACAGTCACGTTTAAGGCCCATGCAGCCTGTGCCGTGACCCACCCTGCCATTGATGCCGCGGCGGCTTTGCAACGTGAGGCGGGATTTGCGATAGAGGATATCAGCGCGATCGCGATAAGGCTGGCCCCGGCCGCAGACAGCATCTGCAATATCGCAGCGCCCAAATCAGGCTTGGAACTGAAATTCAGTGTTCGTGCGGTGGTGGCGATGACGCTGCTCGGCATCGATACGGCGAACCCTGAAAGCTATAGCGATAGGCTCGCTAGAGATGGCGCGCTGAAGGATATGATTGCGCGCACCAATGTCACGCTTGATCCTGATTTTGCGCTGGGCATGATGTCACTTGCTATCCATCTGTCCGATGGACGGGCGCTGGAAAAGCAGGGGACGTTTGACTTTGTGAGCGATGCGGATGCGCTGACGGATATGCTGTCGACCAAGTTTTCGAGCCTTGCGAGCCCCGTTGTCGGCCCGACCAATGCGCGGCAGTGCCGAGAGATGATTTTTGGCGAGGCTACCAATCTTTCGGCGCGCCAACTTTTGTCCCTCACCAGCCCGTCCCCCTCCTCCTCGAAAGGATAGAGATTTGTCCGTTATACCCCTTAGCCGTGACGCAATCCTTGGCAGTTGGCGGCTTGTGCGAACCTATGAAACGCTAAACGGCGAAGACAGAGGCAAAAGTCCGCTAGGGGAGGGGGCTTATGGCGTCCTTCATTATCTGGACGATGACCGGGTATGTGTGTTGATGGCGAATGCCGGGCGGACGCGCATGTCCGCTGGCCGCTATAATTCTGGGTTGGAGGAAACAGCCCAATCGGCGACGTCCTTTACCGCTTATGCCGGACGTTTCACCGTCATGACTGACAGGATTGTGCATCACCTTGATATCTGCCTGTATGAAAATGACGCGCAGACCGATTACGTCCGGATCGCCGATCTGGCAGGTGACCGGCTGACGCTCAAAATGCTGCCCGTCGCAACGCCAAAAGGCGATCTGCAATGGTGCTTGGAATGGGAGCGCTTGGCGCCGACACAGGCTTTGCGCTGAATTTCTCGGGTGAAGATGTTGCTCGCGCCATCGTAATTAGATAGACGATTTTGCACGGATGGCGGCACGCATGGCTGCCCTGAAAGGACTGTCATGACCGACAAGGTGACGCTTTATGCCTTCAACTGCGGATGGTTTCAGTGCAAGCCCGGCTATTATGTGGAAGGGGATGAGGGCCCGCACATGCGTGCGCCCGTACCGACCTATTTGATTGACCATCCCAAGGGGCGCGCTTTGTTTGACACGGGCATGGGGGTGCGCTTTCGCCGTGAGCAGACCAATGCCCTGCCGGCTGACAAATTTGGTCTGGAATGGTTTGAAGGCATGGACGTCGCCACGCGGCTGAAGGCGATTGATGTTGATCCGGCAAGCATCAACTGGGTCATCAACTCGCATCTGCACATCGATCATTGTGGCGGAAATGCCCACCTTCCCAATGCGACAGTGGTGGTGCAGCAGCGTGAGCTTGAAACAGCGCGCAACAGCGATCAGCCGATGCTCTACACGCCGGAAGACTATGATACCGGCCAGCCCTTTAAAGCTGTATCGGGAGAACATGATCTCTTTGGGGACGGCACGGTGCGCATGGTGCCGACCTATGGCCATACGCCGGGGCATCAAAGTGTGATCGTGAAGCTCTCAGGCGGGGAGGTGCTGTTGGCCGGGGATTGCTGCTATACCGAGCGCAACCTTGACGTCATGGTCTTGCCCAAAGCAACGGCCGATATTGAACAGGGTATGGAGACATATCGCCGCCTCGACACTCTCAGGAAAGGCGGCACACGGATTTTGTTCGGCCATGATGGCAAGCAATGGGCGCATTTGACGGAAGGCGTCCCGTTTCTGCTCTGACCGCGTAAGGGCTTTCGGCTATTTCTTGCCAAAGCCCCCGACAACACGGTCTTCCAAATCTGGGCCGCGCCCTTTAGTATTGAACACTTCATGCGCTAAACCTGCGCCCAGCGGTAAATCTGCTTGCGCCACATAAAGCTCTTTATAGGCAAAAATGCTGTGCTTGCTCTGCCCGGCAATGGCGCGTGCCATGCTCAGTGTCTCGGCTTCGAGTTGATCATCGGGCACGCATTTGTTCGCAAGGCCAATGCGTTCGGCCTCCGTGCCGGAGACGGGTAGGCCGGTAAAGCTGATCTCTCTGGCCTTAAAACTGCCCACGCGGCGCGGTAGACGCTGGCTCATCCCCCACATGGGAACCATGGAAAACTTGCCATGCGTATCGGCAAAGCTTGCACTTTCGGATGCAATGATAATGTCGCCTGCCAAGGCCAGTTCTAAGCCACCCGTAAAGCAGCCTCCCTGCACCGCCACGATGACGGGCTGGGGCAAGTTGGCGAGCCGGGTGATGATCTGTGGCTGGTAAAAGGGGCGGGGAAATTTGATCCCGCGTTCCTTCAAATCATTGCCCGCGCAAAAGACCGGGCCATTGGATCGCAGCACGACGACAGAAATGTCGCGGCCTGCGGCTTCAATCGTGTCAAGATGCCCCTCCAGCTCCTGCCAAAGGGCAAGGCTTAGGGCATTGCGCTTTTCTGCCCGATTGAGCGACAGGATGGCGATGCCGTCTGCGCATTCATAGGTGACCAAGTCCGTCATTTCTCTCTCCTGCGATCAGATCACTTGCCTTGCTGCGCCTTGCGGCGGCGCAACCACCAGCCATATTGCGGGGGCATCAGCTTCCACCCATTGGCTTCATCATGCTCTGCGGCAATCTGCATGGGCCAATTGGGATTCCAGAGCAATTCCCGGCCAAGTGCAATCAAATCCGCACGACCATCCTCTAAGGCTATGGCGGCTTCCTCCCCGGTCCGGATGAGGCCGACACCCATCGTCGGTAGTCCGGCTTCTTTCCGGATCGCTTCCGAAAAGGGAAGCTGGAAACCCGTTGTCCGAGCGACTAGATTATTTTCAGCAGGAAGCTTGAAGCCGCCAGAAGAACAATCAATCATATCAATGCCGAGCTTCTTAAGCTCCTTGGCATAGGCAATGCTATCTTCCAGCTGCCAGCCGACGCCGACGCCATCCACCGATGAAACGCGCACGAAGCAGGGCAGATGCTCCGGCCACACCTCACGCATGATCCCTGCAATTTTGAGCGGCAACTTCATGCGCCCAGCGCGATCTCCACCATAATCATCCGTGCGCTGATTGCCGAGTGGCGACAAGAAGCTGTGCATCAAATAGCCATGCGCACAATGGAGTTCGCAGACGTCAAATCCAGCGTCACGCGCGCGGATGAAGGCGGCGCGATAATCGTCCACCACCTGCTCAATGGCGGCAGTGCTCATCTCATTGGGCGTGGGCCAATCTGTATCAAAGGCGATGGGGCTGGGAGCACAAATCTCCCACGGACCTTCGTTTCGTGCAGCGACATCGGCATCGCCCAACGGGCCGCCACCTTCCCAAGGTCGCTGAGACGATCCCTTGCGACCGGAATGGGCAATCTGGATCGCCGATGCCGCACCAAGATCCCTGATCAGCGTCGTCAGCTTCTTTAGACCGGCGACATGGGCATCTTTCCAAATGCCAAGACATCCATGCGTGATGCGGCCCTGAAGATTGACGGAGCTTTGCTCGACAAAGACCAATCCGGCCCCGCCCGCGGCCAGCTTTCCGACATGCTGAACATGCCAGTCTGTGACAAAGCCATCCTCTGCCGAATAGGTCGCCATAGGGGACACAACGATGCGGTTGCGCAGTTTAAGGCCGCGCAAAGAATAGCTTTGGAACAAGACATCTAGATCGACAGGGATTGTCCCGTCCGTCACATTCTCCCTCATTATGCAGGGTCTTTCAGGGTCAGCTTGCCGCCGACAGGCAAGGGCCCGGCGAGGCCAATGACTTGATGCGGCAAATACGGGCTTTCGAGACGCGTCACCTCTTCGGCAGTCAAGGCGACATCAAGTGCCGCAATGGCATCATCCAAATGGGACGGCTTGGTCGCTCCAATGATGGGGGCTGTAATGCCCGCTTTGCCCAAGAGCCAGGCCATAGCGATTTGCGCGCGTGGCAAACCGCGCTCTTCGGCAATTTTGGCAACCGCCTCGACAATTTGGCGATCATTCTCGGCGGTCGCGCGATAGAGATAGGCGCTGAACATATCGGTTTCGGAGCGCGCGGTTTTTTCATTCCAATCACGCGTCAACATGCCACGCGCCAATGGGCTCCAGGGAAGGACTGCCACTCCCTGATCGATGCAGAGGGGGATCATCTCCCGCTCTTCCTCACGATAGACCAGATTGACCTGGGGCTGCATGGAAATGAACTTCGTCCAGCCATTGCGTTCGGCGGTGTGCTGCGCCTTGGCAAATTGCCACGCATACATAGATGATGCCCCGATATACCGGGCCTTTCCAGCCTTCACGATGTCGTGAAGCGCTTCCATCATCTCTTCAACCGGCACGGAATAGTCCCAACGGTGGATTTGGAAGAGGTCGACATAATCGGTGCCGAGCCGCTTCAAGCTGTCGTCAATCGCCTGAAAAAGCGCTTTGCGCGAAAGTCCGCCGGTGTTCGGCGCAGACCGCCAAGGCGAATAGGCCTTGGTCGCGAGCACAATCTCATCGCGATGCGCAAAATCGGCAATTGCCCGGCCGACAAATTCCTCTGATGTGCCGGCCGAATATTCATTAGCCGTGTCGAAAAAGTTGATCCCGGCTTCAAGCGCTTGACGCATAATTATCCGGCTGGCGGCTTCATCAATGGTCCATTCATGGCGACCGGCATTCGGGCGGCCAAAGCTCATACAGCCAAGGCAAATGCGCGAGACGATCAGTCCAGAATTGCCCAAGTTAAGATATTGCATTCTTCCTATCCCTTATACGCGGTCGACTGCGATGACGGCTGCCGTGAACCGTGAAATGCAGACAAGGCGGCCATCTTCGTCGACGATGCGGATTGACCAGATTTGTGTTGTGCGCCCCCGCGATTCAGGGCGTGCTGTTCCCGTTACCCATCCGCTGTGAACGGGGCGGATGTGGTTGGCGTTTATTTCCATCCCGACCGCAATAAACTCTTCGGGATTGAGCGTGCACACGGCCCCGACCGAACCCAGTGTTTCTGCCAGGGCGACAGAAGCGCCGCCATGCAACCGCCCCCAGGGCTGATGACTGCGGGGTTCCACCGGCAAGCGTGCGCTTATCCAGTCGTCGCCAACATCGGTAAATTCGATGCCCAAATAGCCCTGCAAGGATGCAGCACCCATTTGGTTGAGGGCGCTAAGATCGGGGCAGCGCGCTTGCCACCAAATTGAGTCCGCCTTCACCGTTTCACCCATGGTCGTCTTGCTCATTTACTCTCTGCCTTTATTTCGGCGGCGACCGCGGCAATGACGCTGTTGACTTCATATCGGTCTTCATTGCGGGTCCATGGGGCCTGAATGGCAAAGGCAGCTTTGATTTCGTCAATTCTGCGCTCGGCTGCCTGAATGGTGTGGCTGTGGGTGACGATGTAGAAATCACCGCGCAAAGTGCCGTCAATGGCATCGCGGGCCGCCTCCTCGGGGGACATGCCCCGTGCCTGAATACGCGCGCTCATCTCAACATTGCGTTCCAGCTGGGGAAGCCCTTCGGGACGGCCTCCGCTGCCCAAGGCCGTGCCGACAAGGCCGGGGCAGAAGATGCTGACCGATACAGTGTCGGGGGCCTCTGCGCGCAACACTTCGGCAAGGCCCAGGACGGCATGTTTGGATGCCGTGTAGATGGCGGCCCCTGCATGTTGGTATCCCAGTGAATGTTCCGAGCCGGTAAAGCAGATGCGGCCACCGCCCGGCTGATTTTGCATCATCCGGGCAAAGGTGGAAGTTGTGCTCCAGGCGCCCCGGATGTTCACGCCCAAGATCCAGTTCACTTCGGCAAGGCTAATCTTGGTATAGGCTCCCGCCGCGATGACCCCGGCATTGGCAAAGAGAAGATCACATCCGCCAAGCGTGTCCACGGCATAAGCGGCAAGGCCTTCCACCTGCGCATGATCCGACACATCACACATAAAATAGCTGCTCCCCGGGCCCATGCCGGCCAAGGTCTCGGCCAGCCCGGCTTCATTCACATCACTGGCGATGACTGTCGCACCCCGACGGGACAGCTCTTGCGCGATGGCGCGGCCGATGCCGGATGCTGCGCCCGTGACAACGGCCCGTGTCTTTTCAAGCGATGATGCCATGATCTTTGTCCTATTTGTGCTGAGTTATGGGTGGTGAGGAAGGGTTGCTCGCAAGGGCGCTGCAATTGCTTCCACCAACTGGCTCAAGTCAGATTTTTCCTCAAGGCCTTGGATGATGATGGGCAGCGCGAGTTTGACCTCATGAGTGGGGCCGGGCAGGGCAAAGATGGTCGACCAGCCGAGCCTTGCAATGGCAATGCGTACCGCATCCTTCACATGACGGCCATGGCCGCGTTTATACTGCGCCAGAATTGCGGTTGAGAGCTGTGGGTCGAGCCGCTCCATCGCTTCGATGCTATGATCCTTATCCTCCGCGCCAACGCCGCCTGTCGTGATGATGATGCCAAAGCCTTCGGCACTCAGCCGGGCAACCATGCCTGCAATTTCGGCCTCGCTATCGCCCGCAATGCCGCCAAATTCCACTTCAAATCCGGCGCCAGACATGGCCGCGTGGATCGCGGCGAAATTTGTATCTTCAATTTCGCCCGCCAAAAGCTCGCTGCCGGTGCTGACCACAGCGACGCGGCGTGCGGCATAATTGGCAATTTGCGTTTCAAGCTTTCGGGCATCGTCCAGATAGCGATCAACCTCTTCCCGTGGCGTACCGATGACACCCAATATGCCCTCAGAATGCACAGAGGCATCATCGCTCACCTCGACGCCAGCGATGCCGCCAATCGCTGTTAACAAATCTGCCTGTTTGCCGGTTACGTCTTCCAACTCAACACGGGGAACCAATATGTCGAGCACGACCAATTGTGCGCGCACATCGGTGACGAAGACTTTCTCCCGCGGCAGGGAAAGGACATCAGCCACGGCCTGCGCCAATGCAGGCAGGTTCGCCTGATCAAGACTAATCCCGCGCAGCCAGATTTCACTTTTTTCGAGCAGCTGAACAGATGTCACAGGGCAAGTCCGCGTTGGCGCAGCCATTTGGGCAGATAAACCGTCTCCACCATCTCACGCACCTTGGGCGCGCGCGACAGAAGATGCTCACCGAGAGAGCGGCTGACGCGAAAGGCCCCGGGCGTGCGATCAAAAACGATCACATTCTTGGTTCCGCCATCGCGGCACGCCGCGGCCACTGCATCGTCCAAGCTTGGCCAAACAGGTGCTTTGGCACGATCAAAATGATAATTTGACGGATCGTTGAGCATCCAGCGGTTCACCGTGTCCCCCACGACATGAATGGGGTAATTGTCCCACAGGAACGGCTGGGGAACGCCGCCTGCCATATAGTTTATGACGATGCCCTTGATTGCGTTGTTCTTGCCCATTGTCAGGCCGGGGTCGGCGCTGTCATGCCGTTCTGCTGCCAGCAGCGACAGATTGTCGAGATCCATGAAGTCGACATCGGCACACAGCATATTGTCAAAGGCGATGCCGCCCGCATAGCAATAAACACCACAGCCATGATCGTCGAACACCACGACGCAATCCTCAATTTCGCCCAAGATCTTCATTGCCATGCCGTAATTGCGCATAATCCCGCCGGCCAAGCGCCGATCTAGTGCCTTAAGGTCATTATCGGCTTCGACGCTGACCACGCCTTCCGACGTGGTGTCCAGCACCATGGTCGCGACATAACGATCCTGAATGTAATCGCTTTCAAAAATACACCGAGAGACAATTTGGCCAGTGCGCGGCCCGAAGCCAAAATGATAGGCCGATCGAGATTCCAGCCGGGCATAGGCCATGCCAAAGGGCTTCATCAGCCGGTCGAGCATGCGATGCAGATAGCCCTCCCGCATTTCGGTGACATGGGTGTGGATGAAATAGGGCGCATCGAACAGTTTTTTGGTGACATACATGTCGCCCAATTTTGTATCGACCTTGGTTCCCGCGCCCATTTGCGGGCATTCTTCCACATCGCCAAAGCGTTCTTCTAGGCGATAGATTTTCACCCAATCTGGGTTTTCGATATGGCCCATGGATTCAGCAATCCTGAGGCGGACTTTCGCGCCCCGTGTCTTGCGGACATGCTCGGCGATGACTTCCAGCATCGTCACATAGGCTTCGCCACAGAGTTGCAGACCATGCGGATTGGCGATGAGGTTGACCATGCGGCCAGGCTCAATCTTTGACCAGTCAAGGGCGTCTGCCTTGACTTGCGCCTGTCGGCGCACCTCATCCAAATTGGTCGGGCCCAGCAGGGCATCTTCGGACCAGATCGTCTGGGGCAGATCGGGCATCAGGGCGCGGATGGGCAAGGCGGTCATGTCCGGCAGGTCGGCGGCGCGCTTCGCCACCACTTTTGCCGGTTCACGCTTGTTCCATGTGCGATGAAAGGCGGGCGGCCGCAGCGCATCCAGAAAGGGAGAAAGCGTTGCCATCATGAGCGCCTTTTCAATTTAGCCATATCGCCAAATTCCTTATCCAAAGGAAACTCGGGAAAGGCATTGCGGATTGCGTCCGGCAAGCTGCCATCGGGCTGGACATGCTGCCAAAGGGTGGCCGACTGGCCATACCATTGAAAGCCATTTTTGGGATTGCGCGGGGCATCTCCATGGCCTGCACAGGCCAACAGGTGCAAAATGGGCTGCATGCAGAGTTCGACGCAGCCCGTGCGCGCGCCCGTTGCCAGCGAGACGGCTTCGGGTGAATGCGCGCCACCGATAATCGCGGCGGCAATTTCGCCCGCCTTGGTGTCGGTGCAGACGCAAATCTGCATATTCCGGCCATAGCCAGCCTTGCGGCACAGCGCCTTGACCGCATCTTCATCGACGGGGGGAAGGTCAAAGCCAACATCAAAGGGCGTGTCTAACTCAACCATTTCAATGGCATCGTCGGGGCAGATCTCGACACAGGCTTGCGCGTTATAGCAGGCCTCTGGAGCCAGAATGGCAATGTTGCGACCTTTGCCAGGTTCATCTTCACGGCGGGGCCGCATGCCGATGGCAACGGTTGGGCAGACCTGCTCACACAAGCGGCAGCCCGTGCATTTCTCGGCAATAATCTGAGCCACCATACGAACAGTTTTTGGCAACAGGCCCTCCCCAGAAAACAACATCAAACCATGCGCAGGATCAGGTCGGCCCAGACTCGCGCAAAGTTATTTACTGTATGACAGTAAGTTTGTAGAAAGGTGAGAGCAAGAGGATTCGAGAGGAGTTTGCATGGCCGTCGTTGCCGTCATGTCCAGAACGCAGGAAGAGCGAACGGAGGCGGCGAAGGAGCGGATGCGCGACGCGGCCCTCGTCCTTTTTGGTGATAATGGATATGAAGCGACAACATTGGCAGCCATCAGCCTGAAGGCGGGGTTCAGCCGGACGCTTGCCCAATATCATTATCCAGATAAGGCCGATTTGGCGCTGGAACTTCTGGATGAGCGTATTCGGCGCGACAATCATCTGGATCTACTCAATTGCCCCGTTGATAGCGATCCGCAAGCGGCATGGGACTGCCTCTTGCGCCACTTAGACGCGGTCAGCAGCTATTACGGCAATCTTCATGGCTCCAGCGAACACAGCATCTTGGTGCGGGGCGAAATGGCTTTGCATGCGGCAGCGTTGATGGGAGCAGATGCGCGGCTTACGGCCCGCGTGCATGATCTTACGGTTGATCTGATCAGCCGGATTGAGCGTCTTTTTGAAAGCTGCCGGAAGGGCGGCCTGATTTCCAGCACGGCAGACCCGCACGCGCTCGCCATTCTTCATGTTCATTCCATCTGGGGACTGGCACTGGCGCTGTTCGCTAATCCTAAAGCGATTAAGGCCATTTCAGCGGCATTTGATCAAATTGGTGCATTGCTCCGGGCATTGCGCACATCGCCAAAATCTTAAGGGAGGGGATTATATGGCCGTCATAAAACTCGTCGCCGATTATGAGGTGGAACCCTGTATCGGCTGCAAGCTGTGCGACATTGTCTGCCCCAGCGGCGCAATCCGAATGGAAGCCCGCAAGCCAATTATCGATGATGCCTTATGCATTGGCTGTGGCCGATGCGTCGATCGCTGCCCAGAAGACATCATGTGGATGAAAGAGCGTGAGGAACCGCTCGCCGTGACCGTTCTCCCCGAGGATGTGGACCAAGCGACCGTTACAGCATTGCTCGAAAAGGCAGGGATTGAGCCCTCCGTTTCCGTGTGCGTCTGCACTCTGACGCCCGGCTCAGAAATTGCCGGGGCCATTGTGAAGGGCGCCCAAACCCTTGAAGACGTCTGCGCGATGACGGGAATGCGCTCTGGCTGCGGCATTTATTGCGTGGCACCTGCACTGCGCCTGTTGGAAGCGGCAGGGCGGGATATGACCCCGCCGGGCCAACATCGCTGGTATCCCTCAACGCTGTCGCTTTATGATTTGAGTGATGAAGTCGCAGCCAAATATCCAGATGCTTATATTGCTGAGGACCGAGAGGTTTTTGACCCCCAGCATAAATATGGCCCGCTCTCAAAGGAGAAGGTGTGATGACTGCATTTTCGGCGATTAAGCCACCCGCCTTCATGCACTCGGATTATGGTCCTGCACTGAAGCCCCATGTCGCCGAGACGTTGGACTCGATGGTGTCTGTGCCCCTGACCGAGTTTTTCCCGGACTTTGCCCCGGCGATCACATCTGGCGATCCGGCGACGCTGGAGGCTGATCTAGAACGGGTTCGTCACGAAACCAGATCGTCTTTGGCCAAAGTCGACATGTCGAGCATTTCGGCGGACGATAGTGTCAATATTCTCGCGTCAGAACATGGCTTTGGCCTTATGGGCGGTTGGCCCTATGCCGAGATGATCAAGACGATCCGCGAAGTCGTGATGGAACGGACGGGCTGTCGCAAAGTCAATTTGCGGCTGGCCATTTATCGTGGTTTCAAAGAGGCAGATGAAGTCGCCAAGCATTTCGGTTTCAACGAAGTTTTTGAAGGCCGCGTCAAAGGGCTAGGGCCGTTTGATCAAGGCGTTGAAGTGGAAACGGCCGTTGGCCCCATGTACCTCATCAAGCGGGCCTTTGATGCGCCAAAGTTCATCCATGCTTATTATGACGATCCGCGAGAAATGTACTTTAACCGCTTGTTATATAAGTCATTTAAGTCGTTCTGCATGTCCTATGCGCGCTATGAAACACGCTCTGTTTATCACAGCATGTTCGGCAATCGCAGCGGCAGCGTCATCCCGCGGGCCTTGTTCGATGCTGACTTTATCCAGCAACGCTACACCTTCAGTTCCGTCTTGTGCACGACGCCAATGGGCGTTGTTGGCGTGGACGCGACCACGGATCTTTACGCCATTGATCGCCGGATCACGAAAAGCCATTTGGAGACCTATGGCCGGATGCAGCGGCTCTTTGCCGAGATTAAGGATTGTGTCGCCATTTGGGATGGCGGGCGCTGGGGCTATTATCTGCATGGCGGCGGGCTGATTTTCGGGACGCTGCTGACGAACCATTCGGATGCCTTTGATTTGGATCAGCCAGTTGTGGCTGGCTTCATGCAGTCCCCCACAGCACCGGTCAATTTCTCGCGGAACAAGAATTTGCGAGGCGTTGTCGTTAACCAGGCTTGGGTGGGTGCAGGCATTCCTTATGTCACCATGCCCTTTACAACCCCCATGTATATCGTGGGTGAGGATCAAGCCAAGTTGTGGCGAGAAGACCCCACCAACCCGCTGCTGATGGATCGTGCCAAGGTTGTCGACAGCCTGGAACAGGGCATCGCGATGGCATGCGAAAAGGGGCAGACAGATAAGCTGATCGTGTTTGACGGGAGCTATGGCCATTTGACCTGCAATCAGGCGCTGGCCGATTTGCTGAAGGAACGCGCGCCCGCAGTTGATAAGCAGGTTGGAGAGGAGCTGCTGCCCAAATGGATGGCGCAGCGCGGCCTGTCCTGATCTCCCATGACAGGCCTTGATCTTCTTTCCAAGACCGAGCTTTGGGTCGAGGATATTCTGCTCAACGATGTGGATCTGACGCAGCTTGCCGAATGTGCGGGGGCTGTGTTGGGGCTTGGTGCGCAGGATATCTTCGTTACCGATGTCCGCAGCCATCGTGTTGTGTTTGATGTTGTGTCACCCAATGTCAGCTTGGATGCGATTGCCGGAAAAGAGGTGGCGTTGCTCGCGGCCTTGGGGGCGTTCCCAGGTGTCGTGCTTGGCTCTTATGCCTCGGTGCACAGCCACGGGGTGTTGGGGGTGATCGGTGCGCCTGCAGAGCAAGCGGCCGATATCATTGCCAATGCCGCCCAGCTTGAAGCCAATTTGAAAGCCTATGTCGCGCGTGCCGTGGTTGTGCTGTCCACCGGTGGCGAAGTGGCGCGTGGCGAGATTGAAGACACCAATTTTGCAGCCGTCAAATCGGTGCTCGGGGAACAGGGGTTTCTTGTTCATCACGCCGGGGTCGTCGATGATGATGAGGCCCTGATCGCCGCGCGAATCGGTCATTTACTGGAAGAAGGCTATGGGCTGATCATCACAACAGGTGGGGTCGGCGCAGAAGATAAGGACCAGACGATTGAGGCGATGCAGCGTCTTGCGCCCAATCTGTCGACCGCGATTTTGGCAGAGTATAAAGTGGGTCATGGCCGACATGTTAAGCCGCATGTCCGCGTTGCCTGCGGGCGGATTGGGGAAACGATGTTGGTCGCGCTCCCCGGACCAACGCGCGAAGTGCAGGCGGCTCTCCCCGCTTTGGTCGCAGGATTGGGGCAGGGGCAGTCTCCCGCTATTCTGGCCGAACAGATCGCAGCACCCATCCGCGCCCTGTGGCTGGCCCATAAAATGGGGCATCAGCACATATGATGACATTTGGTTTTGCCTCGGTGCTTCTTGCTGGATTGTTGATGGGCATGCTGCATGCCTTTGATCCTGACCATGTGCTGACGATTTCGTCTTTGGGGTCGCGCCCCGATGCGCGCAATGCGACGCGCCGCTATGCCCTTTCCTGGGGCGTTGGCCATGGCGGTGTGCTGGTCATCGCGGCGCTTGCCCTGTTGCTCTTTGACGCGCCCTTGCCCGATACGTTGCCGCAAGGGGCAGAGCGCTTGGTCGGTGTTATCATGATCGCGGCCGGCGGTAGCCTTGCTCTCGCTTTGTGGCGGAATATGGGGGCGCAAAGGTCGCCTTCCCGCCTTCGGGCAAAGGCCCCCTTTGTCATTGGGATGGTGCATGGCATGGCCGGCAGTGCGGCGGTCTTTGCCCTGTTGCCGATTGGCTTGCTCTCACCAGTACAGGGCCTTGTCTATGTCCTGATTTTTTCCCTTGGCGTTCTGGTTGGCATGATGGGCTTTGGCCATGGCTTTGATCGGCTTGCCGCGATGGTCACACAGCGCGGGCAGGCATTTGATAAGCCGCTCCGGGGCGGCGTCGCTGCACTGGCCATTGGCATGGGCGGCTATTGGCTGTTGGGGGCTTAATGATGCGCATTGGCCTTTATGGCGGGTGCTTCAACCCTGTCCATGAAGGGCATTTATCAGCTGCGCGCGGCGCAAGCGATGCTTTGGGGCTTGATCGGCTTATCTTCATTCCGTCCGGTAACCCGCCTCTTAAGGGAGATGCAGGACTTGCAAATGGGGCGCACCGACTGGCCATGCTGACGCGGGCTATTGCCGACGATGATCGGATGGCGGTCAGCTCCATCGAAATTGATCGTGCGGGGCCCAGCTTTACGGTTGATACCGTTCGCGCCTTGCGCCAATCCTACCCCGCAGACGCGGAATTTTTCTTCCTTTTGGGGGCGGATTGTGTCGCGCGATTGCCGCAATGGAAGGGCGTCGAGGAATTGCATCACATGCTGCGCTTTGTCATTTTGCCCCGCGCAGGCGAAAATTCGCCGCAGTCGGATGAGCGCTTGACCTGGCTATGCCTCCCTAAGGTTGATGCCTCTTCCACACAGATCAGGGCCATGGTTTCGGCTGGGGATCGTCCACCTGCATCGCTTCTACCCAGCGCTGTGGCGGAGTATATTGAGGCGCAGCAGCTCTTCGGCTGGTCATCTGAGGTGGCCTATGGCTGATCTTCTTGCCCGTATTCACGCGACACTGGATGATATTGATCGCGCCATTATCGCATGCAGCGGGGGCATTGATTCAACGCTGTTGGCGCTGGTGGCGCACGCGCATGCCCCCGGACGGGTTGTGGTGGCCCATGCGATCAGCCCGGCTGTTCCGCCAGAAGCGACAGCGCGAGTGCGCTCGCTCGCGCAACAGCATGGGTGGCAGTTATCTATCGTCCAATCCGGCGAATTTGCGGATGAGAATTATCTCTCCAATCCGGTCAACCGATGCTATTTTTGTAAGTCCAACCTGTATGACAGCCTGATCCAGATTGCCGCCGCACATGAAAGTGGCACAGTGTTGAGCGGTGCAAATCTCGATGATCTGGGGGAGTATCGCCCCGGCCTTGATGCGGCGGCTGAACGCGGCGTGCGGCACCCATGGGTTGAGGCACAATTTGCCAAGGCCGATATCCGGACGTTGGCGCGCAAACTGGATACGCCCTTTGCCGAATTACCCTCATCGCCCTGTCTCGCCAGCCGCCTTTATACCGGTACACGGGTCACAGCAGAACGCCTGAAGGCGGTGCATGCCTGCGAGAATATAGTGAAGGAGGACACAGGCCTCATCGTGGTGCGGTGTCGGGTGCGGGATGATAGGATCATTGTCGAGGTCGCAGATGATGACCGCCCGCAGATTACGCCTGCACTGCTGGACAGGCTTGGCGCTGCTGTGGCGGCCATTGAACCGGGCATCACGCGCGCCATTTTGGATACCGAGGCCTATCGCCCCGGCCGGGCATTTGTGGGGAAGAAATGACCAGCGGATTTGTTCATGATGCCGATCGTCTGGCGCGCCTCGGCATGCCAGAGGCTATTTTTTGCGAAGGCAAGGATAGCATTGCTCTTAAAGCCATTATCGATGAGCTGGCAGCGAAGGAGGATGCCCCTGTGCTGTTCACCCGCTTGTCGCCAGATCATTATGCCGATTTGGCAACGGGCGGTGTCACGGGTTTGGATTATGATCCGCAATCGCACACGGCCCTTCTCCACGGCAGGCTGGCCGCTCGACCCGGCTCGGTTGCGGTGGTTACGGCGGGCACGTCGGATTTGCGCGTCGCGGGGGAGGCATTGCGGACGCTGCATTTTTCGGGCCTTGCGACAGAATTGATTGCCGATGTCGGGGTGGCAGGCATCCACCGGCTCTTCGCTCGTATCGATCATATTCGCAGCTTTGATATCGTGATTGTTGTTGCGGGTTGGGATGCCGCTCTTGCGTCTGTCATGGGCGGTCTTGTCGGTCAGCCGGTGATCGCCGTGCCGTCCTCAACGGGCTATGGCGTTGCGGCAGGCGGCATGAGCGCCCTCCACTCCATGTTATCAAGCTGTGGGCAGGGTGTGCTGGTCACCAATATCGATAATGGATTTGGCGCAGCCTGTGGCGCGATCCGGATGCTCAACATGTCAGGGAAGATGAAGTCATGAAGCAACAAGCCATTGTGCTTCGCACACCCTCTGGCATTAGCGGAGATATGCTGCTGACAGGGCTTGCGTGCCTAGCGGGCGTCAGCAATGCGGAGTTATCCGCAATTGTAGATAGTATCGGGCTGGAGGCGCTGACCGATTGTGTCACGATTGAGCCGCATCATGTGAATTGGATTACGGGCCATCAGGCGCGGATCAAGTTGCCCCATGAACATCACCACCGTACGCCCACGACCATCTATGAAATCATCGAGAAAAGTTCTCTGAGCGATGCTGCAAAGCTGCTCGCCAAGTGCGCCTTTGCCATTTTGGCAGAGGCCGAAGCAACGGTGCATGGCTGTTCGGTGGAGGAGGTGCATTTTCATGAAGTGGGTGCGCTGGATTCCATTCTCGACACCTGCGTTGCCGCTGCGCTTTTCACGCGGATTGATCCCGTCGCCTTTCATTGCAGCCCGCTGCCAATGTGCGATGGGGTGATCCGCTGTGAACATGGTTTGCTCGCGAGCCCGCCACCTGCGGTTCAGGAAATGCTCAATGGTATTCCTGTCTATGGTGCTGACGCCCAAGGGGAAACGGTAACGCCAACGGCGCTGGCTTTTCTCAAGGCGGCAGGCGCGCAATTTGGCAAATGGCCGCAATGCGAAGTCGTCTCATCGGCGCGGGCTTATGGCGGCAAGGTTTTTGAAAACCTGCCCAATGGCGCAAACTTCTTTCTGGTGATGCTGTGACCAAAACGCCCGCTGCGGCCGACATTGCCGGGCGATTGCTGGGCGGGGCGACGGGCCTTTATCGCGCCGTCGTGGAAGCGTGTGAACCCGGCATCATCGCGGGTACCCAATTTGTCGATCCGACAGACATGCTGGGCGAGGGCGGTTCTTGGCGTTTGCTGGTGGCAGAGGGGGAGTCCGTCACAGCGGGCCAGCCCCTTATTGAGTTGATTGCGCGGGCGACGCATCTGGGTGTTGCGGAAGACTATGTGCTCGGCCCGCTGGGCTTTGCATCTGGCATTGCGACCCGCGCAAAGAGCTTTCGCGATGCCGCCCCACAGGGCCTGTCCATTGCCTGTGGCGGGTGGAAGAAGCTGCCCCTTGCGCTCAAGCCGCTGTTGCGGGCTGGCCTTGCCGTATCGGGTATTTTGCCGCGCCTTGTGGATGGGGATTTTGTCTATGTCGGCAAAAATGCTGTGATCATGCTTGGCGGCGTGGGTCAGGCGATCGCCGCGGGCGTGGCGGTGGGTCATGGTCCTGTCGCGGTTCAGGTTAAATCGGTGGAAGAAGCTGTTTCGGCCGTGCGGACGGGCGCTGGAATCATCATGGTGGATACAGCGGAGCTCGCCGATCTTGCCGATGTGCATAGGGAGCTGACACGCCTTGATCTGCGGTCAAAGGTGCGATTGGCTTTTGGTGGGGGCGTCCGCCTGCAAGACCTTGGCCCGGCGGCCGAAGCGGGGGCAGATGCTGTGGATGTCGGGCGGGCCATCTTGGATGCTCCCCTGCTCGATCTGCGTTTGCGGGTATGTTCCAAATATGCTGACTAACAGAGGATTTTGACCAATGAGCCATCCAGCCTTCGCCCCAGGACACGTCGCCGTCGTCACGGGTGCGGCAGACGGTATTGGCCTTGCGGCCGCGCACCGCTTTGCAGATCTCGGTATGACTGTGGTCATGTGCGATCAGGATGCGGCAAAGCTTACGGCTGCGCGGGATGCGGTTGGCGGAAAGGCGCTTGCGTTGCCCGTCAATGTCTCTGATCGCGCGGCGGTTGTAGCCTTGGCGGCACAGGTTGCGGATCAAGCAGGCCCGGTCTCTGTCCTCATGAACAATGCCGGGACGGGACGGGGCGGCAATGCCCTGTCCAATCCAGACGGGTGGGATAGGGTGATTGGCACCAACCTGATGGGCGTGCTTTATGGTGTGCAGGCCTTTGTGCCGGCGATGGTCGCGGGCACTTCGCCGGGGTTGGTGATCAACACAGGCTCAAAACAAGGCATCACCCAGCCGCCGGGGGATACGGCCTATAATGTTAGCAAATCAGGCGTGAAGGCATTGACCGAAGGGCTGGCGCACAGCCTGCGTGAAGAGACGCGAGGGAGGGTGAGTGCCCATCTTCTCATCCCCGGATTCACCTATACGGGGATGATGAAAGCCCATTTCGCGGAAAAGCCAGAGGCTGCTTGGACGCCGGAACAGGTTATCGATGCCATGATGCAGGGTCTGGCGCGGGGGGATTTTTACCTCTGGTGCCTCGATAACGAAACAACGCGGGAGACGGATAATCGGCGCATTCTATGGACTGCGGGCGACATGACCGAGAACCGCCCCGCTCTGTCGCGCTGGCACCCGGACTATAAAGACGCTTTTGCCGATTCGATGGCGCAAGACTGAGAAAGGTGCTGGCGCGTTACACGCCCAGCGCTCCAAATGTGTCGAGATCGCTGACGGCCGCGCCAAAGCAATCGCCCTCGGCCGTTACAATATCCTCTGGCTGCATCTCAACGGGTGTAAAGGCCCACATAAAGCCATGCATGGCGTGGCGGCGATAGGCTTCCCAAGCGTCGTCGCGCTCTGGAGTGTTTGGAACACCTTCTGCCGCAAGCGCCTGAAGATAGCCTGCTAGCAAGTCTTTCTGATGCGCACGGCGATCTTCAACCGATAGATTGCCGATGATCGAATAGGCCACATCATGCATATAGGGGCCTTCTTGCCAGGCCTGCCAATCCAGAAAGCCCGGTCGGCCATCAGGTTCAAAATACATATTGCCCAAATGCGCATCACCATGGGAAAAACACTGCGGAATATCCAGGGATTTGCGCCATTGCGCCCGCAAACCGGCGAGAATGCGATCCCGATCCCGATAGGGGCCTGTCATCGCGGCGCAGCGGCGTTTTGCCATGCAGGATGCAAAATAATCCGGCTCCAGCATCCGCATCACGACGCGATCAGACGCCTGCCAGACTGTCGAAAAATTCTTGAGCACCTTCAACTCTGGTGACTGCCACCAGCGGGCATGCATCCGGGCCAGCAAAGCCAGTGTTTGGGCTTGCTGATCGACGGTAATCGGGCGCGTGGCATTGCCGAACGTCACATTTCGAGCGGCCAAATCTTCCATCAGGACAAGGCCTTGGACGTCGTCTTCCCAGTCAGACCAATAGGCCGCCGAGATGTTGATCGTCATTTCCCGTGCCCAACTGTCAAAGAACTTGGCCTCGTTCACAAAGCTTTGATCGAACGTATAATCATGCCGGATGAACCCGCCCTTGATCCACATGGTCGGGGGTAAGCGATGTTGATGGCCTGCATCATTATAGGAGAGCAGCAGGCGCACTTTCGTGGCCGTCCCGGCAATCACCGTGCCAATATAGACCTCAGTAACGACTGTTCCCGGAAAGCGCGTGGACAAGGCAGTAGTCAGCCACTCCGCCGTTATGTCCTCAATCCCCATGGGAAGCTTTGATCCCGCCTGTGTCATGTCCTCATCCCCAGATGAACAGTGTATCGATTGGTTTAGTCGTCAAAACCGATAAAGGTCACAGCCTCTTCAACTGACTTGCGTTCTGAAACAACGGCATTGGCCGGAAAGCTCTCATCCGGCCAGCCCATGGCGATGCACATCATGATCAGCTGGTCATCCGGAATACGGGCATGTTCCCGAACCACGGGGGATTGCATAATGCCCTGACTGTTGATCACGCAGCCTAGGCCGCGCGACCAGGCGGCATTGACCAGCGCATTTATGACAGCACCACAATCAAAGGGCGCAATATCATTGCCCTTCAATATCTTGTCATGGGTGACGATGATGGAGACAGGCGCATCAAACTGACGAAAGCCGCGCAGCACCCAATCCTTGCGTTTGACCTTATCGTCCCGCGCAATATCCATCGCGGCGAATAACTGTTTGGCCACGCCAATTTGCCGTTCGCGGTGCGCGCCTTCATACCCTTCGCTTGCCTTAAACTCGCGGGACGATGGCACACCGGCCAAATTGCGTTCGGTATTCCCCTTGCGGATGGCATCAAGCGGGCCGCCGCTGACCACGGTGAAATTCCAAGGCTGTGTATTGAGGGAGGAGGGCGCACGCATGGCCATCGCCAGCACCTCGTTGATCAGCTCCTTTGGAACAGGATCAGGCTTATATCCGCGAATGCTGCGCCGGCCCCGGACGACCTGTTCATACGCCTCTGCAATTGCTGATTTCGAACTCACCAACGATCCCTCCCTCTTCGCGCATTTTCGCTCAGTCCATTCATAAATGCTTGCCAGAGCGATGCTGAATTATCTATATCATTAAGCCGTATATATGCAATTTTCGACTTGAGAGGAATGTTTGAATCATGGCGTTGGAACAGTCCATCCGAGATAGCCTGACGCTGCCAGCTGTCTGTGCGCCAATGTTCCTTGTCAGCACCCCTGCGCTGGTGCGCGAAGCCTGTCTATCTGGGATTATCGGCGCATTGCCGCGCCAAAATGCCCGCGGTTTTGAGATGTTCGAAAGCTGGCTCGCCGAAATCCGCGACGCACTCGACAAACGCAAGGCAGAAGATCCTGCCGCGCGGATCGGGCCATTGGCCATCAATTTGGCCACGCAGATGGAACCAGACGAAGCGGCTCGCCATCTTGAACTGGCGCAGCGTTATGGCGTTGAGATCATTATCAGCGCGATTGGCAATCCATCGGAATTAGCCAAGCGTGTGCATGATGCGGGTCTGAAAATCTTTCATGATGTCACCTCCTTCCGTTTTGCGGAAAAGGCGATTGCTGCGGGCGTCGATGGGCTGACCTGCATCGGGTCGGGTGGCGGCGGCCATTCGGGCAATATCGGGCATCTGGTTCTCATTCCCCGCATTCGTCGGATTTTTGATGGGACGCTGCTTATGGCGGGGTCTATTTCAACTGGCGCGGGGATCCGGGCTGCGGAAATCTTGGGCGCGGATCTGGCCTATATGGGCACCCGTTTCATTGCCACACAAGAAGCCGCCGTGGACCCCGACTATGCGCGGATGCTGACGGAATGCCATTCTGAAGACCTTATGTTCACGCCAAAAATTGCTGGAGTGGCGGCGAATTGGCTGGTGCCATCGATGGAAAAGCTAGGCCTTGATCCTAAGAATCTGCCGCAGCCTGCGGGCCATGGCATGGGCTATAAGCATCTGCCCGAAGGCGTGAAGCCCTGGAAAAACCTCTGGTCGGCTGGACAAGGAATTGACCTGATTGATGATGTGCCCACAGTTGCAGACTTGGTCGGCCGCCTGCGCCGTGAATATGTCGCGGCGTGTGAAGCGCCAAGCTATGCAGATGTAGCCCGGCTGGTGGATCAGGCGCTCGACGCCAAAGCGGCTGATTAAGCCAAATTTCTTGACGAAGTGAGACGAAGCATGAACCGAATTCCCCTAGTCGCCATTGAAGATCTGACACCCGAACAGCGCGACCGCTATGACAATGCGCCGGGCGGGAAGCTTAATCTCAGCCGCGTTTTGGGTCATGCTGTCACGATGCAGCCGGGGATTAGCCTGGCGGTGCAGGGGATGATGTCTGGCATCGAAGTGCCGCCGCTGGAACGACAAATCTGCGTCCTCGCTGTGCTGCACCTTGATCGCGGGGAATATGAATGGGCACAGCATATGCAAGTGTCCAAGACGATGGGCATTCCTGATGAGAAGGTTGCTGCTATTGCGGATGACCGATTTGGCGATCCCATCTTCAATGATCGGGAAAAGGCGCTTTTGGCGTTTACGCGCCAAGTGGTGAAGACGGTTCGGGTGGATGATTTCGTGTTTAATGCGGTCTCCGCCTTTTACAGCCCGCGCCAAATTGTTGAGCTGATCCACGTCATTGGTCTGTACATGCTCTTTGTGCGCGTATCGGAAGTGGCTGAGCTGGAAATTGATGCTGTGCTTGGCGGCGAGTTCTGGAAGAAAGCTAATCAGGACGCTGGCCTGTCCAACGACTAAAGCCGCGCCATATATTCAAGACTGACAAAGGATCCAATCATTGGAAAACGCCCAAATCGAAACAATCGACTATCCCTTCATCCGGCTGGAGTTTGACGGGCCATTGGCGATCATGACCCTGAATGATCCAGATCGATTGAATGCCATGGGGCAGGATATGGGCGAATCCATTGCCACTGTTCTCAATGAGATTGCCAAGCCGCGCCGCAAATGCCGGGCATTGCTGATCACTGGGGAAGGACGCGCCTTTTGCGCCGGCGTGAACCTGATGGGTAATCGCAAGGCTTTGGCAGATGGCACCAATAAGTTGCCTGTCATGGGGGGCGTAGAAACATTCTTCCATCCGCTGCTGCGCCGCTTGCATGCAGTGTCGATCCCCGTCATCGCCGCGCCAAATGGTTTGGCGGTTGGCATTGGTTTGGGCATGTGCCTTGCCGCGGACTATGTGATTGCGTCGGATAAGGCATGGTTTCAGGCCCCGTTTAAGAACCTCGCTTCGGCGACGGATTCTGGATTGGGCTGGCTCTTGTCCCGCAATATCGGTATTTTGCGTACGAAGCGTATGTTGATGCGTGCCGAACGGGTGGATGCCGCAACCGCGCTGGATTGGGGCATGGTCTGCGAAGTGGCCCCGGCCGACACTTTCGCTGCGCGCGCCCGCGAAGTCGCGTTGGAAATTGCCAATGACGCAACGGTCGCTCTGTCTGAAATCAAGCAAATTGTCGGGCAGGCTCAACGTATTGATTTGCATTCTGCCTTTGAAACAGAGGCACAGGCTGTTTCCCGCACTTCACGCACGAAAGATAATGTGGCGGCCATCCGCGTCTTTGGGTCCAAGGAAAAACCAGTCTTCACGGGCGAATAGTCGCCCACCTCAGTCTCTTTGATTATACGGGCGGGGCCTCGCGCAGCAGCATGGATTGGCTCGCAATGGCGAGCACGGCACCTGCTTGTGCATAAAGATGCGTGTTGATGTGCGCCACGCCGTGCTGAATGGAGGCCACATGCATATGCGCCAAGACCCATTCTTCCTGCGTGTCGCCCGCAAAGCGGATCATATTGTCGAGGCTATTCCCGCTCGCAGGCCTGCCGAGCGCACTTGGCAGCGCAAGCGATGCGCAATCCGCGATGACGGGCAAATCCAGCCGGGTCAAAGCCGCGCCTGACCGCAATCTGATCCAATAGGCAACATCTTGGCCAGTCTCTCCGCGCCAGTCCCGGCGATCGGGCAATTGCCCCTGGGCCAGCCGGAATTCAAACAGAGCGTTAAGGTTGCTCGATATTTGCCGGGCAACGGAACGTTCGGCGCACTGATCCGGCAAGGGGAGTATCGGCGGTCTACTGCCCTGATGCAGCGTCGGGTCGGGTCGTTGTCCAGCCGCGCCGACGAGATAGGCAAAGGGCTGATCAGAAATGCGCGCTGTCAGCCGACATTGCTTGACGCTCTTACCCCCCGAACAATGATCCGGGGTAAAGGTGATCAGGTCGCCCTTGCGGCCCTTGCTGACAAATTGAACGGTCGCAAAAATGGCGGGCTGGTCGGTGATACGTTCCATCGCGGCGATGCAGGCGGCAAAGCCGCTTCCGCCATAAAGAAATGGGTCGGCCGTTGCGCCAACGCAAAGATGTTCTGGAATGATCGCTTGAAGCGCGTCGGCGCTGCTCGCTGGGTCAAAGAGCGGATAGGTTGTTGCGCCTTGCATCGGGTCCGCCTTGATCAGCCGTTTACTGGTGCTTCTTGAGTCACTCGCTCATAAGCCGCCAGCGGGCCAACGACAGTAACACCTCCATCCACTGGCAAGGTCATGCCCGTGATGAAGCGGCTTTCCGGCCCTGCGAGGAAGAGTGCTGCTTGGGCAATATCCCAAGCATCGCCCTCCACGCCAATAGGGGCAATTGCGCTGCGCACCCGCCTGCCTTCGCCCTGAACATGCGCTTCGACCATAGGTGTCAGAATATGGCCGGGCGCGACGCAATTGGCGCGAATACCCTCGCGGCCATACATCACGGCCAGTTCGGCTGTCAGCTGGATGACGGCGGCCTTGCTGGGGCCATAAGCGGAATTACCATGCGCCAAAATGCCCGCGACCGACGAAATGTTGACGATGGATTTGCCAGCACCTTGCAACAAGGCGGGCATGGCTTCCCGGCACATGTTGATGACCGTGCCGAGATTGACGGAAAGCACCCTGTCGATATCCGCTTGGGCAACGCTGTGGAGTTGGCCAGCCCCGGCCCCAATGCCGATATTATTGACCAGCGTATCCAGCCCGCCGAGCCAATCGATTGCTTCTGCTGTCATGCGCTGTGCGTCCTGCGCATCGGCAACATTGCCCGTGAAGATGCGTGCCTCACCCTTCATATTGGTGATGAGGTCCAGCGTGGTTTGTGCGCGGGCTGTATCTAGATCGAACAGCGCGACCTTTGCGCCTTCTGCTGCAAAAAGCGTTGCAATGGCTTTGCCCGTTCCAACGCCGTCACCCAATGTGCCAGCGCCCGTCACAATTGCACGCCAGCCTGTAAGGCGGCTGTAAAATTTTTCGGGCTGTGGCATTGAGAACTCCTAAGCAGAAATGCGAATAATATATTGAAAGTATTTGTTTTTATTCGACAACAATTTCACGCAATTTGGGCTTCACAATCTTGCCCATGGCGTTTCGCGGAAAGCTTTCCATAAACCGCCATTCGTCCGGCACTTTGTAACGCACCAGCTTTTCCGCGCACAAAGCCCTCAGTTCTGCCTGAAGTTTGTCGGCGTCAACATCCGGGCTGGCGGGTTGGATGCAGGCGACCGTGATCATGCCCATCCGTAAATCCGGTTTGCCGACAATGGCGCAATCGGCAACATCATCGTGCAAATGCAAAATGCGTTCAATCTCGGCCGGATAGACATTGGATCCTCCGCGCAAGATCAGTTCAGAACTGCGGTCTGCGATGCTAAGCCAGCCCGCTTCATCGAGGCTGCCATGGTCGCCCGAATGGACAACGCCGCCGCGCAATAATGCCGCTGTCTTTTCAGCATCCCGCCAATAGCCAAGCGGCGGCGTGTAAACATTGGCCCAAGGGCCGGTTGAGAGTGCAGAGAAACAGACTTCACCCACTTCGCCGGTCGGCAGGAGATTGCCCTCGGCATCGCGGATGGTGATAGAAAGGTGCGGCAAGGCGCGTCCACTTGCGCCTTCCGGGGCGACATCATCGCCCGGGTGCGCCACGACTGTGGGGGCTTCGGTCAGGCCATAGCTCGTCATGATATGATAGTCATAACGTTTGAAAAACGCATCGCGCATCACATGGGGCAGGGGTGCGCCACCACAGCCGAGCCGGAGATTAGGCGGTAAATCACGATCGGAATGCAGCAGATCATAGACCATCGTCGGAACCAGAGCGATGGCTTCCACCTGCTTTTCATGGAACCAGTCGATTAGCGGCTCAATCTTGGGCGAGGGCGCAAACAGGAAGGGTCTGCAGGATAAATAGGCGGAAACCGGCCCGATGATCATAACATTGGTGATGGTCAGCGGCAGGCAAGAGCCACGTCGTGCATTGGGCTGCAACATGCCATGCGCAAATTCCGCTGCGGGAACCACAATCATATTATGCTGGCTATGTACAACGCCCTTGGGCACGCCCGTCGTCCCGCTGGTGTACATGATGGCCGCGGGCGCATAGGGATCGATATCTGGCTTTGGCGCGGATGCAGGGGCCGGGTTGGCCAAAGCGGCCGCCCATCCGCCATCTTCATTCGGCGTATCAAGATACCAAATATTGCCAAGAGATGGAATGTCTTTGGCAAAGCTCTGGACTTGGTCTTTGAGCGACGCGTCGGTCAGCAGCAGCTTTGTGCCACTATGGTCGAGAATATAGCGTTTATCATCGACGGGCAGAATCTTGTTGATGCCAACCCAAATGGCTCCAAGGCGCATCGCGGCAAAAAAGGCGATGATCAGATTGGCTTCATTGCCAAGCGACGCGGCAACCCGATCCCCCGTGCGCAGACCTGCGGCATCAAGCAAGGTCGCCGCCGCTGAAACGGCATCGGCGAGTTGGCGAAAGCTATAGGTCGATTTGCCATCGTCCAATGCTTCATCGTCCGGGCAAGCGGCGGCGGCACGATCAATGAGCGAGGCCACATCACGCGGCGCACCCGGCGGATCGATTCGCGCAGGGGGTGCCTGAAGGCCGAGCGCCGCATACTCCTTGTCAGTCATCACTCTCAGAAATCCTCGCCATTAAGCTTTGAATTTAAGATATAGATGATTATGACAGATGAGCGCAAGCACAGCGTGTGCGTCCCTTACGAAGTGGGGATGTAGCTGTGCGTTGAAAGGAAAATGATGACCGAGTTTAAGTTTGAAGACCAATTCACCCCCTTCGGCGCCATTGACTCGATCCCCTTGAGCAATTTTCAAAAGGTGGTCGCCCGTCGGCTGACGAAAAGTTGGACAGAAGTTCCGCATGTGACGCACCATGACGATGTCGATATCACAGACATGGATGCCTATCGTAAATCGCTCGCGCCAGAGGCGAAGGTATCGCCGCTGATTTTCCTCGTGAAGGCCCTTGCAGTTGCCCTAGGCGAGTTCCCCAATTTCAATTCCTCGCTGGCCGATGATGGCAAGACTTTGGTGCTCAAGAAATATTTCAATGTCGGCATTGCTGTGGATGGACCGCTTGGCCTTCTCGTTCCTGTTTTGAAAGATGTGGATAGCAAGGATCTACAAACCCTGAATGCCGAACTGTCCGATTTGAGCGCACAAGCCCGCGACAAAGGTCTGCCGATGAGCGCTATGACGGGCGGCTGCATGACGATATCCTCCTTGGGGGGCATTGGTGGGACCGCATTTTCGCCAATTATAAACCAGCCAGAGGTGGCTATTCTTGGGGTGACACAATCCCGCATGACCCCGGTCTGGGATGGCTCTGCTTTTCAACCGCGCTTGATGATGCCGCTCTCCCTCAGCTATGACCATCGCGTCATTAATGGGGCCGATGCTGCACGTTTCGTGCGGCGCATCGGAGAATTGTTGAAGGCACCTTCGGCACTTTAGCATCACGATGGGTAACGAGATTTTTCATGTTTGATTTGAAAGCCACGCATAATCCGCACCGATGGTATCTGCCGGTAGAAAAGGCGTTGTGCACCGGGCCTGCTGACCGGCAATTTCTATTCGGCGGTGTCGGCATGGCGGCGTCCATTCAAGCGATGGAGCAGACCTGTGGCCGTAAGGTAATTTGGGCGACTGCCCAATATCTCTCTTTTGCGCGGCCGGGCAAGATCGTCGATCTGGATGTGTGGGTGCCCGTGACGGGTCGGCTCACCAGCCAAGCCAATGTGCTGCTTCATATTGAAGACCAGAAAATCATCTCGGTTCATGCCGCTTTGGGGGCCAGAGAAAGCGATCTTCAGGATCAGTGGGTCACCATGCCAAAGGTCGGGCCGCCCGAAGACTGCGCCGAAGCCAATTATTGGCGGGGCGATGGTACAGGGTTGAACGCCCGGTTGGAAATTCGGGTCGCCAAAGGGCATTTCCATGGCGACAAGACGATCGGGCAGCGGGGTGATGGTCGGCTGATCTTTTGGCTGCGTTCGCGCGAAGGGCATCTGGCAGACGCCCGGATGCTCGCTATCGCGGCCGATTATGTGGCGTCAGGCATTGCCAATGCGACGGGCCTTCATGCGGGTGGAAACAGCCTAGATAACACAATACGCTATGCCAATATCGTGCCGTGTGACTGGATATTGTGCGACGTGCAGATTGAGTCTTTGACCAATGGGATCGTTCATTGCCGCATGCATCTTTACTCGCCAGATGGAGTTTTGATGGGCACTGCCAGCCAATGTATGATCATG
>JBBATU010000020.1:0-33370 GCA_040398565.1 Chakrabartia sp.
CGATTGGGCTTATGCCCAAATGAAGGCCGCCTGACGTTCTCATTAAATGTCGTCATGCTGAACTTGTTTCAGCATCCATTCGCACCTGCGTGACGATGGACCCTGAAACAAGTTCAGGGTGACGGTCGAAAAGGATTAGTGACATGACCAAACCTAAAGTTCTCATTTCCGATAAAATGGACCCCAATGCCGCCGCCATCTTCCGTGAACGCGGCTGTGAGGTGGATGAAATCACCGGCCTCTCGCCCGAAGAGTTGATCAAGATCATCGGTAAATATGATGGCCTTGCCATTCGCTCCTCGACCAAGGTGACGCCGGCGATCCTTGATGCTTGCGACAATTTGAAGGTCATTGGTCGCGCCGGCATTGGCGTTGATAATGTCGATATTCCGGCGGCCTCGGCCAAGGGCGTTGTCGTCATGAACACGCCGTTCGGCAATTCGATCACAACGGCAGAACATGCCATTGCGCTCATGTTCGCGCTTGCCCGCCAAATCCCAGAAGCCAATGCGCAGACGCAAGCGGGCCTGTGGCCGAAAAATGGCTTTATGGGCGTTGAAGTCACGGGCAAGACTTTGGGCTTGATTGGTGCAGGCAATATCGGCGCCATCGTCGCCACGCGGGCCTTGGGCCTGCGGATGAAGGTTGTCGCCTTTGATCCCTTTTTGACGCCAGAACGCGCCATTGAAATGGGCGTTGAGAAGGCGGACCTAAACACGCTTTTGGCCAAGGCAGATTTCATCACGCTGCACACGCCGCTGACCGATCAGACCCGCAATATCCTCAGCCGGGAAAATCTGGCCAAGGCCAAAAAGGGCGTGCGGATCATCAATTGCGCACGCGGCGGCCTGATTGATGAAGCGGCCTTGAAAGAGGCGCTCGACAGCGGGCAAGTCGCTGGGGCCGCCCTCGATGTGTTCGCCGTTGAACCGGCCAAGGAATCGCCCCTTTTTGGCACACCCAATTTCATCTGCACGCCGCATCTGGGGGCCTCGACCACCGAAGCACAGGTCAATGTCGCGCTTCAGGTTGCCGAACAAATGGCCGATTATCTGGTCAATGGCGGCGTCACCAATGCGCTCAACATGCCCTCACTTTCGGCCGAAGAAGCACCAAAGCTGAAACCCTATATGGCGCTTGCTGAAAAGCTCGGCTCGCTGGTTGGTCAGCTTGCGCATGACAACCTTACGCAGATTTCCATCGAAGTCGAAGGGGCAGCGGCGCAGCTGAATATCAAGCCCATTACAGGCGCGGTCCTTGCGGGCCTGATGCGCCGCTATTCCGACACGGTGAACATGGTCAACGCACCCTTCCTAGCGAAGGAACGGGGCCTTGATGTGCGTGAAATCCGTCATGATCGCGAAGGCGTGTATCACACGCTCATCCGCGTGACAGTGGCCACCAGCCAGGGGGACCGCTCGGTCGCAGGCACGTTGTTCAACAACACAACGCCGCGTCTGGTCGACATGTTCGGGATTAACATTGAGGCTGATCTTGATGGGCATATGCTCTACATCGTCAATGAAGATGCGCCCGGCTTTATCGGGTCGATTGGGACGTTGTTGGGCCAAAACGGCCTCAACATCGGCACCTTCCATCTTGGTCGCCGCACAGCAGGTGGGGAGGCGGTTCTGCTGCTGTCTATGGACCACGCCATCCCGGAACCCGTTTTGTGGGATGCCTGTAAGCTTGCTGGTGTGAAAACTGTTAAGGCATTAAAATTCTGATCTGCTAAGGCGCGCTCATGACCAAAGCTTTGCTCCCAACCGGATTTCGTGATCGCTTGCCGCCAGAGGCAGATGCCTCTGCACGTTTGGCGCGTAGCGTTCTCGATACGGTCGCTTCTTATGGCTATGAGCGCGTTCAGACGCCCTTGGCGGAATATGAAGCGAACCTGACGGCCGCCCTTGGCACCTCCTCGCGGGATTTGTTGCGCTTTGTTGACCCGATTTCGGGGGAAACAATGGCCATCCGATCCGACATCACGGGTCAGATTGGCCGCATCGCACGTGGGCGCATGGGCCATCACCCCCGTCCCTTGCGGTTGAGCTATGGCGGCCCGGTGGTGACGTTGCGCGCAACACAGCTTCGTCCAGAGCGGGAGTTGATGCAGGTCGGTGCAGAGCTGATCGGCCTCGATAGCGTGGCGGCCGTGGCCGAAGTGGTGACGGTTGCGATTGAGTCGCTTAAAAATGCTGGCGCACGCGACCTGACGCTGGATCTGACCATGCCAGACTTGATCGACACGTTGCTCCCCGGTGCCGACACAGCCGATTTGAAGGCGCGCTTAGATGCCAAGGATGCAGCCGCTGTGTCGGAAGCGTTCCGGCCTCTAATTGCAGCCGCTGGGCCCTATGCCGAGGCGTCGGTAAGGCTGCGTGCTTTTGATGAAAAGGGCGTGCTGACGGCCCGGCTTGATGCGCTTGATACGCTGGTGGCTATTTTGCCCGGCGATGTGCGCGTGACCCTTGATCCGACTGAGCGGCATGGCTTTGAATATCAAAGCTGGTTTGGTTTCTCCCTTTTCTCGGCTCATTGCTCTGGCGAAATCGCGCGGGGCGGCAGCTATCGACTGGGGGAAGAGCCAGCAATTGGCTTTTCAGCCTATATTGATCCTCTGATCGATGCAGGATTGGCGCAAGGAGAGCGGCGGCGCTTGTTCCTGCCGCTGGGCACGCTGCCGTCGAAAGCCGCTGCGTTGCGCGCCGAAGGTTGGGTGACTGTCGCCGCGCTTAGCGAAGACGATACGGCAGAGGCTCAGATTTGTTCGCATATTCTGTCCAACGGCAGAGCCGTTCCAACGGACTAGGGCGCCTTCCTGCTTGCGGGACTGCTCTTAGGGGTGGACGCGCTGGCTCGAGCACAATAACGCACGCAACAGGCACAGCCGCTTAAACATGGAGACTATCCCTTGGCCAATGTCACAGTGATCGGCGCCCAATGGGGCGATGAGGGCAAGGGTAAGATTGTCGACTGGCTCGCCAGCCGCGCAGATGTCGTTGTCCGCTTTCAAGGCGGACATAATGCGGGCCACACATTGGTTGTTGGCGATCAGACATATAAACTCTCGCTTCTCCCATCCGGAATCGTTCGAGGCACATTGTCGGTAATTGGCAATGGCGTTGTGCTGGATCCTTGGCATTTCCGCGATGAAGTGGCGAAGCTGCAGGGCCAGGGTGTCACCATTTCACCCGCCAATTTGCACATTGCCGAAAATGCGCCGCTCATCCTGCCCTTCCACCGCGACCTGGACGGCCTGCGCGAAGATGCCAGCGGCAGCGGAAAGATCGGCACGACCCGGCGGGGCATTGGCCCAGCTTATGAGGATAAGGTTGGCAGGCGGGCGATCCGCGTGTGCGATCTGGCCCATCTGGATGATCTTGAGGCCCAGCTTGACCGCATCTGCGCGCACCATGATGCACTGCGCGTCGGCTTTGGCCAGCCGCCCATTGATCGGGCGCGGTTGATCAATGATCTTAAAGAGATTGCGGATTTCATCCTGCCCTTTGCCAAGCCCGTCTGGGTCACGCTCAACCAAGCCAAGAAGCGCGGCGACCGCGTTTTGTTTGAAGGCGCACAGGGCGTGTTGCTGGATGTTGATCACGGCACCTATCCGTTCGTCACCTCGTCCAACACTATTGCCGGGACGGCATCGGGCGGATCGGGCCTTGGTCCGTCGTCAGTCGGCTTTGTGCTGGGGATTGTGAAGGCCTATACCACGCGCGTTGGCTCCGGCCCCTTCCCGACCGAGCTGGAAAATGAAATTGGCCAGCGACTGGGTGAGCGTGGGCATGAATTTGGCACGGTCACAGGCCGCAAGCGGCGCTGTGGCTGGTTTGATTCCGTGCTGGTACGCCAATCGGCGGCCGTGTCGGGTATCACCGGAATTGCGCTGACCAAGCTCGATGTGCTGGATGGGTTTGAAACGCTCAAAATCTGCACTGGCTATCGGATTGGCGATGCGGTTTATGACTATTTGCCGCCCCATGCCGCCGATCAGGCACGGGCAGAGCCCATTTATGAGGAAATGGATGGTTGGGCCGAAACAACAGCGGGTGCGCGCAGCTGGGCAGAGTTGCCGGCGCAAGCCATCAAATATGTCCGCCGCATTGAAGAGCTGATCCAATGCCCGGTCGCTTTGGTGTCCACCAGTCCAGAGCGGGAAGACACCATATTGGTGCGTGATCCCTTTAGCGATTAAGCGGCTGCTCAACGTGTCGCCTCGTTCGGCGACGTGTCCCGGAATTGAAATTATCTCACTTTATGCGGGGTGTGCCCGGCTTTTTCGGCCTGCGCGCGCAAGGAGGCATCCCGTTCATGACGTCCAGAAACGCAACAGCCGTTCGCGCGAGAGAGATTGAGGTGGCTGTCAAGCGCGCACCGTCTGACTGGGCGAGACTGCTCGCTTTTGGAGCGATTCAATGGCCATGGCTTTTGAAAAGCCTCTATGGTGGCCCCAAGGCAGATCGCGCCGCGTTGCTCGCGCGTTTGGCCCTTCCGGATGAAGCCTTGCCACATTTGGGGAGCTGGAAAGCAGATGCCGGGCTGCTGCATCGGATTGTCGATGCCATCAACACACATCAACCTGAAACAATAGTGGAGCTGGGTGCAGGGGCGTCGACTCTTGTCACGGCACGCGCGCTTCGGATGATCGGTGGAACCCGGCGGCTGGTGAGCTTTGATCAGGACAAGGATTTTGTCACCGCCGTCCGCTGTTGGTTGGCGGACCATGATCTGAATGCGGATGTGCGCTATGCCCCCCTCGTGGCGGAAAACGGCCTCTGGTCAGGCCTTTGGTATGATCTTTATGGCGTGCCCGATCGCATTGATATGTTGCTGATAGACGGTCCGCCATGGGCCCTCGGCCCCACGATCAGAGAAGGGGCGTCTTGTCTGTTTTCGCGCGTTCCTGTGGGCGGTGTAGTGATCTTAGATGATGCTGCTCGGCCAGGTGAGCGCCGCGTTGCACGGCGCTGGCGGGAAGATTGGCCTGAATTTGATTGGGTGTTTACGCCCGGGATCAAAGGAATGTTAAAGGGCGTGCGACATAGCGATTAAGCGGGCAAATCTTGGCTCAGCCGCTTGGACGCGCGCCAGAAAAACCATGCCGGCAACAGCCCGAGCCAGGCCGCGCCATACAGCACCCAGCGTACGCTTTCTGTGCCCGCCATGGGCTTGAAGGCATCAGACAAAATCCCGAAGAAGAGCGGCCCTAAGCCAAGACCAATTAAATTCTGTCCAAAAATCACCAGCGACGTGGCCACTGCCCGCTGATTGGGCTTCACCAATTGTTGAGCTAGCGCGTAGCTCGGCCCATAGTAGAAATAGTTGAGCGCTGTCGGGATGATCAGCAGCGCCAGAGCCAACCGCCAATCGCTCACATAATAGGCTGCAAATAATATCGGCGCTGCCAGCGTCATGCCGACTGCCGGCGCAGTGAGAAAATGCCGCTTGTTCTTTTTGCCAAATCGATCGGCCAGATACCCGCCAGCCCAAGTGCCCAGCATCCCGGCAAGGCCTGTGACGACCCCCAGCCAAAGCCCCGTCTGTCCTGCGCTCAGGCCAAAATCGCGCTGAAACAAAATCACGACCCAAACGGCTTTCCCGTAAGCGAGAAAGGCGGTGAAACTGGCCCCCAGCAAAACGAGCAGGAAACTTTCATTGGTCAGAATTTCGGCCATTGTTGGAACAAAGGCCTGTTGCGGTTTGGCGGCGGCCACCGCCTGATGCCGCCCCGGATCGCGCAGCAGTACGGGCAGAGTAAAGGCAAAGAGGATGCCCGGAATACTCACCGCCAAAAAGGCATTCCGCCAGCCATAAAGATCGTTGAGCGTGCCGCCGATGACCATGCCGATCAGTCCGCCAATCGAAATGCCCATGCCATAAAAGGCCATGGCGGAGGAGCGTTTGTCCGCCGGAACTGCATCTGTGATCAGGGAATGTGCAGCGGGCGTACAGCCGGCCTCTCCCACGCCAACGCCAATGCGCGCCAATAACAGCTGGGCAAAATTCTGCGCAAGGCCACAGGCCGCCGTCATCACGGACCAGACGCCGAGTGAAATAGAAATCACATGCGCCCTATTCGTCTTGGGCAAGTCAATATATCGGGCGATGGGGATGCCAAGAATGGTGTAGAATAACGCAAAGGCCAGCCCCGTCATCAGGCCAATTTGCGCGTCCGACAATTGGAGATCGCGGCTGATTTCTTCCGCGAGAATGTTGACGATCTGTCGGTCCAGAAAATTGAGAATATAGACGATCAAGAGCGTCCACATCAGCATTCGAACGCTACGGGGGGTTCCGGCTGTGGATGCGCTCATGCCTTTTACTCTCCTGACGGCCTGTTTTTACACGCCTTGTCAGCCTTGTGCGGAAAAGCTGGAGAGAGGGCAAGTCTCAGTTGGGTAAGTCACCCGCACTGGGCGCGGTGGAGCAGCTTTTGATCGGCAAGCACCAGCGCCATCATGGCCTCCACCACGGGCGCTCCCCTTATGCCGACACAGGGGTCATGGCGACCCTTGGTCACAATCTCAGCGGCGGCCCCTTCGCGCGTTACGGTTTCAACCGGGGTCAATATGGATGAGGTAGGCTTAAATGCCACACGCACAACAACAGGCTGGCCGGTGGAGATTCCTCCGGCAATGCCGCCTGCATTATTCGCCAAAAACTCTGGCGCGTTGCTGCCCGGGCGCATGGGGTCGGCATTTTCTTCCCCGCGGAGGCGCGCGGCGGCAAAGCCGGCGCCAATTTCCACGGCCTTGACCGCATTGATGCTCATCATGGCGGCGGCCAATTCGCTGTCGAGCTTGGCATAAAGCGGCGCTCCCCAGCCAGCGGGGACGCCCGTTGCCACACATTCCACAACCGCGCCCAACGAGGAGCCGGATTTGCGCGCTTCATCCACCATCTTTTCCCAGCGGCCTGCCGCGGCCTCATCGGGGCAGAAGAACGGGTTCTTTTCGATCTGGCTCGCTTCAAAATTGTCGCGATTAATGGCGTCGCCGCCAATCTCAACCACATAGGCAAGAAGCTCAACCTCAGGGATGATCGCGCGTGCGACACCCGCAGCGGCCACCCGCGCTGCCGTTTCGCGTGCGGAGGATCGTCCACCACCGCGATAATCGCGAAAGCCATATTTGGCGTCATAGCTATAATCGGCATGGCCCGGCCGATAGGCCTTGGCAACATCCGAATAATCCTTGGATCGTTGATCCACATTCTCGATCATCAGGCTGATCGGCGTACCCGTCGTCCGCCCTTCAAACACGCCAGACAGGATGCGCACGGCATCCGGCTCTTGCCGCTGCGTTGTAAAGCGTGAACTGCCGGGGCGGCGTTTATCGAGAAAGGGCTGAATATCCGCTTCTGACAGGGCAAGGCCCGGTGGGCAGCCATCCACCACAGCACCCAAAGCGGGCCCATGGCTTTCGCCCCAGGTGGTAAAGCGGAATACGCGGCCAAAGGTATTGAAGCTCATGGCCTAAGCGATGCCGCGATTTGCCCCTTATTGCAAGGCGGGTCGCTCAGTCAGCATGATCCCGCCTTGCCAAGGCACCTTTAGGCCAGCGCAATATCCGGCGCGTCTTCGGCTTTCATGCCCACGACATGATAGCCACAATCGACGTGATGCGTTTCGCCCGTCACACCCGCTGACAGGTCGGACAGCAGATAAAGCCCCGCCCCGCCGACATCCTCAATCGTCGTGTTGCGCTTGAGGGGACTGTTCAGCTCATTCCATTTCATGATGTAGCGGAAGTCGCCGATGCCCGAGGCCGCGAGCGTTTTGATCGGCCCGGCAGAGATTGCGTTCACGCGAATATTGTCATGGCCCAGATCGACTGCAAGATACTTGACCGATGTCTCAAGCGCGGATTTGGCGACGCCCATCACGTTGTAATGCGGAACAACTTTCTCCGCGCCATAATAGCTCAGCGTCAGCAGCGATCCGCCATTGGGCATCATCGCGGCGGCCCGCGTGGCAACGGCGGTAAAGCTGTAGACGCTGATGTTCATCGTCATCAGGAAGTTATCAAGGCTGGTGTCGCAATAGCGGCCCCGCAATTCATTCTTGTCGGAAAAGCCAATGGCGTGAACGACAAAGTCAATTGTTGGCCAGCGAGCCGCCAGCGTTGCAAAGGCATTATCCAGATCGTCCATATTGGCGACATCACAATCGATCAGGAAATCGCTGCCCAATTCTGCAGCCAGCGGCCGAACGCGCTTTTCCAGAGCGTCTCCCTGATAGGAAAAGGCGAGTTCAGCACCCTCTTCCTTCAGCTTTTTGGCGATGCCCCATGCAAGGCTTCGGTCATTCGCCAGCCCCATGATGAGCCCCCTTTTGCCCGCCATATACCCTGCCATCATGTCTTCCCTTCATTCTTACTCTTTGTTTTTCGCGGTTCTTTTCGGGCCGGATTGGCGAGTGCCGCGTTGAGATGTGCCCCAATAACAAGCCCGAATCCGACGATCCAGAAAAAGAGTAAAGCGATAATCACGCCGGCCAGGCTGCCATAGGTCAGCGCATAGCCGCCAAAAAGCGAAAGTGCAGGCGGCAAAAGGGCCAATGCCCCTGTCCACCAGAGGGTCGTCACCAGCGCGCCCGGCCATTTCGGATAGTTTCTGGGTCGATAGGCGGACGGGGCCAATGTCCAAAAAATCACGAACAATCCGCAAAACACGGCAAAAAATGTCGAGAGCCAGCCGATCTGGAGTGAAAGGAGCCCGACGCTTTGCGGAATGAAGCGCGCCGCTAATTGCTCTATGGCGGTCACCGCAAGCTGGGCAGCAAGCGCCGCGAGCAGAAGGAAGACCGAAGCAAAGGAAAGGAGAATAGAGGCCAACCGAGAATGCCAGAACGCGCGGCCCGGGCGTGTGCCATAGGCCCGGCGCAATATGTCTCTAATGGTCTCAATAAAACCGCTGACCGTCCACAGTCCAACCACTGCCCCAAACCAGAGCAGCGGGCCCGTGCGCGCCAAAAGAACCTCGCGCGCTGCACCCTCCAACAAAGCGGTAACCGCGGGCGGAAGTGTCGCCAGTGTTGAGTGCACGAGCGCCAGATTTTCATCAGGCCGCCCAATCATCTGCGTGGCCGCGGCCATCAGAATGAAAAAGGGAAAGACGGTGAGCAATGTCAGATAGGCAAAATTACCCGCATGAAGGACCCCGTCATTTGAAACCCCAATCACCACGCGGCGAGCAATTTGAAGGGCGATAGATAAGGCGCCGTGCCTGTCGACATGCGCATCCTTTTGCCCCTCTTCAACAGCAAGCCGCCGCCGTGCTTCGGGCGTCTGCGGCGAATGCGGGAAGATGCCGGTCAAATGCCGAGCTTTTCCCGCGGATTTCGGCTGTCCTGCCATCCTTCAACAAAGGCCTCAAGCGCGGCATCTGCGGCAGGCAGATCGACAACCAAAGTCACCAATTGGTCGCCCCGCGCGCCACCCTTTGCGGTAAAGCCCCGGCCCTTAAGCCGCAGCGTCTTGCCCGACGAAGACCCTTTGGGAATGTTGAGCATCACCGGCCCCTCAACGGTCGGTACCTTAACCGGCCCGCCCGTCACCGCCTCAACCAAGGTGATGGGCAGGTCAATCCGGATATGGTCGCCATCACGCGTGAAATAGGGGTGGGGGGCGATATCAATGGTGATGAGGGCATCGCCAGAGCCGCCGGGGCCAGCATGGCCTTTACCGGCAAGCTTCATCTGCATGCCCGACTCAAGGCCATGGGGGAGCTTGAGCTCAATCGTTTTGCCATCGGTGAGCGTCACCCGCTGCGGAGCGAGTGTCGCCGCATCTGGAAGCGATACGGTCAGACGAAAGGCAGCATTGGCCCCTTTTGGGGGAGGGGCTTGGCGACCAAATGGCCCGCCCCCTCTGCCGCGTCCGCCGAACAGGCCGTCGAAAATATCGCCAAAGTCCATGCTGTCGGTGCTGAACTCTGCGCCCCCTGGCCCTGGGCGAAAGCCGCCGCGTCCGCCGCCAAAGGGGTTGCCCCCGGCAAAGGGATTGCGCGGTTGGCCATTTTCATCAATTTCGCCGCGATCAAATTGGGCGCGCTTGTCCTTGTCTGACAAAAAGTCATAGGCCGCCGTCACCCGCGCAAATCGTTCCGTGGCTTTGGGGTTGTCGCGGTTGGTATCGGGGTGAAGCTCTTTGGCGAGTTTGCGATAGGCCTTTTTGATATCGGCCTCGCTCGCCCCTTTGGCCACACCGAGAATGTTATAGGGATCTGCCATAAGTCTTAGCTAGGACGATCAAGCGCAACCGACAATGGGGTCATGCCCCTGCTATGTGGCCTAGGCCTTCTAGCTGGCATTCTTAATCTTCTGGTGGTGGCGAATGACTTCATCAATGATGAAGCGCAGAAATTTCTCCGAAAACTCCGGGTCAAGGTTCGCATCAGTCGCAAGGCGACGTAGCCGTTCAATCTGCCGCTGTTCCCGCCCCGAATCAGCTGCCGGAAGACCGGATTTGGCTTTAAATTCGCCCACTTGCTGGGTCACCTTAAACCGTTCGGCGAGCATATAAATGATTGCTGCATCGATATTATCGATGCTTTCGCGGTAACGCTGAAGAGTTTCATCGGTCATGATTTGCCCTGTTTCGTCAAATGCGTTGCTTTGCAACTCTCTTCCCCTTGCCTTTGCAGCGAAGCGCCGCCAAGGCCCTTTTTCATGACTGCGACCATACACAGGTTATCAAATTCCGCAGCCCCTTCGCTTGATCCCATGATCGCGCTTGTGGCCTCCGGCATGAATCAGGTCAACGCCGTGATTCTTGATCGGATGCAGTCGCAGATTCCGCTGATCCCAGAATTGTCAGGCCATTTGATTGCAAGCGGTGGAAAGCGGATGCGCCCGATGCTCACGCTCGCGACCTGTGCGTTGCTCGATTATCCGGGCACGCGCCAATATCGGCTCGCCGCCTCGGTTGAGTTTATTCACACCGCAACGCTGCTGCATGATGATGTTGTCGATCATTCCGATCTGCGGCGGGGTCGCAAGACCGCCAATGTTATCTGGGGCAATTCTGCCAGCGTGCTGGTCGGGGATTTCCTCTTCAGCCGTGCGTTTGAACTGATGGTGGAAGACGGCAGTCTGAAGATTTTGAAAATCCTCTCTGGCGCAAGTGCGGTAATCTCCGAGGGCGAAGTCAATCAGCTCAGCGCCCAACGCCAAGTCGCGACGCATGAAGACCAATATCTGGATATCATTGGCGCGAAAACAGCAGCGCTCTTTGCAGCGGCCTGTCGCATCTCGGCTGTCATTGCAGAGCGGGATGAGTCGGTGGAGCTCGCGCTCGATGCCTATGGCCGCAATCTCGGCATTGCTTTCCAGCTTGTCGACGATGCGATTGACTATACGTCGGATGCGGCGACTATGGGTAAGGGCGTGGGCGATGATTTCCGCGATGGGAAAATGACCCTGCCTGTCATTCTGGCGATGGCGCGCGGCAGCGATGCCGACCGCGCCTTTTGGACGGATGCTATGGAAGGGCGGCGCGTGTCAGATGAAGATCTGGCCCATGCTCAAAGCCTCGTCACCCAAACGGGGGCGATTGCAGACACATTTGAGAAAGCCCGTCTCTATGGCCGCCGCGCCATTGATGCGCTGGGGCCTTTTCCGCAAAGCAAGGCAAAGGCGGCGCTGATTGAGGCGGTCGAATTTGCCATTGCCCGCGCCTATTAAGGCGCTGTGACGCTTCCAATTCATGCCGTGCTGCCGGATTTATTGGCAACGCTTGGCGTTGGGCCAAATGCCGTGCTCGTTGCCCCGCCAGGGGCTGGCAAGACAACGGCCGTCGCCCCCGCTCTTCTCGATCAGCCTTGGTGCACCGGGCAGATCCTGCTGCTCTCCCCCCGCCGCCTTGCCGCGCGCGCGGCGGCAGAGCGCATCGCAGACCAATGGAACACACCTATTGGGGCGCTGGTGGGCTATGCAACCCGCATGGAAAGTCGGCACGCGGCGGGCACGCGCATCCTTGTCTTAACCGAAGGCATTTTCCGCAACCGGATACAGGCGGACCCGGAGCTGGCGGGTGTCTCGGCCGTCTTGTTTGACGAAGTGCATGAACGTAGCCTCGATAGCGATTTTGGCCTTGCCCTTGCGCTCGATGCCCAAGCGGGATTGCGCCCCGATTTGCGGCTGGTCGCCATGTCGGCCACGCTCGATGGGGCACGCTTCGCCCGGCTTCTCTCCGCCCCCGTGATTGAGAGCCAAGGCCGTATCTTCCCGCTTGAACTGCGCCATATTGGCCGGCGAGCCGAAGCCCGGATTGAGGATGAAATGGCCACCGCCATCCGTCGCGCGCTGTCAGAAGAACAGGGAGACATCCTCGCCTTTCTGCCAGGCGTAGGGGAGATTGAGCGCACGGCCGAAAGGCTGGACGAGATCCCGGCTCAGCTTCACCGCCTGCATGGGAGCCTTGATCCGGCTGACCAACAGGCCGCGCTGCGCAAAAGCGGCAATCGCAAGGTGATTTTGGCCACAGCCATTGCCGAAACCAGCCTCACCATTGATGGGGTCCGGATTATTGTGGATTCGGGCCTTGCCCGTCGCGCCCGTTATGACCGGGCGGCGGGTGTGGCCCGACTGGTGACAGAACGCGTCAGCCAAGCCGCCGCCACCCAGCGCGCGGGCCGTGCTGCGCGACAACAGCCGGGCATTGCCTATCGCTTGTGGGAAGAGGCCGCGACGGCGGGCCTGCCGCCCTATGATCCCCCAGAGATATTAGAGGCCGATTTGTCTCCCCTGCTGCTCGATTGTGCCCTTTGGGGCGTGACCGACCCGATGCAGCTGGCCTGGCTTGATCCGCCGCCTGCTGCTGCCCTGGCAGAGGCGCGGGCGCGGCTCACCACGCTTGGTGCGCTTGATGGTGATGGGCGGCCAACTGCCCATGGCCGTGCGGTCGCGGGCCTGCCGCTGCCGCCTCGACTTGCCCATATGCTGCTGACCGCTGCCGCGTCTGGCGCGGCACCTCTGGCGGCAGAAGCGGCCATGCTCTTGTCTGAACGCGGCCTTGGCGGGCAGGATGCGGATCTTGAAGCCCGGCGCACCCGGTGGCGTAGAGAACGCGGGCCGCGTGCGGAGGCGGCACGACGTCTGGCGCAGCGGCTGGAAAAAATGGCCACATCCTCAGTCGTCATGGGGTTAGAGCGGGACCTTGATCTTGCCGCCATCATTGCACTGGGCTTTCCTGACCGACTGGCCAAACGGCGTGACGCACGCGGCGAAAATTGGATCAGCGTCGGTGGCCGGGGCTTTCGCCTTGACCCGACTTCCCCACTGGCCCGCGCTGATTGGCTGGCGGTTGCCGATATTCAAGGGGCCGCATCGGGCGCCCGAATTATGTCCGCTGTTCCAATTGACCGCGCGCAGGTGGACGCGCTTTTTGCGGATGAGATAGAAAGCGGCACGCGGCTGAGCTTTGATCCCGCAACGGGCGGCGTGCGCGCCGAAAGCGGGCGGCATTTGGGGGCCATCACGCTCGCCAAGGGGCAGGACAGCACCGCCAGCCCGGATGCCATTGCACAGGCCTTGCTCGAGGCTGTACGCACCCACGGCCTCACAATCCTGCCCTGGCCCCCCTCTGTTGATCGGCTGCGCACCCGCGCCCATTGGGCCGGGCTGGACGCTGTGACGGATGCTGCCTTGCTCGCATCGCTAGATCTCTGGCTGGCCCCCTTGCTCACCGGCAAAAGGCGACTGTCGGATATGGATGAAGGCGCTTGGGGCAATGCACTGCGCGGCCTGATCGGCTGGGATGGGCAGCAAATGTTGGATCGGCTGGCGCCTGCAAATTTCACGTCGCCCGCGGGCACCACGCACCCTATTGATTATGGGGCGGACGGCGGCCCCATGGTGGAATTGCGCGTGCAGGCTTTGTTTGGCGTATCCGACCATCCGGTCATCGGCCCGGATCGGGTGCCGCTGATCCTCTCTCTCACCTCCCCCGCAGGCCGCCCCATCCAGACGACGCGGGATCTGCCGGGCTTTTGGGCGGGCAGCTGGCGCGATGTGGCAAAAGAGATGCGGGGCGCCTACCCTAAGCATAACTGGCCCGATGATCCGGCCAGTGCCACCGCCAGCCTGAAAACCAAAAAGGCACAGGCGCGAAGTTAAATCCTGCGCGATTCCCCTTGATCGCAACGACGGATTGGAGGAAAGGGCGGCCATGACGCACGCACGCATCATCCAAAAGGCAAAGAACGCCATGCAGTCGGGCCGTTATGGCACAGGCAGCTGGGTTCTTGAATTTGAACGTCAGGACGCGATGCGCCCAGATCCGCTGATGGGCTGGGCTGGATCAGGTGACACCCAGACGCAGGTGACCTTAAGCTTCCCGACGCTGGAGGCGGCGAAAGCCTATGCGGATAAGCATGGTCTGACCTATCATGTCGTGCCCGCTGCGCCGCGCGTCCTGAAGATTCAAGCTTACGCCGATAATTTTCGCTGATCTGCCCGCCGCTTAGGCCGTGCGCAGATACCAAGCATAATCCAGATCGGGGACTGACGCGAAGAAGCGTTCCTGCTCGGTCCGCTTCACAATGCCGTACATCTCGACAAAGCGCGCACCCAGATAGTCTTTCATCAGATCAGACCCTGTGAAGCGGTCAAGCGCTGCAAACCAATTGGTCGGCATCGCCGGCGCGGTCGTTGCGGCTTCATAGCCATTACCAACGACAGGGGCGCCGGGGTCGAGCTTATGCTCAATGCCGTGGCACATGCCCGCCAGCATCGCCGCCATGGCGAGATAGGGGTTGGCATCCGCCCCGCCAATGCGATGTTCAACATGACGACTCGCTGCAGGTCCTGCGGTCACGCGGAAGCTGACGGTGCGGTTGTTGACGCCCCATGTTGGGGCAACGGGCGCATAGCTATTGGCCTTGAACCGGCGATAGCTGTTGGCATTGGGCGCAAAGATCAAAAAGGCATCGCTGATCGTCGCCTGCATCCCGGCAATGGCCTGGCGGAGGAGAGGCGTGCCCGCTGGGTCTTCGCTGGCAAAGGCATTTTTGCCCGCCGCGTCGAGCAAGGAGGCATGCAGGTGCATGCCGTTGCCCGCGCTCTCTTCAAATGGCTTGGCCATGAAGGTTGCTTCCATGCCATATTTCTGGGCAACGGCCTTCACCATGCGCTTGTGCAGGATCGCGTCATCGCAGGCGCGCAGCGCATCTGCCTTATGCGCCAGCGTCATTTCAAACTGGCCCGGCGCATATTCAGAGATGGCGGCTTCCAGCGGCAGGCCCTGCGCATCGGCACAAGCATAAAGCTCATCGAAAAAGGGACGAAAATCCTCCATCTCGGCCAAGCCATAAACCTGAATATCCTGCGGCGTTTCGCCGGATGAGGGGGATCGGGCGGGGATGGGCCGTCCGTTTTTTGCCCGCTTGGCATCGACCAAATAAAATTCCAGCTCCACCGCCACATCGGGGGTCAGCCCATGGCCCGCCAGCCGATCCAGAACGCGGCCCAGCACATGGCGCGGGTCGAGATCATTAGGGGTGCCGTCCAGCTCATAAAATCCGGTCAGGAATTGCGCGGCCTTCGGGCCAGCCCAAGGGGCGGGAATCAATGTTCCGGGGATGGGGCGGATATGCCGATCTGCATCGCCATCTTCCCAGACAAGGCCAGTTTCCTCGGTATCGCGGCCCGTAATGTCGACAATCACGGCAGAACCTGGAAGGAACCGCCCATCTTTGTAAACGGCCAGCACCTCATGCCGCCGCAACCGCTTGCCGCGCGGGACGCCGCACATATTGGTGAAGATAATGTCGACAGCATCCACATCGGGATGGGCGGCAAAAAAGGCCTCTGCCTCAGCGAGCGAAGCGATTTGATGCGAAGATTGGGCGTGGGTCATGCCCCTTCATTCCAACGCGCAAAGCGCCGCGTCAAGGTTTGCGACCAAATGCTCGACTTGATGCATTGATGTCACCGGGCTGACGAGCATCATATTGTGGAAAGGGGCGAGCAAAGTTCCCCGGTTGACCAGCATCAAATGGATCAGCCCTTCCAGATCTGGGTCCATGGCTGCGCGCGCCTCAGAGCCATTGGCGGGCAGATGGTTGCTACAGATAAATTCGACGCGCGCGCCAGCACTCGAGACATGCCAATCCAGCCGATGCCGCTCAATCAAGCCTTCAATCCGGCCTGCCAATTGCTGGGCCAGGCCAATCATATGGGCATAGACCGTGGGCGACATTACAACATCCAGCATCGCATACATGGCCGCAATAGTCAGCGCATTGGCCGATAAGGTTGTGCCAATACCAGAATGGCCGGGCGGCAATTTGGCGCGCGCTGTCTCCATCTGCTGGGCGACGAGATCAGAAAAGCCAAAGGCGGCACAGGGCACGCCCCCGCCAATCGACTTGCCGATGACAAACATATCGCCTGCCGGGCCAAAAGTCCCTGAATGACCGCCCGGGCCAGAGGAAATCGTGTGCGTTTCATCCCAGATCAGGATCGTACCCGTCCGTGCTGTTGCCTCGCGCATCAGCGCCAGAAAGCCGGGACGGGGCAGAACCATGCCGCAATTGGTCATGACGGGCTCTGCCAGCACACAGGCAACATCCCCCCGGGCAAGGGCGGCCTCCAGCGCGCGACCATCATTAAACTCAATGGCGATTGTGTGCTTGCGCACATCCCAGACCTGGCCAACGAGACTGCGTCGGGTTTCGGGATGGCCATTGCGTAAGTCGACAAACACATCATCAACCGCGCCATGATAACAGCCGTTGAAGACAAGGACCTTGTCCCGCCCGGTGATGGCACGGGCCCAGCGGATGACAGATCGGTTCGCTTCAGAGGCGGAGGTTGTCAGCTGCCAATGGGGAAGATGAAAGCGCCCGGCGAGCAGCGCGCCGACTTCGGCTGCTTTCTCACTGGGCAGCATATAGCTCAACCCCTGTCCTGCCTGCAGGGCGAGCGCATGGGTCAGGGCGTCGGGAGAATGGCCAAACATGGCCGCCGTATCGCCGAGACAAAAATCATCCAAAACATCGCCATCCAGCGTGGTCAGCGTGGCCCCATGGGCATGGGCCGCGGTGAGCGGAAAGGGCGATGGCCAATCGCGCATCCAGTGAAAGGGCACGGCTTGATGCCAGCCAAAGGCGCGGTCTTCGGCAGCCTCAGCTGATTTGGGATTGGACTCTCGAAAACGGGCCTCTTCTGTGGCGCGCACCTCGGCAAGGCGGTTGCGGTTGATCATATCGCCTTTTGCTCCTTTACCCTTTTTACGTCCGCGCCGGAAAAATCATAAACGATCGCGCAGCGCGTACCAAAGAAGGCCCAAAGTCGCCAAGGGCCGCCGGAGCAATCGTCCGCCGGGAAAGGGCCGGGCGGGCAGGCTGGAAAGCACATCAAATTGGGCTGCTGTGCCCGCCACAGCGTCTGCCATCACCTCTCCTGCAAGGGTGGTGATCAGAGCGCCATGGCCGGAAAACCCATGGGCGTAAAACACATCGCCTTGCCGCCCGATATGGGGAAGCCGGTTCATACTCACGGCTACCGCCCCACCCCAGCGATAGGCAATGGGCGCGCGGGCAGCCTGCGGGAAGACGCTGGCCAGATGGCGCTGCACAAAGCGGTCAATATCGCGCGGCGGCCGTGCGACATAAGCCTCCCCCCCACCAAAGATCAGTCGTTTATCGGCAGATAGGCGGAAATAATTGAGGACGAAGCGGCTGTCGGCGACGGCTGCATCGCTGGGCAAGAGCGCATCTGCATCGGCCAATGGCTCGGTTGCGATATTATAATTCATGATGGGAATGGTGTAGCGACCAAGCGACGGCGACAGATCGGCCATCCAAGCATCCGTCGCCAAAATGGCATGTCGGGCCTGCACCCGCGCCGTTGCTGTCTCTACGTCCACGGCAGCCTTTTGCGAGATGCGACGTGCAGGGGACTGTTCATGGATGCGCACGCCCGCCTTCCGGGCGGCATCGGCGAGACCCAGCGCATAGTTGAGTGGGTGGAAATGCCCGCCCTTGGGATCATAAACCCCGCCATGATAGCCACCGGCCCGAATGTGCTGGCCCATGTCCGCAGGGGATATGCACTGCGTCTCACATCCATAATGGCGCGCCAGCCAATCTGCCTCAGTGCGCATCGCATCAAAATGGGCGGGCTTCACTGCAGCCTCCAAATGGCCGGATTTTAGATCGCAATGGATGTTGTGGCGGGCGATACGGCTCCAGACGCGGTCGCGCGCGCCGTAGGCAAGTTCAAAAATCGCCTTGGCTCTCTCTTGACCAAATTCGTCCTCAATTTCGCGCATGGACCAGCGCAGGCCAGGGATGAGTTGCCCGCCATTGCGGCCAGACGCGCCAAAACCAATTGTCTCTGCCTCTAGCAGAACAACATCAAACCCCTTCTCCGCGCAAGCGAGCGCTGCAGAGAGGCCGGTAAAGCCGCCGCCAATGACAACAATATCGCAGGTGAGATTGCCTTGCGCGGCTTCGGCCGCTGGGGCCAAGTTGGCCGTGGCGGCATAATAGCTGTGGTTCAGCGGGTCGGCCACATCAGACGCGGAGCAACAAATGCTCACGCTCCCAAGAACTGATCACCGATTGATAGTTGAACAGCTCACATTCCTTGATCGCATAAAAAACCTCAAAGAAATCCTCGCCCAGCAACTGCTTCACGGGCTTGCAGTGGGAAAAGCGGTCGAGCGCGCCTTCCAACGTGCGCGGGAGCGTGCGGGCGCGGTTATAGGCGCTTCCTGATATGCTTTTGGGCGGCAACATCCGCTCCACCATGCCGATATAGCCGCAAATCAAGGAGGCAGCGATGGCGAGATAGGGGTTGCTGTCCGCCCCCGGAAGCCGGTTCTCAATTCGCCGGTTGGCTGCGTTGGAAACGGGCACGCGCAGGCCACAAGAGCGATTATCGGTGCCCCATTGGACATTAATCGGCGCATCGCTATCGGGCCGCATCCGGCGAAAGCTGTTCACATTGGGCGCAAAAAGCGGCGTCACTTGCGGCAGCAATCGCGCAAGGCCAGCAATATAGCTGCGGAAGAGTACGCTATCCTTTCCAGATGCTGTGCTGAAAATATTCTTGCCCGTGTCCATGTCGAGAACGGATTGGTGAATATGCATGGCACTGCCGGGCTGGTCGCACATCGGCTTGGCGAGAAAGGTTGCATAAACGCCGTGCTGAAGCGCAACCTGTCGCACAAGCCGTTTGAACAGCAACACTTCATCCGCAAGCTTGAGCGGATCGCCATGAAGGAAGTTCACCTCAAGCTGGGCGGCGCCCGATTCATGGATCATCGTGTCGATGTTGATCCCGGCCTTCTCGCACCATTCATAGGTATGCTCGATAATGTCTTCAAATTCGTTGAGCGCCTCTAGCCCATAGGGCTGGCTGGCGGTTTCCGGCCGGCCGGATCGACCCGTGGGCGGCACGAGCGGAAAATCCGGATCGATATTTTGCGACACGAGGTAAAATTCCACCTCAGGCGCGATCACGGGTTTCCAGCCGTGATCGGCGAAAAGCTTCAAAACCTTTTTCAGGATCATGCGCGGCGCAATGGCAACCGGCACGCCGTCTTTGGTGAAGGTATCTGCAATCACATAGGCCGTCGGTGTGGCAAAGCCGGGCGCTTCGCGGATTGTATCTGGATCGGGCACCATGACCTGATCGGGATCATATTCCGGGACGATATGGCCAATCCCCTCGGGATATTCGCCATTGATCGTGACGGTAAAAATACTGCCGGGAATGCGGAGGGTGCCATCCTTGACGCTGGAGAGGAACTTGGATGCAGGCAGCACTTTGCCGCGCTGCACCCCGTTCATGTCAGGGACAATGCATTCAACCTCACTAACGCCATGTTCTGCGATCCAGGACGCGAGATTGGTCGGCATGATTTGTCTGTGCGCGCAGGCGCGCACCCTCCTTTAGGTCTGAAAAGCTTAGAAGGCTTTGCTGATAGAGAAAAGCGCCGTCCCTTTGGCCAAGGAACTTCCCTGTGTCCGGGCGGTATCGATATATTTGACACCGATGACAAACCCATTGCCGCCATCCACATCCGCGCCGATGGACCAATCCCGCTTGCTGTTGCCAAAAGCGCCGTCTTCAATGCCGAACGATCCGTTGAGCGTGATGATATCGCCAAGCGGGTGGGTGGCGGCCATGCCGACATAGATATTGTCTTGGTTGCCAATATTATCTTGGCTGGGCGCATAAGCGACGTTCACGGTCACATTGCCACTGCCGATTGCCGTTCCAACAGAGCCAAAGAGTTCGGCATAATCAAATTCGGACGCGCCGGGATAAACATAATAAATGCCGCCTGCATTCAGGGTCAGGCTGCCGACCTCTTTGGACAGGCCAATCGTTGCATCAATTTCAATATCATCGCCATCATTATTGGCGATGTTGGATCCCCAGAGGGATGCGTAAAGACCCGATTCATGGCTCACGGTCAGCGACGGCTGAATGGCAGGGTCGCCATTGCTCAGCGAGACACCGCGGAAGCGATAATCGGTCACGCCGGCAATCGAAAAGCTGATGTCGATTGGGCCAGTTTCTTCTTCCTGCGCCAAAGCAGGTGTCGCGGCCAGAAGGGCCGGGAGGGCAAGCGAGGCGAGGGCCATCTGGCGAAGTGTTGCGCGCATATCTGTTTCCTTTTTCACTCTGGGAGAACCGCGAAGCCATTGTGGCGAAAAGAAACGCAAAATCTATTCCCCCTGGGGTGCATTTCGCAACATCTGTGACAAATTTGTCAATGCACCATCGAGGCAAAGAAAAAGGGCGGCCCCAGAGGGACCGCCCTTAATTCTTGCAAGAGAGCGAAGTTTACTTAACTTCGACCTGTGCGCCAGCACCTTCAAGCTGAGCCTTGATCTTGGTGGCTTCATCCTTGTTGATGCCTTCCTTGATCGCCTTCGGAGCGGCTTCCACCAGCGCCTTGGCTTCGGTCAGGCCGAGACCAGTGATGGCGCGGACTTCCTTAATGACAGCGATCTTGTTGCCGCCATCACCGTTCAGGATGACGTCAAATTCAGTCTGCTCTTCAGCAGCAGCAGCAGCGCCACCAGCAGCAGGAGCTGCAACGGCAACAGCGGCAGCAGCCGAAACGCCCCACTTTTCTTCAAGAAGCTTAGCGAGGTCCGCTGCTTCCAAAACAGTGAGAGCCGAAAGGTCGTCAACGAGCTTGTTCAAATCAGCCATTTTATGTCTCCAATGTGCGGGCCTGTGCCCGCCTAAAAGTTAGTTGAGTGTCAAAATTAGGCGGCTTTGGCGGCATAAGCGCCAAAAACACGCGCCAACTGTGCTGCCGGTGCGCCGACAACCTGAGCAACCTTCGTCGCGGGTGCCTGTACGAGGCCCACGATCTTAGCGCGCAGTTCATCAAGCGACGGAAGCGATGCCAGAGCCTTCACGCCATTTGCATCCAGGACTTGCGACCCCATTGCGCCACCGACGACTTCCAACTTGTCGGTCGTCTTGGCGAATTCGACGATGATCTTGGCAGCTGCGACCGGATCGATCGAAGTGCCAAGGGCCGTCGGGCCGGTCAGCAAATCGCTGATCCCGGCATAGGGCGTGTCCATGGAAGCAAGCTTGGCGAGACGGTTCTTAGCGACCTTATAGCTGCCGCCGGCCTCACGCATCTTCGTGCGGAGCTCGGTCGATTGCGCGACCGTCAGCCCCAGGTTGCGGGTGACAACAACCACCCCAACCTCGTTGAAGACACTCTTGAGCTCGGTGACAGCATCGGCCTTTTGAGCACGATCCATGCCATTCTCCTTCAACATTCGGTCTGCGGCCCATCCGCAAACCGGGTGATCTCGCACCGCCCGAAAGCGACACGACATCCTTTGTCCGAGGGGAATGGCAGTCCCACCATTGGAGAGACTGAGTAAATCCATGTCCCCGTCTCGGCAGGACATTAAGAAGGGCGTTTTCCCTTCCCCTGCTGTCTCGGACGGTCGAACCAGCCCAAGGGCTGGTTCAGTCTTGTGGGGGATGCCCGAAGGCGGCCCCCACAAAATTCATATTAGGCGACGCCGATTTCGGCGACGTCCAGGCGAATGCCCGGGCCCATGGAGGAGCTGATCGCCGCCTTGCGCAAATATTTGCCCTTGGCGCCCGATGGCTTCGCCTTGATCACAGCATCCACCAGCGCATTGAAGTTGGCGCGCAGATCCGCGGCCGGGAACGACGCTTTGCCGATGCCCGAATGGATGATGCCAGCCTTTTCAACGCGATATTCAACTTGGCCGCCCTTGGCGTCCTTGACGGCCTGCGCCACGTTCGGCGTCACAGTGCCAAGCTTGGGGTTTGGCATCATGCCCTTGGGGCCCAGGATCTTGGCGACGCGGCCAACAAGGCCCATCATGTCCGGGCTCGCAATGCAGCGGTCAAAATCAATATTGCCATTGGTGATCGCGTCGATCAGGTCTTCCGCGCCGACAACATCTGCACCAGCTGCACGGGCTTCTTCAGCCTTTGCATCCTTGGCAAATACAGCAACGCGAACCGTCTTGCCCGTGCCCTTGGGCAGCGAGACAACACCGCGAACCATCTGGTCGGCGTGACGGGGATCAACACCTAGGTTCAGCGCGACTTCAATCGTCTCGTCAAACTTGGCTGTCGCATGCGACTTGATCAGTGCGATGGCTTCATCAACGCCATACAGCTTTTCACGGTCAACCGCGGTGGCGATCGTCTTCGCCTTTTTGCTCTGGAACGCCATGGGTTAACCCTCCACCACTTCGAGGCCCATCGAACGGGCAGAGCCCTCGATGATGCGCGTTGCAGACTCAATATCGTTCGCGTTCAGATCCTTCATCTTGGTCTGCGCGATTTCCGACAGCTTCGACTTAGAGATGGTTCCGATAACGGACTTGCCCGGCTCCTTCGATCCCTTGTCCAGCTTGGCGGCTTTCTTGATGAGGTAAGAGGCCGGCGGCGTCTTCGTCACAAAAGAAAAGCTGCGATCTGCAAACACCGTGATCACGGTTGGAATCGGCATGCCCTTTTCAAGCTCGCTCGTCGACGCGTTAAACGCCTTGCAGAATTCCATGATGTTCACACCGCGCTGACCCAAAGCCGGGCCAATGGGCGGTGAGGGATTGGCGGCGCCCGCAGGCACCTGGAGCTTGATATAGCCCTCAATCTTCTTTGCCATTGTTACTCACTCTCTTTCAAGTTGAGCGGTACAAACGGGGTGGCCCCCTCCCGCAGTTTTTTTGATCTTACCGAAATAAGATCATTCAATGCCTAAAAGGCATTATTTCATGCGTTCGACCTGTTCAAACTCAAGTTCGACAGGCGTCGGACGCCCAAAGATCGACACAGAAACCTTGACCCGGCCCTTATCAAAATCAAGTTCCTCGACAAGGCCGTTAAAGCTTGCAAACGGCCCTTCCAGAACTTTGACCTGATCGCCAATTTCATAGTCGACGCGGATCTGCTGCTTGGGAGCGGCGGCCGCTTCAGCCTTGGTGTTCAGGATCCGTGCGGCTTCAGCTTCGCTAATGGCCTGCGGCTTGCCGCTGGATCCCAAAAAGCCCGTTACTTTCGGCTGGTTCTTGATGAGGTGATACACGTCATCATTCATCTTCAGCTTGGCAAGGACATAGCCGGGGAAGAACTTGCGTTCTGACTGCACCTTTTTGCCGCGCCGAATTTCGGTCACGGTCTCCGTCGGCACCTCGACTGCATCCACAAGTGCTTCAAGGCCCAGACGCTGCGCATCGGCGAGGACGGCGTCGCGCACCTTGTTTTCAAAGCCCGAATAGGCGTGGATGATGTACCAACGTGACATGCGCGTCTTCTTTTCTATCGTCAGGAAGCGAGAGCGAGCAGCGATTTGACGATCCAGCTGAACACCGAATCAACGCCCAGGAAAAACACGGCCAAGATCGACGTCATGATGATGACCATCACAACGGTGACTCCCGTCTCACGACTGGTCGGCCAAGAGACTTTGCCTGTCTCCGCGCGCACCTGCCGGATAAATTCACCTGGGTTGGTCTTTGCCATGAACCCGATTCCATCCTTAAACCACGGTTTCCCAACAGGTTCGCGGCCGGAGAACCGGCTAATTCGAAAACCCTCATGTTAGGATTGCGCCGCGTTTAGTCCGCTTTCCTCCGAAAAGCAAGCGGTGCTTGGGGGTTTTAGGCCTTATCTGGCCCAGCGATCCAGCTGCCTATTCGGGCTGTGATTCGCGATACTGGCAGGAGCGGAGGGACTCGAACCCACGGCCCTCGGTTTTGGAGACCGATGCTCTACCAACTGAGCTACACTCCTATGGCCAGAGGGGCGCGCATAGCGAAGCTGCCCCCAAGGCGCAAGCGCGCTGTGCCAATTCTGTAGCGGTCAGGCCGCCAGCGAATAGGGCTGCAACTCTCCAGACAGATACAGGCTGCGGGCCTTGGCGCGGCTGAGTTTGCCAGAGCTGGTGCGCGGAAGCGAGCGCGGCGGAACCAGTTCAACAACACAGGTCATGCCCGTAATGGCACGCACTTTGTCGCGGATGGCATCGCGCAGCTTGGTGCGCTCAACCTCATCAATGGTACGGCAATGCACCAGAACCGCAGGAGATTCTTCACCGCCCGGTGTGGTGATGGAAAAGGCCGCGATATCGCCCTGCTTAAAGCCGGGGAGCTGCTCAACCGCCCATTCAATGTCTTGGGGCCAATGGTTTTTGCCATTGATGATGATCATGTCCTTGGCGCGGCCAACAACATAGAGATAACCGTCGGACATATAGCCCATATCGCCCGTGTTCAGCCACCCATTTTGGAGGCAAGCCGCCGTCGATTCGGGGTCGCGATAATAGCTGTGCATCAGCGAGGGGCCGGACGTCCAAACCTGCCCAATCTGCCGGTCGGGCAGCGGCGATCCATCGTCTCCGCGAATTTCCAGCGCCATATCCCGGCACGGCTTTCCGCAATTGACGATGGCCCGATAGCGTTGCGGCCGATCACCCGGCCAAACTTCGCCTGACAATTCGGATTCTTCGACAAGCTCGACCCGAATTCCTTCGCCCGGCGGCATGATTGTGACCGCCAAAGTGGCTTCGGCAAGGCCATAGCTCGGCAAGAACGCCTTGGCGCTGAACCCAGCTTGATGAAACGCATCGACAAAGGATTGCATCACATCGGGACGGATCATGTCCGCGCCATTGCCGGCAAGCCGCCAGCCCGATAGATCGAAGCGTTCGGTCACTTGCGTCTGGCTGGAAATGCGCCGGGCGCAAATGTCATAGCCAAAGGTTGGTGAATAGCTGATCGAGGTTGCCCCAGCGCGCGTGTTGCGCGTCACAAGGCCCAGCCAGGCAAGCGGACGCCGAGCAAAATCTTCGGTTTTCATATAATCGGCCGACACCTGATTGGCGACGACCGAGAGAAAGCAGCCGACCAGCCCCATGTCATGATACCAAGGCAGCCAGGACACGCACCGATCGCTCTCTACCACTTCCATGCCATGGCTATGTGCGGCCAGATTGTTGAGCAAAGCGTGATGCGTGACGGCGACGCCATGCGGAAAGCGGGTCGAACCGCTGGAATATTGAAGATAGGCAATATCATCTGTGCGGGCCGTATGAAGCGGTGCTTCCGGCGCTGCGCGGCTGCCAAAGTCTTCCCAGCTGATCGCTTCTGCGCCGACAGTTTTGGCGGCATCCGGTGCCATCGCCTCAAGGCTGGCGGGGTAGATCAACATTTTGGGCTGAGCACTTTGCATCTGCACGGCCAGCTGATCGACATAGGAATCGCGCCCGCCAAAGGATGTCGGCAGCGGCAAAGGCACAGGCCAAGCGCCGGCATAGATGGTGCCAAAGAATAAAGCGGCAAATTCTGGCGATGTTTCGGCGATCAGGGCAATCCGATCTTCCGGCTTTACGCCATGCGCGATCAGCCGATAGGCCATGGCCAATGCGTCCGTGCGCAGTTCCGAATAGGGATAGGGCCGGGCAAGCGTCCCGCGAGGATCATGAAAATTAAGCCCCCGATTGCCGCGCGCGGCATAATCCAGAGCTTCGCCAAGCGTGGCAAAGTCTGAAAAACGCCGGGGCAAATCATCCCGCGTTGCAGTGGCGCTCAGCGCCGGGGCGGGCCGGTCAAGAATGTCCTGCACGGTGCATCCCCTAAAAACGAATTGGCACTGGCCAGGCCAGGCGCTCATGATACCAAATAGGCATAAAGCCTGTAGCTTCATCCCTGCGAACATTTTCAATTGCCGCTGACTATGGCACAAATTGGGCCGGAAGAAACCTATGGCACATCCAATCGCACGAAAACCGCTTGATCGCCCGCAGCTTCGGGACATGGCTTTGGCCTATGTCGGGCGCTATGCGACAACGCGCGCGAAGCTGGCATCCTATCTTGGCCGCAAGCTTCGGGAACGGGGCTGGGCCGATTCAGAAACCCCAGAAGCTCTCGCGGTTGAAGCCATTGTTGCGGCCATGGTCGCCAATCATTTTGTCGATGACCGGGCTTATGCCGATATGAAAGCGCTAGGCATGACTCGGCGCGGCTACGGCCCGCGCCGGGTGCAACACGCCCTTTCTGCGGCCGGAATTGAAGCCGAAGATATGGGTGATGCGCTGGAAACGGCCCGGCAGGATCAGGACGCCGCCGCCATAGCCTTTGCAAAGCGTCGGCGGATCGGGCCGTTTTCGCGCGAAGTTCCTGATCAAAAGCAGCGTGACAAGGCCTTTGCCGCAATGCTGCGGGCCGGGCATGATTTCGCCCTTGCACGACGTATTCTTGATTTACCCCCTGAACTTGTTCACACTATCGGCAGTGGGTTGGATGAAGAGGGGTGCGCGTCGTAACTCATTCTGGCGCCGTCTTTTTTGACCATTTGGATTTATGGGGCGCACGCATGCGGGGTTGGTTCACAATCGCACTTAAAAAGGGTCAAGAGTGACGGTGGATCCGCACAATGAAGCCGCGCCGGAACCACTGGATGCGACGCGCTCTCTTAGCGGCTATGTGAAGTGGTTCGATTCGACCCGTGGCTTTGGGTTCATCATCCCGGACGATGGCGACATTGGCGATGTCCTGCTGCATTTTTCGGTGCTGCGCGATCATGGTCGCCGGACTTTGCCAGAAGGCGCGAAGGTTGTTTTTCAGGCAGAGCTTGGCGCGCGCGGTTTGCAAGCCACCGCCTTGCTATCGTTCGATCTGACAACCGCCATCGTGCCAGAGCCGGCCGAGCGCGCGTTGCCGCGCCGTGCGCGTGAATTGGGGGCCGAGCAATTGGCTGCGGCCAGCCCGTTTGAACCCGCGACAGTCAAATGGTTCAATCGCCCCAAAGGCTATGGATTTCTGGTCCGCGGGTCGGATGGCAGCGATATTTTTGTGCATATGGAAACCATGCGGCGGGCGGGCATCATCGATATCCTGCCCGACGATCCAGTAGAGGTTCGGCTGGTGGACAGTGATCGGGGCCTCTTGGCCATTGAGGTGAAAAGTCGATGAAGATGTTGCGTGCGCTGCTTGCCCTGATGCTGCTCCTGCCCACCGCCTGTCAGGCGGCAGAGCGTCCGGCTCTGTCTGAAAATGGGCTGGCCCTTATTCCGCTGATCATCACGACTGCCCAGGGCAAAAGCCATCGCTTCACGGTAGAGGTTGCCGCAACCGAAGAACAGCAGGCGCGCGGGCTGATGTTCCGAGCAACATTGGCACCAGATGCCGGCATGATCTTCCCCATGTCGCCCCCGCGCTATGCCAGCTTTTGGATGAAGAATACGGTGATCCCGCTCGATATGATTTTCATCCGGGCCGATGGCCGCATCGCCCGTATTGCGGCTGAAACGACCCCCTTTTCGCTTCTGCCCGTTGACTCAGGCGAGCCTGTGGCAGCGGTGCTGGAGCTTGCAGGCGGTCGGGCGGCGCAGCTTGGATTGGCGGAAGGCGATAAGGTCGTCTGGAAACGCCGATAGCCGCGTGCGCGGCGTTGCATCGCGCGTGCGAAAGTCGTATCGGCCCGGTCATGGGCGTATTCAAAAACATCTTCACATGGTGGGAAGGTCAAACCTTCGGCACTTGGCTTAACACCCGGATGAACGGCAATCGCATTGGCGAGGATGCTGTCGGGAATGTCTATTTTCAGGCACGTAAGCCAGAGCCGGATGGCCGCTATCGCCGCTGGGTGACCTATCAGGGCAGCAATGATGCCAGCCGCATTCCACCTGAATGGTTCGGATGGTTGCATAATACGCATGACGCACCACCAACCGAGGACGTGTCTCAGCCCCCTATCTGGGAAACACCGGCCCTGCCCAATTTAACGGGCACGCCATTGGCCTATCGCCCCCAAGGTGCGCTCGAAGCCGGTGGCAAGCGCGCGGCTGCAACGGGTGATTATGAACCCTGGAGCCCGGACGCCGCGTGAAGCCCATCATTGCCTGGACGGGCCTGATCCTCTTGGGCGGGCTTGTCGCCTGGCAGGCGGCTGAGGCATTGCAAAACAGCGCGGAAGCGAACAGCACGGCCCCGCCGGACGCGCCGATCCTAGCGAAGCCGCCCGCCGCGCAATCGGACCCCAAATCCCTTCCCCTGTCGGAGAATCGGGCGGCGACTCCAATGGCGGAGCGCAGTGCAACACTGGGCGTGCTCAATAAGCGCAACGGCCTGTCGCGGGATCTGGTGATGAAGCCGGGTCAGGCGATCCGCTTGGGGGATCTGGTTGTGCGTCTGCGCGCCTGTGAAGAAACAGCGCCTTGGGAGCCTGAGAAATGGACGGGTGCTTTTGTGCAGGTTATCACGCGGGAAAACCGGGTCGTTTGGCGCAAGATCTTTTCCGGTTGGCTTTATAAAGAAAGCCCCTCGCTCAATATTGTTGAGCATCCAATTTACGATGTTTGGGTTAAGGCCTGCAAAATGCGCCATGCCGATGTTGGCCCATCAACGATCATTGCACGCGGCGGCGCATCTGGGTCTGGCAATGCATCGAGCGCCCCCAAATCCCCAGAGGTAGAGGCGGCTCCCGCCGCGTCGCCCGTTGAAACTGCTGCGCCCAGCACTGCCGAATAGGCGTTTTTATCAATTTCGACTGCGCCAAGAGAGCGCAGATGGGCCGTTTGGAATTGGCAGTCCAGTAGAGTGAACCCCCCAACACGCAATCGGGCCACCAGATGGGCGAGCGCGAGTTTTGAGGCATCGGTACGCCTGCTGAACATGCTTTCGCCAAAAAAGGCCCGGCCCAGCGACACGCCATAAAGCCCGCCGACCAGCACACCATCCTCCCACGTTTCAATCGAATGGGCATGGCCGATGGCGTGCAGGCCGAGCATCGCCTCCTCAATCTGACGATTAATCCAAGTCTCCGGTCGGTTCTGCGCTGGTGCTGCGCAAAGCTTTAGAACCTGTCCAAAAGCGGCATTCAAACTTGTTTCATATCTGCCAGACTTCAGCGTCTTGCGTAGCGATCGGGAGAGATGAAATTGGTCCAGCGGCAATACGGCCCTTTTCTTTGGCTCGACCCAATAAATGTCTGGCGCATCGCGATCATCCGCCATGGGGAAAATGCCCATGGCATAGGCATTGAGCAGCAGATTAAGATCGATCCGATCCGTCATTTTTGGAGGCGCGCTGGCCAGTTCAGGACGCAAGGCCCTTCACCCATGCCGTGAGGTCGGCGGCGCTCCGGTCTGGCACTTCCTCCATCGGGATATGACCCACCTTGGGGTAGATGATCAGCTTTGACCCCGGCAAATTCTTATGGAACCATTGGGCAGAAGTGACGGGGATTAGATTATCCTCTGCCCCCCATAGGATAAGCACGGGGGCCTTAATTTTCGCCAGTTGCGCAGGGGTTGCTGGGCGAGACTTTTGGGCAGCGGCAAAGCGCAGCATCGTTGCCTCGCGATTGCCGGGAAAGCGGTTGAGTTCCCAATAACGGTCAACCATGTCTGGCGTGATAATGGCTGCGTTGCTGATCGATGTCTTCAGGCTCGATTCAAACATCGCACGCGGCATGATGACGCGGGCAAGCTCTTTGATGATGGGCATGCGCGCAATGCGAAAGCCAATAGGGGCATTGCGGGAGGTGGCATTTGGCGCGCCAGCTGCATCGACCAAAACAAGCCCTGCAACCTTATTGGGATGAGCCAGCGCATAGGTCCATGCAACACCGCCGCCCATGGAGTTGCCCGCAATAATGGCGCGGGGAATCCCTAGTTTTTGCATCACCTGATCGACGACAGCTGCATAGCTTGGATAATCATAAACGCCACTAGGATTGACGCCTGTTAGGCCATGGCCCGGCAAATCAAGCGATATGAAGCGATATTGATCTTGGAGGCGGGCCACCCAAGGCTCCCAAGTCTGGAGCGAGGCGTTGGACCCGTGAATAAGGATGACCGCTTGCCCATCGCGCGGGCCTTGGTCGCGCACATGGACGGTCAAACCGGGAGATAGGGTGAGGAATTGCGAGGGCGCGCTGCCATATTTGGCGCGCATCTCAACAGGGTCAGTGTCGGGCGTATATCCAATCGCAAATCCAATGGCGAACAAGGCCGCGATGGAGATGAAGAGCCATTTTAATATGCGCATGCGTCCGTCCTCCCGGTTCAAATATTCTTACAGAATCTCGCGAACGACATCTTGCGGCCGACACAGGCGAACGCCCTTATCCGTGCGCACTAAGGGGCGTTCGATTAAAATCGGCTCTTGCGCCATGGCGTCGAGAATGCGGCCATCCTCGGCCTCCAACAGGCCCAGCTCTTCGGCGGGCGATCCACGTGTCCTTAGGCCCTGACGCGGCGTGATGCCTGCATCAGCGTAGAGCGTAGCCAGCGTTTCACGGCTCGGCGGTGTTTTCAGATATTCAATAATCTCGACATCAACGCCGGGTGTTTCGCGCAGAATGTCCAGCGTCTTGCGGGATGTGCCGCAATTCGGATTGTGCCAGATGGTCGCTTTCATGTGCGTCTCCTCGCGCCCCTCTTAGCGCAAATCACGCAAGAGCAAAATTGCTCAACTTACGCTTGCAATTGCGAGTTGTTATCAATAACGCCGCAACTAACAAGGAATGCGACTTAATCGCAATAACAATGGATCAAAGGACGATTCTCGCATGCGGCTTTTTCTGGCCACGGCAACAGCAACTCTCTTGAGCGCAGGCCATGCCTCTGCGTCGGAGCTGGCCTTTGGCGAAGAGCAGGCGATTATTGTTACCGGTCAACTCGATGGCTATCGCGCCGTTGCAACGACCAGCGGAACCAAGACTTCAACGCCCATATTGGATGTCCCTCAGGCGATTTCGGTCGTGACCGAAAAGCAAATGCGCGATGAGGCCATTTTAACGATCACCGACCTTGTGCGGCACATCCCCGGCGCATCGGCCGGGCAGGGTGAAGGTCATCGGGACCAGATCACCTTGCGCGGCAATAATTCGACCGCCGATTTCTTTGTTGATGGCCTGCGCGACGATGCCCAATATTTCCGCAGCTTTTACAATATTGAACGGGTTGAGGTGCATAAAGGCCCCAATGCCATGATCTTTGGCCGTGGCGGCGGCGGCGGGATCATCAACCGTAGCACCAAAGGCGCAACGGCTGGGGAAACCCGCGGCAATGTGATGGCCTCCCTCAACAGTTTTGGCAGCTGGTATGGCAGCTTAGATGCCAATGTCGCGCTCGGGGACGTTTCCGGCCTGCGCCTCAATGCTTATTACGAAAAACTCAACAACCATCGCGATGCTTTTGGGGGCGAACGCTATGCCATCAATACTGTTCTGGGCACGGAAATGGGGCAGGCGCGCTTTCAGGTGGGTTATGAATATGTCCGTGACGCGCGGGGTGTGGATCGCGGCATTCCATCGGTCAACGGTCAGCCACTGACAGGGTATCGCGATCTGTTCTTCGGGTTTCCTGGCGTCAATGAGTCTGACGTTGAAGCGCATATGGTGCGCTTTCGCGCGGAAGCAGAATTGACGGCCAATTTAACGGCCAATGCCAGCGCGCTTTATGGTCATTATGACAAAATCTACACCAATGCTTACGCCGCGACGCCGATCAGCAATGGGCAGCTTGGCATCGAGGCCTATCGCGACCCGACCTTGCGCGAAAACGTCATTGCGCAAGGCAATTTGGAGTGGCGCTTTGCCACAGGATCGGTTGAGCATCTGGTGCTCGCCGGGGCTGAGTTCACGAACCAAGACACCCGCAATGAACGGATCACCGGGGCCTTTGCCAATACTCCTGCAACAGCTGCGAACCGCAGGGCGACCCTTGCCTTCACCTTGCCCTTGGCCATCCCGACCCCGAGCTTCATCGCGGGCGCGGCAGGGGTCGCGAATCGCAAGGTCAAAAGCGCGGTTCAACAGACGTCCGTCTATCTTCAGGATCAATTGAGCTTTGGCCCAATGGTCGATTTGGTGGTTGGCCTGCGCTATGATCGCTTTGATCTGACGCTGAACAATGTGTTCGCCGCAAGTCATTTGGCGCGCGTCGATGATCTGTGGTCGCCGCGTGCTGGCTTGGTTGTGAAGCCAGCCGAGAATGCGTCCCTCTATGTCAGCTACACAAAGTCATTCCTGCCTCAATCAGGGGATCAATTCACCTCGCTGGATGCCACCACCGCAGCGCTCGACCCCGAAGCGTTCGACAATTACGAAATCGGGGCAAAGTGGGACATTCGCCCCACGCTCAGCTTTACAGCGGCCCTGTATCAGCTTGATCGAACCAACACCCGTGCCGCAGGCGCGACGCCGGGGCTTATTGTCCTGACGGGCGCCCAGCGGTCAAAGGGTGCCGAGATCAGCCTTGTCGGCCATGTAACGACCGCATGGCAGGCGTCCTTTGGCTATGGCTATACCAAGGCCCAGATCACCTCCACCACCAGCGCCGCGCCAAAAGGGCGCGCTGTCGCACAAGTGCCGCGTCATCAATTGAGCCTGTGGAACCGCTATGATCTGACCAAGCGCTTTGGCCTTGGCCTAGGACTTTACCACCAATCCCGATCCTTCACGACGATCAGCAATACCGTGTCCCTTCCGGCCTATACGCGCATGGATGCAGCTGCCTTTTTTGAACTACGCCCCGGCTTGGAGGCGCAGATCAATGTCGAAAACCTGACCAATACGCGCTATTTTCCAACCGCGCATAATGACAATAACATCTCAACGGGCGCGCCCTTCAACGCCCGTTTTACATTGATTGCCAAGTTCTGATCACCCCGGAAAACACGCAGTTCACCGCGATTGTCTCGACTTTATCCACAAGCATTGCCTATACATAAGGCATGGAAAAAATCTTGGCCGCAAAGCTCGGCCGCAGAGACATATTGGCGGGATCGGTCGCAACTGCGGCCTTAAGCCTTTTCCCCGGCGCAGCCTTTGCCGCGCCAACGGACACGCGTCTCAGGGATATTGCCCGACATCAACTCGATC
>JBBATU010000021.1:0-33056 GCA_040398565.1 Chakrabartia sp.
ATAACAGGCCTCTGCATCCGGCAGGATAGCGCGAAAGGCCATGACATCCGACAATTGTTCAAAGCTGATATGGCGCTCTGCCATTTTGCGCCAAATCGAAAAGGGGTGCTTTTCGCGGCCCGTCACATCGGCCTCAATGCCCGCGCGCGACAGCATCATTTTGATGCCGGAACCGATCCGCGCAATCCGGTCTCCGCCGCCATCCTGCAATTGCTGCAACCGCTTGGTGATGGAAGCATAGGCTTCTGGCTCCAGCTCTCGAAAGGCGAGCGTCTGCATCTCTTTCATGAATTCATACATGCCGATGCGTTCTGCAAGCGGGGCATAGATATCCATGGTCTCGCGCGCGATCCGGCGGCGCTTCTCCTCATTCTTGATGAAGTGGAGCGTGCGCATATTATGCAGCCGATCCGCAAGCTTGACCAAAAGCACGCGAATATCATCCGACATAGCGAGCAAGAATTTGCGCAGATTTTCCGCTGCGCGTTCATTCTCAGTCAGCGCCTCAATCTTGGACAATTTGGTGACGCCATCCACAAGCCGCGCGACATTGGCCCCGAACAGTTTTTCAATTTGTTCCGGCGTCGCCAGCGTATCTTCGATGGTATCATGCAGGATGGCCGTGGCGATGGTTTCATCATCCAGCTTGAGATCGGTCAACAAACCGGCAACTTCAATCGGGTGGCTGAAATAGGGGTCGCCGGAGGCGCGCAATTGCGTTCCATGCGCCTTCATGGAAAATACATAGGCCTTGTTCAGCAGATCCTCATCCGCTTCCGGGTCATAGCCTTTGACCTTTTCAACAAGTTCATATTGACGCAGCATAGGCTTTATGTGGCGGACCAAGGGGCTAGAGTGCAAGGGGAAACCGGGGTGTCCCGCCATTGCGCAGCGCAAGAGGGGCGGCTAGGGCGCTCAAAAAGGTCGCAAGGGGGATCCAGATGGTCAATGCGCATATTCCGGTCATTTCAGCGACCGGGCTTTTCACGCCGCCCGACAGCATTACGAATGAAGAGCTGGTCGCAAGCTTCAACAGCTATGTGGAACAGTATAATGCCGCCCATGCGCAGGATATTGCCGCTGGCACGTTAGAGCCGCTTCAGCCCAGCTCGGTTGAATTCATCGAAAAGGCAAGCGGCATCAAGGCGCGCCATGTTGTCTCTAAAGCGCCGATCCTCGACACGCAGACCATGTGCCCGCGCCTTCCCGAACGGCCGAATGAAGAGCTGTCCATCTTGGCCGAGATTGGCGTGGCCGCAGCCCGCGATGCGCTGGCCCGCGCCGGGCGGGACGCAAAGGATGTGGATGCGGTTTTGTGCGCCTGTTCCAATTTGCAACGCGCTTATCCTGCGATTGCGATTGAAATTCAGGATGCGCTGGGCATTGAGGGCTTTGGCTTTGACATGAATGTCGCCTGTTCCTCCGCGACATTCGGCATTCAAACCGCCGCCGATTTCATCCGCGCAGGTCATGCCCGTTCGGTCTTGGTCGTGAACCCGGAAATTTGTTCGGGCCATCTCAACTGGCGCGACCGCGACAGCCATTTCATCTTTGGCGATGTGGCAACGGCCATATTGGTCGAAGAAAAATCGATCGCCCCTGCTGGCCATTGGGATATTTTGGGAACCAAGCTGAAAACCCAATTTTCCAATAATATCCGCAATAATTTCGGCTTTCTGAACCGCTCCGCGCCCGACTCGCGTGATGCGCGCGACAAGCTGTTCGTTCAAGAAGGGCGTAAGGTCTTCAAGGAAGTGGTGCCAATGGTTGCCGAGATGATCAATGATCAGCTTGGGCAGCTTGGCCTGACCTCACAAGAGCTGCGCCGCATGTGGCTGCATCAGGCCAATACCGGCATGAACCGTCTGATCGCGACCAAGGTTCTCGGTCATGAGCCAGAGGCGGACGAAAGCCCGACCGTGCTCGATACCTATGCCAACACCTCGTCCGCCGGATCGATCATCGCCTTTCACAAGCATAGCGATGATTTTAAGGCGGGTGAAACGGGCCTAATCTGCTCTTTTGGGGCGGGTTATTCGGCAGGCACAGTCTTTGTGCGGAAATCCGCTTGATCGCAGGGCGCTTCATGCCCACATACAGGCTATGCTAATCGAAACTGAAACCACGCCGAACCCGGCGACGCTGAAATTCCTGCCCGGCCGTCCGGTCATGAATTCTGGCACCCGCGACTTTGCCTCTCATGAAGAGGCAGAGGCTTCTCCTTTGGCAGAGGCCTTGTTCAATTTGGACGATGTCGAAGGCGTGTTTTTCGGCCGAGATTTTATCTCGGTCACTGCAGCACCGGGAGTATCCTGGCCGCAACTCAAACCCGATGTATTGTCGCTTTTGCTCGATCATTTTGCGGCCAATATGCCGCTGTTCAAGCCTGCAACCGCCAGCTTTTCTGTCCCCGCAGAGGATGCCGCCATCGCCGAAGATCCGGCCGATGCGGATATCATCGTTCAAATCAAAGAGCTGATCGAAACGCGCGTCCGCCCGGCCGTTGCCAATGACGGCGGCGATATTGTGTATCGCGGCTTTGAAAAAGGGCGCGTCTATCTGAAAATGCAGGGGGCGTGCGCCGGCTGTCCCTCGTCTTCCGCGACCCTCAAAAATGGGATTGAGCAATTGCTCAAACATTATGTGCCGGAAGTGACAGAAGTTCTTGCCGTCTAATCATCGCCAATAGGGGGACGTTTCCATGGCACAGCCGCTCAACCCAGCTGCTCTTGATCAGCTTTTCCGTGAAGCCCGATCCTATAATGGCTATTTGAATAAGCCTGTCAGCCAAGACCAGATGGACGCGATTTGGGAACTGATGAAATATGGCCCCACCTCTGCCAATGCGCTGCCCGCCCGGCTTGTCTGGTGCGCAAGCGACGCGGCAAAGGAGAAGTTGGCAGGCCTCACCATGCCTTCCAATGGCGACAAGATCCGCTCTGCCCCCGTTTCAGTCATCATCGGGATGGATTTGGAATTTTACGAAGCCCTGCCTGAGCTTTTCCCCCATGCCGATGCGCGCAGCTGGTTTGTGGGCAATGACGCGGCGATTTCGGCAACCGCGTTTCGCAACTCCTCCTTGCAAGGCGCTTATTTCATTATGGCCGCCCGTGCGCTGGGCCTTGATACAGGGCCCATGTCCGGCTTTTCAAATGAGGCGGTCGACGACGCGTTTTTTGCCGGAACCAAGGTGAAGTCGAACTTTATTTCTACCCTTGGCTATGGCGATCCGGTGACGATCTTTGAACGATCCCCCCGACCCGGCTTTGACCGCTTCAACACCATTGTCTGAAACCCGCCTGCATTTGGTGATTGAAACGGCGACCACCGCTTGTTCGGTGGCGCTGTTACGGGGGGACGTGATTGTCGCTCATGCGCATGAAGAGGGCGCGCGCGGCCATGCCGAGCGTCTCATCCCCATGATTGCAACCTTGCCAGACGGCGGCCGGGCAGATGTCATTTTGGTCAATTGCGGCCCGGGCAGCTTTACCGGTGTGCGCGTTGGCCTAGCTGCGGCGCGGGCCTTGGGCCTTGCTTGGGGCGTGCCGGTCCACGGCTATTCGACGCATGCCCTGCTCGCCGCCCGTCTGTTTGAAGACCAGCCCAGCCTGACCAAAGCCCTGATCGTTATTGAAGGCGGGCATGGGGAAGTCTTCATCCAACGCTATGCCGCCCGACCGCTGGTGGCGCTGGACGATCTGGCCTCCTGCGTGCCGGAAGCGGTCCCTTTTCAAGCTGTTGCCGCCGGGTCCGCCGCCGGGCGTATCGCCTGTGATCAGGCCGTGATGATTGGCCCAGATGCGCGGGACGTTCAATTGCTGCCGAGCACCATGCGGTCATTGCCCCCCAGCCCGATTTATGGTCGCGCGCCCGATGCCAAGCCGAACCCGTGACAGATACCCTGAATGTTTATGAAGGCGATGGTCGCGCCATAGACAGCATCATGCCCGTCATGGCTGCGGCATTTGATCCCGTATTTGGGGAGGCTTGGACCGCGGATCAATGCGCCGCCTTTTTGACTCTGCCGGGAACACGACTGTTCCTTGCCGCCAAAAACGGCGCCGTGATGGGGTTTGCCGTTGCGCGATATGTGTTTGAAGAGGCCGAGCTTCTTTTGATTGCGGTGCACCCGGACGCGCAAGGCCAAGGGATTGGAAAAGGCCTGATCAACACCATGATCCGCTGGGCCACAGAACATGGCGTAAAAACCATCTTCCTTGAAGTCCGCGAAGGAAATCAAGCACTTAATCTTTATACTCAGATGGGTTTTATCAAAGTCGGATCCCGCAAAAACTATTATCGCGGCCAAGATGCGATTGATCGCGACGCTATAACTTTACACTTTATCATCAGTATGTAATGCTGTTTTCCAACAAAATTACTGGAGTTTGACTTTTGTTGTTGGCGCGATGGGCCCTTGCTGGGGCTCAAGGCGGCACGATGATGACCAGCTTTCTGTTCTGTGAACCAAAGGGCGCGTAATGGAGAATTCTGAGAATATGAATGAAACGCTGCTGACATTGACCGCAGATATTGTAGCGGCCCATGTGAGCAATAACTCTGTTTCAATCGCAGATTTGCCGACATTGATTGCCATTGTGCATGGCGCATTGGCTGGCCTTGGCGCCCCAGAGCAACCCATGGTAGCAAAGCAAGAACCCGCCGTATCCGTCCGAGCGTCGATCAAACCCGATTACATCATCTGTTTGGAAGACGGCAAAAAGCTAAAAATGCTCAAGCGCCATTTAATGTCACATTATGGCATGACCCCTGATGAGTATCGCGCGAAATGGAGCCTTCCCAAGGATTATCCGATGGTCGCACCCAATTATGCCGAGCAGCGCCGCTCCCTTGCAATGAAGATCGGCCTTGGCCGAGGAGCAGGCGGTCGGCGAAAAAGATAATCCGCCCTTTGCGCCAGAGGAATTGGGGGCTAGAAGACAAAAATTGTTTCGGCTTTCTGGCTGTCAGGTGATGCATGAACCGTTATATTGATATTGAGGCCCTGTGCCATGAAAAGGGCCTTCGCATTACTGACCAGCGGCGGGTGATTGCCAAGGTCCTGTCAGAAGCCGCAGACCACCCGGATGTAGAGGCCGTGCATGCACGTGCCTCTGCTATTGATCCGGGCATTTCCATTGCGACTGTCTATCGCACTGTCCGCCTGTTTGAAGAGGCGGGCATTTTGGAACGGCATGATTTTGGCGATGGGCGGTCCCGCTATGAAGCGGCGGCAGAGGCCCATCATGATCATCTGATTGATGTGGAAACAGGCCGCGTCATTGAGTTTGTTGATCCTGAACTTGAGGCGCTGCAAAAAGTCATTGCGGAACGGCTTGGCTTCCGTCTCGTCGACCATCGTATGGAGCTCTATGGCGTCGCACTCGATCGCAAGAGCTAATTCGGTTCACCCGCGCGCTTGGGCGCGCATCGCCACGATTGTGGCGGCACTTGCCCTGTGCATCCTCCCGCATCTTGTCTGGCGTTTGTTTGACCGCCAGTCGCCCATTGCTGGGTTATTCCTGCGCTGCGCCGGATGGGTGGCCGGGGCGGATGTCACGATCAGCGGAACACCCGTCCGCCGCAAGGCGCTCTATATCGCCAACCATGTCAGCTGGTTGGATATCCTCGCCTTGGCCGGACAAACCAAATGCGCCTTTGTGGCCAAGGCCGATATGAAGCCCTGGCCCCTCATTGGCTGGCTGACGACCAGCAACAACACGGTCTATGTTGAGCGCGAAGCCCGGCACGCAGCGCATCATCAGGCCAATGCCCTTCAGACCGCGCTGACATCCGGCCAGCCCGTCACGCTGTTCCCGGAAGGCACGACGGCCGATGGCAGCACCCTCTTGCCTTTCCGCTCCTCCCTGATAGCAGCGGTTATCCCAGCGCCGGACGATATTCAGATTCAGCCCGTGGCGCTGGATTATGGCCCAATTGTCGGCGACATTGCTTGGGTTGGGGATGAGAGCTTTGGGGCCAATGCGCTGCGCGTACTGAGCCGTGCAGGTCGCTTCCCGGTGCGCGTCCATTTTCTTGCGCCCTTGAGCCATGCCGATTTTGCCGATCGCAAGGCAATTGCCGCGCATAGCCGGGCGGAGATTGCCGCCGCCCTTGGCCTCCGCTAGGGCCGCGAGCATGACACAGCCCAGCCCTAAAACCTTTCACGTCAAATCCTTTGGCTGCCAGATGAACGTCTATGATGGTGAGCGCATGACGGAATTGCTCGGCGCGGAAGGGATGACTGCAACGGCCGAAGCGGATGCCGATCTGGTGGTGCTGAACACCTGCCACATTCGCGAACGGGCGGTGGAGAAAGTCTATTCCGATATTGGCCGCCAGCGCCGCGACGATGGCACCCGCCCGATGATTGCCGTGGCCGGCTGTGTGGCGCAGGCCGAAGGCGCAGAGGTGACCGCCCGTTCGCGCGATGTGGACATTGTGGTGGGACCACAAGCCTATCATGAACTGCCAAAAATGATTGCGCGGGCGGCACAGGGCGAACGCGTCCATGATCTGGATCTGCCCGGCCTCGACAAATTCTCAAAACTCCCCGCGCGCCGCAAAACGGGGACAACCGCCTTTTTGACCGTGCAGGAAGGGTGCGACAAATTCTGCACCTATTGCGTTGTTCCCTATACCCGTGGGGGAGAGATTAGCCGAAGCTTTGACGCGATTGTCGATGAAGCAAAATCTCTGGTCGATGCAGGCGCCAAGGAAATCACGCTACTGGGTCAGAATGTGAATGCCTGGGAAGAAGGTGGCAAGGGGCTGGATCATCTGATCCGTGCGCTCGATGCCATTTCCGGCCTGTCGCGCATCCGCTATATGACCAGCCACCCCAATGACATGACCGAAGGGCTGATCCGCGCCCATGCTGAGGTGGAAAAGCTGATGCCCTTCCTCCACCTGCCCGTGCAATCGGGGAGCGACCGGGTTCTCAAAGCGATGAACCGCAAGCATAGCGCGCACTCCTATCTCGCCATCCTAGATCGGGTGCGCGCGGCGCGGTCGGATATTGCCCTGTCGGGGGACTTCATCGTCGGCTTTCCAGGCGAGACGGAGGCCGAGTTTGAAGAGACGCTCAGCCTGATCCGCAATGCCAATTATGCGCAGGCCTATAGCTTTAAATATTCCCCCCGCCCCGGGACGCCAGCCGCCACGATGGACGATCAAATTCCCCCAGAGGTGATGGATGATCGCTTGCAGCGGCTTCAGGCGCTGATCAATGAACAGCAGCTTGCCTTTAATGAGGTGCGCCTTGGTACCCGCACGCAAATTTTGTTGGAACGCAATGGCAAGCTTGCGGGTCAGAAAATTGGTAAATCGCCTTGGCTGCAATCGGTTCATGTCATGACCAATGCACAAATTGGTGATATGGTCACCGTAGATCTGGTTTCGGCAGGGCCAAATAGCCTTGCCGGGGCCCTTATCGATAAGGATGTGAATGTCGCGCAAACCCCAGCCCGCTGAACCCGGTGATCGTGCCCGCATAGAGGTTGTTTTTGACAGGCCTCAGCTGCTGGGAACCGTCTTTGGTCATTATGATCAAAATCTGGTCGCCATCGAAAATGTGTTGGGCGTTTATATTTCTGCACGCGGCAATAAGTTGCAGATTGAGGGGGAGGCGAGCGCCATCGCCCGCGCCCGTGATGTCCTCACCGGCCTGTATAACCGCGTGGTGCATGGGGAGGAGATCGACACCGGGTCGGTTGCCTCCATCATCTCCATGTCGGCCGAACCCACGCTGGATGGGATCATCCGCCACCAGGACAGCGACCAGCCGCCCGTGATGATCCGCACGCGCAAGAAGACAATTGTCCCGCGCTCCCCAACGCAGATCCGCTATATGGAGGCCTTGGTCCGCAATGATGTGATCTTTGCGCTTGGTCCGGCGGGCACGGGCAAAACCTATCTTGCCGTGGCGCAGGCCGTGTCTCAGTTGATCAGCGGGTCAGTCGACCGGCTCATCCTATCGCGCCCGGCGGTGGAAGCGGGCGAACGTCTCGGCTTTCTGCCCGGCGATATGAAGGAAAAGGTCGATCCCTATCTGCGCCCGCTTTACGATGCGCTTTATGACTGCCTGCCCGCCGAACAGGTGGAGCGGCGCATTGCGAGTGGCGAGATTGAGATTGCCCCCATTGCCTTTATGCGCGGGCGCACTCTGGCCGATAGCTTCATCATCCTCGACGAAGCGCAGAATACGACCCCGGCCCAGATGAAGATGTTCCTCACGCGCTTTGGGATGAACAGCCGGATGGTCATTTGCGGCGATCCGCGTCAGGTGGATTTGCCCGATCCGTCCAAATCTGGCCTTGCCGATGCGGTCGCACGGCTAGAGGGCGTGGAGAGCATCGCCACCGTGCGCTTCAACGTTGGCGATGTCGTGCGCCACCCCATCGTCGGGCGCATCGTCGAAGCCTATGAAGGGCCAGACAGCGCACCGCGATGATCGACACCGCGATCCTGAATGAAGGCTGGGACACGTCAATTGACTGGGATGGATTGGCCGAAGCGGCGGTCAATCATGCCATTCGCCTGTCCCCCCATAGCGCCCTTGCCGACATCGATACGCCCGTTGAAATCGCGATCCGCCTGACGAGCGATGCGGAGGTTCACATCCTCAACCGCACCTATCGCCAAAAGGATAAGCCGACCAACGTCCTGTCCTTCCCAATGATCGACCCAGAGGCGCTGGACGAATTGGCCGAAGCGGGCGAACCAGAGATTATGCTGGGTGATATTGTGCTCGCCAAAGAAACCTGCGCCCGCGAAGCGGCGGACAAGGGAATTGCGGTGAATGCCCATGCAACCCATTTGATTGTTCACGGTGTTTTGCATCTGATCGGCTTTGATCATATAACTGACGCAGATGCAGAAGAGATGGAAGGGCTTGAACGCCTGATCATGGCTGATCTTGGCCATGATGATCCTTACGGAGACTAGAAACACACTTATGTCGGAGGATGCCAGTAGTAGCCGATCTTGGTTTGAATCGCTGAGGTCGCTGATGTTCCGCAGTCGAGAAGCTTCGTTGCGCGATCAGATTGAAGACGCAATTGAAGAAGCCGAAGAGGGTGGGGACACCCCCGCTCATGGCGATCTTTCGGCCATTGAGCGCGAGATGCTCAAGAACCTGCTGCATTTTGGCGAACGCACTGTTGGCGATATTGCCGTGCCGCGCAGCGACATCATGGCCGTGCCCACAACAATCAGCTTTGCCGATCTGGTGAAGGCCTTTGCCGATGCCGGGCATAGCCGCCTGCCCGTGTATCGCGACAATCTCGATAATGTCTCCGGCATGATTCACATTAAGGATGTGTTTGCTATTTTAGCGCGCAACCGCAAACCACCGGCCACCATCGCAAAGCTGATCCGTCAGCCGCTATATGTGCCCGCCGCCAGAAGCGTGCTCGACTTGCTGGCAGATATGCGCGCCAAGCGGATGCATCTGGCCATTGTCATCGACGAATATTCGGGAACCGAAGGTCTGGTGACAATTGAAGATCTGGTCGAAGAAATTGTTGGCGATATTGAAGATGAGCATGACGACGCCCCCGTAGCCCTGCTCGCTTATGTGGAGGACGGCATTTGGGAAGCCGATGCGCGTGCGCCGCTGGAAGATGTCGCCGAAACCATTGATGCGCGCCTGGGCGAAATTGACGAAGATGTTGATACGCTGGGCGGTCTTGCCTTTGTGCTGGCAGGTCATGTGCCGGTCGTTGGTGAAATCCTGACCCATGAGAGCGGCTGGCGATTGGAAGTGACCGAAGGCGATGAGCGCAGGGTCATGCGTCTGCGCCTGCACGCCCCCATTGTTCATATGCCTTTGGGAAAATAGCCGGGCCGCGCGGCGCAGGTCGCTTGCCCAACCACCAGCACGAATGATAGCTGGAGCAAGAGAAGAGGAAGATCCACATGAACTGGCGCACCCACGCAAAGATTATTTCCGGCCTTGTCATTGTCGGCTTTGGCGGCGGCTTTTGGTATTTGACAACGCCCACCCAGTCGAAGGTGGATTTTAACAAGCTCTATGGGCCGGTTCCGGATCTGAGCAATCTTGAGCAAGAAGCCTTTCCCTCCATCGTCATTGCGAAAGTTGTCGGCTGGCAAGGCACGGCAAAGCCTGTGGCAGCGCCCGGCCTTCAGGTGGCCGAATTTGCCCGCGGCCTGGATCATCCGCGCTGGATGAAGTTGCTGCCCAATGGTGATGTGCTGGTGGCTGAATCCACCCAGCCGTCGCGCCCGCCCCAAGGCCTTGGCGACAGAATTGCCAAGTGGATCATGCAAAAGGCAAATGGATCCAGCGTTTCTGCCAATCGGATAACCTTGCTGCGCGACAGCGATGGGGATGGCAAAATTGATCTACGGTCTGCGCTGCTGACGGCGGAAAATGGCCTCAACTCCCCCTATGGCATGGAATTGGTGGGAAACACGCTCTACATCGCCAATACAGACAGTCTGATGGCCTTTCCGTATAAGACGGGCGACACCAAGATTTCGGCCAAGGGCGAAAAAATCGTCCCGCTGCCCGCCTCGTCGCCAAATAATCACTGGGCGCGCAATGTCATTGCATCGCCTGACCAAAAGACTTTGCTCGTCACCGTCGGCTCGAACAGCAATATCGGTGAAAATGGCCTGAAGAGCGAAGAATATCGCGCCAATGTTCTGGAAGTTTACCCCAAGCAAAAGACATTCCGCATCTTCACCGCCGGGCTGCGCAACCCCAATGGCCTCGCTTATGAGCCAAAGACGGGCTATCTCTGGACGACCGTGAATGAGCGGGATCAGCTTGGCCCCGACACGCCGCCCGATTATCTGGCGACGGTTGATTTCGGTGGCCATTATGGCTGGCCTTGGTTCTATTGGCGCCTGCCTGATCACCGCGTGCAGCCGCAGCGGCCCGACCTTCAGCAATATGTGAAGCGGCCCAATTATGCGCTGGGCGCGCATACCGCCTCGCTGGGTCTCGCCTTTGCGGGCACGGTAAAACTGGGGCCGAATTTTGCCAATGGGGCTTTTATCGGCCAGCATGGTTCTTGGAACCGCAAGCCGCAGTCTGGCTATAAGGTCATCTATGTGCCCTTTAACGCGCGCGGCTTTCCCGAAGCCAAGGCAAAGCCCATTGAGGTGCTGACTGGCTTTCTCAATGCCAAGGGAGAGGCCCAAGGCCGCCCGGCGGGTGTGACCATCGACAAGACGGGGGCCCTTCTTGTGGCGGATGACAGCGGCAATCGGATCTGGCGGGTGACGACGGCAAAATAAGCCGCGCTGAGCCCATTAGGTCGCAAAAAGCATTGCATCATCGGCAAAGGCCTTGAACTCCAGCGCATTGCCGCTGGGGTCTAAGAAGAACATCGTCGCCTGTTCCCCAGGCTGCCCTTTGAACCGGATATGCGGTTCAATGCCAAAGCGGATGCCCGCAGCCTGCAGACGCGCGGCCAGCCCTTCCCATTGCTCCATCGTCAGCACGACGCCGAAATGGGGCACGGGCACATCATGCCCATCCACCGGATTGCTGGTCGCAACAGGTTTGGCCGCAGGGTCGAGATGGGCGACAATCTGATGCCCATAAAAGTCAAAGTCGATCCACTGATCAGAGCTTCGCCCTTCGCCACAGCCCAGAACATCCCGATAAAAGGCACGGGCGGCCGCCAGATCGTGAACCGGAAAAGCAAGATGAAACGGGCGCATAGAAAGTCTTTAGCGCGCTGGGCGCGTGAGACAAAGATTGAAAACAAAGCCATCCGGCTTTAGCCCCAAGCCGTGCGGTATTTTCCTCTAATCCTTGCTGGTGGCGCAGGCCTTGTTTCGGCAACGGGCTTTGCGCCTTTGGGGCTTTGGCCGTTGACGCTTTTGTGTTTGGCAGTGCTGGCCTATTTGGTGCGGACGGCCGCCAGCCTGCGCAGCGCGATGGCACGGGGATATGGTTTTGGGGCGGGGCATTTCATTCTGGGGCTGAATTGGATTGCAGGCGCTTTTGCCTATCAGTCCGCCATGCCCGTCTGGCTGGGATGGGTCGCGGTGGTGGCACTTTCCCTTTTCCTTGCGCTCTATCCGGCACTGGCCAGCGGCTTTGCTTGGCGGCTGGGGCGGGATCGACCCGATAGCAGCTTCATTCTCTTGCTGGCCTCAGGCTGGACATTGGCAGAAGCCGCGCGGGCGACGCTCTTTACCGGCTTTGCTTGGAATCCGCTGGCCGCCACCGTTGCAGGAGCCGCGCAAGCCTCGGCCTTTATTGGCACCTATGGCGTGTCAACGATCGTCATGCTGATCGGTGGGGCGATCTGGCTGATGTCCCGTCAACATTGGCGCGCCGCCGCCCTGATCTCTGCCCTGCCCGTCGCCGCGCTGCTTCTCGGCCCCGGCGGATGGGCAATCGGGTCGGTCGATGTGACCAAGGGCAAAGCCCCGCTGCTGCGGGTGGTGCAGCCCAATATCGGCCAACAAGACAAGCATGTCGCCGCCTTTGATGCGCTCAATTTCCGCAAGCTCGAAGAGATGACGGGCGCGCCCAGCGCTGAACCTCGGCTGATCCTCTGGCCGGAAGCCGCCGTGCCGGATTATCTGGAGGAAGACCCCGGCGCACGCGCGCGGCTGGCAAGCTTGCTTGGCCCTAAAGACATGCTCCTCACCGGCGGCGTGGCGTTGGAATATGACCGCGATGGCCAATTGGTCGGCGCGCGCAACAGCGTGTTTGCCATGACCCCGCAAGGCAAGCTGACCGGGCGCTATGACAAGGCGCACCTTGTGCCTTATGGGGAATATCTGCCGATGCGGCCCATTTTGTCCGCCATTGGCCTATCACGGCTGGTGCCGGGTGACATAGATTTCTGGCCGGGGCCGGGGCCACGCACTTTGAGCGTTCCGGGCTTTGGCAAAGTTGGCGTTCAGGTCTGTTATGAAATGATCTTTTCCGGCCATGTGGTCGACCGCGCCAACCGACCCAATTTTATCTTTAACCCCTCAAACGATGCCTGGTTCGGCAGCTGGGGCCCGCCCCAGCATCTGGCACAAGCGCGGCTGCGCGCGATGGAAGAGGGCCTGCCCGTGGTGCGATCAACCCCAACGGGGATTTCAGCCGTGATCAATGCGCAAGGGCGGATTGTCGCTGCCCTTCCTTTCCAAAAGGCAGGCGCAATTGAGGTTGCGCTGCCGCCTGCTGCTGCCCCGACCCCTTTTGCCAAATATGGCAATCTTCTGCCCATGGCCCTTGCCCTGCTGCTCATCGCACTGGCCATTGCAACGCGCCGCACCCTGCGCTAAGGGCGCATTTAAAGACATAAAGCTTTCTTTATATGCACAGGAACTCGTCGATGCGCAGCAGCTATCTTTTCACGTCTGAAAGTGTTTCCGAAGGCCATCCCGATAAGGTCTCGGATCAGATTTCGGATGCTATTGTTGATCTTTTCCTTTCCAAAGACCCCGAAGCACGCGTCGCATGCGAAACCATGACGACGACCCAGCTTGTTGTTCTGGCCGGCGAAATTCGCGGCAAGGGCATTATGGATGAGGCCGGCAATTGGGCGCCGGGCGTCAAGGATGAAATCGAAGCAACCGTCCGCAAGGTTGTGAAGGACATTGGCTATGAGCAGGATGGCTTTCATTGGAAAACGCTGAAGTTCCACAACAACCTGCACCCGCAATCGGCCCATATCGCCCAAGGCGTCGATGCCTCTGGCAATAAGGATGAAGGCGCTGGCGACCAAGGCATCATGTTCGGCTTTGCGTGCGATGAAACGCCCGATCTGATGCCCGCGACGCTGGATTACAGCCACAAGATTCTGGAACGCATGGCCGCTGACCGCCATTCGGGCGCAGCACCGTTTCTGGAGCCGGACACCAAGAGCCAAGTCACTCTGAAGTTTGACAATGGCAAGCCCGTCGCCGCGACCGCCATCGTCGTCTCCACCCAGCATAAGCCGGGCTATGACACGGGCGCGCACGAAGCGGAGTTGAAGGCCTATGTGAAGAAGGTTATCGCCGATGTCATTCCGGCAGCCCTTTTGTCGGACAAGACAGTCTATCACATCAACCCCACGGGCAGCTTTGAAATTGGCGGGCCAGATGGCGATGCGGGCCTGACCGGCCGCAAGATCATTGTCGACACCTATGGTGGGGCTGCCCCGCATGGCGGCGGCGCTTTTTCCGGCAAAGACCCGACCAAGGTTGACCGTTCGGCCGCCTATATCACCCGCTATCTCGCGAAGAATATTGTGGCCGCTGGTCTTGCCACGCGCTGCACGATCCAGCTGGCCTATGCCATTGGCGTTTCAGAGCCTTTGTCGCTTTATGTCGATACGCATGGCACGGGCAAAGTGGGCGATGACAAGATTGAAGACGCCATCCGGTCGATCAGCAAGCTGGGCAAGCTGACCCCGCGCGGCATCCGCACGCATCTGAGCCTCAATAAGCCCATTTATGGCCCGACGGCCGCCTATGGCCATTTCGGCCGCAAGGCAGAGGGGGACTTTTTCCCCTGGGAGCGCACGGATCTTGTGAACGACCTTAAGGCGGCACTCAGCCTCTAAGGCTTGCGATCATGGGGGTGTCCGCTTAATCGGCGCCCTCATGACCGATCCCACAACATTGAACCGCCTTTATGGCCGCGCCAAGGGCCATAAGCTGCGCGCAGGCCAACAGGCGCTTGTCGATGATGCTTTGCCGCGCGTCGCGGTTCCAGACGGGCCGCTCGACGCCAAAACCCTCTTTGGGGATGATCGGCCACTGCACTTTGAAATTGGCTTTGGCGGTGGTGAGCATTTGGCTTATCAGGCCGCGCACCACCCCGACGCCGGATTTATTGGCTGTGAGCCGTTTGTGAACGGTGTGGTCAGCGCGCTCATGCATATGCGCGATGACAGTCTTTCCAATATCCGCCTGCATATGGGCGATGCGCTCGATGCGCTGGGTCGCTTGCCCGATGCATCATTGGATCGGGCCTATCTGTTGCATCCAGACCCTTGGCCCAAGGCCCGGCACGCCAAGCGCCGGATGATGAACCCCGGCCCGCTGGATATGATTGCCGCCAAGCTCAAGCCCGGTGGCGAGTTTCGCTTTGGCACGGATCACCCCATTTATTGCCGCTGGGCCATGATGCAGATGAACCAAAGGCAGGATTTCATCTGGCAAGCCCAAACCGCAAGCGACATGCTCATCCGCCCCGACGACTGGCCAGAGACGCGCTATGAGCGCAAGGCCCGCACCGTCTTCGGCCATGATGTCTGGTATTTTCGTTACATCCGCGTGTGAGATTTTGACCCTCCCCCAACCCCTCCCGCCTGCGGGAGGGGAGCGAGACTTAAGCGGGCGCAGCCTGCATTAGTCGCAGCGGGGAGGGCAGAGCACGCCCCTATTTTTTCGGCGCAAGCTTCAGCAATCGAGCATCCGCGCCATCCTCCAGCAACCAGATATGGCCATCGGGGGATTGATCGACTTCGCGGATACGCTTGTCCGTCGGCCACTGATTGGCCTTGGTTGCGGCCTCCCCGTTCAGATCAACGCGAACCAGCGCCTTTCCGCCCAGCGCCCCGATAAAGGCATCGCCCGTCCAGTGTGGGAAGAGCGTGCCGCGATAGATCATCAGACTGCCCGGAGAGATGGCGGGAACCCAAAAGACCTTGGGCGCGACGAAGCCGTCACCCGGCGCATGATCGGGGATGACGCGGCCATCATAATGGTCCCCATTGGACACAATCGGATAACCGAAATTCGCGCCCGGCGTCACAAGGTTCAGCTCATCGCCATGGCGGGGCCCCATTTCAATTTCCCACAGCCGGCCTGCTGCATCAAAATCAAGGCCCAAAGGATTACGGATTCCATAGGCATAAATTTGCGCCGTCACGCCGCCCTTGGCTGCCATCGGATTATCGGCGGGCACGGTCCCGTCCGCATTGAGCCGAACGATCTTGCCGAGATTGACACTCAGATCCTGCGCCGGATCAAATTTCTGGCGTTCGCCTGACGAGATATAGAGCTTGCCATCCGGGCCAAAGGCGATGCGGTGACCGAAATGGCCATTACCCGTCACTTTGGGGGATTGGCGCCAGATGATCTCCAGCCCGTCTAGACGCGCGCCTGCGCTGTCTTCAATCAAGCGGGCACGACCGACAGCTGCCCCCTTCACGTCGCCCTCAGCCTCTACCCAGCTGAGATAGACGATGCGATTGCGGGCAAAATCAGGATGAAGGGCAACGTCGCCCAACCCGCCTTGACCCGCAGAGAAGACTATCGGCGCACCCAACACGGGAACCACATTGCCCTTGTCGCGCCAGAGTTTGAGCTGGCCGGATTTCTCCGTCACCAGCGCCCGGCCATCAGGCAAGAAGGCCATGGCCCAAGGCTCGTTAAATCGCCCCTGTTCCGTCATGCTATAGGGGGCGGCAGACATGCCCTCCTGCGCCTGAATCGTCCCGCCACCACAGGCCGCGAGCAGCAAGGCCGTGGCCGCGCCAAAGAATCGGTTCGAAAATGGTGAGATTGAACGGGGCATCATAATAGCGGCTCTCCTCAGCGTGGCGGCACAGAATTCTAAGCACAACGCCCCTTCTATATGAACGCTGCAAGACCCGAGATGGGTAGGGCGGCGTTCAACTTCAATCAATCCGGCCAAAATGGGGTGGGTTGCGCTTTGAGCGTAAATCTTTGTGATCGACAGGCCGTTCATGTCGATCATGAAAACGATCCTTGCGGCGGTGATCCTGAGCCGGCTTACAGTCCTCTGCATCCCCCCACAGACAGCCCAAGCACGACAGGCGCGCTTTACCTTGTGCGCACAGGGCGGGGGCGAAAACTGCGTTGTGGATGGCGACACCATCTGGCTGAAGGGTGAAAAAATTCGGATTGCGGATATTGATACGCCCGAAACCCACCCGTCCCGCTGCGCGCAAGAGGCGCTTTTGGGCGAGAAGGCAACGTTGCGTCTCCGCGACCTCCTCAATCAGGGGCGCTTTTCTGTGCAGCCCATTAAGCGGGATCGGGATCGCTATGGCCGTAAGCTGCGCATCTTAGAACGCGACGGCCAGTCTCTGGGCCTTATTCTGGTGCGCGAGGGTCTGGCCCGGCCCTATCAGGGTGGACGGCGCGCGCCTTGGTGCGTTTAAGACAATTCTAACGATATTGTCATGTTGCGGACTCTCACGTCCTTGATATAGGTCGTCCCATCTTTTTGAGAGGATCTGACGATGACGATTGCTGTTGGTGATGCGCTTCCTGCCGCGAACTTTGTAACCCCAACCGCAGAAGGACCCCAGCCGGTTTCTTCTGCTGAGTTTTTTGCCGGAAAGCGCGTTGCGCTCTTTTCCGTGCCCGGCGCTTTCACGCCAACCTGCTCTGCCAAGCATCTGCCGGGCTTTGTTGAAAAGGCAGACGCTCTGAAAGCCAAGGGTGTCGATGTCATCGCCTGCACCGCCGTGAACGATGCGTTCGTCATGGGCGCTTGGGGCAAGGCCTCTGGCGTGGAGGACAAGGTCACGATGCTGGCAGACGGCAATGGCGATTTTGTAAAGGCCGTTGGCCTTGAAATGGACGGATCCAAATTCGGCATGGGTGCGCGCGGCCAGCGTTTTGCGATGATCGTCAATGACGGCAAGGTTGAGCATCTTTTTGTGGAAGCCCCCGGCGAATTTCGCGTGAGTTCTGCTGAATATATGCTAGAACAGCTTTAAGAATTTCCTGGGAGAGGAAAGTAGGGGACGGCGGGGCATCGCCGTTCCCTTTTTTTGTGCCTCCGCCCTCGGCTTGCGAGCGCCCACAGCTTTGTGTAAAACTCCGCGATGGATAAACAGACCAAAACACCACAAGGCCGGGCGCTTGTTGCGCAGCTCGATAAACTTTTCAAAGCCTCTGTCACCCGCCTTCGCGACGATATTGAGACCTATATCACGCACGGCACGCTGCCCGATCCGGCCAGCCGCACCGATGGCAGCTATGCCTATCCCGAAATCCATCTCTTCTGGTCGGGCGATAGCGACAGCGCAGAGCCACAACGCTCCTTTGGGCGGCTGGCAGCCCCCGGCCATTATGTCACCAGCATCACCAAGCCCGCATTATTTGCCGATTATCTAGCCGAACAGATGGACATTTTGATCGCCGATTATGGGGTGACGGTTGATGTCCGCCGGGGAACACAGGAAATTCCCTTCCCCTATGTGCTCGACGCTGGAACCGAATTTGGCGATATGCGCGCGATTGACCTAGCCCGCTGGTTCCCGTCCACCGAGCTGTCCGCCATTGGCGATGAAATTGCCGATGGTCTTCTCTTAAACGACCCGAGCCTGCCCCATCCGCTCTCCCTCTTTGATGGGTTGCGGACGGATTTCTCGCTGGCGCGGCTGCGGCACTATACGGGCACGCCTCCGGAACATGTGCAGCGCTATGTGCTGTTCACCAATTATCATCGCTATGTGGATGAATTTGTGCGCTGGGCCTGCAGCCAGCTGGGCGGAGAGAGCGGCTATGAGATGCTGTCCTGCCCCGGTGGCGTCACCGTTACCGAGAACACGCAAGATCCTTTAAGCGCCGTTGCCGACAGCGCCTGGCGGCGGCATCAAATGCCCGCATGGCATCTGACCGCGCCGGACAAGAGCGGGATCACCTTGGTCAATATCGGCGTGGGCCCGTCTAATGCCAAAACGATCACCGATCATTTGGCGGTGCTGCGCCCCGAAGCCTGGCTGATGATCGGCCATTGCGGCGGCCTGCGCGCGAGCCAGCGGATTGGCGATTTTGTGCTGGCGCACGCCTATTTGCGCGATGACCATGTGCTGGATGATCTGCTGCCACCGGAAATCCCAATTCCGCCCATTGCCGAGGTTCAGCTGGCAATGGCCAAGGCCGCCGAAATCGTCTCTGGCGAGAGTGCAGAAGCCCTCAAGGCGCGGCTGCGCACGGGCACGATTGTGACCACGGACGACCGCAATTGGGAATTGCGCTATTCCAAATCGGCACTGCGCTTTTCCCAATCGCGCGCCATTGGCATCGACATGGAATCGGCGACCATTGCAGCACAGGGTTATCGCTTCCGCGTACCCTATGGCACCTTGCTTTGCGTGTCTGATAAGCCTTTGCATGGGGAGCTCAAACTGCCCGGACAGGCCAACCGCTTTTACGAGCGAGCGATTGCCGAACATTTGCTGATCGGGATAGAGGCCTGCCGCCAGTTAAAGGCAGAAGGCGCAAAGCTGCACAGCCGCAAATTGCGCGCCTTTAATGAGCCGCCCTTCCGCTAAGCCAAGGAGAACATATGGACCCCTATCAGGATTTGAGCCGATCGGTTGCCGGGCGTGTCGTCATCATCACCGGCGCGGCATCTGGCATGGGTCGGGCGACCGCCCATCTCTTTGCACGCGAAGGGGCGCATGTTGCCGTAACCGATCTTGATCTCGCGGCGTGCCAACACGTGGTCACCGAAATCACGAACGCCGGGCCATTTAGGGCACAGGCCTTTGCCCTAAATGTGTCGGATTGCACCGCGATCCCCCGCGTGGTGGCGGATATTGCGGCGGCGTTTGGCGGCATCGACATTCTCGTCAACAATGCCGGTGTCTCCAGCTTTTGCCCGCTGGAGGACGAGAATTATGAGGAGATTTGGGCCCGCGCCTTGGCCGTGATGCTGACGGGCCAGCAGCGGATGGTGCGTGCCGCGCTCCCCTGGCTGCGGAAGAGCGACGCCGCGCGCATCATCAACATTGCCTCCACCGAAGGGCTGGGGGCGACGCCGGGCAACACGCCCTATGTCGCCGCAAAGACCGGGGTGACTGGCCTGACCCGGGGCCTTGCGGCCGATCTGGGTAAGGAGGGCATTACGGTGAACTGCATCTGCCCCGGCCCGATCCTGACGGCGATGACCGAGAAGGTCCCAGAAGCGGACAAGGCCGTCTTTGCAAAACGGCGGACGGCCCTGCGCCGCTATGGCCTGCCCGAAGAAGTCGCGCACATGACGCTCAACCTCGCGCTACCTGCGTCCAGCTTTGTCACGGGGGCCGTTATTCCGGTGGATGGCGGGTTGATGGCCCGCAATGCCTGACATAGCCCGGGCTGACCCATCAGCCCGGGTTGTTTCTCTTACCAGCCGCAGCTCTTGCCCTTATTCTGCGCTTTCAGCCAGGTCATCAGCGGCTTGAAATAGGCGATCATCGCCGTACCATCCATGTCCCGCTTGCCGGTAAAGGCCTGAAGCGCATCGGGCCAAGGCTTGGACGCACCCATTTCCAGCATGGCATTTAAGCGCGTACCGACATCCTTATTGCCATAGAAAGAGCAGCGGTGGAGCGGCCCTTTCCACTTCGCAATGTCGCAGGCCGCTTTGTAGAATTGGAACTGCAAAATGCGTGCGAGGAAATAGCGGGTATAGGGCGTGTTGCCGGGGATGTGATATTTCGCCCCTGCATCAAAATTGGCTTCGCTGCGCTCCACGGGCGGAACAATGCCCTGATATTGAACGCGCAAATCCGTCCAGCCCTTATTATAGCTTCCGGTCGGGATAGAGCCATTGAACACGCCCCAGCGCCATTTATCCACGAGCAGACCAAAGGGCAGGAACGCCACCTTGTCCATCGCCTGACGCAAGAGCAGGCCCAGATCCTTATCCGCGCTGGGCACCTGCGCCTTATCGAGAAGGCCAATCTGCACCAGATATTCCGGCGTAATCGACAAAGCGACCGCATCGCCAATGGCTTCGTGGAAGCCGTCATTCGCACCATTTAGATAGAGAAAGCTCTGCTTGTTATAGGCGCGCTGATAATAATTATGGCCCAGCTCATGATGCACGGTCACAAAGTCACCGCTGTTCACCTTGGTGCACATCTTAATCCGCAGATCATCGACATTGTTAATGTCCCAGGCGCTGGCATGGCACACGACTTCGCGATCCGCAGGCTTGGTGATCTGAGAGCGTTCATAAAAACTCTTGGGCAAAGGCGCAAAGCCGAGCGAGGAGAAGAAGCCTTCACCCGTTTGCACCATCTTCAGCGGATCATAGCCCTTGGCCTTCAACAGGTCGCCAATATCATAGCCGATATCGCCTGCCCCTTTGGGCGCAACCAGCGGATAGATATCGCCCCATTCCTGCGCCCACATATTGCCGAGGAGGTCAGCCCGGATCGGCCCAGATTTGGGCTGAACCGCGTCGCCATATTTTTCATTAAGCTTGGTGCGCGTATAGCAATGCAGCTGGTCATAGAGCGGCTTGACTTGGTTCCAGAGCTTATCGGTCAGCTTGGCAAAATCATCGGCAGGCATGTCATAGCCGGACCGCCACATGGCCCCGACATCGCTATAGCTCAGATCCTTTGCGCCCTGATTGGCAATCTCCACCAGTCGAGCATAATCCTCACGCATGGGGCTGCCGACATTATCGTGCCAGCTGGCCCACATTTCCTTCAACTGGTCCGGGTTCCGGTTGGTTCCCATTTCGGCTTCAATGTCAGAGCCGTTGATCGGCTTGCCATTGAGCGTGCCCTTGCCCTTGCCATAAGTGGAATTGAGGCGGGTGGCGATTTCGTTCAGTTCCTTGGCGGCCTCGGCCGTGGCGGGGGCGGGCAGAACAAGGCCGCCGCGCAAAATGTCTAGCTTGCGCTGTGTTTCAGCACTCAGGCCCGGCGCCTGCATATAGCGGGCGGCTTCTGCTGCGTATTTCACCGACATTTCGGTGCCTTCAGCGCCCACTTTCGCGGCAACCGCATCCGTATCATCGGTGATATAGGTGTTGTTGATCCACTGAACCTGCGCGTTGTAGATGGAGAAATCGAACAGTGTCTTTTCAGCATCGGCAATAAATTTTTCAGCATCCGCCGCCGTCGGCGCGGCATCTGCCGCCAAAGCGGGCGTCGCAAAGGCCAGCGACAGGCCCAGCGCAAGGGTGGAAACAAGGTTTTTCATGCAGTCTCTCCAATTGAAATATGGGCGGACGCTAAGCCCCTAACTCTGCGCTGGTCAAGGCCCACCCCAGCGAGACTTGAGCGCGCAAAGAACGCTTTAACTGCCGCCGAGAGGGCAGAGTGCGTCGCGCATTGCCACACCCAAATCTGGCTTGGTCACCGCACTCATATGATTGCCGGGGATGGGGACGTAGCACCCCTGCGGCAGGATCTCCGCCAGCGCCTCGGCATGGCCATTATCCTGATCTTCTGTCCCGCAAATCACGGCGATGGGCAAATCCCAACCACGCAAAATCGCTTCATCGGTGCTGGAAAAGCCATCGAGCAGCAGATTGAGCGCAATCGGGTCTCCCCCGCTTGTTTTCAAAAATGCCTCCGCCATCCATTCGGGCGATCCCTTTTCATGGGTGCCAAGATTGGTCAGCACATGGCGGAAATAGCCCGCCCGCCGATCCGCTGCGGTTAAACCCTCCAGCCCCATGCCCGCAAAAATGGCGCGACCGGGCCGAAAGCCTTGCGCCATCATCCGCGCCAGCGTGCGTGCGCCGAGGGAGTATCCGGCGGCATCCATATCGGTCAGGCCCAAATGCGCGATCAGGGCGAATTGATCCTGCGCCAAAATGTCTTTGGGGTAAGCGACTGGATCATGCGGCTTGTCGCTTGCGCCATGCGCCCGCAAATCCGACATGATGACCCGAAAGCCCGCATCCGCAATCGTCTGCGCGGTCGGCGCATATTTCATCCAATTGGTGTGCGCGTCCGACATATAGCCGTGAAGGAGGAGCAAAGGTCGCCCTTCCCCCAATTCATAATAAGCAAGGCGGACGCCATCGGGCGCGGTGAAGAAATGCGGTGTCATGCGGGCATCCTTAGACCAGATTCAGTCCAGCTTTCCATAGCCCTCCCCGCTGCGACTAAGCCGACCAAATGTCGCCTAAGTCTCGCTCCCCTCCCGCAAGCGGGAGGGGTTGGGGGCGGGTTATCGGCGAACCAGCCCCTCTTGCTTCATCCGCCAGATCGCCATGTCGATCCGGTCCTGCCCAAAGAATGGCTCCCCATTGAAAACCAGAGTCGGCACACCCCAATGGCCGGAGGCTTCCAGCGCGGCCTGGTTTGCGCCAATTTCTGCATCCAACGCCTCGGCGTCTGCCAGCACCTCTGCATCCAGTTCCGCCAGATTCAGCCCGGCGCGGTCGGCCGCACCTTTCAGATGATCGCCCTCATGCCAGTTTTCGGCACCACCCCAGACAAGCTTGCCCACCTCATGACAAAAGGCCAGACTCTTGCCCCGGCGCGCGGCCGCTTGGCCAAGGCGCGTCAGGCGAAAGATATAGGGCTGATCAGGGGCAATTTTGCGCGTCGCTACATCCTGCACAATGGGGTCTGGCCGTGGCGGACCAAAGGGAATGCCATGAAAGGTCGCGACACGAAACATATCCAGAAATGTGTAGCGCATCCAATTGGGGTGATTGCGTTCAAAGAAATTCGGCTCACGAATGGCAAGCGGATAGACCGGCCGCAGGTTGATTGTGACGTCATATTCGTCCGCCAGCGCCCGATATCGCGCCGTCGCCAGATAGCTATAGGGTGATCGGAAAGACCAAAAAACATCGGCTGTCAAAGTCATAGCGGAAACGCCCCCTCCCTTTTGTCCTGTACCAACAGTGTCGGATAGGAAGGACGGTTGCAAGCGATACGCTATCCGGGGCAGCTTTACTCTCCCCTCCCGCAGGCGGGAGGGGAGGGGGTGGGCCAGCGCTTAGGCCTTCTTCAAATGCCGACGGCCCAAAAGCTCCGCGATCTGCACGGCATTGAGCGCCGCGCCTTTGCGCAGATTGTCGGACACGCACCACAACGCCAGACCGTTCTCCACGGTCGAATCCTCGCGCACGCGGCTGACAAAGGTGGCGTAATCCCCCACGCACTCAACTGGCGTCACATAGCCGCCATCTTCGCGCTTATCGATCAGCATGACGCCCGGCGCTTCGCGCAGGATCGCCTGAGCTTGCTTGGCCGAGAGTTCCTTTTCCATCTCAATATGCACGGCTTCCGAATGACCGACGAACACAGGCACGCGGACACAGGTGGCAATCACCTTGACCTTGGGATCGAGGATCTTCTTGGTTTCAACGACCATCTTCCATTCTTCCTTGGTCGATCCATCGTCCAAAAACGCGTCGATATGGGGAATGACGTTGAAGGCAATTTGCTTGGTGAACTTACGCGGCTCGGCACTGTCCCCGACGAAGATGTTGCGCGACTGTTCAAACAGCTCATCCATCCCCTCTTTGCCCGCGCCCGAAACGGACTGATAGGTGGCGACCACAACGCGCGTGATCGTCGCGGCATCGTGCAGCGGCTTGAGCGCCACAACCAGCTGCGCGGTCGAGCAATTGGGGTTGGCGATGATGTTCTTCCGGCGATACCCATCAATGGCATCCGGGTTCACTTCGGGCACGATCAACGGCACATCCGGATCCATGCGGTAAAGCGAGCTATTGTCGATCACGACGCAGCCGGCGGCGGCCGCCTTGGGCGCGAAGATCGCCGTTGCATCGGACCCAATGGCGAACAGCGCAATATCCCAACCGGCCCAGTCGAAATGTTCGATATTCTGGACTTTCAGGGTTTTGCCGGTTTCGCCAAATTCAATGACATCACCCTGCGACCGTGAAGAGGCGACGGCCGCCAGTTCCTCAATCGGAAATTCGCGTTCGGCCAGAATGTTCAGCATTTCTCGGCCCACATTGCCCGTGGCCCCTGCGACAACGACACGATAGCCCATGGTCAGTTCCTTCAGTTCGTTTTGTGTCACCCCGGCACATGCAGGAATGACGATGGTTCAATATCACGTTCAAAAAGAAAGGGCCGGAACCCTGGTGTGGATCCCGGCCCTTTCGGCTGTTCGGTTGTTACACGAACGTGCGGGATCAGGCCTCGTCGGCCGTTTTCTTCGCAGCGTCGGTAATTCGCGTGTCACGACGTTCGGCGATACGCGCCGATTTGCCGCGACGACCGCGCAGATAGTAAAGCTTGGCACGACGCACAGCGCCCTTACGGACGACTTCGATGCTGTCGATATTGGGCGAATAAAGCGGGAAGACACGCTCCACACCTTCACCAAAAGAAATCTTACGAACGGTGAAGTTCGATCCCATGCCCTTGTTCGAACGCGCGATGCAGACGCCTTCGTAATTCTGGACGCGGGTACGCTCCCCTTCGACAACCTTCACACCGACACGCAGCGTATCGCCGGGACGGAAGTCAGGAGTCTTTTTGTCTGCGGTCAATTTTGCGATCTGTTCCGCTTCGATCTGTTGAATGAGGTTCATGATGCCTCACTTGTCCTTTTTGTTCTTGCGCCACGCGTCAGAGGCAGGCTGGTCCCGAACACCACTATGGCGCTCCCAAAGGTCCGGCCTGCGTAACCGAGTATCATCTTCCGCCCGTTGTTTCCGCCAGGCAGCGATGTTCGCATGATCCCCCGATCGCAGCACTTCAGGGATCGTGCGCCCTTCCCACAAAGCAGGTCGGGTATAGTGGGGATATTCAAGAAGACCGTTTTCAAACGACTCCTCATCTCCACTTAAGGTTGCGCCCATTACGCCGGGGATCAACCGAATGCAAGCATCGAGCAGGGTCAAAGCCCCCATTTCCCCCCCGGAAAGCACGATATCCCCCATAGAGACCTGCTCAATCTGGGGTCGTGCCTCAAACAGCCGTTCGTCAAAGCCTTCGAATCGCCCGCACAGGATGATGACGCCGGGGCCAGCGGCCAGCTCGCGAATCCGCGCCTGCGTGATCGGCGTGCCGCGCGGGGTCATCGCGAGAATGGGGATATTGCCGTGCTCAAGCGCCACATGATCGACAGCGGCGGCCAGCACATCCGCCTTCAAGACCATCCCCGCCCCGCCGCCTGCGGGCGTATCGTCCACGGTGCGATGCTTATCGGTCGCAAAGTCCCGGATCTGAACGGTGGAGAGGGCCCACTTCCCGTCCTCCAGCGCGCGGCCCGCGATGGAATGCCCCAAGGGCCCCGGAAACATATCCGGATAGAGCGTTAGAACATGTGCATCAAACGGCACTATCAGCCTTCCGCCGCAAAGGCGGCATCAATGACGATATGGTCTTCAGACCAACTGGGCACAGCATCTGCGGTCATCGGCACCATGAAGGTGCGGCCATTGGCGCGTTCGATTTCAAGAACATCGCTGGCGCCATAATTCTCAACGGCAATGCAGGTGCCGACCGGTTCCCCTTGCTCCGTCTGGCAGGGTAAGCCGATCAAATCCGCATGATAATATTCCCCCTCCCCAAGGGGGGAGAGCGCGTCGCGCGCGACCGTGAGCTCCGTGCCGCGATGCTGTTCGGCAGCGGTGCGATCCGCAATTTCATCAAAGCGCGCAATGGCACCATGGCTGCCCGCGCGAACGGATTTGAGGGTCAGTGCTCCCTCATTAAACTGGGTGTGCACTTTTAGACTGGCCACATCATCGGTGAACAGCTTGAGGCGCACCTCCCCCGTCACGCCATGCGCGCCTGTAATGACGGCAAGGGTGACGGGGGCGTTTGCCAAGCCTTAGCCCTCAGCCTTTTCCTCAGCCGCAGCTTCGGCAGGAGCTTCTTCAGCCACAGGCGCTTCTTCAGCGGCAGCGGGAGCTTCTTCAGCAGCGGGAGCTTCTTCAGCAGCTGGGGCTTCTTCGGCCACGGGCGCTTCTTCAGCGACAGGAGCTTCTTCAGCGGCGGCTTCCTCGGCGGGGGCTTCCTCGGCGACGGCTTCTTCCACAGGCGCGTTGGCAGCTTCTTCAGCAGCCTTTGCGGCTTCTTCTGCTTCTGCGATCTTCGCCAGCTTTTCTTCAGCGCGTTCCTTCGCCTTGTCGCCGGGCTCTGCCTTTTTCGGGTTGTTGCGGGCGGCACGTTCCTTCAGGCCAGCAACATCCAAGAAACGGGCAACACGATCGGTCGGCTGTGCACCAACGCCCAGCCAATGCTTGATGCGGTCGGAATTCAGCGTGACGCGATTGGCATCATCCTTGGGCAGCATCGGGTTATAGGTGCCGACCTTTTCGATGAAGTTACCATCGCGTGGCGAACGGCTGTCGGCGACAACGATGCGATAATAAGGGCGCTTCTTTGACCCACCGCGCGACAAACGGATTGAAACTGACATTATTTTCTTCCTTCCAATGTAATCTTTAAAAATCCCAAGACCCCAAAGGGCCTCATTTCTTCTTCAACAAATTCTCAAAACCCGGCGGCAATTTGGGCATGCCACCCGATCCAGATCCTGCGTCCGGCATCCCGGGCAGACCACCGCCCAGCATGCCGCCCAAACCACCAAGGCCGCCGCCACCGCCCTTGCCGAACAGCGCACCCAACCCTTTTAACCCGCCCATTTTGCGGATCTTCTTCATCGCGGTGGACATTTCCTGATGCATTTTCAGAAGCTTATTCACTTCCTGCACCGTTGTGCCCGCGCCATTGGCGATGCGAATTTTGCGCTTGGCTTGCAGCAATTCCGGCTTGGTGCGTTCTTTCTTCGTCATGGACGAAATAATCGCGTCCATGCGCACCAGAATGCGATCATCCATGCCCGATTGCGCCATGGCCCCTTGCATCTTCTTCATGCCCGGCAGCATGCCGGCCAGAGCACCAAGGCCACCCATACGCTGCATCTGCTGCAACTGGGCGCGCAGGTCGTTCATATCGAACTGACCCTTGGCCATTTTCGCGGCCAGCGCCTCAGCCTCATCCTGCTGGATGGTTTCTGCGGCGCGCTCAACCAGGCTGACGACATCGCCCATGCCGAGAATACGGCCCGCAACGCGCCCGGGGTGGAAAACGTCCAGCCCGTCCAGCTTTTCGCCGGTCCCGACAAATTTAATGGGTTTGCCCGTGACCGCGCGCATGGACAGCGCGGCACCACCGCGCGCATCACCATCCATTCGGGTCAGAATAACGCCCGTCAAATGCACCTGATCCGAAAAATTCTTGGCGACATTCACGGCATCTTGCCCGGTCAGGCTATCGACAACGAGCAAGGTTTCGGCAGGCTGGGCGGTATCGGCCACGGCCTGCATTTCGGCCATCAACTGCTGATCGACATGAAGCCGGCCCGCCGTATCGAGCATCAGCACGTCATAGCCCTGAAGTTTGGCGGCCTGCATTGCGCGCTTGGCGATATCGACGGGCTGCTGGCCGGCCACAATCGGCAAGGTCGCAACGCCAATTTGTTCACCCAAAATGGCCAGCTGTTCTTGCGCTGCCGGGCGGTTGACGTCGAGCGACGCCATCAAAACTTTTTTGCGGTCCTTCTCGGACAGACGCTTGGCGATCTTGGCCGTGGTCGTCGTCTTACCGGAGCCTTGCAGGCCGACCATCATGATGATCGCCGGCGGCGTCACGGCAAGCTCAAGCTCGCTGGCTTCTGCGCCCAACATTTCAACAAGCGCGTCGTTGACGATTTTGACGACCTGCTGGCCGGGGGTGATCGAACGCAGGACGGACTGGCCAACTGCTTCTTCGGTCACCTTATCAATGAAGCTGCGGACAACGGGCAGTGCGACATCGGCCTCAAGCAAGGCAACGCGCACTTCGCGCATCGCCTCACGGACGTCCGCCTCATTCAGCGCGCCGCGACCGCGCAGACGGTCGAATACGCCGCCAAGCCGTTCGCTTAAGCTCTCGAACATCGGTTCGCTCCGTCCAAATGCCCAAACAAAGCACGCCGGCGGACGAAAACTCGTCGGCCAGCGTACGCCCTTGGGCGGCCAAAAATCCTGCTTTTCATGTAGAAAGCTTGGGTCCCCTAGGCGATTCCCCCCTCAGGGTCAAGGTTTTGCGTCCTACGGAGCGATGTCGCCCGCCCCTTGGACTTGCCCATCATTTCCGCCTAAAGGGCGGCATGGCGGATCATTTTCACAAGATGCACGGGCTGGGCAATGACTTTGTGGTCATTGATGGGAGAGCCACGCCTGTGGAAATGACCACGGCGCGTGCGCGCGCCATTGCCGATCGGCGCACGGGCATTGGCTGCGATCAGCTGATCGTGATTGGCCCGTCTGATCATGCGGATGCCCAAATGCGCATCTTCAACGCCGATGGCAGCGAAGTGGAAGCCTGTGGCAATGCATCGCGCGCGGTTGCCCTGCTGTTGGGCGGCACATCGCGCGTGGAAACGCTGGGTGGCCTCATCACGCTGGAAGCGCTGGACGATGCCGCACGCGTCGATATGGGGGCGCCGCGTTTTGGCTGGGACGAGGTGCCGCTGGCTTACGCGATGGACACGCGCGACATGCCGATTGGCTGGGAAGCCCTAGAGCGCCCATCGGCGGTCAATGTCGGCAATCCGCACGTCATCTTTTTCGTCGAAGATGCCGATGCCATTGACCTTGCCCGGCTTGGCCCGATGATCGAAACCGATCCCCTCTTCCCCCACCGGATCAACGTCAATGTCGCCAGCTTTGCTGGCCCCAATCACCTGAAGCTGCGCGTCTGGGAACGGGGCGCGGGCCTGACGCAGGCGTGCGGCACGGGGGCCTGTGCCACGGCCGTCGCGGCGCTGCGCCGGGGCCTTGTGACATCGCCCGTTCGGGTCAGCCTGCCCGGTGGGGATCTGCACATTGAGTGGGCCGACGGCGGGTCGATCTTGATGACCGGCCCGGCGACGCATGTCTTTACCGGAGAGACGGACTGGAGCCGCTTCGGATGAGCGGCGTTGAGGTGGTCAATTTCGGCTGCCGCCTGAACATTGCTGAAGGAGAGGCAATTCGGGCAGCGGCCGAAGGATCTGAAAATCTTGTGATCTTTAACAGCTGTGCTGTGACCTCCGAAGCGGAACGCCAGGTGCGCCAAGCGATCCGCCGCGCCAAGCGCGACAACCCCGATGCGCGCATCATCATGACAGGCTGTGCCGCCGAAACCAGCGCAGACCGCTTTGCCGCTATGGCAGAAGTGGATGAAATTCTGCCCAATGCGGCCAAGCGCGATCCCGCGCGTTTTGGCGCGCGCTTCTTGCCCGACCCTATCGCCCTCAAGCCCGCTTTGTCGGGCAGCGACCATGCGCGTGCCTTTGTTGAGGTGCAAAATGGCTGCGATCATGACTGCACCTTTTGCGTCACGACTTTGGCACGCGGCGCGAGCCAATCCATCCCCGCAGGCGCGGTGGTGGAGGCCATTCAGGCCGCCGTTGCGCGCGGCCAGCAAGAAGTGGTGCTGACCGGCGTTGATTTAACCAGCTATGGGGCCGATCTGCCGGGCGCGCCGTCCTTGGGCCATTTGGTCGAACGCATCTTAAAGCATGTGCCAGATTTGCCCCGTCTGCGTCTCTCCTCGCTCGATTCGATTGAAATTGATGATCGGCTCTTTGCCCTGATCGCAGGCGAGCCGCGCATCATGCCGCATGTGCATTTATCGCTCCAATCGGGCGATGACATGATCCTCAAGCGCATGAAGCGCCGCCATGGTCGCGCCGATGCCGTGGATCTGGTCGCACGCCTGAAAGCGGCCCGTCCGGACATTGCGATTGGCGCAGATATCATCGCCGGCTTTCCGACCGAAGAGGAGGATATGTTCGCCCAATCTCTGGCCCTGCTGGAGGATTGTGACATCGTCTTTGGCCATATCTTCCCCTATAGCCCAAGGCCCGGCACGGCCGCCGCGCGCATGCCGCAGCTGGACCGGGCGACGATCAAGGCGCGGGCCGAACGCCTGCGGGATCGGGCAAAGCAGCGTCAGGCCAGCTGGCTCCGCTCTCTCCTTGGCACCCAGCAAGAGGTGCTGGTGGAGCTGGATGGCCGCACGGGTCACGCCCCCAATCATGCGCGTGTTGAAATTTCCGACGGACAGGATTTCCGCCGTGGCTCCAATGCCCTAAGGGGCGGTATCATGACCGTGACCATCACCGACAGCCTTGGCGATAAACTCATAGGCCAAAGCGCATGAGCGACGAGACAAACACGCCCTGGCACAAGAAGCTGCTTGGCGGGTTTCGCCGCACGTCTGAGCGGCTGAGCGAGAACCTGACCGGGCTTGTGACCAAGTCCAAGCTGGATACAGAGTCGCTCGACGATATTGAAGATGCCCTCATCATGTCAGACCTTGGCCCGGCGACCGCGCGGCGGATTCGGGAGAAATTGTCTGACAGTCGCTATGAGCGCGGCATTGATGAGGCCGGCATTCGCCAAGTGGTGGCCGATGAAATCCAGGGCACTTTGTCCCCTGTGGCCAAGCCGCTCGACATTATTGCTTTCCCACGGCCGCAGGTCATCCTCGTCATCGGCGTTAATGGATCAGGCAAGACGACAACTATTGCCAAGCTTGCCCATTTGTTTCTGGAACAGGATTATGGGGTGATGCTGGCGGCAGGCGATACCTTCCGGGCGGCCGCCATTGGCCAGCTGAAAGTCTGGGCAGAGCGTCTGGGTGTGCCGATTGTAACGGGTCCCGAAGGCGGCGATGCGGCGGGGATCGTATTTGACGCCGTCAAGCAAGCAACCGAAACGGGCATTGACGTGCTGATCGTCGATACGGCGGGTCGGCTTCAGAACAAACGCGAGCTGATGGATGAGCTGGCCAAGATCCGCCGAGTGCTGGGTCGACTAAATCCAGCCTCCCCGCATGATGTTGTGCTCGTCCTCGATGCGACAACGGGGCAAAACGCCTTGTCGCAAATTGAGATTTTTAAGGAAGTGGCGGGCGTCACCGGGCTTGTCATGACCAAGCTGGATGGCACAGCGCGGGGCGGGGTGCTGGTGGCAGCCGCCGAGAAATTTGGGCTGCCGATCCATGCCATTGGCGTTGGCGAAACGATCGAAGATCTGCGCCCCTTTGACCCGGCCGAATTGGCCCACATCATTGCCGGAGCAGAGAAGGCATGACGACTGCACCTCCCCCACAGCCCGACAAAGCACCGCCGCCCAATTTGATCGTCGATCTGGGCCCGCTTGGCATCTTTCTGCTGTCCTATTGGCTGACCAATGTGTGGATCGCGACAGGCGCCTTCATGCTGGCCACGCTGGCGGCGCTCATCTGGTCAAAATTGCGCCATGGCAGCGTGTCTGTGTTGCTGATGTTTTCAGGCGTCATGGTCTTGTTCTTTGGCGCACTGACCATCTGGCTGCATGATGAAACCTTCATCAAGATGAAGCCCACGCTCTATTACACATTGGTGGCGGGGATACTCTTTTTCGGGACGCTGACCAAAAAGCCGACGCTGGAACGCGTCATGGCCCATGCCTATCCGGAGCTGAGCCAGCATGGCTGGCACGTGCTGACGCGCAATTTTGCTTGGTTCTTCCTTGCTATGGCCGTGTTGAATGAGATTGTGTGGCGCAACAGCTCCACCGGATTTTGGCTGGGCTATAAGCTATGGGGCGCGCTGCCGCTGACTTTGCTCTTTGGGGCAGCCAATATCCCGATGATCCTGCGCCATTCCACACAACCAGCGGAACCCCCAAAGGCTGGATAAGCCTTAAGCTGAGGCCGGGTCCAGCAGACCGTGCTTTTTCAGGCAGTGGCGCAGCTGATCATAGGTCATGCCCAGCGCCTTGGCCGTGGCCCGTTGATTATGCCGATGCTGCGCCAACGCGCGGACCAGCAAATCCTTTTCAAAGCTCTGAACCGCAGATTTGAAATCCTTGGGACTGGCCCCCGCTGGCACGGACGGCGTGTCTGGCCCGCGTGTCTCAGTCGCGGTGGTGGCCATCCCCTGACCCGATAGAGGCTGCCAAGGCGATTGGAACGGGTCAAAGATAAACCCGGCCAACGGGCTTTCGGGATCATCAGATCGATAGACTGCGCGCTCCACAACATTGCGGAGTTCGCGAATATTGCCGGGCCAGCCATGGGCTTCAAGCTCCGCAATGGCGGCCTTCGTAAAGCCGGGCCATGCGTCCCAGCCCAGTTCTGCGGCCATACGCCGCCCGAAAAATTCGGCCAATTGCGCCACATCCCCTTCACGGGCGCGCAGCGGCGGCAGGGTGATGACATCAAAGGACAAACGGTCGAGCAAATCGGCACGAAACTTCCCCGCGTCCACAAGGCGCGGCAAATGTTCATTGGTGGCGGCCACAATCCGGACATCGACGCGCATAGGCTTATTGGCCCCAATGCGCGTCACCTCCCCATATTCGACTGCGCGCAAAAGCCGCTCTTGCGCACCCGCAGACAAGGTTCCCA
>JBBATU010000022.1:0-21659 GCA_040398565.1 Chakrabartia sp.
GATCAAATTGCCATTGCCGGATCGCAGAGTCCGCCGGAAACAGGCTGGCCATCACATAACCCGCCCCAAGGCTGGTCCCAAGCGCCAAGACAGGCGACCAAGCGAGCCAATTGCACCACACCGAAATCGGCGCGATGAATTTTCCATAAGGCAGCCAACCGGCAGCCCCATAGACAGACGCGCCCCCCGATTTATTGGGATAAAGCCCGGCGATTTCCGCATAAACGAAGGATTGCATAAACCCCATCAAGATGGAGGCGATCCAGATCGCCCAGCTCGGCTGGCCAATCATCGTGGCGATACCGCCCATGGTCAGCAAAACGCCTGCCGGCACCCCGCTCGACGCCCAGAAAGCATCCTTCCAATCCAGCTGACGATGCAGCTGCATTTGGCCCCCCGCCTGCCCCGCGCCTGCTGCTGCCGCCGTGCTTGCCACCCTTATTCTCCCCCCGGAAACAGCGGGCGGACCTCTGACGATATGTTCAGAGGTCGGCCCTATGCTTGGTCAGCTTTCAGCGTCTCATTTGCCGAAATTATAGCGGACGGTAAGCCCCCAAGTGCGTGGCTTTGCATAAACGCCCAGAGTATCGCCCCAATAGAGCGACCCATCAAACGCATAGACGCGATAGGCCCGGTTGAAGAGATTGTTCACGAACAGGGCAACATCCACCTTCTCATCGGCCGTGGTGAAGCCAAGACGCCCGTTTGCGACGCCATAGCCGCCTTCCCGCTCAACGGGGGCGCACATCACGGTAAAGCACATCTTGCCTTGGAAGATCGCGTCTGCCTGAACCGACGCCGTGCCGCCCGCCAGCGCAAATTCATAACGCGCCAAAGCACTGCCCGACAATTTGGGCGCCTGAGGAAGATCCCGCGTCACAATCGTTGCCCCATCCGGCAAGAGGACATCCTTCACTTCGCTGTCCAGATAAGTGCCTGAAAGCTGGAGCGTCAGGCCCGGGGCTGGGCGCGTGGTAAAATCTGCTTCAATCCCTTTGACCTTGGCGGGAAGGTTGCGCACGACCTGCGTAAATCCAACCTGCACAAACGCCTGATAATTCTTATAGTCATAATAAAATGCCGCGAGGTTGAATGTCGTGCCCGGCGCAAGCGTCGTTTTCAGACCAACTTCATAATCGTTCAACGTCTCCGGCCGATATGCCAGATTGTTCAGCGTATCGACCAGCTGAGACGGGAACGGCGTGCCCGTTGAGAATGTAAACCCGCCGGATTTAGAGCCACGATTATAGCTGACATAGGCCAAAACATCGTCGCTGGGTTTATACTCAATCGCGGCCCGCGCGGTCACGCCACTGAAATTGGGGGAGGCCGCCTCGGGCGTGATGGTCACGCCAGACGTGCCCGCGCCAAAGGTCCAGGATGCCGGGCTATTTGTGCCCGTCAGGTCGGTATAGGATACCCCCTTAGGCCCAAAGCGCAGCGACAAGGCGTAGAGCGGCAAGACATGGGTCGCGGCGTAATCCCCAACCTTATTGTCGTGCCAATAGCGCAAGCCACCGATCAGTTTAACCTGATCGCTGACCTTATACTCATTCTGCGCGAAAACGGCATAGGACTCCGTCTTCTGGGTAAAGTTGACGCTGGGATCATAGCCGCCAAAGGGCGTGGCATATTTGGCCTTATACGCCCCGTCGATTATCATGCCAAAGGCCCCAACGGTCAGGAAATTGCTGTCCGAGGTTTTGGACAGGCGCACTTCCTGCGAATATTGGTTCACCTTTGCATCTTGGAAGAACACCGTCCCCGATGCGTAACAGGTCAGCTTTGCATTGGGTGCTGGGCATGGCGCGGTTGCGGGCGGCGTGACGTTTTCAACATAAGGGATTTCGGGCGGGCCATTGCCGCTTTCAATGTAGAATTTGTCGACATGCTGATAATCAGAGATCGACGTCAGGTCCAACCCGCCGAGTTCGGCATCGATGCGTAGCGTGCTGCCAAAAAGCTTGCGATCGACATAGGCATCCCCCGTGCCGGCCGTCTTCCAAGGACTGCCGCCCTGCGATGCGGCAATATCCGGATTGAGGTAGCCATTACCGGCCGTTCCGGTCACGCCCCAATAGGCGCAACTTGCGGTCGGCGCGAGAAACTCCCCTTGGAACTGCGCATTGGGGCAGGTGGGCGCGTAATTATAGACCCCGGCCTGACGCTCCTTATCCGCCTGCGAATAACGCAGCGTCAGCTTGGCCTGAAAGGCGGAGCTGGGCTGGTAGGCCAAAATGCCACGCAGCGCCCAATGATTATTCGCCCCGCGGTCTTTCTCGCCGGGCGTGATATTTTCCATATAGCCATCGTCGCGATTGAAAATGCCCGACACGCGGGCAGTCAGATTATCGCCGAGTGCGCCTGACGCTGCCCCTTCAACCACTGTCTGATTAAAGCGCCCATAGGTCAGCCGGGCATAGCCATCCAAATCCTCGGTCGGCTGGTTCGATATAAACTGCACGGCCCCGCCTGTGGCGTTGCGCCCGAACAGCGTGCCCTGCGGACCCCGCAACGCTTCCACCCGCGCCAGATCAAAGATCGGGAAACTCGCCGTTGTGATGGAGCTGGCGTAGGAATCATCCTGATAGACCGCAACTGGCGGTTCTTGCTGATCGCCATAATCATTTTGCGAAACGCCGCGCATATTGAACACGACCTGCGACGAGGAATAGGCGTTATACTTCAGGTTTGGGATGGCCGAAACAACATCGGTCGCGCTGGTGATGGTGCGGTTATCCAGATCATCCTTGCCCAGCACCGAAATCGCGATGCCGACATCTTGGAGCTTCTGTTCGCGTTTTTGCGCAGTGACGACGATTTCGCTCTGATCCGCCACGTCCGCAACCGTATCAGCCGCAGAGACTTGCGCCGCCGCCATGGCAATGGTCAGGGCCGTGCTCGATCGGAGAAAAAGTCCAAACTTTGTGCCATGGAACAGATTGGCCATCATATAATCCCCCCTATTGGCGCGACAATCAGCGTCTTCTCAGCTGTCGTCATCGTCAGTTTTCCGTCAGGTGGAGATGATTAAACATATTGAATTGGGGTGCAAGATCATGGCACGCGCCCGAACAGCCTGGGCCCTTGACTCAGAAACATGGACGAAAATCGGTTAAGCTCCGATGATCTAACCCAAAATCTAGAATTTCAGGGCATGGCGTCCTGATCAATCCGAATGAATTCTCTAATCAGATTTATTAGATCGCCTTATTGTATCGGGCCGAGGGCTTTGCCACCAAGCAGCGCTCGCCCAAAATGAGGCCCCTCCCGCCAGCGAGAGGGGCGCTGTCACCTTAAATCTCGGATTCAATCCAGCCCTTGAGCGCGGATTTCGGCGCTGCACCCACCTTGGTTGCGGCGGGCTGGCCATCCTTGAACAGGATCATCGTCGGAATGCCACGCACGCCATATTTGGCCGGGGCATCGGGATTGTCATCGATATTGATCTTGGTGATCGTGACCTTGCCGGCCAGTTCGTCAGAGATTTCCTCAAGGCTCGGGCCGATCATTTTGCACGGGCCACACCATTCCGCCCAGAAATCGACAAGAACGGGGCCGCTGGCATTCAAAACGTCATCGGCAAAGCTGGTATCGGTGATTGCCTTGGTGGGCATGAGTCGAATCTCCTTGTTTCTATTTACAATTTAGGGGGCGGCAGCGCCAATCTCAACCGCGCGGGTGCGAAGAAAATCTATGCCCCGGCACAACCTGGCCTCCAATCGGCCAAATCATCGGGGGAGAGCGAAATCATTTTTGGCCCCGCCGTATACAGCAAGGCCGCCCGTACAGATTGTCCGGGGAAAATCCCCTCTAACAAAGCGACATAGGCCGCCATCTGCGCCTTGTGATAGGCCGGCACGAAAGCAACGTCGCGCGGCACAAAGCGACCCGTTTTGAAATCAACAACGACGACCTCGGTCTCTGTAATGAGCAGCCGATCCACCGCCCCGGAAATCACATCCCCATTTACAACACCCGCCAGCGGCGCTTCCGCCAGCGCCTCCCCGGCAAAGACATGCGCAAAATCGGGATGATCGATAATGGCCAGCGCCGTTGTGATCAGGCCCTCTACATCGTCCGCCTGTTGCGCCGTCAGCCATTGGGCAGCGGCGGCGCGCCGATCCTCCGGGCGGACAGACGGCAAACGTTCAAACAGGCCGTGCAGAAGGGTCCCACGTCGCGCAGCATCCCGGATGGCCGGATCGGGCGGTGGGCTGCTCGCTTTATCCTCAACGCCAAGTGCAGAAGGGGCGAGCGGACGCGATGGGCGCGCCTCTGCAGCCGCCGGGGTGATGGCCCAATCTGGCAAGGCTGCGTCCCATATGTCTGGCGCGTCGCTGGCTTTGTCTTTGCTTCGGTTCGGCTTTTCTTTCTGGGCGAAGATCAGCCCGGCACCCCGCGCCTCCACATTGGGCAGCGATGCCAAAGCCGATCTGACCCGTGCATACCAGCAATCAACGCCCACATCGCCTGCCTTCACCTGCTTGCGCTTAAGGGCACCGCCCACGAACAGATATTCCTCCGCCCGCGTCATCGCGACATAGAGCAAGCGCCAATGCTCATTCCGCTCTCGCCGGTCCTGCTGCTCAGCGGAGCTTTTCAGCGAGCCGGTCAACGCGTCTTTCTTGGGTCGTGGCACGGGCAGCTTCAGGCCATCGTCCGTTATCCAATCGAGATCACGGCTGCGGTTATTGTCCGGATCTGCGGTCGCATCGGCCAGAACAACAATCGGCGCTTGCAAGCCTTTTGATCCGTGGACCGTCATCACCCGAACCGCATTTTCAGGCTTAGAGGGGTCGCGCTTAATCTCGACATCGCCCCGCGAAAACCAATCAAGGAAGAGCTGGAGAGAGGGCGTGCGCGTCATTTCAAACTGGAGTGCTGCATTCAGCAGTTCTTCAATCGGGTCGCGCGCTTCTTCGCCCAGTCGCGCGATCAGCTTTTCCCGACCCTGAATCGGGCCAGACAATATGGCTTCCAAAAAGCCATAGGGCGTGACCCGATCCGCCATATCGAGCAGCTGATAAAGAAGGGCCAATGCCTCGCGATCCAAGGTCTCGCGCAGGTGCGCCCATAGGCCCCGGCGGCGCCCGGCGGCATGGGTCAGCAGATCGTCCTGTGACCAGCCAATCAGGGGAGAGACAAGCAGGCTCGCCAGCGTCAAATCATCGCTCGGTTGCAGCACGAAGCGGATACAGGCCATCAAATCCTGCACCGCAATTGGGGCCGCCAGCCGCAACCGATCCACGCCGGCCACGGGCACTTGCTCTTCATAGAGGCGGGAGACGATCAGCCGCGCCAAATCAGATCGGCGGCGCAACAGGATCATCACATCGCCCGGTTCCGCAGGACGACCTTGCGTGTCGAGATAAAGCCCGCCAGTTGTCCAATGGCGCACCTTTTTCGCAAGGGCGCTCGCCCAATCCAATTCAGACGCCGAGAACCAGTCTTCTTCGGCATCCCCATCCGCATCGGTATCGGGTTCGACATCTCCATCGTCATCCGCATCGCTGCGAATGAAGGGGAATAACTCGACATGGCCAGAGCCCTTTTTCGCGCTCTCATGCGGCTGAGGCTTGTCGGAAAGACCCATGGTTTCATGGCCAAGATCGGCAATGACGGCATCCACCGCATCCAATATGGGTTGGCTGGATCGAAAGGATTGGCTGATCGTGAGCGGCTGAAATTCAAGCTCTGCGGCTTCGACCTGATCCCGGAAGAATCCTCCAGCGCCTTCAAATTGCTCCGGGTCCGTGCCCTGAAAGCCAAAAATCGCTTGCTTGAAATCCCCAACCGCAAAGACGGTGCGCATACGATCTGCCTTGGCCCCGGCGCCTGCAAAAAACTCCTCCGTGAGTGCCTTTACAATATCCCATTGGGCAGCGTTCGTGTCTTGCGCCTCATCCACCAAAATATGGTCGACCGACTGATCAAGCTTATAGCGGATCCAATCACCAATGCCCGGCTGCTGGAGCAGGCGGACGGTCGCGCGGATCATATCGTTGAAATCCACGGCCCCTGCCGCGCGCTTGGCATCGGCATAAGCGCGCGCATAATCCTGCCCCAGCAAGAGTGCGGCCGAGAGGCGCCGCGCTGTATCGTCAAGGCGCAGCAATTCACGCAATTGCAAGAAATGCGCATGGATCGGGCCGACAAGATCAAGATAGTCGGCATTTTTGGGAATCCAGGCCGAATTCTCCCGCAGCCGGCCATCGTCATATGACCAAGCCTTGAGTAAATCGCCCAGACTTGCCATCCGTTCCGCAACGTCGCGCGCGCGCCAATCGGTGATCCGTTGCCCAAGGCCTTGCAGGCGGGGGCCCGGCGCTGAAACAAACATATTTTGGATTGCCTGAAGCGCCGCCAGATCAAAGCCAGCATCCGCGCATTCGGCCCGCGCCTTGGCCTGCACATCAAAATCCCCAAGCCCCAGCCAACGGCGCACGCGCGCCTCTGCTCCGGGGCCGAGATCCTCCATCACATCGGGCGCATAGGCACAGCGCTTCAGGAGGTTCCGGGTCGCCTCTTCGCCAAGTGTCCGGGCGAGGAACTGCATGCGATCCAGCACGCCCGCGCGTCCTTCCTGCTCGGCCTGGGCAACAAGATCGGCAAGCGCTGCATTCTGCAATTGCCCCTCTTCGCGCCCTTCAATGGGGCGAAAGCCAACGGGGAGGCTGGCTTCGGTGGGGAAGGCCGCCAGCAATGTCTGGGCAAAGCTATGGATGGTCTGAATACGAAGACCGCCGCCGCGCGCGTCGAGAACTTTGGCAAAAAGCTGCCGCGCGCTGGCGATCTGATCATCATCCAGATGACGTTCGCACAGATTGAACAAATCCTTTCGCAAATCTGTCAGGGGCAGCGTCACCCAAGCCCCCAGCCGCTCATGAACGCGGTCGGCCATTTCCGCTGCACCCGCCTTGGTGAAGGTGAGGCATAGGATCGATTCCGGGTCAGCCCCATTCAGCAATAGGCGCAGTACGCGCGCGGTTAAAACCTGCGTCTTGCCAGCCCCCGCCGATGCCGACAGCCAGACCTGCGCATCCGGCCGCGAGGCTATGGCCTGATTGCCCTCCATGCGGGGCAAAAGAGTAAAGGCCCGGCGCTTAGGCATCGCGGCCCTGCCATTCTTCCAGCCGCATCAGATGGTCATAATCGCTGCGGGCATAATCGGGATTCAGCTTGGCGGTAAAGGGCTCTCGGCCCGACAGCCATTTGGCAGCCGCTTCCTTAAACTTGATAACCATTGTCTCGACAAAAATGTCAGGTGGTATCTTGTTGCCGCTATTTCCTGCGGGCGAAGATATCTTGCCGGGCCTGCCCCCTTCCCGTTGGAATGACCAATATTCAAAGGCGGCAGCATCGCCCTGCACACCCTCAAATCCGCCCTGTTCGGCAATAAACGCCAGCAGCCCCAATTGCAGCGCAAATCCTTCCGCCACCTGACGATCTTTGGGAGCCTTGCCGGTCTTATAGTCGATGATGCCAAGGCCTGAGTCCGTCCGGTCAATCCGGTCTGCCCGTCCATGAAGCAAAATGCCGTCGCAAGTGGCTTCGCCCGAAATTTCGCTCGCAAGGGGCGTTCGGCCCTTGGCGTGCCGTTCTGCCACCTGCTGTTCAATCCATTCTGAGGCTTCAATCAGGCGCGGCAACCAGAGCGTTCGGACAACCGGATGCACCCCCGCCCCATCGAGCGCATGGCGCATCCGCTCCACCAAATGCGCAGGCGCATAGCGATCCTGCTTTGCCCAACTATCGAGCACAGCATGGATCAGCGTGCCCTTCCAAGCAGGACCCGGTTCTGCATCAACAGGATCGAGCGGCGAGAGCTTCAAGATGGTCTTGGCATAAAAGGCATAGGGATCTGCCGCGAGGCGATCGACATCGGTGACGGAAATCTTCTTTGGCCGAAGATCAGCCCCAGGCACAGGCTCTGGCCGGGACGCGCGGTTTGGCAGGCCCTTGCCAGCATCCAGCGCGCGGGCGAGCAGATCATAACGAAGCGGCGGCTCGATCAGCCCACCTGCCATGGTTTCCAGCCGCAGCCAGAACCGCGAGGCATTGGTCGGCCCGCTTATGTCGCGCTTGGACCGGGTCAGCAAGATGCGCGGCGCGCCCAAGGCCCCCGCCAGATCATGGGCAGAAAGGCCAATGCGCCGTTCCAAACTCGGCAAGCCCAAGGCCCGCCGCACGGGTGGCGCAAGCCAAGGATCGGGCGAAGGCAGCGCAGGCCAGACGCCTTCATTCAGGCCGCCAAGGATCATCAAATCGGCGGATTGCAGACGCGCCTCCAGCACGCCCCAAATGAACACACGCGGATGCCCGCCCCGTGCCGGGCGGCTGGTCACGCCATCAATTAACTGGCGAATGAGCAAGGGCAGGCTGGCAATATGGGCCGCAGCAGGCCCGTCGCCGGACGCGCCTTCCAGCCCTGTGAACAAATCGGCCAGCGCCCGGCCCGCTTCTCCCGCCCAGACCGTGTCTCCCGCCAAGGTCTCCAGCGCGACACGCAAAGCGGCAAGCAGTTCGGCCAGATCCGCCTTGCCCGTAAAGGCGCTTTCAATCGGCTCAAGCAAGGGGCGCATCTTTTCCCACGCCTCCAGAGCCGTGGCGCGCAGTGACGCTGTACGGGCCTCTCCGTCACGCAGAAAAGCCGTGACGCCGGACAGGCCGGGCGCAGGGCGTGGCCCGCGAAGCGCCCGATCCAGCGCGCGCGCATCATCCAGCCAGTCGAGACGATCCCGTCCGCCCGCCACCAGCGGATGCTTCAAAAGCGCCAAGAGCGGCACGGGCGAAAACTGCTCCACCGCCGCGGTCACAAGCGTCAGCAGCAACATGCCCGGCGGCGTGGTGGACAAGGGCCGACCTGCTGAATCATCCGCCTCAATGCACCATCGGCGCAAATGGGCCGAAACACGACGCGCCAGCATCCTGTCTGGCGTCACCAGCGCGACCGTGCCGTCTGATCCAAGGGCGTGCCTTATGGTCAGCGCAATAGCCTGTGCTTCATCGGCAGGTGTCGCCACCTCAATTGCATGAACGCCGGACAGCTGCTTTTCAGAGGCTTTGAGGTCCACCCATTTATCGGTGAAGCGGGCCGGGGCCAGCGCGTTGGAAATGGCGCGGGATCGCGCGGGGGCTGCATCCGTATCGCTGCCATAGCGCCAGTGCCGCACCTCAGCCCGAGCAACCCCCATGCGGTCGAGAATTTGGCGGAGGTGAAATTGCGGGTGCGTTTCAATTGGGGGCTGGCCGCCCTCCCCGCCAATCGCCTCCCATTCGGCATCGGGCATATGTTGGTCAACGCCCGCCAGCACGACCTGCCCCTTGGGCATAAACGCAACGGTCTTTAGCAACGTCGTGACCGCTGGGGCCCCCGTACTAACGCCCGCGGCGATCACAAAGCCCGGCGGCGGCGCTGTGCGCCAGCGGTCAGCCACCCGGTGGAGCAGGCGATTGCGTCGGTCCGCCAGATCAATCACGCCGCGCTTTTCCAGCTCGGCAGGCCATAAGCTCAGAACCAGCGTCAAAAGCTCCAGCGCATTTTCCCAATGCTCTGACAGGCCTTCGGCAAGCTCAACCGATCGCAACTCCTTGACCGACTTTTCCTCGATCAAAAGCTGATCGAGCACATGGCCGAGATCGGCGGCAAGCCGCATCGCCTCTGCCGCATCCATGCCGCGCTGATCCTGCAAGAGGCGCGCAAAGATGAGTTGGCGGCGCAGCGGATCAATGGCGGGGGGCAAGGGCGGCCCCTCTAGCGGGTCGAGCGCGGGGCCCGTCCGGTCATCCAATTCCGGATCGCCAATTGGAACCAGCCGGGGCATGAGCAGCCCGGCCTCTGCCCGGCGGACAAAGGCCAAGGCAATAGCCTGACCCGCGCGGTTATTGGGCACAAGGATGATTCCGCGTGCTAGTGCCAGCGGATCGCCGCCATGCTGCGCCAAAATCCCGGAAACAAGGGCATCGGCAAAGGCCCTATGGGGCGGAATGGTATAGACGGCAGGGTCCCGCCGATCAGCCATGGGCGAGAACCGCCTCTGTCGCCGCAATGGCAGGCGGCGTGCCGACATCAAACCAAAGGCCGTCATGCACGGCCCCGAAACACCGGCCCGCCTCTATAGCGCGGGTCCAGAAGATATTGGTCGAAAATGGCCCATCTGGCGCATCGGTCAACAGCCGTTTTGACATCATCTGAATGCCCGTGAATACATAAGGCGCGCTATCATCTGATCCCCGCCGCGCCAATCGGCCCGCCGGATCAATACGAAAATCCCCCGCGCCATTGTGATTATGGGCCTTTTCTCGCGGGATCAGCAGCAACAGGGCATCCATGTGCGCATCATCCCACTGCCCCGCCATCAGCTGAAAGGTCTCCGCGCTGCCATCCGTCCAGATATTGTCGCTGTTGATGCACAGGAATGGATCGGCATCGATCAAATGGCGCGCATGCATCAGCCCACCGCCCGTTTCGAGCAGCACCGCCCGCTCATCCGAGACCGCGACCTCAAGGCCCGACGGGCGGGCCTTCACATGCGCCTCAACCGCATCGGCAAGATAATGAACATTGACCACCGCCTTTTCGACGCCTGCCGCCTCCAGCCGATCAAGGCAATGGTCGAGCAACGGCTTACCCGCGACCGGGATCAGCGGCTTGGGCAGCGTGTTGGTCAACGGGCGCATGCGCGTGCCAAGGCCTGCGGCCATCACCATCGCGGTGCGCGGTGGGGTGGCCAGCCACGTCATGTTCTGGGGACCGCCCAATAGGCCGCCCGCTTGTCGGCCGGCACATGGGCATCAAACCAAGCACGAACCGGGGCGAGCGCGGGATGCGCCAAATTGCGTTCAAACAATCCCCACATACGCGGTTGAAACCGCGTGTAATGAGGCTTTCCATCTCGCCGCCAGAGGCGCACGAACAGCCCCAAAATCCGCATGTTGCGCTGCGCGCCAAGCGCCCAATAGGCTTGCTCAAAGTCAGCACCCTTGCCCATTTCTGCCTGATAACGGGCCAGTTCGCGCGCTTCGACCTCTGGCGACACATCGCGCCGCGCATCTTCCAGCATCGACACCAGATCATAAGCCGGGTGGCCAATCAAGGCGTCTTGGAAATCCAACAGGCCAAAGCCTTCAAGACCTGTCTTGCCATCGAGCAGCATGATGTTTTCGGCGTGATAATCGCGCAATTCGGTGACGCTTTGACCCTGCGCGTTCACAGGTTCCAAAACCGCTCGCCATGCAGCCAAGAAGCTGTCGCGATCCACCTCAAGCCCAACTTCGGGGCAATACCAATCGGTGAACAGGCCAATCTCATCCAGCCATTGATCCAGCCCATGCGGCTTGAGCCCAGCGGGCGGTGCATGGCGATGCAGTTCGATCAGCACATCCACGACGCCGCGATATATCTCTGCCTCCAGCGACAGATCTGCATCCACCGTCTCGCGCATCCGCACCGATCCAAAATCCTCGATCAGCAACAGGCCTTGATCGAGATCGCGGGCCAAAATGGCGGGAGCCATCAACCCAATGCCGCGCAGATATTCAGCAACATGAATGAAAGGCCGTGGGTCTTCATGCGGGGGCGGCGCATCCATCAGCACAGCGTGCCGACCTTCATCGACAATGCGGAAATAGCGACGGAAGGATGCATCCCCGGCCAGCGGCAGAATATCCGCCTTGCCCCAGCCTGCTGCTTCCAGAAATGCGCGGGCACCCGCCGGTGGTGTCATGATAAGGGCCATCTGTCCTTCCATGACGGCGGCACCTTGGCTGTCAAGCCGCGTGTGCCATCTGGGGACACCGAAATGTGGAGAGCAAGCGTTTCTGGCCAGAGCCAATTGAGCCTTTCGGGCCATTCGATCAGCAAGGCCCCGTCAAAAAGCGCATCCTCCAGCCCAAGTTCTTCGGCTTCCGCTGGATCGTTCAACCGATACAGATCGACATGCCAAACGGGCAGGCGCACCTGTGGCGGGGCATAGGGAATAACCAGCGCAAAGCTGGGGCTGGGCGCTTCATCCATCAGGCCAAGCTCAGCCAATAGCCCGCGCGCGAGGCTGGTTTTGCCGGCCCCCAAATCACCCGACAGCGCAATCACATCGCCCGCGCGCAAGACAGACCCAAGCGCGCGGCCAGCCGCATCAGTCGCCTGTGCATCGGGAAGAAGAAGGTGCGTCTCAATCATCTGCGGGGAAGCTCTATCTCAACTGTCGTGCCCGCCCCAACCTCTGAGATCAAGCGCAGAGTGCCCCCATGGCTTTCAATCAGCTGTTTGGCGAGTGGAAGGCCAATGCCCAAAGAGCCATCTTCCTCGTGCCCCATATCCGGCCCGGCCCGGCTGAACCGATCCAGCGCGCGTGCCTGCTCCGCCGGGTTCATTCCCGGGCCGTTGTCTGAGATAATGATATCGACGCCGTCATCTGTGCGATGGGCATGAAGAAGAACACGCCCACCCACAGGCGTATAGGCCACAGCATTTTGCAACACATGGTCAATCGCGCGACGCAGCCGATGGGCATCACCTAGGATGGACCCTATCGCTGGATCAACATCGGCAAGAAGCACCAAATTCTTCGCCGCAGCATCGTCTCGAAGCTCCTCTATCGCCGCATTGAGCAGGAGCGGCAAATCCACCGATGCCCGGTTCAACCGCACCGCGTCCGCTGCAGACTGGGTCAAGTCCAATACATTGTCGACAAGCGACCCCAGCCGAATGGCCGCTGCGTATATGGTCGACACATAGTCGCGCACCTGATCATTCATCTCGCCCGCAAAGCCATCCAGCAGCATTTCGGAAAAGCCCTGAATGGAGGTCAAAGGCGTCCGCAGCTCATAGCTCATATGCGCGACAAAGGCGGTTTTCAGGCGGTCTGCCTCTTCCAGCGCCTCTGCCCGGTCGCGCAATATTTTCTCAATCTGCTGGCTGGCCGTAATATCTAACATGGTGAACAGCGCTGCCCCATCAGGAAGCGGGACAGCCGCATATTCAAAGCAGCGGCCATCCTTCAAGGTCAGGCGCGCGCCCGTTCTGCGGCGGCCAATTGTGGCTGTGCGCACCGTTTCTTCCAGCCCCGCTGCATCCTCAGCCACAACGAGCATGGGCGTTATGGCCTGCGCCAAAACGTCTGCACGCGGGTGGCCGATCAGAAACTCCTCTTCAAACCCCCAAATCTCGCGAAGGCGGATATTCCAGTTGCTCAGCCGACCACTGGCCTCAAAGACGCCAATGGCTTCAAACAAATTGTCGAGTGTCGCACGCCGGACCCGCAACAGGGTGTCCCGGGCGCTGGCCAGCTTTGTCTGCTCTGTGCGATCTTCAAAGATGAGCAGCAAGCCCCCATCGGGCAGAGGTTGTGCCAGCAGGCGAATATGTTGCCCCGCGGGCAAGACCCAATTGTCTTCAATCGCACCGCGGGGGCGCTGAAACCAGGCCCGCAGCTCCGCCTTCCATTTCGGAAAATCGCGTGTTTCGGGGAGATGCCGTGTCTCTCGCATGCGGTCCAGCAGACGATCAAAATCGGGTTTTTCCGCAACCCATTCCGGCTTAATGGCGAACATCTGGCGGAAAGGCAGATTGCAGAAAATCAGGCTATGGTCTGCGTCAAATTGGGCAACGGCGGCGGACAATCGATCCAGCGTGTCCCGCTGCGTTTCGGCAAAGCGGCGGAATTCGGCCCGGGCGCGCTTGGCATCCTCTGCATCAACGGCATCGCTCGCGACCGCCTCTCCTGCCCGATCGATCTGCGCACTAGCCTGCGGCGCACGGCGATACAGGGCAATAGCCTTGGTCAGCGCCCAGCCGCATCCGACAAGCCACAGTGCCAAGATGAGGCCAGCCGCCAAGCTGGCCAAAGGCGACAATGTGACCATCCCTAAAAAACAAAGAGGCCCGGCATCATGCCGGACCTCTTAAGTGCTTAGACGGCGGATAAACACCGCCGGGTTAGCAGGCTAGATTAGTAACGATAATGTTCTGGCTTGAACGGCCCTTCCGGCGTGACACCAATATAGGATGCCTGGCGCTCATTGAGCTTGGTCAGCTTCACGCCCAGCTTTTCAAGGTGAAGTGCAGCCACCTTTTCATCCAGATGCTTGGGAAGGACGTAAACCTTGTTTTCATATTGGCTGTTCTTGGTGAACAGCTCAATCTGCGCCAGCACCTGATTGGTGAAGGAAGACGACATAACGAAGGACGGGTGGCCCGTCGCGCAGCCCAAATTGACCAAACGGCCCTTGGCAAGGATCATGATCTTCTTGCCATCGGGGAATTCGACAAGATCGGTACCCGGCTTCACTTCATCCCACTTATAGTTGGAGAGTGCCGCAATCTGGATCTCGCTGTCGAAATGGCCAATGTTGCAGACGATGGACATCGGCTTCATCGCCTTCATATGTTCGGCGGTGATCACGTCTTCATTGCCCGTTGCCGTCACGAAGATATCGGCACGCTCAACGGCGTCTTCCATCGTCACGACTTCATAGCCTTCCATCGCCGCTTGGAGCGCGCAAATGGGGTCAATTTCGGTCACGAGCACACGGGCGCCGCCCTGACGCAGCGACGCGGCCGAGCCTTTGCCCACATCGCCAAAGCCCGCAACACAGGCGACCTTGCCCGCAAGCATAACGTCGGTTGCGCGGCGGATGGCATCGACCAGCGATTCCTTACACCCATAAAGATTGTCGAACTTCGACTTGGTGACGCTATCATTCACATTGATCGCCGGGAAAGGCAGCTTGCCGTCCTTGGCAATCTGATACAGCCGGTGCACGCCCGTGGTCGTTTCTTCCGACACGCCCTTAATATGGGCGACCGACATGGTGAGATAGCCCGGCTTGCGCTTCAAGAAGTCCTTAAGTGCACGCACAAACTCAATTTCTTCGGCGTTGCTCGGCTCAAACAGGGGTTCGCCCGCTTCCACACGCGCGCCCCAAAGCGCGAACATCGTCGCGTCGCCGCCATCATCGAGAATCAAATTGGTTGTTTCATCGCCCCAATCGAAAATCCGACCAACATAATCCCAATATTCCGCCAGGCTTTCCCCCTTAACGGCAAAAACAGGGATGCCCGCCGCTGCAATCGCAGCCGCCGCGTGATCCTGCGTCGAATAGATATTGCACGTTGCCCAGCGGATTTCCGCACCCAGATCAACCAGCGTTTCGATGAGAACCGCGGTCTGGATCGTCATGTGGAGGGAGCCTGTAATACGGGCACCCTTCAGCGGCTTTGACGCGCCATATTCGGCACGAAGGGCCATCAGGCCCGGCATTTCGGTTTCAGCAATCTGGATTTCTTTACGGCCAAAATCGGCAAGGCTCAGGTCGGCGACAACATAATCATGGGCCACGGGAATTCTCCGGCATTTATATGGAATGGTCGGCCCCTAACCGCTGCTGCGCGGAATGGCAATGCAAATATAAAGATTTCTTTATATGATCTGATCAGGCCGTCCCGCTGGCGCTGGACAAGAGCCGGGGATCAATTCCGCTCGCGTGGAAGGCGCGCGCCCAGCGTTCTTGGGCGGGCACGTCGTAAATCAGGCTGGGGTCTGCTGGCGCGACATGCCAGCCAGGACGCTTCATTTCGCCATCCAGCTGGCCCTTCCCCCAGCCCGCATAGCCGAGCGCCACGACCCAACGGGCAGGGCCCCGCCCCGCAGCAATCGCCTTCAACACATCTTGCGTGCTGGTCAGGCCCCAAAGGCCCGCCGTCTGGACCGTTCCTTCGCCTGCCCAATCGGTAGAATGCAGCACAAAACCGCGCGCAGGCTCCACAGGCCCGCCGAAATGCACCGGAACATCCGGCGCAACGCCCACACCCAAGCCAAGCTGATTCAAAAGCTTGTGCAGCCCGATGCCGTCCATGACATGACCAAGGCCAATGCCGAGTGCGCCCTCTTCATCATGAGAACATAGGGCAATCACCGCATGTTCAAACCGCGGGTCGCCAATGCCGGGCATGGCGAGCAACAATTGGCCGGACAGGAATCGGGCGTTGGTCATGGCCTCGTTCTAGCCGAACTGTGCGGCGGGGTGAACAGCGCGCACCTATTCCTTATCTTTCTTTAACTCCTCCTGCGCGGCCTGTGCGGCACGCTCCACCTTATCAGCCCCCTTGCTGGCGGCCTGCTTGGTTTTCTCCGCCGCCAGCTTGGCCTCCTGCTCAGCATGTTCAGCTGCGCGATCAAGATCGGCACCAATTTGATTGAGCGTCGTTTCTGAGGCCCCTTCATTTTGCTCCACCGCACTCTCGGCATTGTCTGTGGCCGTCTCTTCCGGTTGCCGATTGCAGCCGATCAGAACCAGAGCTGCTGATAAACCAAGAATAAAAATGCGCATGATCATCCTCTCCTTCGGGAAGCAGGGCCTTGGCCTGCCGCCCAGAACAACATGCCATGCTATGCGCTTGTTCCCCGAAGATTGTCGAACAAGACAAGTAAAGGCCCACCACCCTGAGAAGGATGGTGGGCCGAAAAGGTTGGCCGAAGCCAACCCTATCTATTCCGACATCGGGAACAGGCACCCAATATCGAGCAAGACGTGAACTCAACCACCCAGCTACGGGGGGGGGGGAGGGAGCGGGGCAGATGACACGCTTGCGGCAATAAAAATGCTCAAGCCGCCATTTTGTTCCCGGCTTTTCCATTCTTTTCCGGACAGCCCGGGGACAGGCCCATGTATTTGAAAGATTTTTTGGGCGGCGGCCCTCTCTGGAACACCAGATGAACATAGGTTGGGAACGAAAGCTCTTGTCATGCGTTTCACCCCGCAGAGAGAAGGGGATTATCATCCGTGCTATACGAAGCCCACCAACAACGCGACGCCTGGGTGCTGCAAATGCCGGGCAACAGCTTTAGCGAAGGCCTGTCAGGGTCTTCTTTCAGTCTAAGGCAGCATCAGCATCTGGGCAGAGCCCAAGAACGGCCCGATCACCTGCATCAGATTAATAATGGCTGGGCTGGCCGATATCGGCTTCTATCCGATGGTCGGCGGCAGATAACCGCGCTCTATTTGCCCGGCGATGTCTGCGATCCATGCTGGCTGGATGGCAGCCGGACGATACAGTCCGTTGTCGCACTGACCCCGCTTCAGACAATCCGCGCCCCGCGCCGGGAGTTGGAAGCACAGGCCGGAAATGATGCAGGGCTGACGCAATTCTTATGGCGACAGACCCGATTTTCTCAGCAGATTCACGCCGAATGGCTCGTCAACCTTGGCCGCAAAAATGCCATGGAGCGCCTCGCCCATTTGCTGTGTGAGCTGTATTGCCGCCTGTCTTTGGTCGGCCATGCAACGGGCCCGTCTTGCGACATGCCGCTGACACAGTTGGATCTGGCGGACCTGGCCGGATTAACCCCGGTCCATGTCAATCGCACGCTGCAAGAAATGCGGGCCATGCACATGATCGAACTCCATTCTCGGCGACTGACTATTTTGGACTGGCCGTCGATGCGGCGCATGGCCTGGTTTGATCCCCATTATCTGGGCGGAAATGCCGCCATTGAGCAGCTTTTGGTTGCCGCCTGATTTCTCTTGAGGAAGCCGGGGAACCTTAAAGCTGTGCCAGATGTTTTTTGCGCACAGACCAAGGAGACAGATCATGGGCAAGAGCCGCGCCAATTCTATGCATAAGGATAAACAGCCCAAGATCGCACAGAATGCCCCGGTCACCTTAAGCAAAAATCAGTGGAGCGACTGGAGCAACGTCGTTCTGGCCGCGGCGGCTGTGACAAGCACCGTCCTTTATGTGTGGCGCAAGATGGAGGCCGGGCGAATTGATCGCGCTGGAAAAACCGCCCCATCGGCCGTTGATATGCAAGCCGACCCTGACATATTTTCGTCTGACACTGCCCGATCCATGACAGATCAACTCGCAAGCAATTGGGACAAGGCAGATAAGGTCGACGATGCATCACTGTCAGGGCAGGATAACCCCGTTCATTAGAACGGGCGGGCAAGCTTTAGATCAGGACCGTTCGGGACATTCGGAACTTCACCCCAACGGTCCGCCCGCCCCCTTGCGTTTCCGAAATTTCAATTTGACCACCCAGTTGTTCGGCCAGTGCTTGCATCATGTCATGGCCCATCCCCGGTGACGCAGTTTTGTCGAGCGACCCGACGCCATTATCCCGGATCTTCAGCCAAGCATTCCTGCCCTCAGCTGTCAGGGACACATCGATAGAACCCAATGTCCCATTGGGAAAACCATGCTGAAACGCGTTCGTGACAGCCTCCACCACGACCAGCGCCGCTGCGACCGCCTGATCCCCAGAAATCGATCCCGCCTGCGACCGACAGCGCACTTCCACATTAGGGGATCCCAGAAAACTTCCTTCCAACTGTGCGCACAACTCTCGGAACAACTGTTCGGTATCGACCAGACCCCGCTCACTGCCATCCAATTCATAAACAAGCCGATGCACCAGGGCCAGCGCACTGACGCGCAAGCCGGTTTTCAGCATCAGCCTTTTGGCAACGGGCTCTGACAATCGGGCGGCCTGTAAGCTGACAAGACTGGTGATCATCTGAAGATTATTCTTAACCCGGTGGTTCACCTCTCTCGCCATCGCGCTTTTATCAAGCAAAGCGCGGCGCAACGCGAGATCCCTCTGAGCAATGGCCGCCGCCATATGGTCCAGATTCTCACCCAAGCGTCGCAATTCAAAAGGCGCATCGGCAAAGTCATGCGGGTAAAGCCGATAATCCCCATCGGCCAGCATGCGGGTGCGATGTCCGGCGTGCCGCAACCACCGCAGCACGAACCGATCGAGCGCAATCCAGACAGCAAGGCAACTCAACAGGATCGCGCCAATTGGCAGAATAAGGCTGATCCAAAATTGTTCACGCGATGTCGAAAAAAGCTGCCGTTCCGGTTCTGCAAAGAAAATGAACAGCTCTCGTCCATAAAGCGGCAGGGCGGCATAGAGCCAAGTTCCAGCAGGCTGGGCAGAACTGATCGATCGGACGCGCCGATCGTCCGCCGAAATGAGAATTTTGGAAAAACCCGTTGGCCCGGACGATGTCAGAACCCGGCCGCTGGCATCCGCAATGCCGATAACAGCTCCCTCCGACAGTCGCGTCTTTGCCAATGAATGCTGTATCCCTGTCAGGTCGAGCGCCGCCGTCAGGGCACCTTTTGATCCATTTGCTTCGGCCCTTGGCATAACCGCCAGTAGAACCGGGCGATGGATAATCTGCCCCATCGTCGGCGGCGTCAGAAAAAAGTCATTCTCGATCCGAACACGGTTCCACCAAAACCTATGCGCGGAAATGGCTTCTGGTTTGGCCGATGTGGAAGCACAAATAAGCCGCCCCTGCCCATTCCAACTGGCAAAGCTGATGATGGGCGTCCGGCCTTTCAGGGCGACCGAAAATCGGTCTGCGCAATCGGCTTGCGGGGTGGTGAAGTGATCGTCCCCGGCCATTGTTTCCAAGATGCACTGCGCCATCAAAATGGGGTCGCGTTGTTGCAAGGCAATGACGGAAGCCGAGGCGGTCAGCCGCTGCTCAATGGCAAGGTTCATCGCATCGCGAGCGGCGTCGGCCTGAAAAAAGCTGAGAACCGCCACAGGCAACACCGCAGATAGGACAGCCAGCAGCAGCGCAGCCTTGAGCCGCATGCTGAGGCGATGATCCTTGCGGCTGGGTTCAGTCAGCGGAAGAATAGACCGCTGCCCGACTTCCCTTTTTTCTTGAATTTTGATCGTCGCCAATGGGCGGCCCCTCAATCAATGTAGTAAGCGCCACCCGGCCCCGTGCCAGACGGCTTTTAATCGTTCCAATCGCGCAGCCCATAATTTCGGCGGCCTCTTCATAGGACACGCCATTTGCCCCAATAAGAATAAGGACTTCGCGCTGTTCAGGTGGCAGCTTTTGAAGTGCTGCCTGAACATCCTGCACATTCAGGCCATCCTGTTGTGCTGGCGCGACGACCAGAACACGTTCGGCAATTTCCGGGTCCCAAGAGACCATCCGGGAATTTTTTCGCAGCGTGGTGTAGAAATGGTTGCGCAGGATCATGAACATCCAAGCGCGGAAATTCGATCCTGGCGTATAGCTTTGCCGCGCGGCCCAGGCCCGCGTCATGGCATCTTGGGCCATGTCATCTGCCAGATCGCGATTGCCGCAAAGACCCCGTGCAAAGGCGCGCAAAGAGGGAATGATCGCGACCAGTTGATCGTGAAATTCCTTATCTTGCTGGGCGGGTGGCCTGTTGGGCTTCTTGCTCATTCGCCACCCGACTGTCCGGCAATCTTGCGTTCAATATCGCCGAGCAGGCGCAGAAAATCATCTGGCAGCGGCTCTGCAATCACATCATCATGAAGACGCCTAAGCGCGGTTCCGACGGGATCATCGTTGAGTGTCATCTGTGCGCGGAAGGGTTTGGCCTGCTTGCCCGCCGCGCCCGCATCCGGCAATGAGGGCTCCTCTCCTTGCGAAGAAGCCTCATTCGTTTCCTTGCCTGATTTATTTCCGAAATTCACCTTTGCTGCCCCCTATACGAAGCTGCCTTTTGCTTCGAGTTTTGTTCGATAACGCGACAAGAATTAATTTGTTCCAACTTTGGGAACATTATTTTGTTGAACATGTTTTAGTTCTTGAAGAGGGAGGACCAAATGTCATTTATGACGATTTTAGCAGCTGAGCTGCCTTATTTGCGCCGCTACGCACGCGCGGTGACGGGGTCACAGCATTTGGGCGATGCTGCCGTTCGAGAGACGTTGGAAGCCTTGCTGCTGGCGCCGACCGAATTTGATCTGGCCGAGCCGCCCAAGCGCGAACTTTACCGTATCTTTCACCATCTATGGCATTCGGAAACAATTTCCGTGCTTAAATCCGCAGGACCGATTGCGCATTTGACACCAAGGTCGCGCCAAGCGCTTCTGCTCACCGCGGTTGAAGGGTTTTCAGTGTCAGACACAGCCACGATCCTCAATGTTTCCGAAGGGGCAATACGCTCCGATATTGAGGCGGCTCGGACCCATCTTGCAGATGAGCTCATATCAGACGCCATGATCATCGAAGATGAAACAATTATTGCGCTCCACATCAAGTCGATCCTGCGCGATATTGGGCATCGGGTGTGCGGCGTTGCGCGAACACGCGACGAAGCCGTCAAGCTGGCCAGAGATACCTCGCCAGAGCTGGTGCTTGCCGATATCTGCCTAGCCGATGGCTCCAGCGGCGTTGATGCCGTCAAAGACATTATGGAAGATATGGATGTGCCCGTTATCTTTGTTACCGCCTTTCCAGAGCGACTGTTGACGGGGGAGAGGCCAGAGCCGACCTATCTCATCACCAAACCCTTTGATGCCGCGATTCTGACCGCCACAATCGCCCAAGCGTTGCTCTTCCAACGAGAATCGCAGGCGCTGGGGCGCGAGCAGGCGGCCGCCTAAGCCTCTCTGACGCAGGATGGTGCTCCGGCAATCCCCTATCCAACACCGACCAAGTATCTTAGGACGGTTGCATGAGCAGAAGCGGACACCGGCGGACAACCGCCTATGACATTGCCTATAAGCTGGGCATCGCGCAATCGACTGTGTCCAGAGCCCTAAATGGCAACAAGAATGTCAGTCCGGCGATGCGCCAACGCGTTCTACTGGCCGCCCAAGAATTAAACTATTCGATCAATCAGGCCGCGGCCCGTCTGCGCACCAAGAGCA
>JBBATU010000022.1:21669-32950 GCA_040398565.1 Chakrabartia sp.
CCAAGAGCACACGGACGCTCGCGCTGGTTGTGCTTCACCGCCCGGATGAAGGCCCAACGGCCATCAACCCCTTTTACTTTTCCTTGCTGGGCTGCATCGGCGCATCGGCCGCCGCGCGCGGATATGATTTGCTGGTGTCCTTTCAGGACATTGAGGGCCAGTTGTTCGGCCTTTATGAAGACAGCCGCCAAGCAGATGGCCTGATTGTCATTGGCAGCTCTCAAAATGAAGATGCCTGGCGCTATTTTAAGGGCATTGCCGATGCGGGCTATTCGGTCGTGTTTTTTGGATCACCCTATGCAACCGAAACCGCAATTCGCGCGGATAATCGAAAGGGCGGTTCGCTGGCCGCGACCCATTTGGTGGACCAAGGCTGTCGACACATTGCCTATATCGGACCGCCCATGCCTGCCCAGCAACAGTTTGAAGCCCGCTTTGCCGGGTTTTCCAAAACTTTGGCTGATCATGGCCTTGCGCCGATCATCGCGCGCATCCCAGAGGGCGAGACGAAGGAGGAACAGGGCGCGGCCGCTGTTGCCGATTTGCTCGATTCCGGCACGCACTTTGATGGCATATTTGCCGTGACCGACCTGTTTGCCATTGGCGCGCTGCAAAAGCTTCAGGAACGGGGCGTCAATGTTCCTGAAGCTGTGGCCGTGGTTGGCTTTGATGGCATTCGTGCAGGCCTATATGCCTATCCAACCCTCACTACGATTGAACAGGATCTTGGTCGGGCTGGCGAAATGCTGGTCGACAATGTCATCGCCGCAATCAGCAACGCCCCGCATCAGACCGAGATTGTGCCGGTCAACCTTCAAATTCGGGGCAGCAGCCGCAGCTAAGGCGGATCAGGCCAGCCCTCTCAAGCCAGCCCCTTACCAACATCCAGACGGGAGGCATCGCCCACTTGCGATCCGCCGTCGCAGTCCAAAATCGTGCCCGTAATATAGGACGCGGCAGGCGAACAGAGGAAGACGGCGCTATCCGCCACCTCGGAAATTTCGCCCCACCGCTTCATCGCAATCCGGTCATAATGTTTCTGCCGGGTCGATGGATCGGGCGCGAGCCGGGCCATGCCTTCTGTCCCCGATATGGGACCGGGCGAAATGCCATTGACCCGCACCTCTGGCCCCCATTCGAGCGCAAGGACGCGCACCAGCTGATTAATCCCGGCCTTTGCAGCACAGGCATGGGCCTGCATCGCACTGGCATTAACGGCCTGACCCGCCGTGATTGCAATCAGCGATGCCCCGGGGCGATTCAACAGATCATGGCAGCCGCGGAACACATTAAATGTGCCGTTCAAATCAATATCGACCACCGTGCGAAAGGCATTGGCCGACATGCCCAAAACCGGGGCCAGAAAATTGCCCGCCGCGCCCGACACAACAATGTCCATTTTCCCAAAGCGATCGACAACCTGCTCCATCGCGGCGCGGATAGCGCCATAATCCCGCACATCTGCCGACAGGCCGAGCGCGCCTTCACCAATTTCGCGCGCAGCATTTTGTGCTTTTTCAGGGTCTCGACCACAGACCGCGACATGCGCGCCCAATTGCGCAAGACGTTTGGCAATGCCCAAATTAATGCCGCTGGTTCCGCCCGCGACAAAGGCCACTTTTCCTGCAAGCAAATCCGGCCGGAAGCTGTCCATAATCTATCTCCTGAAAATCAATTACTGCGCCTGTGCGCGCCCACGATTGAGAACGGCACGCCTCCGCGCCTCAACATCATCGGCCGAAACACGGCCATTGGCGGCGCTGGAAACCTGCGCCTCCAGCGCAAGGCCGTCGCCAAAACTTGCTTCAAACCCTTGATTAATCAAATTCTTATATTGGCCGAGCATCGATGGGTCGATGCTGGCCATATCCTGCGCCATCCGCTTGGCCCTATTCAGCAATTCTTCCGGCGGCACCACATGATTGACCAGGCCCCAATCGCAAGCGGTTTGCGCGTCGACAAAATTGCCCGTGAACGACAATTCCCGCGCCCGATAAATCCCAATCAAGCGCGATAGCTTCTGCGACAAGCCCCATCCGGGCAGAATGCCGACCCGGGCATGGGTATCCGCAAAACGCGCATTTGTGGATGCAATCAGAACGTCACACGCCAAGGCAAGTTCAAACCCGCCGGTAATGGCAACCCCATTAATCGCACCAATCACTGGCTTGGAGCAGGCCTCCACCGCCTTAACCGGATTGCGCGCCGGGTCTTGCGCATTGGCCGCGCCCAAATTGCTGGTGTCGGCCCCTAATTCCTTCAGATCGAGACCGGCGGTGAAGGCACGCTCCCCCGCCCCGGTCAAAATGATCACGCGGACGTCATCATCCGCCTCTAGCCGAACCAATGTTTCTGCCAACTCTGTCCGCAGATCAGCCGATAGAGCATTCATCGCTTCTGGGCGATTGAGCGTCACAATCGCAATTACATCTTCTTTCTCGGTTACAATCAGGGTCATTGGGCACTCCTTGAACCCGTGATCTGTCAGCTTTGCAATTAGGTCAAGGACAATGCTGATTCAAACCATGGCGACACCCGCAGGCCGCACCGCCTGAAGCAACCGGGCCATTTGCGCCGCAGATGCATCAGACAGCCGAATGAAGATGCGCCGTCCATCCCCGGGATCGGCCACCCGTTCAAACAAGCCATTATCTGTCATCAGCTTGATCCAGCGTAACGCCGTTGTCGGCGGCACATGCGCCGCGATACACAGGCTCGACACGGCGACCTGCACCCGCTCCAGCCGGGCCGCCATCAGGTCGAGCAACATATCCCAAGCCGGGTCGGCAAACAGGCTGCTATCAAAAAACCGGTCGCGCAGGCGGCGCAGGCGGATCATGGCGCGCACATCATGCGCGGTCGGATTATCTATGAGGCTTTCCGTCTCGGCAAAAAACTGGTGACGCATATCGGCCACAGCACCATTGGGCAGTTGCGCAGAGGCCGACATGGTTGCCAATGTCCGCGCAATCCGCCCCACCTCATCGGCCAGCCGCTGCAACCGCTCTGCATCTAAATCACGCGACACATCATTTAAAAGTCCCGGGCGCGCGCTCAAGGCAAAGGCCGCAGCACTGGCCAGATCAACTTCGTCCGGATCAGACAATAATGCCTGACACCCCTGCCAAACGCTGGCTGGCATCTGATCTATGACCGTTAGGGGTGCCGACAAAATAACCGGGCAGTGCACCGCCATTGCCTGCGCCATAAAGGGTTCTAGAAAATCCAGTGCGCCGCACTCTGTCGACAGCGCGACCACCAGCAAATCCGGTGCGCCCGCCAGGCCAGCAAGATGGAGCGGTTCTCCAAGGGGGTGGTGCGTCACCCGTGCCGACAGCCCGGCAAGGGGGCGATAGACCTCTAGCGCCAACACCGAATCTGAGGAGAGCACGACCACAGCGGGCGCGTTTGTGATGCTGCTCTGCAATGACCCGATTTCCATCGCCATTCCTTTTCATGATCAGAGCCGATTGTATAATACCGACATTGATCTTTAAAGTCGCGGTGAAAATACTCCGAAATCGACGCATGTTGCGCCATTCCGAAAACCAGCAGTCTCGAAAGAAAAGTCTAACGCTGCTGCGTCAGTGCGTGGGCCCGCATCTCATCATTTTGGTGGATGAATGTCCCCGCCTCTGGCGCGCCGGCCAATCTGGCGAGTGCCGATGCCACACAGGCAGCCGGAATGGATCGATAATGGGACAGAACCGCCGGAGTCAGCATATCTGTGAGGGGACTAAGAGCGATACCAATCCGTTCCCCAATGCGGACCGGGCCAGACCGGCTGCCCCGCAACAACCCCGGCCGCAGGATATCAATTCTGTCAAAGCCGACATTGGCAAGGCTTGTTTCAACCTTGCCCTTAGTGCCCAAATAGAAGTTGCGCGATGCGGCATGCGCCCCAACCGAAGAGACCAGCTGAAACTGCCGTGCCCCCGCCGCCCGCGCCGCCCGCGCAAATGAGACAACGGCATCATGATCCAGCGCGTAAAAGGCGTCTTGTGACCCGGCATCGCGCAAAGTTGTTCCAAGGGCGGAGATCGCCACATCGAAATTGCGCCCTTCAATCATCGTCGGCCATTGCGCGACAGGACCGACAAGATCTTTAACCTTGGCTCCGCTCTGCCCTGACGGGCGGCGGCCAATGGTCACAATCTGGGTGACATGAGGCTGCATTGCCAGCTGGTCGATAAGCGCGCGACCAACCAATCCCGTTGAGCCTGCTATTATGATACGCACAGATAAGCCCCCTGCCCTGTCAGCTCTCTAGAGCTAGCATCTAGCAGGCATTTGGCAATGGCTGTTGGTCAAGAACCAGCGCGATGCAGGCTGAAAGTCTAAAACCCGTCAGGCAGATCAACCGGGCCAACAATCTCCCGATGTCGGGAAATGGCATAACGATCCGTCATCCCCGCAATAAAGTCGGAAATATGTTGGTCCAATGCCGGCTGGTTTTCCGGTGCGGTCTGCCGCCAGTCTTCGGGCAGAAGACTTTGATCTGCATGATAGGCTGCGAAAAGATTGGCAATGATTGCGTGGCAGCTCTTGGCAATCTCCAACTGGCGGGGGTGGTGATAGAGATTGGCGTACATGAACCGTTTTAGCTCAGCCTCCCCCTCCCCGATCGCGGGGGAGAACCCAACGATATTGGCAGAGGCCAATCGCACATCGTCTTCTGTCTTTATGCCCGATGCGCCAATCCGATTGCGGGTTTCGGCAATCACATCATTGACCATCATGCCAATTTGGGTGCGCACCAGCTCTGCCGCCAGAAGCCTTTGGTCAATTCCACCCAGCCGGGCGGACACCGACGGCCAGACATCCCGAACCAGCGGCGCGTCGACAATCTGATCAAAATCGAGCAAGCCAGCCCGCAAACCATCATCAATGTCGTGATTGTCATAGGCAATATCATCGGCAATGGCCGCGACCTGAGCCTCCAGTGAAGAACGACGGTGAAGATCAAGCGGAAAGCGAGCATCCACATCCTTCATGGCCCAGCCGGGTCTCAGCACCGGGCCATTATGCTTTGCCAGACCCTCCAGCGTTTCCCAGCATAAATTAAGGCCCGGCCAATTGGGATAGGCACGCTCCAGCCGAGTCAAAAGCCGCAAGCTATGGCCATTATGGTCAAAGCCGCCCGATTTTTGCATCGCCGCTTCAAGCGCGCCTTCCCCGGCATGGCCAAAGGGCGGGTGGCCAATATCATGCGCCAGACAAAGCGCTTCAGTCAGATCTTCATCTAGCCCCAGCGCGCGCGCAATGGTGCGGCCGATCTGTGCCACTTCTATGCTGTGGGTGAGCCGAACCCGGAAATGATCCCCATCGGGGGCGACAAAAACCTGCGTCTTGTGGCGCAATCGGCGAAAAGAGATGGAATGGACAATGCGATCCCGGTCGCGCTGAAAATTGCTTCTGGGGCCGCGCACTTGAGCATCGGGTTCGCTATGCTGCCGCCCACGACTATAGTCTGCGCGACAGGCATAGTTGGCATGCGGCGTCATTTCCCGGACAGCCGTTCGATTTCCTGACCCGCTTCCGAAGAGAAAATCGTTGCCTGAACACCCTCACGGGCCAGATCATTCACAAGATCGCGCGCGGCAGAGGAGGATCGAACGGGGCCGACCAAAAGCCGGTTGGTCTGGCGAAAGCTTACATACCAGGCACGCTGCCCATCCAACGCCTTGGGTGCATTGTTGCGGATCTGACGCCAGGTCTGCGGCAGAGCCTTTGTATTGCGACCTGTGGCGATCTGAACCCAAGTGCGTGCCGGGTTCCGCCGTGCCTTAGCGGCCTCTTCGGCGATCCGGCGTTGTTCTGCGGCCTTTTCTAAACGCGCCTTTTCCTCAGCGGCCGCCTTACGTTGCGCCGCAATCCGCATGACGCGAAGTTTTTCGGCATCGGGCAGCGCGACTGGGGCGCTTTCCTCCTCAAGCTCAAGCGTACGAACCAGATCGGCCAGTGTCCGCGCGGCAGGAGGCGGTGCTGCGGGCGGTGGGCTGGCGACAGCAACGTCGCTCCGCATCGCGGGCGCTTGCAAAACAGGCTCTTTCGACGCGAGCTTTGGTGGCGAAGGGGGCGACACAACAGGAGCAGGCGCAGGACCAATCGGCGGACCAACAAATGGTCTGGCAGGCGGCGTGACTGTCGCTATGGCCGGCTTAGGTCGGGCGGCGGGCACTTCAAAAATCGGCACCGGCCTTGCAGCAGAGGGCGCAGCTGTCTTTATCGGCTCTTGGACAGCCGCAACGATGACGGGCCGATCGCCCGAGTCTGGTGTCGCCGCAATTGCCCCGCTTCCAGATTGGCGCGAAATTTGGACAGTCTGGCTGGGCGCAGGAACATTCTGCCTTTTCTTCTCATTGGCCTTAGCCTCTCGCGCCTGCCGCTTGCTCTGGCGGGGGTCTGGGGCGGCGGCGGCAACAACCACGCGCTCTGGCTCCACCGATGTCAGGCTGGCGGCGACCGAACGATCAACGGGCCGAAACTCATCTTCCAGCGATGCAATCTGGGGGCCTTGTCCGGATGCTGGCAGCGTCCCAAAATGAACGGCTGCTGCCTTGGCTCCAATGGTCAGGCTTGGCAGGCGCTGCATAAAGCCCGTGAGCGACCGCGCCACATCGGCAGGTGCCACCATGCGAACAATTTTTTCGGCGCCAGCAGGATCCCCATTCATCGCCAGAATGAAGGCACGGGCGCGCCAAGCGCCTTGATCATTTTGTTTGATGAGCGGCTCAAGCTGAGCGAGTGCTGCGTCGCGTTCTCCCGCGACGCCCAAGGACAAAGCAAGCCTGCGGGTCACTTCATCCGACGGACGGGCTTTGAGCGCCGCCAGATAATCGCGTTGTGCCTTTTTGGGGTCCCCTGCCAGATCATAAGCGAGCCCACGGTCAGCTAGAAGATCCGCCTCTGGCGCGCCCAATCTCAACGCTTCGTCGAAAGCGCGAAGGGCCTCCCCAGACTTCTCCATCTGGGTCAAGGCACTGCCAAGGCCAATTTTTGCCCGATAATTATCAGGCGACAATTCCTCGGCTCGGGCAAAAAACCCGAAAGCGGCATTTGGATCGCCAACGGCCAGCGCACCGCCGCCAGCCAGCAACAAGGCGTCCACATTAAAGGGATCGCGCGCCAGTGCCTTTAGATTTTCTGACAATTGCGCCGCCGGGTCCAGCGGCTTGGCCGCGTCTCCAGTCGGCAGCGCCTGCGCGCCAAGCGTCGTCGACGCGCCGAGCATAATCGACAGGGCACAAAGACGCGCAAAGAAAGCCGGTCTGATCATGCCAGCCTCTTTAAACGAGCAAGGAGAGGGCACAAGAGACTGCGCGCCTCACCGCGCCGGACCGTTTCTCGGCACGGTTAAGGCGCAGATTGACACAAGACCCGCCGGATTATTGATTATTCTGGCGGTTCAAAAAGCGCGGAATATCCGAAGACTCGGGCTTAGCTTCCTCATCTGACCGGCTCGCCCCACGTGCAATGCTGGACATGCGTTCAAACAATGTTGCACCAAGCGGCGCAATGCGCGGGGGATTGGGCGCATCATCGGATTTCTCCGGCGCGGCGTCGGCGCCAGACAGCCAGGACGGTTGCGACTGATCATCGACAACCTCTTCTGCGGTCAGCGGCAAGACATCTGGCTCGGACACGTCGACCGCATCGACATTGTCATCCAACAGCAGCTCTTCCCCGGCAACATCGGGCGCCGTCAGGACGAGTTCTTCCGCATCATCATCAGCCGCGTCAGACGCATCGACCTGCGCTTCTGTCAGATCCAAGGGAGCGTCTTCGGCAGCGTCGAAAGTCGACGGACTCGCTTCAACTGGCTGCAGATTAACCGCAGGTTGTTCCACGGGAACAACTGCTGGCGCTGGCGCGGGCTCTTCTACCCTGCGCGCATTGGACAGGTTAAAAACTTGGGCCGGGCGCGCTTCGGAAACGGCACCTGCCTCAATACCGGTCGCGACAACCGACACCCGGATCTTGCCGTTGAGATTATCGTTAAAGGCCGAACCCCAGATGATGTTCGCATCGGGATCAACCAATTCCTTAATGTGGGACGCTGCTTCATCCACTTCCATCAGGCGCATGTCTTCACCGCCCGTGATGGACACGATGACGCCCTTGGCACCCTTCATCGACACGCCGTCGAGCAGCGGGTTGGCAATGGCTTTTTCAGCAGCTTCAATGGCGCGATTATCGCCCTCAGCCTCGCCTGTTCCCATCATCGCCTTGCCCATTTCGCTCATCACCGTACGGACGTCGGCAAAGTCGAGATTGATGAGGCCGGGCATGACCATCAAATCAGTAATGCCGCGCACACCCTGCTGAAGCACTTCATCCGCCATGGCGAAGGCTTCTTTGAACGTGGTCGACGGGTTGGCGATCAGGAAGAGGTTCTGGTTGGGAATAACGATCAGGGTGTCGACATGCTTTTGCAGCTCGGCAATGCCAGCTTCTGCCGACTTCATCCGGCGCGACCCTTCAAAGCTGAACGGCTTGGTGACAACGCCGACGGTCAGGATGCCACGATCACGCGCGGCCTTTGCGATGATCGGTGCCGCTCCTGTCCCGGTGCCGCCGCCCATACCAGCGGCGATGAAGCACATGTGCGATCCTTCAAGCGCGCGCTCAATCTGTTCAATCGCTTCTTCGGCAGCTGCCCGGCCAATTTCAGGCCGCGACCCTGCACCAAGGCCTTGCGTGATCTTCAGGCCAAGCTGGATACGCCGTTCGGCCGCGCTGCTGTTGAGCGCCTGCGCGTCGGTATTGGCGACGATGAAGTCAACGCCCTGAACCTGATTGGCAATCATGTTGGCAACAGCGTTGCCGCCCGCCCCGCCACAGCCAATAACGCTGATCCTGGGCTTCAGTTCTTCTACTTCCGGCGCGATGAATTCGATCGACATTTCCGTATCCCCTGATCTCTCCCGACAAGTGCGGCTGCCCTCGTCAGATCCTAGTGCACCAAACCCGCAAAACCTTCACCTGATCCGGGAACGTTTCGTCGTGTTTTACGAATCGTTCACCCCAATATCATGTGCATGGTCGCAGGTTTAACCTCAAAAGCTAGTTTTGAACGCTGTGATGAGTTTTTCAAGCAACCCATTCTTAATTGGTGCATAAACCTGTTGATCAAGTGTCTTCATGCCCCGCACATCGATGGGGTCCGTTGCCGCATAATGGATCAGCCCCGCCAGAGTCGCAAAGCCGGGGCCGCTATGCGCATCCGGTAGGCCGATCAGGCCACGTGGCCGGCCAACGCGCACGGCGCGGCCCAGCACGCTCTGAACATAATCGGCCATGCCTTTGAGCTCCGCTCCGCCGCCCGTCAGGACAACTTGCCGACCCACCGGGCCTGTAAAGCCCAATTCCTTGAGCGCATTGCCAATTTCTCCGACAAGATGCTCCAGCCGCTGACGGATAACGGCGATCAACTGGGCACGGGTAATCCGGTGGCTATCGCCTTCATCTTCGGATGACATGGGCGCCACCTCTATCATCTCATGATTGTCGCGCGGGCTGGCCGTTGCCGATCCGTAAAAGCATTTCATCCGTTCGGCCTGATTGCGTCGCGCGCCAAAGGCAGAGGCAATGTCATCCGTAATGTCCGCGGCACCAAAGGGAATGGAGGTCAGGGCGACCAGCATCCCCCCTGCAAAGAGCGAGACATTGGTCACGCCGCCGCCAATTTCGACGAGAGCCACGCCCAGTTCGCGTTCTTCCTCCGACAAAACGGCCATGCCAGTTGCGACCGGAGACGCAATGATCGCCTCCACCCCCAGATGCGCGCTGCGCACGCACAAATCGATATTGCGGATCGGCGATTGGTCGGCACAGACAACGTGAATATCCACGCCCAGCTTATCGGCATGCAGCCCAAGCGGGCGTTTCACGCCCTGCAATCCATCGAGCGTATAAAGCGTTGGCTGGGCATGCAGGATCATCCGCCCATCGGGATCCAACGAATTGCGGCCCGCCGCCAGCAGGGCGTCAATATCCACCTGCGATATCTGCTGGCCGCCCAATTCCACGCCAACGGAGGCGATATTGCTGACCAGCCCCCCGGCGGAAAAACCAACCCAAACATTATCAATGCTCAGGCCCGCAATGCGTTCTGCCTGCTCCACGGCTTCGCGAATGGCTTTTTCGGTTGCGTCCATATCGGCGATATAGCCACGGCGCACTCCCTTGCTTTCGCGCTGACCCGTGCCCAGCACCTGAATATCGCCACCCTCGCCGACTTCAGCGATCAGCGCAGAAACTTTCCACGACCCGATATCAAGCGCCGTGATCAATCCTGATGATTTGGCAACGGCCATGGATATTCCCTTTTTACTCTTCAACATGTGCATTATCAGCAGTGGTATTGGTCGGTTCAGCTTTGGCAGCGCCTGCCTGAACTGCGGCAGCCAAAGCGGGCTGCGCCGTTGCGCCCCGCTTCAGCCGAACAATGAATTTGGTTGGATCGCGCATGTCAAAGCGCAGAAAATTTCGTCCCAGCAGCCGCTCTGTCCCATCAATCTGGGCAAAGCGTTTGAGCGCATTTGCCGCAAAATCCTCCCCTTCGGGAAGGGCAAGCGTTTCGCCGGTTTTAAAGCGAATGTCCCAACGACGATTGCCGACCCAAGATGCGCCGGCAAAGCTGCGTTTGAGCGCAGGCACCGAGTCCAGCAATGTGTACAACCGCTCCACCTGCTGATTGGCATTGGGGCCAATCACAATCGGCAAATCGGGAATGGCGCGGGGATCAACCATCTCAAGGATGACACCCGTGCCGTCAATCAGAACAAGCTGCTGATTATTCTGCCAAATGGCGCGTGGCTTTCGCTCAACAATATCGACCACCAATGTGTCCGGCCAGCGGCGGGAAATGCGGGCGTCATCAATCCAACCATATTGTAAAAGCTGGTCGCGCACCTTGTCGATATCAACCAAGGGCATCGCAATGGATTTCTGATCAAGGGCGACAGCATAGACGGTCAAATTGTCCATGCGGTCAAGGCCCTTCACTTCCACCCGCTTTACATGAAAGCCAGCCCGACCCACCACTTGCCCAATTTCGGTGCCGACAAATTGGGGAATGCCCGCATAGACGGCGATGGCGAGCAGAGTTGAGACAATCGCTGTGCCCGTCAGAATGGTGAGCACGCGCTCAATGGTTTCTGCCTTGAGCGGGACATAAGACCAAAAAATCTCATGCCAGCGGTCCCACCGCGATTTCACCTTGCGCGGCGCAGGGCGCGCAATGGGCCGCAGCTCAGACGATCGAGACAGTTTCGGG
>JBBATU010000023.1:0-27666 GCA_040398565.1 Chakrabartia sp.
GAAACACGGCGATAGCGGGACCGAAGACGCGCCAAAATGGCATCCTCATTGCTATCCAGCGGCGCAAAGTCTATATGCCCACCTTCGGTTGCCACGACATGATGGCCGCCCTTGCCGCGCCAGATATGGGCAACGCCTAATCCGGTTCCCGGCCCGATGATGCTGATCGTGCCCGCACGCGGCAAATCCTCTTCTGGACCACATAAATGCAGGAAATGGTTGGAAGAAGCCTGCGCCACCGCATGGCCGACAGCTTCAAAATCATTGACCAGCACCCATTGATCCACATTCAGCTTCTCACGAATAAGCGCAGGACGGATGATCCAAGGGTTATTGGTAAACTTGATGACATCCCCCGTAACAGGCCCGGCAACGGCCATCGCAACCGCACGCGGCAGATCCTGGCCCAGATGGTCGCCGAAGGCCTGCCACGCCGTTTGGAAAGAAGCGTGTTCGACCGTGGGCATGGTCACAGCCTCGCCAAGCGATACGACCGTCCCCGCCTCAACCTCGGCGAGCGCGAACCGGGCGTGGGTGCCGCCAATATCGATGCTGACGATCTGCATTACAGACCTGCCGCCGCGAGCATTGCAGAGCCACCCTGTTCCGCGCCATCTGCAGTCAGGCGCATCAGCGTGAATAATTCCCGACCCGTTCCGTCCAGAACCTCGGGTGCCGCCACCGCCTCGCGCGCTGATACATCGGCGAGAATTTCAATCTTGCCGTCAACTGCACACAGCCGAATGAGGTCACCATCCCGAACCTTTGCCAAAGGGCCGCCGCCCAAGGCTTCGGGTGTCAGGTGAATGGCCGCCGGAACCTTTCCACTTGCACCGGACATGCGTCCATCAGTGACGAGCGCAACCTTGAAGCCGCGATCCTGAAGCACCCCAAGCGACGGGGTCAGCTTATGCAATTCAGGCATGCCTTTGGCGCGTGGTCCCTGAAACCGAACGACAACGATAACGTCCTGATCAAGTTCCCCTGCCTGAAACGCCGCCAACACCGATTCCTGCGTCTCAAACACACGAGCCGGTGCCTCAATCGTCCAGCGCGCTTTTTCGACCGCACTCGTCTTGAAGATCGCACGACCCAAATTGCCTTTTACAAGCCGCATCCCACCATCAGACTGAAACGCATTGGAAGGTACGCGTAACATTGTGTCATCAGCGCTTTGAGCGGGCGCATCCTGCCAAACCAACTTTTCATCGCGCAAGACAGGCTGTTGCCCATAAATGGACAGGTCATCACCCCCCACAGTCATAATATCGCGGTGAAGCAATCCGGCAGCCAACAACTCCCGAATGACAAAGCCCATACCCCCTGCCGCCTGGAAATGGTTCACATCGCCAGAGCCATTGGGGTAAATGCGCGCCATCAGCGGGACTGCGGAGGATAATTCATCAAGATCCTGCCAGTCGAGCGAGATGCCCGCCGCGCGCGCAATGGCCGGAAGATGAATGGCATGGTTGGTGGAACCCCCTGTTGCCAGCAACCCGACACAGGCGTTCACGATAGCCTTTTCATCGACACATTTGCCCAGCGGTCGATACTCTGCCCCCGACCGCCCGATCTGCGCCAAGCGGTGGGTGGCCGCGCGCGTCAGTTCCGTGCGCAATTTTGTTCCCGGATTGACAAAGGCAGCACCGGGCATGTGAAGACCCATGACCTCCATCATCATCTGGTTTGAATTGGCTGTTCCATAAAAGGTGCAAGTTCCAGCACTGTGGTAAGATGCAGCCTCGGCTTCCAGCAAATCCTCCCGGCTCGCCTTTCCTTCGGCATATAGCTGCCGCACACGTTGCTTTTCCTTATTGGGAAGGCCCGAAGGCATCGGCCCGGCCGGCACTAAGATCGCTGGCAAATGCCCAAAGCGAAGCGCCCCGATCAGCATGCCCGGCACAATCTTGTCACAAATGCCCAGCAACAACATGCCTTCAAACATCGCATGGCTCAGCCCAACGGCCGTGCCCATAGCAATGGTATCACGACTGAACAGCGAAAGCTCCATGCCCAGCTGGCCCTGCGTCACCCCGTCGCACATGGCCGGAACGCCTCCGGCCACCTGAGCTGTAGCGCCCACTTCCCGCGCGAAGATTTTGATCGCTTCCGGGTAGCGGCCATAAGGCTGGTGAGCGGACAGCATGTCGTTAAAGGCCGTGACGATGCCGATATTGGGCGCATGGCCTCCCCGGATTTGCGCCTTATCCCCCTCAGACGCGGCAAATCCATGGGCCAGATTGCCGCAGGATAATCGAGTACGGCTAACGCCGGCTTCGCCTTCGCATTCGATCAGCTCAAGGTAACGCTGGCGGCTCTTCTTACTCTTTTCGATAATACGCGACGTAACACGGTCAATTATCGGATTGAGTTTAGTCATTCCAAGTCACTCCATCCCGCTCAACAAGCGCGATTGCCGATGATGGGCCCCAACTTCCCGCCGTATAGGGCTTGGGTTCCATGCCCTTTTCCGCCCAGCCTTCGCGCATCGCGTCGATCCATTGCCATTGCGCCTCCACCTCATCGCGACGCACGAAGAGGGTTTGATCGCCTTCGATAAGATCAAGCAACAATCGCTCATAGGCAATACGTTTACGCGTCCCCGCAAAGGCATTGGGCATGGAGATATCAAGCGGAACTTCCTGAAGGCGCACACCACCCCGATCCAGCCCCGGTTGCTTGGCCATAACAGAAAGGCGCACATTCTCCTGCGGCTGGATACCGATAATCAGCCGATTGGGCTGTGCCTCTGCTCCTTGGCCCGCAAAGATGGAATGCGGCACATGCTTAAACTGGATCATGATTTCGGTTTTACGCTCGGGCAGGCGCTTGCCCGTCCGCAGGTAAAAGGGAACACCTGTCCATCGCCAATTGTCGATATGCGCCTTAATGGCGACGAATGTTTCGGTGCTGGACGCTCGGCCCAGCTCCTCATCATATCCCGGCACCGCAACGCCGCCAATTGCCCCAGCCCGATATTGGCCGGTGACACTTTCATTGGCACTTATCCGCCGCAAGGACCTTAAAACCTTCACCTTTTCATCACGAACAGCTGTCGCGTTGAAGTTGGAAGGGGGTTCCATCGCCACCAGCGCCACAAGTTGCAACATGTGGTTCTGCACCATATCTCGCAGCGCGCCAGCGCCATCATAAAAGCCGACGCGCCCTTCCAGACCCACGGTTTCAGAAACCGTAATCTGGACATGGTCGATATGGCTGGCGTTCCACAAAGGCTCAAACAAGATATTTGCAAATCGCAGGGCGAGCAGGTTCTGGACTGTTTCCTTGCCGAGATAATGGTCAATTCGGAAAATCCGGTCCTCGCTAAAGGCGCTGGCGACGGCATCGTTAATGTCCCGGCTTGTGTCCAACGAGATACCAAGCGGCTTTTCAAGGCCAATCCGGCTCATCCCGGACGCAAGGCCACAGCTCGCAAGCCCGGCAATGGTCTGCTCAAACAATGATGGTGCCGTGGAGAGAAAAATAGCCAGTCCCGCAGAGACGTCCCCCACTTTCGCCGCAAGTGCCGGAAACTGAGCTGGGTCCGTCGCATCTAATGGCTGGTAGAACAGGCAAGCCAGAAATGCGGGTATCGCCGCCTTGCGGTCTTCAGGAAGATACGTCTCCAGCGCCTTGGCTGCGAATTGACGATAACTTTCATCATCATGGGCAGACCGCGCGGTGCCGATAATGCGCAGTTCCGCCGGGACCAGAGAGTCCGCATGCAAGGCGCAGAGTGAGGGCAACAACATCCGCTGCGCCAGATCGCCCGTGGCGCCAAATAGAATGAGTTTTTCAGCAGAAAATGTCATTTTGGGTATCATCCTTTAGTGTCAGACTGAGCCCTAAGCCCTTTTTCTGGCAAGACAATAAGGGTGCATACGGATGCACTTGACCCCTTCCCCGGCCATGTCGTCCCTACCAATGCTTTGGAACAGATTGAATTCGTCCGTCACCCACGCCATTAGGCGGCGGTGACATACGATATTGCAATCATCGGCGGCGGGATCAACGGCACGGCTATTGCCCGTGAAGCCGCCTTAAATGGCCTGACCACGCTGCTGCTGGAAAAAGATGATCTGGCCAGCCACACCTCTTCGGCCTCCACAAAGCTCATCCATGGCGGTCTGCGCTATCTGGAATATTATGAGTTTAGACTTGTTCGAGAGGCATTGAAGGAAAGAGAGGTTCTGCTGCGCCAAGCCCCGCATCTCATCTACCCGCTTCAATTCGTCCTGCCACATGAATATGCGTTGCGCCCTTGGTGGCTCGTCCGACTTGGCCTGTGGCTCTATGACACCATCGGGGGGAAAATCAGCCTGCCACGCTCCCGCGGCCTGAGCAAAACCGACACGGCATTCACAGCATCTTTAAAAAGCGGGAAGTCCAAAGGCTTTGTCTATTCAGATTGCTGGGTGGATGATGCGCGTCTGGTCGTCTTAAATGCACTGGATGCGACCTATAATGGCGCAAAAGTCCGGACACGCACGGCGGTAAAGTCCGCTCGGCGGTCAGACAAAGGGTGGGATTTGGCGCTGAATGATGGAACCAGCGTCTCGGCAAAGGCTCTGGTCAATGCCGCGGGGCCTTGGGTGGCCGATATGGTCGCGCGGGCGGGCGTCAACAGCAAAGCATCGGTGCGGCTGATCAAAGGTAGCCACATTATCGTTCCGGCCCTGTTTGAGGGCAATCACGCCTATATGCTGCAGCAACCGGACGGTCGGATCGTCTTTGCCATTGCCTATGATTATGGCTCTACCCTTGTTGGTACGACAGATGAGGCTGTCGACGCACCGGAAGAGGCGCGGATCACAGATGCGGAAAAAATCTATCTGTGCGCGGCGGTAAACAGGTATTTCAAGCGGCAAACTGACCCAACCGACATTATCGGAACATTTTCCGGTGTGCGCCCCCTCTATGATGATGGGGCAAGCGAGGCGAAGGCTGTCACGCGGGATTATGTGCTTGAGCTTGACGAAAATGGGCCGCCGCTTTTGTCTGTGTTCGGGGGTAAGATTACAACGGCCCGGCATTTGGCAGAAGAAGCCATTGGTCGTCTTGGTCGCGCGGCACGCTGGAAAACACGCCCAGCAACCAGAACTGAAGTCTTGCCCGGCGGCAATTTGCAGCAGGGTTTTGAAAGCTTTCTAAAGGATGTTCGGACGCGCTGGCCCTTTTTGGGAGACGACGGGTCAGAACGCATGGCGCGGGCTTATGGGACGATGCTCATGCAGATGTTGGCCGATGTTCGCCAACCCAGCGATATGGGCGAAGATTTTGGCGCGGGGCTAACCCGGGTCGAAGTCGATTGGCTGGTGCAGCATGAATGGGCTCGCAGCGCTGAAGACATTCTCTTGCGCCGGACGAAAATTGGACTTGCGACGGGAGAAAAAACCGTCGCCACCCTGACCCGCTATCTCAGCGAACGCGGTTAGGCGGGCACCAATTCTTTGAGCGGAATTTGTGTGTCGGCCAACTTGTCCGGTGCAATGATGGCACGGCTTTCAACCAGCTTGCGCCCTTGCGCATAATCTTTGACGCTGTTGACGCTATCAATGGCAATCACCCGGCCCTGCTTCAGATAAAGCACTGAAAAGCTCCGATCCGCGGGCGATCCGCGCAGGACGGTTGCATCATGCCCGGTTGAAAGGCCCACTGTCTGAAGCTTCAGATCATATTGATTTGACCAGAACCACGGGGTCGCAGAGTAATTCTGCGGATTGCCCATGATGGTCTGGGCCGCAATTTTCGCCTGATCATTGGCGTTTTGAACCGACTCCAGCCGGATCACTGCACCATCTGCAAAACCATTGGCATGGGCCGCACAATCGCCAATCGCATAGATATGGGGGAGGCTTGTGCGGCACTGGCCATCCACATCAACGCCATTTGGGCTCTTTGCGCCGGCCGCGATCAACGGCGCGACCGAGGGAATAATGCCAATCCCAACAATGACCATATCAGCAGGCAGGATCGTGTCATCAGCCAGTTTGACGCCCGTCACATAGCCATTCTCGCCCACAATCTCGGTAACGCCACAGCCCGTTCGGAGATCAACACCATGGGCGCGATGCTCCGCCTCATAAAAGGCAGATAACTCAGGCCCGGCCACCCGCGCTAATACCCGATCAAGCGCCTCAATCAGCGTCACCTTCTTGCCCAATTTGGTCAGGACAGCTGCGGCTTCTAAGCCGATATAGCCGCCCCCAATGACGACAACGTGATTGACATCAGCCAGTTGTGCCATGATCGCATCAGCATCATCGCGCGTGCGGACGCCATATATGCCAGCCAAATCAGCCCCGGGGCAGGACAGGCGGCGGGGATCGCCACCCGTGGCCCAAATCACATCGCCATAGCCAATATCGTTTCCGTCCGAGAGATGCAGTTTCTGTACACCAGCATCCACCGAGACAACTTCAGTCCCCAGCAGAAGTTCAATGGACTTATCCGCCCAGAATTGGCGCGGCCGAATATAAAGGCGCTCAAACTCCTTCTCACGCGCAAGATATTCCTTGCTCAAAGGCGGGCGCTCATAGGGAGGCTCTTGCTCACGCCCGATCATCAGGATCGATCCTTCAAAGCCCAGCTGCCTCAGGCTAATTGCGGCCTGTGCGCCGCCATGGCCTGCGCCAACGATGATCACATCTGCTTTGTTCATCCAAGCCTCCCAAGTTCGCCGCCGCGTTGCGACCTTGTCACCCGCGCGTCAAGGTGGGTTTTGCCCCTTTGATGAAAAGACTTGCACAAGGCCTGCTGCGCGCGTCATAAAATCGCCGCGCCAGCCTGAACACAGGCCGCTGGGAGGATACATCATGAGCAAGACAGAGCTGTTGCAGCTTCAACCTCCATCGCGCGCGGCTGGATCAAAGCTTTTCCTGCAAAGCTGGATGCCAGATACGGACCCGAAGGGCGTCATATTGCTGGCGCATGGCTATGCCGAACATGCGGGCCGCTATGCCTATTTCGCCCAGAAATGTGTTGAATCCGGCTTCGCTGTCTACGCTATCGACCATTGGGGGCATGGGCGTTCTGATGGCGACAGGGGCTATGTGCCCGCATTCTCGGTTTTTCTGGATGGCATGGTGGCCTTGCTGCGCCATGTGAAATCACTGCACCCAAACCTCCCCCGCGCGCTTGTGGGGCACAGCATGGGCGGCCTGATTGCGGGCCAACATTTGCTGAACCATCAATCGGATTATGCAACGGCCGTCCTTTCTGGCCCGGTGGTGGCACCCGCCCAACCGGTCCCCCTTGCCACCCGCCTGATTGGCAGGGCCCTATCTGTCCTGACCCCAAAAGCCGGGTTGCTTGGCCTTGATCCAAATGGCGTGAGCCGCGACCCTGAGGTTGTGAAAGACTATCTGTCCGACCCCTTGGTTTATAAGGGAAAGATCAGCGCCCGTCTTGCAGCAGAGATGCTGGATGGGATGACAAATTTGACGAACCAAGCGTCGACAATCACGCTTCCCCTTATGGTCGTACATGGCAGCCTCGATAGCTTGGCCGCCCCTCAAGGCGGACAGCTTCTGGTTGAGCTTGTGTCGTCGACCGATAAGATATTTGACCTGCGTGAAGGCCTTTACCACGAAGTCTTCAACGAGCCTGAGCGTGATGCTGTTATCGCCGCAGTCATCACCCGAATTGCACAGACCATCGGCTAACGGCGCCTTTTGACCCCTCTAAAAGATTGAACATGCTCATGACCCTTATTCTCATCGCCTTGCTTGTCATCATTGCGACGCCAATCCTGCTGTACGCTTTTGCCCCGGCACCGCTTTATCGGCAGATTCAAAAGGCTATTCGGCGCAAGGGACGGCTGACCAGAAAAACGGTGAAAGTTGCCGGGCTAGATTGGCCCTATCTTGTCGGTGGCCCAGAGGATGGCGACGTCGTCGTGATGGTGCATGGCTTTGGCGCGGATAAAGACCATTGGTCCTTTTACGCCCCGCATTTGACGGACCGATATCGGCTGATTGCGCCGGACCTTCCGGGTTTTGGGGAGAATGATCTGTCGGCCGATCGCGACTACAGCATTGCGGCGCAAACCGCGCGGTTGATCGCATTTCTGGATGCGATGGGCATTGAGCGCTGCCATTTGGGCGGCAACAGCATGGGCGGCTATATCGCCTTGCAGGCGGCCCTTGATTACCCAGGCAGGCTCAAATCGCTCACCCTTCTCAACAATGCGGGGGTTGCGGGCGCGAATGAAAGTGAGCTTCAACAGATGGCAGGTGACGGCGCAAACCCGCTTGTTATGCGAGAATTTGCCGATGTTGATCGGTTGATGGCCTTTGTCTCTCACCGCCCCCGGCCCATTCCCACCCAGTTTAAGAAAGTCATGTTCAAAGAGGCCAAACGTCGCGAGGCTTTGCTGGACAGCATTTTTTGGGCAATTGCCGCAGACTCGCTGGAACGTCCGGTCAATGATCGGCTTGCCGACGTTAAAACGCCCACATTGGTTGTCTGGGGCCGTCATGATCGCCTGATTGATGTGAGCTGCGTTGCCCCCATCAAGGCAGGCATCCCAAATTGTGAGGCCGTTATCCTTGAAGATATCGGACATCTTCCGATGATTGAGACGCCGGCAACTTTGGCCGAACATCACTTGCCCTTTTTGGCCAAAGCCTGATCATGCGGCATGATCGTTTGATCATGCTATACGCAACCGCATGACCAGTTCTCGCGCCCAAAATGTTGTTCGTATTGAACCGGGTGGATCCTCCCCCGCCAGCCGCACTCTGCCCGTCGAATGCCCAATCGCGATTGAGTATAACGGCATAGGCTATGCCGTGATGATGGCCACGCCGGAGGATCTGGAAGATTTTGTCACAGGATTTTCGCTCTCTGAACGCATTGTCACCTCTGCCGACGATATCCTAGCAATAGAATGCCATGAAACCGCCATGGGGTGGATTGTGCGGATCACTCTATCACCCGACCATGTGGAGCCCATGCTGGCACGGGTCCGGGTGCGCGTGTCCGAAGGGAGTTGCGGCCTGTGTGGTATGGAGAATCTGGAACAAATCGCGCGCCCCCTGCCCCGCATTAAGGCCAAGGCCGCGCTTGAACCCAAGGCCCTTTTCTCTGCGTTGGACCATCTGCGTGAGTATCAACCGCTGAACGCCGCGACCGGGGGCGCGCATGTCGCGGCCTTCTGTGCTCTTGATGGCACCATCCTCTGCGCCCGAGAAGATGTTGGCCGCCATTGCGCCCTGGATAAGCTGATCGGGGCCTTGGCGCGGTCTGGGCGTCATCCGGCAGATGGCTTCTTCCTGCTCTCCTCCAGATGCAGTTACGAGTTGGTCGAAAAAACGGTAATTGCCGGTTGCCCCCTTCTTGTGACGATATCTACAGCAACAACGCTTGCCGCTGACCGCGCCGAGGCATCGGGCCTCACTCTGATCGCGCTCGCGCGGCCCGATGCCATGCTGCAGATCACGCCGTCTTCAACCCCGCAATAGCGCCTAAATCCCGCAAACCTGAACGATAGGGCAGATTGTTATTGCCCCGGCCCCGCCGCATGCCCGCCTCAATCAGATCGACCCGAGGGAGTGCACATGCCAATGAGCCGCGCAGACGCTGCAAAGCGTGTTGCCATTGTGGGGGCCGGAATTTCCGGGCTCTCTTGCGCGGCGGAGCTGCAAGCGGCGGGCTATGACGTCACGCTGTTTGATAAAGGGCGCGGCCCCGGCGGGCGGATGTCTAGCCGCAGGTTTTCAACACCCTTGGGCGAAGCCGTCGCCGATCATGGCGCGCAGTATTTCACCGCGCGCGACCCCGCTTTTCTGACGCAGGTTCAGGAATGGGAAAGCGCAGGTATCGTGGCGCCTTGGCCCGACATTTCAGAGGATGTCTGGGTTGGCGTACCGACCATGAACAAGATCGTCCGGCACATGGCGGCGACGCTCAACGTCCATTGGAACATGCGGATCACGACCGCGTCTCAGACCCACAATGGGTGGACGCTATCTGGCGAAGACCAACAGGTTGACGGCCCATTTGACATATTGGTCCTCGCCATCCCATCCGAACAGGCCGTCACAATCTTGGCGCAGCATGATTTCGGTATGGCCCGTGAAGCCATGCTGGCGCGGTTTCAACCATGCTGGACCGCGATCTTCGCCTTTGATGCGCCCTTGCCGACCGATGCCAGCCATTTACGAGATGGGGATGTGATCGGTTGGGCATCGCGCGAGACCAACAAGCCGGGCCGCACAGGTTTGGAACGCTGGGTTGTGCAGGCAAGCGCCTCTTGGTCGGCGGACTGTCTTGAAGAGCCTGCCGAAGAGGTCGCCGAAGCGTTACTGACGGCCCTTGCAAAAGAGCTTCATCTCCCTCCCCTTCAGCCTATTGCTCAGTCCACCCACCGCTGGCGCTTTGCCATGTCCACGGGCCTAGGCACGGGATCGCTTTGGAACAGCCATATCGGCCTTGGCGTCTGTGGCGACTGGCTCCTCGGCCCCCGCATCGAATGCGGCTGGCTTTCCGGGCGTCATTTGTCAGGTAAAATACTGGTTGAAGAACTGGTGGCCGTCGCCGATTAAATTTGGCTGATGCCAAATGGGCCAATTGCAAATGGTCCAGCCGCCTATGAAGTTTTGGTAGCGGAGGAGGGACTCGAACCCCCGACACGCGGATTATGATTCCGCTGCTCTAACCGGCTGAGCTACTCCGCCCCAAATGACCGAAACCTTCGGGAAGCGCGGCTATAGGCAGGGATTTCAGGCGGGTCAACCGCCAGATCACGCCAAGAACCGCTTTCATAGGAGCAGGAGAGACTGCCCTGCTGACAGAGCAGCCCCTTCCCCTAAATCTCGACCTGACTGCCCAGTTCCACCACGCGATTGGTTGGCAGACGGAAAAACTCCATCGCGCTTTCCGCGTTGCGCAGCATCCAAGCGAACAGCTTTTCCCGCCAAATGGCCATGCCGGGCCGTGACGATGGAAGAAGCGTTTGGCGCGCTAAGAAGAAGCTGGTGTCCATCATCTTAATGGGCGGGGTAAAAGCGCTGATCTCAATCAGTGCGGCAGGCACATCTGGCTCTTCCATAAAGCCAAATTTCAGGATCAGGCGGTGAAAGCCCTGGCCCAAATCTTCCAGATGGATGCGCTTATCCGCATCGACAAATGGCACACCGGGTATCTTCACAGTCAGCAGGATGACCCGTTCATGCAGAATCCTATTATGCTTCAAATTGTGAAGCAGCGCGTGTGGCACGCCCTCTGACGTTGATGTCATGAAAACAGCCGTACCGGGCACGCGCACCGCGGACGAGACGGCTGAGCTGATAAACACCTTCACCGGCATCGCGGCTTCGCGCATCCGCTCCACCATGAGCTTGCGACCACGCGACCATGTGGTGAGCATCGTAAAGACGATAAGGCCAACGACGAGCGGGAACCAGCCGCCCGACGGAACCTTTGTCAGATTGGCGGTGAAATAGGCTGTATCCACAATGAAGAAGACGGCCAAAAGAGGAATGGCGATCCAGCGATTCCACTTCCAAATGCTGAGCAGCAGAGCGGCAAGCAGACAGGTGTCGATGAACATCGCTCCTGTGACCGCAATTCCATAAGCCGATGCCAAATTGCTCGAGCTGCCAAATTGCAGCACCAGCAAAATGACCAAAACCATCAGGGCCCAATTGATTGTCGGAATGTAAATCTGCCCGGCTGCACTCTCGCTGGTATGCTGGATACGCAGACGCGGCATAAAGCCGAGCTGAATGGCCTGCTGCGTTAGAGAAAACGCGCCCGAAATAACGGCTTGGCTTGCAATGATTGTCGCTGCAATTGCGAGCAACACAAGTGGAAGACGGAAGTCTTCCGGTGCCAGCAAGAAGAATGGATTGCGCATAGCCTCATTGGCGTCGGCCAGAGACATGCCCATGATCATCGCACCTTGGCCAAGATAGTTCAGCATGAGGCCGGGCAGAACAATCCAGAGCCAAGAAATTTTAATGGGCCGTCGCCCAAAATGCCCCATATCTGCATAGAGCGCTTCTGCCCCTGTGACGGCGAGAACAACTGAGCCGAGTGCAAGGAACCCCCGCAGAGGATCATCTAAAAAGAAACTGACTGCGTTGCCTGGGTGCAAAGCCCAAAGGATTTCCGGCGCCTTAGCAATGTGCAGCAGCCCTAAGCCCGCAAGCGTCGCGAAATAGACGATCATGATCGGGCCGAACAGCGCCCCAACCCGTGCCGTTCCGCGTGACTGAAAAGCAAAGAGACCAAAAAGAATGGCCACCGAAATCGGGAGAACCAATGGCTGAAAACCAGGATTAACGACCGTCAGACCTTCGGATGCAGACAAAACCGACATGGCCGGCGTAATCATGGCATCGCCGTAGAAAAGGGCCGTTGCAAAAACGCCCAGCATGACAATGGGGACCGACCAGCTTTTCCCCTGCGCCTCGCGACTGATCAGCGCGAGAAGAGCTAGGCTCCCCCCTTCACCCTTATTGTCCGCGCGCAAAATGATTGTGACATATTTCAATGTCACCACAATCATCATCGACCAAAAAATCAGGCTCAACACGCCATAGACGTGAACATGATCCGGTGGCAGCGGGTGATGCCCGGCAAAGGTTTCGCGGAAGGCATAGATGGGGCTGGTTCCAATGTCGCCATAGACAATACCGATTGCCGCGATCATCAACTTATGCAGCGGCCCATGCACGCCATGGCCCGCCTCATCGGCATCCTGCGTAATAGGTGTATTTGATGTAGCGGAGCTCATAATCGCCAATCCGGCAGTACGGGCAGAAGCATCTGAACGAGGCTTCTTTCCTAGAAAACCCGTCGGGCGCTAGCAGCAATTAAGAAGCCCGGCAAATTATTTGACTGAGCCCGTCAAAGGCTCGGTTTTCCGAGGCAAAAGGCCAGCGCGATCTAGGTCGGCAATTAAGCTCTTTCGAAAAGGGGCTTTCGCAGGGATGGTCTCAACGAGTCGTTCAAAAAAAGGCCGCGCTTCTTTCGCCCGATCATTTTCAGCCAAAGCTACAGCGTAGAAATAAAGAGCACCCGGATATCCCGGCGCGATCTGCAACGCGCGTCGATATGCATAATCCGCGGCAGGAGCGAGAAACCCCTTCTCATGACCGACCAAGGCATTGCCAAGCCCGGTCCATAAGGCAGGGTTATTTGGGTCCCTATTCAACGCACCCTGAATAACCCGCGCCGCAAGGTCAGGCCGATTAATACGGAAATAAGCATCAGCTTGCGCAAGTGTTTGCGAATCTGGCCCGACTTGCCCGATCAGATTATTCTGAGCGTTGTTGGTTGCTGGTAATTGAATGGGGGCCAAGGGTTTTGAAGCGACGGGCGCTGAAGGAAGGTTTGGGCTTCCTTGCAACGAATAGCCGACAAGCCCAAGGACAAGGCCCGCCGCGCTGACATAGCTCGCGCCCGGCGATAACTTCCCCAGACGCCACATGAGCAAAAGCGTTACAACGGCGATAAAGAGAATTGCGAAAAGAGCCATTATCCCCTTCTCCGGCGGATACGACCAGCGGCAACAAAGCCACCAACTAAGATAAGGATAGCAGGCAAAGCCCATAAGATCGCCGCAACGCCATGCTGGGGTGGTGCATAGGTCACCCAGTCGCCATAGCGCTCAACCAGCCAAGCCCTCACTTGCTCCGGGCGTTCCCCCTTTTGGATGCGCTCCCGGATAAGGGCGCGCATGTCGCCAGCCATTTCGGCATCGGAATCTGCGATGGATTGGCCTTGGCACACAAGACAGCGCACCGTTTCCATAAGGCTGCGCGCCTGCTTCTCCTGTTCAGGGTCTACCAACTGAACATTGGCAAGTGGGGCTGCCGCCATGCGCGAGCCAGCCAGCACAGGCGCGCCAACCAAGGCCGCAAGAAGACCGGATGCAAGGACAAAGCGCCTCATTTCGCATCCTCCAGAGCAGCCAAAATCTTCGGAACATCATCCTTTCGAATGTCGCCAATATGCTGGAAACGAACGACACCCTGACCATTCACAACAAAACTTTCAGGGACACCGGAAGACCCAAGGCTAATCTGCACTTGGCTCGATACATCGGAACCAATGCGCGCATAGGGATCTCCATGCTGGCCCAGAAAATCAGCGACATCCTCTGGCGTATCGCGAATGGCGATCCCATGAATTTCAACGCCCTGCCGCTTGAGTTCTTCCAAAACAGGCGCTTCGGCAATGCAAGGCAAGCACCAGCTTGCAAAAATATTGAGCAGAATAGGCTTGCCCTGTTTCAGGTCATCGCTGGTCAGCGCGGGGTGGCTGGCAACCGCTGCGGGCAACGCAAAGTCTGGCACCACTTTGCCAACCATCTTGGAGGTTATGGTTGTATTCTCAGGCGCGTGCAGACCCCGCAGAAACACACCGAGAAAAAGGGCAAAGACCATTAACGGCGCCCAAAGCAGTATCTTACGCATCATTGGTCATCCCGTGTCGGCAACCGGCGTTCACGCCACAATCGACCGACCAGAGCAAGAATACCGCCCAATGCGATCAATATCCCGCCAAACCAGATCAGCGTGACCCATGGCTTCCACCACAGCCGCAATTGCCAGCGGCCATCCTCATTTACTTTACCAAGCACGACGTAGAGTTGGCCATCAATCAAGGTGGTAATGGCAGCTTCGCTCGTGTCTGTCGGAGGATCCATATAGTGCCGCGCCTGAGGCCGCAAAACAAAGGCCGCGCCGTCTGCGCGGCGCGCCTCTATACGCGCCTCTAAGGCTGTCCAATTTGGTCCAATAACTGGAGTGATTGAATTTAATCGGATTTTGAATGGCCCAACTTCGGCCTCACCGCCTTCTGCAACAGCAACCAGCCGCTCCTTCATAAAGGCCGTGTCCGCCGCCATGCCACCAAGGGCAACGGCAACGCCGAAATGCGCCACGACCATGCCCCAAGTAAACAGGGGGGTGCGCTTAAGGCTTCGTTTCCACAAAGGCGCGATGCTCGCCGCCCCAGCGACGGCCGCTGTGCTCATTCCCAACCAAGAAAGCGTCCCAATGTCTGGCGCTGCAACCCGAACCGAGATCAAAACGCCCAGACCAAGGGCGACTGGAACGGCCAAACGGCGCACCAACACTGCAAAGCTATCCAGACGCCAGCGCAGCAACGGGCCAGCCGCCATCGCCAAAACGAGCAATAAAGCAACCGATCCAGCGGCGGGGTTGAAATAAGGCGGGCCGATTGAAATTTGTTGGCCCATAGCCTGAGCAACAATCGGATAAAGCGTGCCGATCAGCACAACGCCGAGGATCACCGTCAGCAACAAATTATTGAGGACGAGTGCCGCTTCCCGGCTCACAGGATCAAATTGTGCGCCCTCTCTGACGTTAGAAATGCGCAACGCAAAAAGAGCCAAGGCACCGCCGATATAAAACAGCAACAAGGCCAAAATGAACGACCCCCGCTCAGGATCGACGGCAAAGGCATGAACGCTCGTCAAAATGCCGGAGCGCACAAGGAACGTGCCCACCATCGACATGGAAAAGGCGACAACCGCCAGCATCACCGTCCAAGCACGTAGGCTATCTCGCGTGGCGAGAACCGTTACCGAGTGCAGCAAGGCTGTCGCCGCCAACCAAGGCATAAGCGACGCATTTTCAACAGGGTCCCAAAACCACCAGCCGCCCCAGCCAAGCTCATAATAGGCCCAATAACTGCCCGCCGTAATTCCAATCGTCAGGAACGCCCAAGCGCCCAAGATCCAAGGGCGCATCGCGCGCGCAAAAGCCGGGCCAACATCGCGTGTCAAAAGCGCCCCAACGGCGAAACTGAACGCGACCGAAAGGCCAACATAACCCAAATAAAGTGTCGGTGGATGAAAGGCGAGCCCGGGATCCTGAAGCAGGGGATTTAAGCCGTTCCCCTCTAGCGGCGACGGATTGAGGCGCTCAAAAGGGTTCGACGAAAAGAGCAGAAACGCATAAAAACCCAGCGCAATAAGCCCTTGCGCCATCAAAGTTGCAATCAGCGTGTCTTCCCGAATCCTGCGCTCGACCAGCGCGATAGCGCCGCCTGCAAGAGACAAAATCGTCACCCATAACAGCATCGATCCCTCATGGTTCCCCCAAGCACCTGAGATTTTGTACAAGAGAGGTTTTTCGGAATGACTGTTGGCGGCGACAAGTTTCACCGACATGTCCGACACAAAAAATAGATAGATCAGCGCAAGGAAGGAAAGGCCGGCAAGAAGGCCCTGCGCAACTGCGACAGGCTGAATGGCAAGTCCCAGATCAGGACGCCCCTTCATTCGCAATGCAACGGCCCCGAGAAAAAACTGGAGGACGGCGAGGCCCGCCGCCAACCAGAGAAGCCCAAGGCCAAGCTCAGCAATCATTGGGTTAGGCTATTTGTCTTATGCATTTTACCGTCCAACTCGGGCGGCATGTAGCGCTCGTCATGTTTGGCCAATAAATTATCTGCCACAAACAGGCCATTGGCCTGAAACTTACCCTCAGCCACAACGCCTGATTTTTCTTTAAAAAGGTCTGGTACAATGCCCTTAAACGTCACGGGCACTTCGGCCTTGCCATCCTCAACGATGAAATGGACGGTCACGCCATCGGCGTCTTGCCGGATAGATTTTTCCTTGACCATTCCACCTAAGCGCACCGCTCGGTCGACCGGAAGGCCTTGCTCCTTCACATCACCAGGGGCGTAAAAGAACGCAGCCTCTTCTTGAAGCCCCGATACGGCCAAAAGACCCGCACCGACGACCGCGGCGGCGGCAAAGACAGCCAGAATTAACCGCTGATTCTTCGCTTTCACTTGTCTATCTCCAACTCAGCCAAAGCAGCTTCAGCCCTTTTCATGGAAAGATAGCTCCACCCCAAAATAGCGAGCGTCCCGGCAAATGTCAGGACATAAGCAGCGATAATGAAGGGCCAATGGTTCATAGAGACACCATCCGCCGCAATCGGGCTTCTAACTTCGCCTCGGCAAGATTGGCACGCATCCGCATGAGCACGATGCCGCCAAAGACAAGACTGAATCCTATAACAGTGAGCGCCAGAGGCCAAAGAAGTTCAAGAGCGATTGTTGAGCCCTTCAGCGTAATCGAAGGACCTTGGTGAAGAGAATTCCACCAGACAACAGATCGGTTAATGATGGGGATGTTGATAGCGCCCACAACGCCAAAAATGGCCGTTGCGCGGCTGACCGACGTGCGGTCATCCTCCGAATTGGCGAGGGCCATATAGCCAATATAAAGAAACAAGAGAACGAGCATGGATGTCATCCGACCATCCCATTCCCACCAAGTGCCCCAAGTTGGCCTGCCCCAAATGGATCCAGTTACAAGGCAAATCGCTGTGAACAACGCTCCAGGAAGAGCGATGGCCCGGCCAGCAATACCCGCAAGGGGATGGCGCCAGACCAATTGAACGAGGCTGGCAATCGCAATAGCACTCCACCCACCCATGCCGAGCCAAGCGGCCGGCACGTGAATGTATAAAATGCGAACGCTTTCACCCTGAAGATAATCGGGCGGAGTCAAAAACAAGCCGGAAAAGCAGCCGCCAAAAACGAGCATCAAGCCAATGACCAACAAAATAGGTGTCATCGGGCGGGCGATTTTCAGGAATCGGGCCGGATTGGCGAAAGCGTGCATTGCGGTTAGCGCTTTAGGGAACAAGATCGCAGAGCGAAAGAGGATTATGCGCCCCAAGCCGCCAAAAAATTAGGCGGCAGCGCCAAAGCACTGCCGCCCATCAAATCTAAGCACCTTTATGCGGCAAGACGAGATATTTATCGCCCGTCCGCTTGGCGTTATAGGCATGAAGCGTCTCTAGGTTGAGCGCCTCTTCCAGCGAGATTTCATGGCTGTAATGGCTGGCAAAGGTCGTTGTTAGTTCAGCCACAACTCGTGCACGCATGGCCAATACCACTTCTGGCCCAGCCTTTTGCATGAACGGTGTCAGCAGCCAGCCCGAGACCGACCATTGGAACCCAAAGCTGCGCGTCATGACGGTCGGCGACATATCGAGCCCGCCGTAGATATAAAGCTGCTTGAAGGTGTCTGACCCATAGCGGCTATATTCTTTCATCCGCTTGACCGCCGCTGCTTCCATGCACGACATGATCAGGCTGCCCAATTTACCCCCGCCAATGGCGTCAAAAGCGCAGGTAATGCCTGTTTCAACCAAGGCTGCCGTCAGGTCATCGGCAAAGCTCTCCAGCGAGGAATCAAAGACATATTGGGCGCCCTGCCCCTTGAGCAGATCGACCTGAGCCTGACTACGCACGACGTTGATGAGGGGCATGGAATCCGCAAGACATATGCGGTTCAGCATCTGGCCAAGATTAGACGCCGCCGCCGTATGAACGAGGCCGGCATGGCCTTCTCGGCGCACGGTTTCAACAAATCCCAACGCCGTCAGCGGATTGACGAAACAGGATGCGCCATCGCGGGGGTCCGTGCCGTCGGGCAACAACATGCACATCTGGACCGGCAAGGTGCGATATTGGGAATACATAGCCCCGCCCAAGATCGCGACCATCTTGCCGACAAGCGCCTGCGCTTCGGGAGACTCACCGGCAGCTATAACAACGCCTGATGCCTCATTGCCGATCGGCATGGCTTCTCCCACCCGGCCGGCCATAGCCCGCATTCCCGCTGGGGGAATGTCTGCCTCAACAGCGGGATGGCCATTTTTCTGTGTCGCGCGTGCTGTCGATATATCGGCAGCACCGACGAGCAGCCCAAGATCAGACGGGTTGATTGGCGCGGCAAGAACCTTCACCACAACCTGATCTGCGCTTGGCGGCGTGACTGAGCCTTCTGCCAGTGAAAGCTCCAAACGCCCCTCTGCTGTAACCAACGTCAGCATTTTCAGATTATTAGTCGACAGGTCAGCCATTTTACTCTCCATTTTTCTGATAAGATGAACCATCGCTAACCCTTTGGTTGCTTTCCGACAATAGCGGGCATTTCAATAAAGGCGTTGCAGACCGTTATGAATTGCAGAGCCGATTAGCGGTTCAGAAAGCTCGTAACCAGCAAAGGATGTCCGCTATCTCTATCGTTGGGCGTTTTTTTGACCGCAATCATGCTGATGCTGGGACAAACATTCTCATGGAACGGCCATTTTTTCGATATTTTATTGCCATCGGTGCATTTTCCCTCAGCCTTGGCATCCGCTTTCAATTCGCCGATATCTTGCCCACAGGCTTGCCCTTAATCACATTTATGCCCGCCATTATTCTTGTTGCCTACTTTGCAGGCCCCGGCCCAGCGTGCCTCACTGCCATATTGAGTGGTATCGCCGGGTGGCGTTTTTTTGTCGCAAGCCATGGTGAGGTTGACAGCGAAAGAGCCGTCTTCATCGGGCTGTTTTTCTACATTGCTTTCGTGATTGTCGCATTGGGAACAATCCACATGCTCAGGCAAACTGCGCTTACCTTAGAACGAGAGCGATCCAAAAATGCCTCTCTCGCGGAACATAGAGCATTTCTATATCGAGAACTTCAGCATCGGGTCTCTAATAACATGGCCTTCTTGTCCGCGATCCTGTCGATGCAGAAATCAGCATCACGGCAGCAATCGCGCGATCTCGATAGCATTTTGGATGATGCGATCCGCCGAGTCAGACTATTTTCCAACATCCACCGTAGACTTCATGATCCAGACAGTGAGAGCCGGTCTCTCGACGAACATTTTCGGTCACTTTTCGATGATTTGGTGAATGCGTCAGGTGCCGAAAACATCTCCTTGGAAATCAACACCAATGGACTGCGGCTTCCTGGGGAGACCCTGACGACATTGTCGCTTCTAGCGGTGGAATTAATGACAAACGCAATCAAACACGCCTTTATCGGCCGAACCGAGGGAACGTTGACACTCTGGCTCGGCCCCGAGGGGCAAGAGATTATCTTGATCGTCTCAGATGATGGAATTGGCAAAGCGGAGGGGTGCAGACTAGAGCCCGGATTGGGATACACAATTATTGAGGCATTGTGCGAACAGCTGGGTGCCAGCCGAAAAACGCATGTTCACAATGGAATGCATGTCGAAGTCCGCTTCCCCGCGCTCAATCGAGCGGCCTATTGATCCCTTTATACAGGCTTGCGCCCTGCCCGTCTGGACTTAAAGAAAAAACACGACTCAAATTACTATCTCATAGGAGACGACCATGGCCGACGCCTTTATCATCGATGCATGCCGAACCCCTCGGGGCATCGGAAAGCCGGGCAAAGGTGCCCTGTCCCATCTTCACCCGCAGCATTTGGCCGCGACTGTCCTGAAGGCGCTGAAAGAGCGCAATAATCTGAAAACGGAAGATGTGCAGGACGTCATCTGGTCAACATCCACCCAAAAGGGCAAGCAAGGTGGCGATCTTGGCCGCATGGCAGCTCTGGATGCCGGCTATGACATTCGCGCCTCGGGCATGACGCTTGACCGCTTCTGCGGCGGCGGCATCACGTCGGTTAATCTGGCGGCAGCCACCATCATGTCCGGCATGGAAGATCTTGTCGTCGCGGGCGGCACAGAAATGATGAGCTACACCCAAACGATTGGCGCGGAAGAAGCCAATGCTGGGATTAAGCCGCTCGGCATGGGCTCAGGCAATATGCACCTGATGAAAATCCACCCCCAGTCGCACCAGGGCGTATGCGGCGACGCCATTGCTGCACGCGAAGGCATCACGCGCAACGTGGTCGACCAGCTGGGTTATGACAGCCAAGTCAAAGCCAAGAAGGCCATTGCCGAAGGCGCTTTCGATAAGTCGCTGGTGACCGTTTATAACGAAGACGGCTCCGTGGCTTTGGACCATGAAGAGTTCCCCCGCCCTGAAACAACGCTTGAAGGGCTGTCGCAGCTAAAGGCCTCCTTTGATGGCATGGCCGATTTCGATCTTGGCGGCGGTATGAGCTTTCGCAAGCTGATCCAAATGAAATATCCCGACCTCAATTGGTCTGGCGTGCACCATGCGGGCAACAGCTCTGGCGTGGTTGATGGCGCGGCTGGCGTATTGCTGGCATCCAAAGAATATGCCCAGAAAAATGGCCTGAAGCCCCGTGCGCGCGTTGTCGCCTTTGCCAATGAAGGTGATTGCCCGACATTGATGCTCAACGCACCCGTGCCGGCCGCGAAAAAGGTTTTGGCCCGTGCCGGCCTGACGGTGGACGATATTGACCTTTGGGAAATCAACGAAGCCTTTGCCGTTGTCGCCGAAAAGTTCATGCGGGATCTCAATCTTGATCGCAGCAAGGTCAATGTGAATGGCGGCGCCTGCGCTCTCGGCCACCCCATTGGTGCGACAGGATCAATCCTGATCGGCACGGTTCTGGATGAGCTGGAACGCCGCAATTTGAGGCGTGGCCTTGTCACCATGTGCGCCGCTGGCGGCATGGCTCCTGCCATTATTATTGAACGCGTTTGACGGTCCAGTATCGCGCAGCAGTCTGCACTGCCCTTGACGGCCCTATGGCCGTCAAGGTGCAGCTGCTAGACGCACGCACCCTTGCCGCTGACGAGGTCCGCATCGCGGTTCGTGCGGCAGGTGTTAATTTTCCAGATCTTTTGATGACACGCGGCGGTTACCAATTGCGGCCTGACCCGCCCTTTGTGCCGGGCATGGAAATTGCGGGTGATGTCACTGAAGTCGGGGCGGCTGTTACCGAATTTGCGCCCGGTGATCGTGTCATGGCGCAGCTGCGCCTGAATGGATTTGCAGAACAAGCAATTGCGTCCACTGCCAGTGTCTGGCCTCTGCCAGACGCGCTCAGCTATGAAGAGGGCGCGACTTGGTTTGTCGCCGCAACAACGGCTTGGCATGGCCTTCATGACAAAGCCCAAATTCAACCGGGCGAGACCCTTTTGGTGCTGGGCGCTGGCGGCGGCGTTGGGATGGCAGCCGTGCAACTGGGCGTTCATATGGGCGCACAGGTTATTGGGATTGCCTCAACCGATGAGAAATGCGCCGCTGTTGAACAGGCGGGTGCAAAAGCGGCATTCCGTTCCGACGACCCAAAATTAGTCGAGGCGATTAAGGCGGCGGCTGGAGATGCAGGCGTGCAGGTCGTTTACGACCCCGTTGGCGGTCCGCTCGCGCTTGCGGCAACGCGCACCTTTGGCTGGGGTGGACGCTATCTCATTGTTGGTTTTGCCAGTGGCGAGATACCCAAATTCCCCGCAAATCATGCCCTTATCAAGGGCTATAGCATCATGGGCCTGCGGGCGGGCGAAGCCGTGCGGCGCGACCCCAAATTGGGCAAAGCGACCCGTGCGGCACTCGCCCAGCTTGCCAAAGACGCTGTCATGCGCCCAATGATTTCGCACCGCTTCTCATTGGACGAAGCGGGCGACGCCCTGCTGGCGCTGGACCAAAGAACCGTGATTGGGCGGGCGGTGATCCTGCCATGAGCCATCCCCCCATTGCCCATAAAATCTTCACAGCCTCACAATGGGAACAGTTTGAGACCGATGGTGTCTTTGCAGGTGCACCCGTCGATCTGGCAGATGGATATATCCATCTATCGACCATAGATCAGCTGCAAGGAACGCTGGATAAGCATTTTTCCGGCCAAACCGGGCTGGTTATTGCAGAAATTGATTTAGGGCTACTGGGCGACACCATCCGCTGGGAAGTCTCTCGCGGTGGCGCGCTCTTTCCGCATATTTATGGCCCCCTGCCCTTGAGCGCGATTTTATCCTCCCGAAACACCTAGGCGTTTTGATGCGCAGCAAGATATCGCGTGCCGCCAAGGGCGATCAAAAATTGCCCGCCAAAATAAAGCGTCCAAACCAACAAGCTGGCAATCAGAGAGCCACTTAATGGCCCCATGCGCGCAAAGATCAACAGATCAGAAATAATGAACAAGACCGCCCCGAGCGCCGTCAACTTGGTCGGAAATCGGCTAACCCATGCCGCCGACGCCATACTGCCCAACAAGAGGGTATAAAGCGCAACCTCCGCCTTTTGCGTCAGAGCCCAGGCAATCCCGACTGGAACGCCAATCAGCAACGCCCCAATCATTCGGTCTGTGTCTGAGAGGTTCGGTCGGATATGGCGCCGATAAAGCGTGATTGCGAGGATATGCCCAATCGCAAACAAAGCCGCGCCCGCTGTAAAGGCAATATCGAGCACAACATCACCCGCGGCTCCGAAGGCCAATATGCCCGCTAACATCCAACCATCGCGCCCCTTGGCATGCAGGGCCGCATAAACGGCAAGCAGCCCAACCCCCATGCCTTTCCAGGCTGTAATTTCCGGCCCCGTCATCTGTGCGTAAACAGCGAATAAGTAACTCACCCCGGCCGCCAGCGACGCGGCGATCAGCAATGTTGATAAACGCGATTGGTCAGCCATCTAATCTCTCTCCCTAGCCCCCAAGCTGCACGGACAGCGCGCGCCTGTCCAGCGGAACAAGCCCTTGGGCATCGCGTTAAACCATTATGGATATACCGCATAATACACTTGTGATCGTCGCCGATGGGCGAAAACTTCTTCTCCTGCGCAATAAGGGAGATACGTCTCAAATCGATTTGCGCACCGAAGATTGGGAAGATCAGCCAGACCCAAAGAACAGGGAGATTCAAAGCGACGCCCCGGGAACCCAACAGCAAAGCTATGGTTATGGTCGGCCTGCGCTGGATGAACCCGATTATCATCAGGAAAATGAAGACCGTTTTGCAGCGCACATTGCCGATCGGCTCAATCACATGGCCCTTGCCGGAAAGGTAAAGGATATTGCCGTGATCGCGCCTGCGCGCACAATGGGCGTCTTGCGCCAACATTGGCACAAGGAGGCTCAAAAGCGCATCATCTGCGAAATCACTAAGGAAATGATCGACCGCCCGACGCCCGATATTGAAGCCTTGCTGATCGGGGCGGCCCACCCGCCCAGCTAGCAATCCCCCCTCGCCTTGTGCGTTCTGCTCCCCTAAAGGCGGGCGCATGACCCACGATATACATGTGATTGGCGGTGGCCTTGCCGGATCAGAAGCTGCTTGGCAGCTTGCCGAGGCTGGCTTTCGCGTTCGGCTGTCTGAACTGCGCGGCTCTGGCGAACAGACTGCGGCGCACCAGACAGAGGATCTGGCCGAACTTGTGTGCTCCAATAGTTTTCGATCGGACGATGCGGATAAGAACGCAGTTGGCCTGCTGCATCAGGAATTGCGCCGCCTTGGCTCTCTGATCATGTCCTCAGCAGACGCCCATCGCGTCCCAGCCGGATCGGCGTTGGCTGTGGATCGGGATGGCTATACTGCGGCTGTAACACGGGCCATTGCCGACCACCCCAATATCACACTTGTGCGTGAACGCGTTGATGCCCTTCCCACGGGCCCAAGCATCATCGCCACAGGCCCGCTCACGGGCAGCGCCCTTGCGGAGGCCATCGCGGCTGAAACGGGTGAGGAAGCGCTGGCCTTTTTCGATGCACTTGCGCCCATTGTGCATCATGAAACGATCAACATGGACGTCGCCTGGATGGCGTCCCGCTGGGACAAGGGCGATGGGAAGGATTATATCAACTGTCCGCTCGATAAAGATCAATATCACGCTTTCCACGCCGCCCTTTTATCCGGCGAAAAATCGGTTTTCAAAGAATGGGAAGCCAACACACCCTATTTTGATGGCTGCATGCCCATCGAAGTGATGGCAGAACGCGGGATTGATACGCTGCGCCACGGCCCAATGAAGCCCGTGGGCCTGGACAATCCCAAAACCGGTCGATGGCCCTATGGCGTTGTTCAGTTGCGTCAGGACAATGCCTTGGGCACGCTTTGGAACATCGTTGGCTTTCAAACCAAGCTCAAACATGCGGAACAGGTGCGCATTTTCCGCATGATCCCCGGCCTTGAGAACGCGCAATTTGCGCGGCTTGGCGGGTTGCATCGGAATACCTTCATCAAATCCCCCAAACTGCTCGATGCCACCTTGCGGCTGAAATCCCGGCCGAGCATCCGCTTTGCAGGGCAGATCACGGGCTGCGAAGGCTATATCGAGAGTGCGGCCATTGGCTTGCTGGCTGCTCGTTTCTGGACAGAGGAGCTCAACGGCAAGCAAACCACTGTCCCACCGCTCGAAACCGCCCTTGGCGCGCTTTTGAACCACATTACCCAAGGCGCAGATGCCGACAGTTTTCAGCCGATGAACGTCAATTTTGGCCTGTTCCCGCCTCTTGCCGGCGGCACGCGCAAGGCGGATCGAAAACAAGCCTATACCGATCGCGGGCGGGAAGCCCTGTCTCAATGGTTGATGCCTCACTCCTCGGCGTCGGCAGTTTCCGCTGGCTGAGAGACAGGCTTACAATCTGCCTTTGGTTTGGGCTTTCGGACAACGCGTGTTGTTGCAAATTCCTGACGATCAAGACCGCCAGAGCGGTTCTTGTCTGCCGCACCGAAATTTTCAGAGGCTTTGACCGCATATTCGTCAAAGGACAGCCGCCCATCGCCATTGCGGTCTAGGCGGGCAAAGGCTTTCTGTCGGCTCGACAGATATTCGCCACGTCCAACCGAGCCATTTTTATCCCGATCATAACGGTTAAACCGACGCTCTTCCTTGTTTGCTTCATCCGCTACAGGCGCGATCAATGGAGATTGGTCTGATGTAGAGAACGTTGGCGGATCTGGGAGTGTGACCTCGCTTGACGCCATCTGGCGTGTCAAAAATATGGTGGCCGACAACAAGAAGAGAATGGCGGCTCCTCCGCCGATATAGCGCCACATCACCTGCCTCCATCATTGTATAGATACGACACAATGATGGAGGGCGCGACGATTGTCCAGATAGAACGCCGTGTCGTTTATCCGCCAATCAGCCCCATCCAGAGTAACTTTACATAATGGCGCGGGCCAAACCCACCGGAGGGAACACGACCCTTCACAACATCGCGCAGCGCAATGCCGAATGCGAGCCTTAACGGCTTTAAACTGCGTTGCTTGGGCAAGGTGGAGCCTTGATCTGCATAGCTATGGGCGAGGTCCATTGCCTGAGCGGCAAGCTTTGCGTCGCTGACATGGCCTGCCAAATCCCACAACGCCCAAAGTGCCCCTGCCCGTCTTACGTTCTCAACAGAGGTGCCATCGCCATCAGCCGTCAATAGGCCAAACAAGCCGGAACCGCGCCCTTCGGCATAAGCCCGCATATCTTCAACCGTCAGCGCGGCCCCATCTGCCAAAACAGACCAGCCATTGATCATCTGCTCAACAGCCTGATCGGCAGCGGCGTTGCGAGGTCTTGCGCGCCAAGCCTCGACCAGTGGCTCACTTTTCCCCTTAGAAAGATCATGTGCCGCCAAGGCTGCGCGCCACCAGGCCATGCGGATGGCCGCGATGGAGGGTTCACGGACGGTGCGCACCACATGCGCAAGCCGCTCATCAATGACCCAAGCAAGCCCGTGCCCATCCCGTGTCTCTGGGGGCGCATAGCTGAGGAGCAAAGTGGGCAGAACGCCCGTTGGAGAAAGAAGCCCGCTGCTCAACCGCGATAACATACTTTGCGGGCCGCTTCGATAACAGCGGCGGTGTTTACAAGCGCCAGTTTTTCCAGATTATTGGCATAGGGCAAGGGCACATCGACATTCGTCACGCGCGCAACAGGAGCGTCAAGATCGTCAAAGCCCTCTTCCATCGCAATAGCCATAATCTCACTGGCAATCGAACATTGCGGCCAACCTTCTTCCACAATCACCAGACGATTGGTGCGCGACAGGCTCTCCAGAACCGCATGCTTATCCAACGGGCGCAGGGTCCGAAGGTCAATGACTTCGGCTTCGATGCCTTCTGTGGCCAAAACCTCTGCGGCTTCAAGCGCAAGTCCAACGCCAATGGAATAGCTGACCAGCGTTACATCCTTGCCCGGCCGCATGGTGCGCGCCTTCCCGATTTGGGCAACATGCTCTCCCGCCGGCACATCAAAGCTGCGGCCATAGACCAGTTCATTCTCCAGAAAGACAACGGGGTCATCGCTGCGGATGGCGGCCTTCAAAAGGCTTTTGGCGTCGGCCGCATCGAAAGGGGCGATGACAACAAGGCCTGGCACGCTGGCATACCAAGGGGCGTAATTCTGGCTATGCTGGGCCCCTACACGGGACGCCGCGCCATTGGGGCCACGAAACACAATGGGACAGCGCATCTGGCCGCCCGACATATAATTCGTCTTGGCAGCAGAATTGATAATGTGATCAATCGCCTGCATCGCAAAGTTAAAGGTCATAAACTCTACTATCGGTCGCAAGCCGCCCATAGCAGCCCCGGTGCCAATACCGGCAAAGCCATATTCGGTGATGGGCGTGTCGATGACCCTTTTGGCGCCAAACTCCTCAAGGAGACCCTGCGTCACCTTATAGGCGCCCTGATATTCCGCGACTTCTTCCCCCATGACGAATACACGCGGATCAGCCCGCATTTCCTCCGCCATGGCGTCGCGCAGCGCCTCGCGCACGGTCAGGCGAGCCATGTCGCTGGACGGGGCCGTTGGTGTTGGATCCTCGGCCATCAATAATTCCCCACCAGAACGTCGGTATAAAGCTCAGCTGCATCCGGCTCTGGCGATGTTTCCGCAAAATCCGCCGCTTCATTAACGATGGCGCGGATCTCCTTATCGATCGCCTTCAGCTCGTCCTCGTGGATGCCTGCGGCATCCAGATCATCTTTAAGGCCTTCAATTGGGTCGGATTTCTCGCGGACTTGCTGCACTTCCTCGCGTG
>JBBATU010000023.1:27676-29871 GCA_040398565.1 Chakrabartia sp.
TCGCGTGACCGATATTTGGCTGGGTCCGACATGGAATGCCCCCGATAGCGATAGGTTTGCGCCTCTAAGATCACAGGGCCATGACCTGCCCGAACAAAGTCGATTGCGACCTTGGCTGTTCCCCGGACCTCAAGGACATCCATCCCATTACAGACCATGCCGGGAATGCGGAACGCCTCCCCCCGGCGCCAGAAATGCGTTTCCGCGCTGGATCGTGTGACAGCCGTGCCCATGGCATAGCGGTTATTCTCAACCACAAAGATAATCGGGAGTTTCCAGAGCGCGGCCATGTTGAACGCCTCATAAACCTGCCCCTGATTGGCCGCACCATCGCCAAAATAGGCAACGCAAATGCCCCCATCCTCATTATATTTATGTGCAAAGGCCAATCCTGCGCCGAGCGGAACCTGCGCTCCAACAATGCCATGACCGCCATAAAATTTATGATCAACCGAGAACATGTGCATTGACCCGCCCTTCCCGCGGGAAATACCAGCCTCCCGGCCCGTCAGTTCGGCCATCACAATTTTCGGATCAATCCCGCACAACAGCATATGGCCATGGTCGCGATAGCCCGTGATGACGCTGTCCTTGTCCGTCAGTGCGGTCTGAATGCCCGCGGCAACGGCCTCTTGACCGATATAGAGGTGGCAAAATCCGCCAATCAGACCAAGGCCATAAAGCTGGCCCGCCTTTTCCTCAAAACGCCGGATAAGGAGCATTTCCCGATATAATCGGAGTAACTCGTTGCGATCAGCGGCGTGACGCTTTGGCTGAGCCGGCTTTGGAAGCTGGTCAGTGGCGGCTGTTTTTGTTCCTGCCTTGGCCAAGAAAGGACCTTCCTTAAGGGGATATCTGCATTAGTTGATATAGTCCTATAGACACCAAAATAGGCCTGCGGCAACGACGCATTGGCTATTTTGACGTTACGGAAACGAATGCAGACGCTTAATCTACTTAAGCGGAATGATCACTTCATCCGGATGAGCAAGTCCCAATTCGCGGCGAACAAGCTCATCCACCAAATCAGGGTTGGCTTTCTTCGGGTCCAACAGGCCGACGCGATTTGCGATTTCTGCCTTTTCCTTGTTGAGCAGTGCCAATTCGGCATGACGCATTTCGATTTGCTGGCGATATTCAAAGCCTGCCAGCACGCCATTGGCGCCAAAAAGCGCGTATCCGCCAAAAAAAGCGATCACGATAAAGCCCAGCGCGGGGGACGCCGCGCTGCGAAGAATGTTCCAAAGCTGTCTCGCCTGCTTCATGAAAGCCCTTGAATCACAAGCGATTCTGATAATCAACTATAAATCGCAAACCTATGCCGCCGAACTAGATAAAAATAGATCGTCCGGCGTAGCGCGCTATGGGGCCAAGCTCTTCTTCAATCCGGATCAGCTGGTTATATTTGGCCAACCGGTCAGAGCGGGCGAGGCTTCCCGTTTTGATTTGTCCGCAATTTGTGGCGACCGCCAAATCAGCAATTGTTGAGTCCTCCGTCTCCCCAGATCGGTGCGACATAACGGAGGTATATCGGGCGCGATGCGCCATATCCACGGCCGCTAGAGTTTCCGTCAAAGTACCAATCTGATTGACCTTCACAAGGATCGAATTGGCCAGACCTTCGTTAATGCCATCATGCAAACGCTTGGGATTTGTTACGAAAAGATCGTCACCGACCAGTTGGCATGTCTTGCCAATCTTGTCCGTCAAATATTTCCAGCCGGCGCGATCATCTTCGCCCATGCCGTCTTCAATCGACTTAATCGGATATTTCGCGGCGAGTTCAGCCAGATAATCGGCATGCTCTTCCGGCGACAACACACGGCCTTCGCCCGTCAGATGATATTTGCCGTCCTTAAAATATTCGGTCGACGCACAATCCAGTGCGAGGACGACATCGTCCCCGGGTCGATAGCCAGCTGCTTCCACCGCCTGCATGATGAAATCGAGTGCAGCCGGCGCAGAGGCAATATTCGGCGCGAACCCACCTTCATCGCCAACAGCGGTCGACAAGCCTTGATCGTGCAGCTTCTTTTTCAGGGTATGAAAAATCTCCGACCCCATGCGCACGGCATCAAAAACGCTTTCCGCACCAACGGGCATGATCATGAACTCTTGAAAGTCGATCGGGTTGTCGGCGTGGGCGCCGCCATTAATGATGTTCATCATTGGCACGGGCAAGACATGGGCCGCAA
>JBBATU010000024.1:0-28455 GCA_040398565.1 Chakrabartia sp.
TTTGTCTTTAGGGACCGGGCATGTATCGCTCTACCAATTGACGATTGAACCCGGCACACGCTTTGAAACTTTGGTCCGCACCGGGGAGCTTGCACCGAAAAACCCGGATGAAGCCGCGGATTTCTATGACCTGACAGACGCCCTCACCCGCGCGGCTGGCCTCCCGCGCTATGAAGTGTCTAATCATGCCCGGAACGGCGAAGAAAGCCGCCATAACCTGACCTATTGGCGCTATTGGGAATATGTAGGTATCGGCCCCGGCGCGCATGGCCGCCGCGGCGGGTTGGCGACGATCCGCCATAAAAAACCGGAAAACTTCCTGAATGCCGTCACCCGCAACGGGCATGGTGTCCAATCGGAAGAGGCACTTTCATCTGCCGAGCGCGCGCGCGAGGCTTTGTTGATGGGATTAAGGCTGGCCGAAGGTGTCGACTTGGCCGACATCGCCCAGCGGACAGGCATGGCCGAAAGCGCGTTGATTAACCCCGCAGCCACACGCCAACTCAGCCAGCACGAGCTGATCCGGCAAGAGGGATCTCACCTCACAGTCCTGCCAGACGGGATGCTTCTGCTCGACCGGATCTTAGCCGAACTGGTTGCTGCTTAATCCTCAAATCCCTTGGGCGCCGGGGAGATGACTGTCATACCATTGGGGCCAATCTGCTGCACCTCAAGCGCGCGTTCTGCCACGCCATAGGCATTGAAGCGAAATGGCCCATCAATCCCTGCAAATCCGCCCGTATCATCCAAGGCAGGCAGTGGGAAGGCGGTGCCGAGTTTCCAATTGGCGGCCACTTTGGTGGCTAACAATACCGCATCATAGCCAAGGCTCGACAGACGATAGGGCGCGCTGCCAAATCGTCCCCGGTATCGCGCCGCCATCTGGCCATAAACCCCATCTGAGACGCTGGCGAACCAGGCCCCGGCAAGCGCGGGCGACGTCAGACCCGTTTCCGTATTCCACAATTCCGTGCCGAGAATGCGGGCAGATGTGCTTGGGCCCCGACGCAAATTGGGAATGGCCTGAACGGCGGTGCGGCTGGCATCTGCAATCAGAATTGCATCGGCCTTGCCCGCCTTGTTCAGCTTTGAAATCGCGCTCATCATCGATCCGGCGTTGCGGTCATAGGCCTGCACCGAAACCAATGTCCCGCCTGCATCTTCGACAGCCCGGGTCAGCGCCGTTTGCGCCCGCTGGCCATACACCCCGACGGGCACGAGGCCTACAAAACGCACCATGCCGCGGGATCGGGCATAGGTTACAACACGGGCGACAGATTGGGCCGGCGTAAAGCCCAGCAAATAGGTGCCATTCCCAGCGACCGAGACATCGTTGGAAAAGGCGATAAGCGGTACGCGATATTTGCGACCAATCTCCGCTGCTGCGCGCACATCTTCGGCCAAAAGCGGCCCGAGGATCAGCTTATTGCCCTCAGAGATGGCTTTTTCAGCCGCCGCCGCTGCGCCACCCGCCGTATCATAAACCGTCATGCGAATTTTTTCGCCGCCGGTATCGAGCACGGCCATGTTTGCGGCGTTTGAAATCGACTCTCCAATGCCTGCATTGGCTCCGGTCAGCGGCACCAAAAGGGCAATGCGATGACGCGTTGTGTCGCTGGGCAGGCCGTCGGCAGGGCCTTCCTCCACGGGCGCAGCAACTGGCTTTGGCGGAGCCTTTGGGACGACCTGACAGCCCGCAGCAAGAAAAGCAGCGCCGATGACACACCAGCGCATGAGCCGACGACGCCCCATGTCCTTTGCTTGCTCTCTACCCATAGTCTCTGCCATGACACTCTCCTTATGGCCGAAGCTCTTGAACCCGGACTCTATATCGTTGCAACGCCCATCGGCAATCTTGGCGATTTAAGTCCACGCGCCGCGCAAATTCTGTCGGCTGTTGACCTGATAGCGGTCGAGGACAGCCGCGTCACCGCCAAGTTGCTCCACCATATTGGCATAAAACAGCCTATGTTACCCTATCATGACCATAATGCGGATAAAGTTCGCCCCGGCCTTGTCGCCCGCATGGCCAGTGAGGCGATTGCTCTGGTCTCCGATGCCGGAACGCCGCTGATTTCAGACCCCGGCTATAAGCTGGTGCGTGATGCCCGGGAGGCCGGGCGGCATATCGTCACGATCCCGGGGCCGTCCGCCGTTATTGCGGCGCTGACATTATCTGGACTGCCAACCGATCGCTTCCTCTTTGCAGGGTTCCTTCCCGCCAAGGCCAAAGCACGGGCAGACATGATTGCGGAGTTTTCCGCCCTGCGAGCAACGCTTACCTTTTATGAATCTGGCCCGAGATTGGCGGCAACGCTGGCCGCATTAGCGCAAGGGCTGGGCAATCGTGACGCGGCCATCGCGCGGGAAATCACGAAAAGCTACGAGGAATGCGTGACTGGGACGCTCCTCGATCTGGCCGCGCGCTATGCGGACGCACCGCCCAAGGGGGAAATTGTGATCATCGTCGGGCCGCCGGGGGAGCCGGAGCCTGCCAGCGCAGAAGATGTGGAGACGGCCCTGCGCGCAGCCCTTAAAAATGCGTCGCCTGCGCAAGCCGCGGGCCTTGTCGCGCGGCAGTTCGGCGCAGACCGCAAAACCCTTTACGCCCGCGCGCTGGAGCTTCAGGGCAAGTGAACCGACAGGCCGCCGAAAAACGGGGGCATTGGGGCGAACACATCGCGGCGTTATGGCTGATCCTGCATGGCTGGCGCATTTTGGGGCGGCGCATACGGGTTCGGGCCGGTGAAGTAGATATCATCGCCCGGCGCGGCAAAAAAATTGCCTTTGTCGAAGTAAAAACCCGCCGGCGCGCTAACGATTTGGACTTGGCCATAGATGCCCAGCGCCTCCGGCGGGTGCGCGCGGCCGCCATCGCTTTGGCAGATCATTATGCCGGAGCACATAATACAATTCAGATTGATGTCATCCTCATTGCCCCCTTCACCCTGCCCCGACACCTGACCAATGTCTCACATGGGTGACAAGCCAGCCCTTTTCGCCTAGACGCGCCGCGACATAGGAGACCCGCTATGACCTTGACGGTCGCATATCAGATGGACCCGATGGAGGGTCTTAACTTTGCTGGTGATTCCACCTTTGCCCTGATGCTGTCGGCACAGGCGCGGGGCCATAAGAATTATCATTATACGGCAGATCGGCTCAGCTATTCAGATGGCAAAGTCTGGGTTGTCGCCCGGCCTGTGACTGTGCAGCGCGTCCCCGGCAATTATTACAATTTTGGGGATCCGGTGCAGCTCGACCTTGGCGATGATGTGGATGTCGTGCTGATGCGTCAGGATCCGCCCTTTGACTTGGGCTATATCACCGCCACCCATTTGCTGGAGCGCATCGAGCACAAGACCTTGGTCGTGAACAACCCGGTGAGCGTCCGCAACGCGCCGGAAAAAGTCTTTGTGCTGGATTTTGCGCAGTTCATGCCACCAACTCTGGTCACACGATCGCTGGACGATGTGCGGGCCTTTCATCGCACCCATGGGGAGATTGTGATCAAGCCGCTGCATGGCAATGCTGGCTCTGCCGTTATGCATATTGGACGCGATGGCAAAAACCTTGCGGCCCTGACCGATCTTTTTGGCGAAGTCTGGCGGGAACCGTTCATGGCGCAAGCCTTTATCCCGCAGGTTGAAAGCGGCGATAAACGGATTGTCTTGATCGACGGCGAAGTGGCGGGAGCCATTAACCGCATCCCCGGCGCCGGAGAAATCCGATCTAATCTTGCCGCAGGCGGCCGCGCTGAAGCGACGCATTTGACGCCGGGCGAGCAAGAAATTTGCGACGCCATTGGTCCAGAATTGAAACGTCGTGGGCTTTTATTTGTCGGTATTGACGTGATCGGTGGCAAATGGCTGACCGAAATCAACGTCACTTCCCCAACCGGCATTGTGGCCCTTGACGCCTTTAATGGCACGGACACACCGGCCTTGATTTGGGATGCGATAGAAGGAAAGCTCGCCAGATGAGCGATTGGATCATCAAGCTGATCGAAGATGCTGGCTATCTTGGCGTTGCGTTTCTGATGTTTCTAGAAACCGTCTTTCCGCCCATTCCGTCGGAAATCATCATGACTGTGGCCGGCTTGGGCGCAGCCAAGGGGAAGATGAATATCATTGCCGTCATCGCCTCTGGCACGGCGGGGGCCATGCTTGGAAATTATTTCTGGTATCTGGTCGCCCGCGTTATTGGCGTTGATCGCCTCAAGCCGATCATTCTGCGTTGGGGCCGCTTTCTGACGCTCGATTGGAAAGAGATTGAAAAGGCCGAACGTCTATTTGGCACGCAAGGCTGGGCCATTGTCTTTTTCGGCCGCATGTTGCCCACGTTGCGGTCGCTCATCTCCATTCCCGCAGGCCTGTTGAAGATGCGGCTGTCCACTTTTGTTTTCTGGTCGACAATCGGAACCGCAGGCTGGACAGCACTTTTGGGGCTCGCCGGATATGCGATGGGTAAAAGCTTTGAGCAGGTTGATGCCTTTGTCGGCCCAATTGCAATTGCCGTGATTGTGGTGATTGTCATTGGCTATCTTTGGCGTCTGATCACTTGGACACCGCATCAGGACTAAATCCGCTCCGGCGATTAAGCGCGGGGATGGGCCGCGCGATAGACGTCCAAAAGATAGGCCGCATCAACGGCCGTATAGACTTGCGTTGACGACAGGCTGGCATGGCCGAGAAGTTCTTGTAGGCTCCGAAGATCGGCGCCCCGCGCCAATAAATGGCTCGCAAAGCTGTGCCGCAAGGCATGAGGGGTTGTCCGCTCCCCCAAATTGAGGCGCACGCGCGCAGCCCGAACCGCGCGACGCACTGTGCCCGGCTCTAAGGGCCCGCCTCGGCTCCCACGGAACAATACCTCGCCCTTGGCAGCACCATAGGGGCAGATGTCCACATAGGCCTCAATCGCCGACCGCACTTCTGCCAAAAGGGGCACGATGCGGGTCTTTTGGCGTTTACCAGTGACGGACAGAGTCTCGCCGAGCGGCAGCACATCCCCCATCAGCCCCAAGGCTTCGCCAATGCGCAAGCCCGCGCCATAAAGCAGCAGCAAAATCGCCCAATCCCGCGCGGCGATCCAAGGCTCCCGCGCTTGGTCTGCCACATCTTGTGCCAACGAAACGGCATCATCCGGGGAAATCGGGCGCGGCAAAGTGCGCTTCACACGTGGTCCCTTCAACCGGGGCACGGCATCTTCTCCGCCTGCGAATTTCAAAAAGGCCCTAACCGCCGACAATTCCCGCGCGGTGGAGGTATTGGTGAGGCCATCCCCCCGGCGGGAAGCGAGAAAGGCCCGCAGATCAGACGCCTCAAGCCGGCTCAGGTCAGCCGCACCGCCCTGGTGCACGTGCAGAAAGCTCAACAGCCTGTCGGCCGTTGCGGCATAGGCCCGAATAGTATGGACGGATCGACGCCGATCACGCCGCAAATGGTCTGACCAGCTTTGGACGATCCCGTTCAAATGATCTTCTGGCCGGTCTTTTCCCAATCCGAAAGGAAGCCGGCAATGCCCTTATCCGTCAGGACATGGTTGAACAGCGCCTTGATGACGGAAGGGGGAGCCGTCATCACATCTGCACCAATTTTCGCCGCTTCCAACACATGGACGCCATGACGGACGCTGGCGACAAGAATTTCGGTATCAAAGGCATAATTATCGTAAATCAATCGGATATCAGCAATCAGCTGCATTCCATCAAAGCCATTATCATCATGCCGCCCGACAAAGGGAGAGATGAAAGACGCACCAGCCTTGGCCGCCAACAGCGCCTGATTGGCCGAAAAGCAGAGCGTGACATTCACCATCGTGCCGTCGCTGGTCAGCGCCTTGCAGGTTTTCAGGCCATCAATCGTCAGCGGCACCTTGATGCAAACATTGTCCGCAATTTTGCGCAGCACCTCTGCCTCACGCATCATGCCTTCATGGTCGAGCGCCACGACCTCAGCCGAAACCGGGCCATCCACAATGCCGCAGATTTCGCGCGTCACTTCCATAAAATCCCGACCCGATTTGTGGATCAGCGACGGATTGGTCGTCACGCCATCGAGCAGGCCCGTTGCAGCCAGTTCCTTAATGTCGGCGATCTCTGCGGTGTCGGCGAAAAACTTCATCTTGGTCTGCCCCTGCTTGTCCGTGGTGATGCCTGTCGCATTACCCTGATTCTGCGCCAAGACAAATCATCCGCCCACATGCTTGCCGATTAGATGCGGATAAGTTGGGCGACCTCATGCCCCCGGCTTGCCTAAATTGGGCCGATCATGCTCTAAGGCCGCTTCAATTTTGGATCGGGCAGATGGCGCGCAAATTCCTTTACATCATTGCTGGCATTATTGTGCTGATCATCACGGTGCTGACCGCTTTGCGACTGTTCGGGATGGAACTCTCGCGCATCGCCTTTGTGCCGAGCACACCCTATCGCCCCCTGCCCGCTCTGTCGGCAAAAGCCTATGACAGCCCCAAAATGTGGATTGCCCGGCCGGACATGCCGTACAATCCAGCGCTTTGGCGGCCAGAGGGTCTTGGTGCCGAGAAAAAATCAGCCGATAATGTCGCGGTCTTTTTCATCCACCCGACAAGCTATCTCTCCAAGGAGAATTGGAACGCACCGTTGGATGATGCGGAGGCCAATCAAAATGCGGCGCGATATGTCCGCAATCAGGCCAGTGTGTTCAACGCGACCCCAAATATTTGGGCACCCCGCTATCGGCAAGCGACATTTGGGACGTTTCTGACTGACCAGTCGGATCGGGAAAAGGCCCTCTCCCTTGCCTATGGGGACATTGCCCAGAGTTTCGATGCGTTTCTGGCCGCACAAAAGCCAGGCACGCCAATCATCCTGGCCGGGCATAGCCAAGGGGCTTTGCACCTCACCCATTTGCTGAAAGACCGCGTCGCGGGCCAACCGCTCGCCCGCCGGATTATCGCCGCTTATGTTGTCGGATGGCCGATTTCAATCCGCGCCGATTTGCCAGCCCTTGGCCTTCCGGGCTGTTCCGGGCCAGAGCAAACCGGCTGCGTCCTAAGCTGGCAAAGCTTTGCAGAGCCTGCGGACTATAAAGATATGGCGGCCGCGTTCGATGCCCAGCCGAGCCTAACAGGCAAGTCGCGTGGGGATGCCTATCTCTGCACCAATCCGCTGACCGGGGGTGGCTTTGCCATAGCACCGGCGTCTGCGAATAAGGGCACATTGACTGAAGAGACTGCGATATTGATCGCAGGGGCAGCGCCTGCACGCTGCGATGTAAAGGGATATGTGCGCATTGGCGAAGGGCCAGATCTTGGTCCCTTGGTTCTGCCCGGCAATAACTATCACGTTTATGACTATAGCCTGTTTTGGACCAATATCCGCGCGGATGCGGCACGGCGGACGGCCGCTTTTCTGGCGAAACAATGACCAGCATTCAGGACTTTCGAAGCGCCTTGCCGCAGGGAGGTCGCTTGATCGGCCTCGATGTCGGCACGCAGACAATTGGCACGGCGCTGTGTGATGCCGGGTGGACAATCGCCTCCCCCGCTGATCTCATCCGGCGGACCAAGTTCAGCGTCGATCGCGCAAAGTTGCGCGACTTTATCTCTGCCCAATCGGTAAGGGGCATTGTCGTTGGGCTGCCGCTCAATCTGGATGGGACGGATAGCCCGCGCACGCAATCAACCCGCGCATTTGCGAAAAACATCGCGGATCTTGGCCTTCCCATCCTGCTCTGGGATGAGCGTTGGTCAACCCAAGCGGTCGAGCGTGCGATGATTGCCGCTGACTTATCCCGCGCCAAACGGGCGGAGCGTGTCGATTCCGCTGCCGCCTCTTACATCTTACAAGGGGCCATTGATGCGCTGGCCATGGGTGCGCCTGAATTTGACCAGAAACTCTAAAAGCACCCGCAGTGCTTGACCCGGGGCCATAGCGGGCGCTAACGCTGGGCTTTAATGACATCGCCACTTTTCCCGCACCGGCATTTGCTCGGTATCGCTGGCTTGCAGCCGCACGAAATCCTGTTTTTGCTGGATGAAGCAGAACAATGGGTGACGCTGAATCGATCCCTGACAAAACATGATGATCGGCTATCTGGGTTGACCCAGATCAACGCCTTTTTTGAAAACTCGACCCGCACGCTCCTGTCCTTTGAAATTGCAGGAAAGCGGCTTGGCGCGGATGTTGTGAACATGCACGCCGCCACGTCCAGCGTGAAAAAGGGGGAGACGCTGATTGATACAGCCATCACCCTCAATGCCATGCGCGCCGATGTGATTGTCATCCGCCATGCCTCGTCCGGCGCGGTTGCGCTGATCGCGGACAAGGTAGATTGCCCGGTCCTCAATGCGGGTGATGGCCGCCATGAGCACCCAACCCAGGCGCTTCTCGATGCCCTCACCATCCGCCGCCGCAAGGGACAGTTTCAGGGACTGAAAGTCGCGATTTGTGGCGATCTTCTCCACAGTCGGGTAGCCCGATCCAATATTCTGGCGCTAACCTCACTGGCCGCCGAAGTCCGCGTCATTGCACCCGCCACCTTGATGCCACCAGCCATTGTGCAAATGGGCGTCACCGCCTTTACCGATATGGATGAAGGGCTAGAGGGCGTGGATGTCGTCATGATGCTGCGCCTTCAGACCGAACGGATGGAAGGCGGGTTCATCCCCTCTCTGCGCGAATATCATGCGCTTTATGGCCTTACCTATGAGCGGCTGAAACGCGCCAAGCCCGATGCGCTCGTCATGCATCCCGGCCCAATGAACCGGGGTGTTGAGATCGCCAGCGATGTGGCGGACGACGTCAATCGATCCGTCATCGCCGAACAGGTGGAAATGGGGGTTGCCGTGCGCATGGCCTGCCTTGATGTCCTCACGCGCAGCCGTAGGGGCAAGGCATGACCCAGCATATCGCCATCACCAACGCCTGTCTCTTGGGCGGCGGAACCAGCCTTTTGATCGAGGGGGATCGCATTGCGGGACATGATCTGCCCATCCCCGATGGGGCAAATATCATTGATGCAAAGGGCGCCCATGTCGCGCCCGGCATTGTCGATCTGGGGGTGTTTTCGGTCGATAAGCGGGCCTGCATCGCGGGCGGGATCACGCGGATTGCGCTGATGCCCGATCAGACGCCGGTTCTCGATGAACCGGGCATTGTTCAACGCGCCGCCTTGGCCGCGAAGCCCGATCTGTGGGTGCATCCGCTGGCCGCCGCCACGCGCGGCCTGAATGGCAAGGAACTTGGCGAATACGCCATGATGCGCAAGACGGGCGCTAAAGCGGTTGCAACAGGCCGCGGCTGGATTGCCGATTCAGGCGTGATGATGAAGGTGATGACCTATGCTGCCTCGCTTGGCCTGACCATTATCAGCCATGCCGAAGATGCCGGATTAACGGCGGGTGCCGTTGCGACCTCTGGCGAAACGGCCAGCCGCCTTGGCCTGGCCAGCGCCCCTGCCCAAGCCGAAGCGATGGCGATTGCGCGCGATATCATGCTGGCGGACATGACGGGGGCCCGCATTCATTTCCGCTCGGTCACGACCCGCCAAGGCCTTGATCTGGTTCGGGCCGCCAAGGCCAAAGGCCTTGCCATTAGCTGTGGCATTTCGCCGACGCATCTCTTCCTGTCGGAAATTGCCATTAATGATTTCCGCACCTTTGCGCGATTAAGCCCACCTTTGCGGTCTGAGGCGGATCGTCAGGCCTGTCTGGAGGCCATAAGCGATGGCACGATTGATGTCCTCTGTTCTGCCCACGACCCGCGCGGGCCAGAGGCAAAGCGGCTCCCCTTTGCCGACGCCGATCCGGGGGCTGCGGGGGCGGAAACCTTGCTGGCGCTCGCCCTCGGCCTCGTCCGCGACGGCCTTGTCTCCATGGAACGGCTGTTTGAGCTATTGGCGCTCAACCCATCGCGCCTGCTGGGCATCGACAGTGGACAACTGGTCCCCGGTGCACCGGCGGATGTGATTTTATTTGATCCCGGCACCCCTTGGCAAATTGATGCAACGAAATTTGTAGGGCAAGCGGGCAATACCCCCTTTGACAAGATACCCGTTCAGGGCCGCGTTATCTCTACGATCAAGGGCGGCCGCATCCTCCGCTAGCGCCTATTGGTCGTCCAAGACCCACGACGCGCGGGGATAGCCCATCGCGTACAAAATGGCCGTCAAATCGCCATGATCCACCCGGGCTGGCGCGGCGGCGGCTGTTTTCGACTTGGCATGAAAGGCAACGCCAAGTCCGGCCGCCTTAATCATCGGAATGTCATTTGCGCCATCGCCAATGGCTAGGCTGTCCGCAGGGGACAGGCCAAGCTCGATCACCGCTTGCTCCAGAACCTCTTTCTTGGTGGCCGCGCCGACAATAGCGCCCTCCACCGTGCCGCTGAGCACACCGCCGCTTATCCCAAGGCGGTTGGCGAACGATCGGTTAAAGCCAATTTCCTTCGCTACGGGTTCGGCAAAGCGCGTAAATCCGCCGGAGACGAGAATGGCGCTGCCGCCATGCGACCGCACGGTTCGCACCAAGGCACGCGCACCCGGCATGATCTTCACGCGTTCTGCCAGACACTGATCAATGGCTGATTCTGGCAAGCCCTCCAGCAAGGCGACCCGGCTGCGCAATGCTTCTTCAAAGTCCAGCTCCCCGCGCATGGCGCGTTCGGTGACTTCGGCGATTTGGGGCTTAATGCCCGCATAATCCGCTAGCTCATCAATGCACTCAATGGTGATCATGGTTGAGTCCATATCGGCGACGATCAAGCGGCGCGCCCGGCCTTCGCTGCGCTGAACAATGGCATCTGCCTTGGCAAAAGCACCCTCAACAACAGCCCGAACGGCGGTGGCATCCCCCTGAAAGTCAAGGTCGATGGCCTTTAGGGGGTCAAGCCAGCGGGCTGCGCGGACATTTGCCCCTGTGGCGGCCACCATGTCGGTTGCAGTTGACATATCCCCTATATCGAACATGTCTGCTGCGATGAGCGTTGCTGTGAACATGAACTTTCCCGATCCACCCGTTTCCGTCCTGCTCATCGCAGGGCCGACGGCCAGCGGCAAGTCCGGATTGGCGCTCGCCTTGGCGCAATTGACTCCGGCGACCCTCATCAATGCTGATGCAAGCCAAGTTTACAAGGATTTACGCGTCCTCTCCGCCCGCCCTTCGGCAGAAGAAGAAGCGCAGGCCCCGCATCGCTTATTCGGTTCGATTGATGGGGCTGATAGTTGTTCCGCGGCGCAATGGGCCACGCAGGCACGCGCCGCCATATTGGACAGCGCCGCTGAAGGGCGGCTGCCGATTCTCGTTGGGGGCACAGGGCTTTATCTGCGCACCTTGTTGAACGGCATTGCCCCTGTGCCAGAAATTGACCCTGTCGTTCGCGCCGATGTTCGTGCGCTGCCGCTCGCGGACGCCTATAAGGCTTTGGCGCAAGAAGATGCAGAGGCGGCCAGCCGCCTATCCCCCAATGACAGCACCCGTATTTGCCGCGCGCTGGAAGTGGTGCGATCCACTGGCCGCCCGATATCCGACTGGCACAGCGACCCTGTGGGAGGAATTGGCGATAAGATCCGCCTACACCCTCTCATCCTGCTGCCGCCGCGGGATTGGCTTTATGCGCGCTGCGATCAACGCTTTGTCCAGATGATGGAGAAGGGTGCGATTGAGGAAGTCGAAGCCCTGCTTCACCGCGACCTAGACCCTGATTTGCCAGTCATGCGAGCCATTGGCGTGCCGGAAATTGCCGCGATGCTGTCTGGCCAGCTTTCCCGCGATGCAGCAATTGAGCAGGGCCAAAGAGCCACGCGCAACTATGCGAAGCGCCAATTTACGTGGTTTCGCAATCAGCCTCCGGCGGAGTGGCCCCGATTAGAGCAATCATTAGATAACGCCTTGGCCCATGAATTCGCAATAAAATTACGCGAAGGCGCGTTGACATAATCAATTGTTATCCTTAGGGGGCTCGCTTTGCGTCATTTCTGACGCGGTGCAACAGGGGCGCTGAGGCGCGTAGGAAAGTAGACATGTCTAAGGAAAGGTCAGGAGCCAATATCCTCATCGAAGCGCTGGGCGATCTCGGCGTTGAGGTGATTTTTGGCTATCCGGGCGGGGCGGTTCTCCCCATTTATGATGCCCTGTTTCAGCAGAAGCGCATTCGCCACATTCTTGTGCGCCACGAACAAGCAGCCACCCATGCCGCTGAAGGCTATGCCCGCGCGACGGGGAAGCCCGGCGTTGTGCTTGTGACATCTGGCCCCGGCGCGACCAATGCCGTCACGGGCATTACCGATGCCCTGATGGATTCCATCCCGATGGTTGTCATCACCGGGCAGGTCGCAACGCACCTGATCGGCAGTGATGCGTTTCAAGAAGCCGACACGGTTGGCATCACGCGCCATTGCACCAAACATAATTACCTCGTGAAGTCGCCCGACCGCTTGGGTGACATTATTCATGAGGCCTTTCACATTGCGACAACGGGCCGCCCCGGCCCTGTCGTTGTTGACATTCCAAAGGATGTGCAGGTCGCGACCGCGCCGTATAAAAAGCCGGGCACGATCCAGCACCCAAGCTATCGCCCGCAGGTGAAGGGCGACACCAAGCTGATTGAAGCAGCGGTTGAGATGCTGGCGGCTGCAGAACGGCCCATTCTCTACACCGGTGGCGGGATCATCAATTCAGGCCCCGCGGCCAGCCAAATCCTCCGGGAACTCGCCCGCAACACGGGTGCGCCTGTTACGTCGACATTAATGGGTCTTGGCGCGTATCCGGCGTCGGGCGACCAATGGCTCGGTATGCTGGGCATGCACGGGACGTATGAGGCCAATTGGACGATGAATCAGGCAGACCTCATCCTCTGCCTTGGCGCGCGCTTTGATGATCGGGTGACGGGTCGTCTGGATGCCTTTGCGCCGCATGCCAAGAAGATCCATGTCGATATTGACCGCAGCTCCATGAACAAGACCGTGCGGGTTGACCTTGGCATTGTCGGCGATGTCGGCCGCGTGATGGAAGATATGGTGAAGCTTTGGAAGGCACGCCAACATCCAAAGCCTGACCTGACCAAGTGGTGGGCGCAGATTGACGGATGGCGCGCGAAAAAGTCGCTCTCCTACCCGACCTCAACGACCGAGATCATGCCCCAAGCCGCCGTGCGCGCCTTGTGGGAAGCGACCCATTTGAAAAACCCGATCATCACAACCGAAGTGGGCCAGCACCAAATGTGGGCGGCTCAGCATTTCGATTTTGAATCGCCCAATAAATGGCTCACCTCGGGTGGTCTGGGCACGATGGGCTATGGCCTGCCCGCCGCTATCGGTGCACAATTGGGCAACCCCAATGCGCTGGTGATCGATATTGCGGGCGAAGCCTCTATTCAGATGAATATTCAAGAATTGGCAACGGCGACCCAATATCGCCTGCCAGTCAAAATCTTCATCCTGAACAATGAATATATGGGCATGGTGCGCCAATGGCAGGAATTGACCTATTCCAGCCGTTATTCGGAGAGCTATTCCGATGCGCTGCCTGACTTTGTGAAATTGGGCGAAGCCTATGGCTGGAAGGGCATCCGCATTGAGACACCCGATCAGCTGGACGCCGGCATTGCGGAGATGATCGCGCATGACGGGCCGGTGATTGTCGATTGCGTTGTTGCAAAGCTTGCCAACTGCTTCCCGATGATTCCATCGGGGGCGGCCCATACCGATATGATCCTTGCCGATGACCAAGTGTCCGGCGAACTGGACGACGAAGCAAAGGCGCTGGTGTAACATGCATATCAAAGAAGGCCCCAAAGAGCGGCACACCCTTTCCGTCACTGTGACGAATGAACCCGGCGTTCTGGCCCGCATAGCGGGCATGTTCACCGCGCGTGGTTATAATATTGAAAGCCTGACGGTTGCGGACATTACCGAGGATGACTCGATCAGCCGCATCACCATCGTCACCGCTGGAACACCGGCCGTTATTGAGCAGGTCGTCGCTCAGCTGGACCGCATGGTTCCGGTGCACAAGGTGACCGACCTTACCTTGCTTGGCGATCATGTGGAGCGGGAACTGGCGTTGGTGAAAGTCGCCGGCACGGGCGATCACCGGATTGAGGCGCTGCGCCTTGCCGAAGTTTTTCGCGCAAATGTTGTGGATACGACCATTTCAAGCTTCGTGTTTGAAGTGACGGGCGCATCGACCAAAATCGACCGTTTCGTAGAACTGATGCAAGACATTGGCCTTGTTGAGGTTGCACGAACTGGGATCGTTGCTATGGCCCGGGGGAAATTGGCCATTTGATGAACATCCTCTCCCTCATGGAGAGCAAGGATTTTGAAGGGAATGAAAATGCGCGTTTATTATGATCGTGACGCCGACCTGAAGCTGATCGAAAACAAGAAGATCGCAATTGTCGGTTATGGCAGCCAGGGCCATGCCCATGCTCAGAACCTCCGGGATTCGGGCATTAAGGAAGTCGCGATTGCGCTGCGCCCCGGCTCTGCAACCGCGGCCAAGGCTGAAGGCGCTGGCTTTAAGGTTTTGTCCAATGCGGACGCTGCCGCCTGGGCCGATATCATCATGATCTTGGCCCCCGATGAGCATCAAGCGGCCATTTGGGACAATGATCTGAAGGCCAATATGAAGCCCGGTGCGGCCCTTGCCTTTGCGCATGGCCTCAACATTCACTTCGGCCTCATTGAAGCACCCGCCGATATCGACGTGATCATGATCGCCCCCAAAGGCCCCGGCCACACGGTGCGCGGTGAATATGTAAAGGGCGGCGGCGTGCCTTGCTTGATCGCCATTCATCAGGACGCATCGGGCAACGCGCATGACCTTGCGCTCGCTTATGCCTCTGGCGTTGGTGGCGGCCGTTCAGGCATCATCGAAACAAACTTCAAGGAAGAGTGCGAAACCGATCTGTTCGGCGAACAAGCCGTGCTGTGCGGTGGCGTCACCCACTTGATCCAAGCCGGTTTTGAAACACTGGTCGAAGCGGGCTACGCGCCGGAAATGGCCTATTTTGAGTGCCTGCATGAAACCAAGCTGATCGTCGATCTGCTTTATGAAGGCGGCATCGCCAATATGCGCTATTCCATCTCAAACACGGCGGAATATGGCGACATTAAAACCGGCCCGCGCATCATCACCGAAGAAACAAAGAAGGAAATGAAGCGCGTTCTGGCCGATATTCAGTCCGGCCGCTTTGTGAAGGACTTTGTGCTTGATAACCGTGCTGGTCAGCCAGAATTGAAGGCCAGCCGCAAGGCCGCCGCTGCCCACCCGATTGAAAAAGTCGGATCGGAACTGCGCGCAATGATGCCTTGGATTGCCAAGAATAAGCTGGTCGACAAGGCAAAGAACTAATCCATGCCTGCCCTGACACAGGGCTGACTTGACGAATTGAAGGGCGGCCCCGACACTGGGGTCGCCCTTTTTCTTTTCCCCAGAGGATCCCCCCATGAATAAGTCCTTTTTGCTTGCCCTTCCCCTGCTCGCGGCGGCCCCCATTTTGGCGCAGAGCGGCGCTCCTCAGCTGCCAGGCGTTGTCGATCCGTCGCGCGTTGCTGCTGGCACCTATGCGGTTGACAATCATCATGCGCAGATCCGCTGGACCGTGAATCACTTTGGCTTCAACGATTATTTCGGCATTTTTGGTCAACCAACCGGAAGCCTCACGATCGACCCCGCCAAACCCAATGACGCGCAAGTGAGCATCACCATTCCCGTCACAGAGCTTGCGACATCGCGCGGTGACTTAACCAAGCACATGATGACTGCAGATTTCCTTGATGCGGCAAAATATCCAACCGCGACTTTCGTCTCAACCAAGGTGGAGGCGAAGGGGAATAAGGCCAAGATCACTGGCAATCTGACCCTGTTGGGTGTGACCAAGCCCGTTATGCTCGACGCTGAATTTACCGGGGCAGGTACCAACCCCATGTCGAAAAAGGCTACCATCGGCTTTCATGGGTCTGCCACGCTGAAGCGCAGCGACTGGGGCATGGTCAAATATGTTCCGCTGGTCGGTGATGACGTGAAGATCGACATTAGCATCGCCTTTGAAAAATAAAGCCTCGGCCCGCCCCCATCCCCTCCCGCGTGCGGGAGGGGAGCGAGACGAAGGCAGCCTATCGGCCACTGATTTGACGTAAACGTCAAGTTGCCTCTTGAAACCTTTTGAAATCCTGCCAAAATCTTCCGCTCAAAAGATAGGATAGATGATCATGGCAATTGAACATGTCGATGCGCTGATTGTTGGCGCAGGGATTTCTGGGCTTGGGGCGGCTGTACACCTCAAAAAGCTCTGCCCCGGCAAGACATTTGCCATCATGGAACGTCGGAAAAATTTCGGCGGTACATGGGATTTGTTCCGCTACCCCGGCATCCGGTCCGATTCCGATATGTACACGCTCGGCTTTCGCTTTAAGCCATGGACGTCGCGCAAGGCGATTGCGGATGCACCGGCGATCATGGGCTATCTCAAGGAAACCATTGCCGAGAATGATCTTGGCAAGGACATCCACTATAATAGCCATGTGAAGAAGGCCAATTGGTCAAGCGAAGACGCCCGCTGGATCGTTGAGGGCACGCGCGACGGCAAGCCGATGACGATCAGCTGCAATATGCTCTTCATGTGCTCCGGCTATTATAATTATGATCAGGGCTACACGCCCGACTTCCCCGGCATGAACGGGTTTAAGGGCCAGATCGTCCATCCGCAGCATTGGCCAGAAAAGCTCGATTATCAGGGCAAGAAAATTGTCGTCATCGGCAGCGGCGCGACCGCCGTCACGCTCGTCCCTGCCATGGCCGATGCCGGTGCGGGGCATGTGACGATGCTGCAACGCACGCCAACCTATATGGTCTCGCGCCCGGCGGAGGATAAGTTCGCGCTGGGCCTGCGCAAGGTTCTTCCGTCTAAGCTGGCTTACGCCGTGACGCGGTGGCGCAATGTCTTGCTGCAACAGTTTATGTTCAAGCTGGTGCGCAAGCGCCCCGAGCAATCGGCCGAGCGGCTGATCGGCATGGTCAAGGACATGCTGCCGGAGGGCTTTGATGTCGCAAAGCATTTTACTCCGCCCTATAATCCTTGGGACCAGCGCCTGTGCCTTGTGCCGGACAGCGATTTCTTCAAGGCGCTCTCCAATGGCCGCGCTTCGATTGAGACCGATCATATTGAACGCTTCACCGAAAAGGGCATCCTGCTGAAATCCGGCAAGGAACTTGAGGCAGACATTATCGTCACGGCAACTGGCCTCAACATGCAGATGCTCTCTGGCCTTGAAGCCTATGTGGATGGAGAGCGGTTCAATTCCGGCGAACGGATTCTCTACAAGGGCGCAATGTTCAACGATGTGCCCAATCTGCTCATGTGGTTTGGCTATACCAATGCCTCTTGGACGCTGAAGGCCGATCTGACATCTGAATATGCCTGCCGCCTGATGAAGCATCTGGATGCGACGGGCACCAAGATTGCCGTGCCAAGGCTGAAGGGCAAAACGGTTGAGCTTGAACCCTTTGTCGATTTTTCATCCGGCTATTTTGAGCGCGCATTGGGCATCCTCCCCAAACAAGCGACGACCGCGCCTTGGAAGCTGAATCAGGACTATGTGAAAGACATTCGCAACCTGCGCTTTGGCTCGCTTGAAGACGAAGCCATGTGCTTTGAAAAAGCGCATAGGGCCTCCACCAAAACAGAGACTGATGCCTTGCTGGAGGCGGCTGAGTAATTACCGCATCTTGGAAAAGCAGGTCCGGATCTCTTGCACATAGAGGTCCGGCTGCTCCCAAGCGGCGAAGTGGCCGCCCTTATCCAGCTCATTCCAATGCACGATGTTGTGCATCACCGCCTCGGCCCATTTGCGGGTGGGGCGCATGATTTCCTTAGGAAAAATGCTCACACCCGTCGGGACATGAATTTCCTTTGGTGCAAAGCTGCCAAAGCTTTCCCAATAGAGCCGCGCAGATGAGGTGGCATTACCCGGCAGCCAATAGAGCATGATATTGCCGATCATCTCATCCAGCGTCAGGGCATCTTCTGGCGCACCCTGATTGTCCGTCCAAGACCACATTTTTTCATAAATCCAAGCCGCCTGCCCGACCGCCGAATCCGCCAGCGCGTATCCCAAGGTCTGTGGCCGAGTGCTTTGTTGCTTGGAATAGCCTGAATCCCAGTCCTGATAATGCTTTAGCGCCATAAACGCCTGCATCTCTCGCGGGCTAGGGGATTGCATATCTTCCGGCGTGGGACGCGCCATCGGCATGTTGACGTGAATGCCGATGCATCCCTCTGGCGCTTGTTCCCCAATTGCGCTGGTCACGGCGGAGCCCCAATCGCCGCCCTGTGCAGCCCAGCGTGTATAGCCAAGCCGCGCCATCAGCACCGCCCAAGCCCATGCAATGCGCTCAATGCCCCAGCCGGTTTCCTTTGGCTTATCGGAAAAGCCAAAGCCGGGGAGCGAGGGCAGCACCAAGTGAAAGGCATCTTCTGCCCGCCCGCCATGCGCCTCAGGGTCGGTCAGCGGACCGATGATTTTCATAAACTCTAGCACCGATCCAGGCCAGCCATGCGTGATGATCAGCGGGAGCGCCTCTGGATGTGGGGACCGGATATGAAGGAAATGAATGCCCAGCCCGTCAATTTCCGTGCGGAATTGACCCAGCGCATTCAGCCGCGCCTCACATCGCCGCCAGTCATAATGATGCCGCCAATGATTGACCAGCGCGCGCACCTTGTGCAGCGGGGCCCCTTGGCTCCAATCCTCAACCAATTCCGCCTCTGGCCAGCGGGCATGATCAATCCGTCGGTGCAAATCCTCCAGCGCGCTTTCCGGCGTGTTGAGGATAAAGGGCATAACGGCATCCGACATGTCAGCGTCTCCATGGCAATATCTGGCCATCAGACACCAAGACGCGGCCCGGCACAATATTTCTGTGCATTTCTAATATGGACATTCGCCAACCTGCGTCGCATAGGAAATCCACATATGCACACGCAGACGGCCCTTCTTCTTCGACTTACGCGCCCTTAGGCGCGTCCGGCCCCGCGTGCCTTGCCGCACGCAACGCTGCCTAAGGGAAAATCGACCAGAACCCCATCAGCGTTAAAGCGAAAAGACCATGCTGCCTAATCCTGCCACAAAATACCGCCCGTTCCCGCAGATCAATCTGCCTGATCGTCAATGGCCGAGCCAGACAATCACCAAAGCCCCGCGCTGGCTCTCCACCGACATGCGCGATGGCAATCAGGCCCTGATCGACCCGATGGATGCGGAGAAAAAGACCCGCTTCTTTGACCTTCTGCTCAAGGTTGGTCTTAAGGAAATTGAGGTTGGCTTTCCAAGTGCTGGGGCGACGGAATTTGATTTCATCTCAGGCCTCGTCACCTCAGGGCGCATTCCAGATGATGTGACAATTCAGGTGCTGACCCAATCGCGCGAAGACCTGATCCGCACCAGCTTTGAAAGCCTGCGCGGCGCGCGCACGGCGATCATCCATCTCTACAACGCAGTCTCCCCCGCCTGGCGGCGCATCGTGTTCCAAATGGATCAGGCGCAGGTGAAGGGCATTGCGATTGCAGGCGCCAAATTCCTGCGCGATGAAGCGGCCAAGCAGCCGGATACCGACTGGCGCTTTGAATATTCGCCGGAAACCTTCTCGACCGCCGAAATCGACTTTAGCCTTGAATGCTGCGCGGCGGTGATGGACGTTTTGAAGCCCACCCCAGACAAGCCGATCATCTTCAATCTGCCCGCAACCGTTGAGGCGGCAACGCCCAATATTTATGCTGATCAGATTGAGTATTTCTGCCGCAACGTGCCCAATCGTGACGCCGTTGTCGTCAGCCTGCACGCGCATAATGATCGCGGCACGGGTGTCGCGGCGACCGAATTGGGCCTGATGGCAGGGGCCGACCGGGTTGAAGGATGTTTGTTTGGCAATGGGGAGCGCACGGGCAATTGCGACCTCGTGACAGTTGCCCTCAACATGTACACACAGGGGCTCAACCCCGGGCTGGATTTCTCTGACATTGATGATGTCATTAAGACGGTGGAATATTGCAATCAGCTCCCCGTGCATCCGCGCCATCCCTATGCGGGGGAATTGGTGTTCACGGCCTTTTCGGGAAGCCATCAAGACGCCATTAAAAAGGGATTTGCCGCCCAAGAGGCGCGCAATGATGATTTTTGGGAAGTCCCCTATCTGCCCATTGATCCCGCCGATCTCGGCCGCAGCTATGAAGCGGTGATCCGCGTCAATTCCCAAAGCGGAAAAGGCGGCTTTGCTTGGGTGTTGGAGCAGGATCAGGGCCTGAAACTGCCCAAGAAAATGCAGGCGCATTTCAGCCGCCATGTCCAACAAGTGGCCGATGAAACCGGCCGAGAATTGCAGGCAGACGATATTTGGGATGTGTTTCAGCGCGTCTATTGCCTCAACACGCCTCAACATTTCCAACTGCTCGATTATGAAGAAACCCGCGCCCCCAATGGGGAGCGGATTTTTGCTGGCAAAATCACCGTCGACGGGCAGGAAAAGTCCGTGAGCGGACGGGGTAACGGCCTTTTGTCGTCGGTTGTCTCAACTTTGCAGGACAGCTTTGGCCTGAAACTCGACATTGCCGACTATAGCGAACACGCCATGGGCCAAGGCAGCACTGTACGCGCCGCCGCCTATGTTGAATGCGTGACAGATACGGGCAAGACGGTGTGGGGTGTGGGCATTGACGAAGATGTGGCAACCGCCAGCGTCCGAGCCGTCCTAAGTGCCGCCAACGCCCTGAACAGCTGACCGGGACCGCTAGCTCCAGGCAAGGATGATCGACATGCGTCGATTGCGCGGATCAAACTTATCCTGGGCGTTATAGGGTTCCCGATCCGCCACGCCCTCAATCCGCATGAAGCGGTCGGGATTAACTCGGGTGCCGCTTAAGAATAATCGTGTCACCTCTGCCCGCTCGGCAGAGAGACGCCAATTGTTCATGCCATTGCGCTCTGACCAAGGCACGGAATCAGTGTGTCCTCGGATTTTGATGCCTTTGTTTAGAGTTGAAAGCTCGCCTTCACCCCATCAATAATGAATTGCGCGGCCAGCGCGGCCAGCACGACGCCCAAAATCCGGGTGATCATCGCTTCGACCCGGTGACCAACAGCCTTCATCAGCGGCCCGGCCGCCAAAAGGGCTGCTAGATTGACAAGCAAGACGAGCGCCAATGCGCCCAGCACAACCAGCGTTTGCGCGATGCCGACCGATTTAGAGGTCAGCAACATGACCGACGCAATTGATCCGGGGCCCGCAATCATGGGGATGGCCATTGGGAAAATGGAAATATCCTCATGCTGCGGATCGGCCTTAACGTCCTCCGCCCGGTGCGTCCGGCGCTCCGTCCGCTTCTCAAACACCATTTCGAGCGCGATGAGGAACAGCATCACGCCGCCCGCCACGCGAAAGGCATCGAGACTAATGCCAAGCGACCCAAGAAAGGCCTCGCCAAAAATGGCGAAAAGATAGAGGATGAGGGCTGCAACCAATGTGGAACGCACCGCCATAGCCCGGCGATGCGGCGCAGGTGCGGTTCCGGTCAGGCTGGCAAAAATCGGGGCGCACCCCGGCGGGTCGATGACGACAAAAAACGTCACAAAGGCCGAGATGAACAATTCCACCATAACCTGCGCCCTACCCCCTTAAAGCGATGCGTCTTTGGCAAGGCCCAAGCGCGCGCGCGCGGCCACCACGGTATTGCGCAGCAGGACAGCAATAGTCATTGGCCCGACGCCACCGGGAACAGGCGTCACGGCGGAGGCAATTGCGGCTGCCTCGTCAAAGGCGACATCGCCGACCAGCTTGGTCTTGCCCTCACCTGCGTCAACACGATTAATGCCCACGTCGATCACAACGGCGCCGGGCTTAATCCAATCCCCCTTTACCATTTCGGGACGACCGACCGCGGCCACGACAATATCGGCGCGGCGCACAACATCGGCCAAATCCTTGGTGCGGCTGTGCGCGATGGTAACGGTGCAGCTTTCCGCCAAAAGCAGCTGGGCCATTGGCTTACCCACAATGTTCGAGCGGCCAATCACCACTGCATCCAAACCGGTCAAATCGCCCATCCGGTCCTTGAGTAGCATCAAACAGCCCAGCGGTGTGCACGGCACAAGGGCATCCTCACCCACGGCAAGGCGGCCTGCGTTGACGACGTGAAATCCATCCACATCCTTGGCCGGATCAATGGCCGCAATCACGGCGTTATCGTCAATCTGGCCCGGCAGCGGGAGCTGAACAAGAATGCCATCGACATGATCATCGGCATTGAGCTGCTCAACGAGCGCAATCAAATCAGCCTGATTTGTGGTGTCTGGCAAACGATGCTCAATGCTCTTCATGCCGGCTTCCAAACAGGCCTTGCCCTTGGATTTTACATAGACTGAGGAGGCCGGGTCTTCCCCAACCAGCACGACGGCAAGGCCCGGTATGCGGCCCGCATCTTTATGAAATCGCGACGCCGCGTCTGCCACGCGCGCACGCAATTGCTGGGCAAAGGCTTTTCCGTCGATCAACTCAGCAGTCATTTTCATCCTCAATCTTCATGGCAAGAGCGGCAAGCGCTTCGGGATTCCCTGAAATACGCAGGCGCTTTAGCCGCGCACTGGCCCCATTGACCAGTGCTAGCTGACTTGATCGTACGTTAAATTGGTCCGCCAAGGTTTTGATCACCGCTTGATTGGCTTTGCCTTGGTCTGGCGGCGTCGATACGCGCACCGCTAGCCATGGGGTTCCAGCGGAATCCAAGACAACACCCTCTACCGCGTCACGCCCCCCTTTGGGAGTCGCGCGCACGGCAATTTCCAGGCCGTCTGGTCGGAGCCTCCAAAACCGTGCCGTCACATGACGTAATAGGAAAATTGGATCTCTGTTAGCACGCGATTGATAATCGCCAGGGCCACCAGCACGACCAAAGGCGACAGATCTAGGCCACCAAAGTCCGGGAGGATGCGTCGGATCGGCGCGTAAATTGGCTGCGTCATGCGATCCAGCGTCGTCCAGATTTGTCGCACAACGGGGTTTTGCGTGTTGATGACATTAAAGGCGAGCAACCATGACAGGATCGCCTGCACAATGATGATCCACCAAACAACATCGAGGAGGATACGCAGAATATCGATGATCAGGTTCATGTGAGGTGCTCTATGTGGCAGATAAATCCAATGTGCCGGAACTTTGCCCAAACAGCAATCATGATGTTCCCTTTCCTTTCACGCCTCACCCGCCATGCTGAGGAGAGGAGCGAAGCGGCAATCCGTGTTTTTACGGCCTTGAGCAAAGCCATCTCTCAGCCATAAAAGGCCGTGAATTCCAGATTGGGAGGCGCGGTAGGTGAGCAACTTTGTCAAAGAATTTGTTGAAATTGCCGATCACACATCGCTGGACGATGTGATTGATGCGCTCACCACTCTAAGGCACGCCCTGCCGGACGGGGTTCAGCCTGAAATAAGGCTGCGTGGCGATGATGTCTTCGGCCGACACTTGTCGATTTGTTATTTGCGCCCAAAGCAGAATGACGAACTGACTGGTGAGTGCCCCTATGTTTTGGGTGCTGCAGATCGCTTGGCAGCCTGATCACCATTCTGCGAGCGCTCCATCGGGCAGTCGCCAGATCGGGTTGCGCCAGCGATGGCGGTGTTCATGCGCCTCGCGCACGGCCGCTTCGTCAATCAAGACGCCAAGGCCATTGCCTGCGGGTATGGAGAGATACCCATCGACTGGCGTCAACGCCTCTGGGTTGAGCACAAAGCTCAAAAGATCGTGCACAACATTGTAATGAATGCCCATGGATGTTTCTTGCAGAACAACATTGGGGGCCGTGGCCGCCAACTGGAGGCAGGCTGCAAGCGCAATGGGCCCAATCGGACAATGCGGGGCGACTGCGACATCATAGGCTTCGGCCATGGCGGCAATCCGCCGACATTCGCTCAAGCCGCCGGCATGGCTCAAATCCGGCTGGATGATATCCACACAGCCTTTTTCCAGAAATGGCTTAAAGTCCCAGCGCGAATAGAGCCGTTCCCCGAGCGCAATTGGCGTGCTGCCCTGCGCTGCGAGCAGGTGAAGGCTTTCGGCATTCTCACACAATAACGGCTCTTCCATAAACAACAGGCCCAGCGGATCGACAAGCCGTGCCAATTGCTTCGCCATGCCCCGATGCAGGCGGCCATGGAAATCAAGCCCGACCTCCACACCAGCACTTTGGGCGGCCTTTACCCGATGCACCACGTCATCCAGCATCACGGGCGTGCCGATCATGCCCATTTCGGCCGTCGCGTTCATCTTGACCGCTGAAAAACCTTGCTTCCGACGAGCAGCAGCAGCTTCGGCAATGTCATCCGGCCGATCGCCCCCGATCCAACCATAAGCCTGCACCTTCTCTCGCACGCGGCCGCCCATCATCTGCCAAACGGGCATATTATGCGCCTGCCCTTTAAGATCCCACAGTGCCTGATCCAGCCCAGACAGCGCGCTCATCAACACCGGTCCGCCGCGATAAAAGCCGCCTCGATAGGCAATTTGCCAAATATCCTCGATCGCATCTTCATCATGCCCCAAAAATCGATCGCGCAGCGCCTCAAACACGCCGTCTACGGCCTCGGCATAGCCCTCAAGGCTTGCCTCACCCCAACCTGCATGGCCCTTTTCGGTTTCAACGCGAACGAACAGCCAGCGTGGCGGAACATGAAATGTCTCGATCCTCGCGATAGTCATTGGCGGGCCACCTCTATTCCGGCGCGCCCTGCCGAAGGACCTGCGGCCAAAACCTTTGCTGACCGCTCCTGCTTTGCGGCCTCAATCCTGCTCGATTGTTGCGGCGTCACAATGGGCACGACCAGGCAGATGCTTTGGGCGGGAAGCACGTCGCGCCAATCTTTGATTAGTTGCTTATAGGCTTGCCCCACCCTGCGGATATTTCGATCTAGATCGAAAAGGCCAAGGGCATTCACCGTGCCATTTTGTTCGCGCAAGGCGCTGTCCCAATCAATCTGATCGGTCAGCGAATACCAGGTGAACCCAACCGTCGGGATACCCACATTGCGCAGCCGAAGAACATTGGCCCATTCATTCCAAAGCCAATTGACAGCCTCTTCACCTGTTGGCCCTTCGCAAATATTGGTCTCTGTATGCATTACGGGCAGGCCATAGCGGGTGTAATATTGGCGCGTGATCTCGCTATAGCCAAACACCTCCCCCGATGCCGTCATCACCCCATCGGCATGGACGCGATGTTCATTCGTCCAATAATAATCATTGCCCAAGATGCAGTGTTGCTTGATCCGATTGCCGAGGAAGAAATGATATTCTTCTCGGGTCATGCCATTATCCATCAGATATTCATACATCTCGCTGTTGACGCGCCGACCATAATTGAGGTCGAGCGAGAGGAACCGCTTGGCATTCATAATCTCTGCCGGCGCAATGGCAGAGGGGCTGTCGGCGTGAAAATATTCCGATGACTCGCTTTGAATGAAGATCGCGTCGGGCCTGCGCTTTAAGATTTCCTGCATCGCCAGCACATTGGCCTTCACGATATTTTTGAGGGCGGTCACAAAGGACTGGTCGGTCGTCATCTGCTCGTTCCACCAGCCATAATGGGCCGAAAAGACCGCACAAATGAACATCTCATTGACGGGGGTGTAGAGCTGCACCCAAGGATAGCGCTCCGCAAAATCTGCGGCATATCGGGCAAAGAGGATCGGGAAATCCGGGTTCTGAAAATTGCCGATCCAGTCGGGAACCCCAAAATGGCATAGATCGACAATCGGTGTAACGTCGCGTGCCTTCAGATCGTTGAGGGTTAAGTCGGCAAATTCCCAATCATAGCGCCCCGGTGCGAGAAACGTCTTATGCAGGGGCGGGCCGAACCGCAGGAAACGGATCCCCAAATCCTCCACCAAATCAAAGTCCGTGCGCCAATGCTTATAATGCCCGCACAGCTCCATCTGGTCGATGCGCGTGCGACCATTATGGATGGTCGGGATGCTGTTTTCGATGCCGGTTGCAAACATGAAATTGGCCATTGGTGCGATCCGTTATCCTTTTCAGCCAAGAAAGCCCGGCTGAGCCCAGCCATGCACGCCCGGCTGTGTGACGAAGAGACTTCCGGCCAGAGGTTCTTGCCCCAATTGCGCGTCTGAAAGGCCCGTTCGCGCGCTCGTGATGAACAACTGGTCGAGCGCATCACCGCCAAAGGCGCAGCTTGTCGGACGGGAAACGGGAAGATCAATTTTGCGCAATTTTGACCCATCTGGGTTGAAGCATCGCACGCAGCCCCCATCCCAAAAGGCGATCCACAGACAGCCATTGGCATCTGTCGCCATTCCGTCCGGGCTGCCCTCTGCCCGTTTAAACTTTAAGAATTTCTCGCGCCGAATGATGTTGCCATCTGGTTCCAACACATAACGATAAACGACCCGCCTCGCGCTATCGGCAAGATAGGCAATATGCCCATCAGTGCTGAAGGCCGGGCCATTTGGGATGATGAAATCGCTGTCCAGCACGCGCGGCACATTGTCGCCAGATATGCGATAGATCTTGCCTGTTGGTCGCGTCTCTGCGGCATCCATTGACCCCACCCAATACCCACCCGTCGGATCAACAGCGCCGTCATTATACCGACTGCCCGTCTCTCCCTGTTCAGGATGCGCAATGACCACATAGTCATTGGCATCAGGATCGAGCGTGATGATGCCCCTCTCACCTGCCCCAGCAAGGCCGCCTGCCGCCCGTGGCACCAGGGACGATACCGAAAAAGGCGGCGTCCAATGGTCGAGATGATGATCGCCTAAGCGCAAACACCAAATGGCTGGCGCGAGAATATCCACCCAGTAAAGGGCGTGCTCTTTCGCTATCCAGACAGGACTTTCACCAAGCAGATTGGCGCATTCAGCCGCAACCGTGATCGCGCCGCTGTGAAAAAGATCGTCTGACATTTCTATTTGAACGCATAACTTCTCCCTTTGCTCCTTTGTTGAAGGACCAATGTGCGTTGGCCTGCGTTCTCCCCCTGTTGAACGGAGACAAAATGCACGCTGCCCCGCCTCTTGTCGCCATTGATTGGGGCACCACCAATCGCCGCCTTTATCTGATCGATGATGTGGGCAATTGTCTTTTGGAAAAAGAAGATCATGGCGGCGTTGCGAGCCTTGGCCGGGCAGCAATAGCCGGGTCCATCGCCCAGCTGCGGGACCGTTTTCCCGGTCATCACATGCTTATGGCGGGAATGATCGGCTCCTCCATTGGATGGCGCGAAGCCCCCTATGTCACCTGCCCAGCCGGTCTGGAGCAGCTGGCTAAGGGCGTTGTGCCAACGGACGACCCTCTCATATCCATCATACCAGGTGTTCGATCAGCGCCCGAAGATACATCTGACGTGATGCGGGGGGAGGAGGTGCAACTGATCGGTGCAGTTGCGGCAGGCCTTATTCCTGCCAATGGCGTTGTGTGCCATCCGGGAACGCACACAAAATGGGTCCTGATGAAGAACGGCGCGATAGATGCGTTCCGAACCGTGATGACGGGGGAGCTATTCGCCCTGCTCCGTGCGCACTCCATATTGTCCGATGCCTTAACTGCGTCCGTCGCCATCGGCCCGGCATTTGAAGCCGGCTTGCGCGACGGGCTGACATCGCCCTGCCTTGGGGCGGGGCTGTTCGGCATCAGAGCGAAGCTTTTGCTTGGCAAGCTCGGCCAAGCCGATGCGGCCTCAAGGGCAAGCGGCCTTCTAATTGGATCGGACATCGCCTTTGGCCTGACGCTCTTTGCGGCCAATGGCCCCATTGCAATTCTGGGCGACCCACATCTGACCAAATTCTACGCAACAGGCCTTAGATTAGATGGAAGATCACATTCTCAACTCTCTGGTTCTAAAGCATTTATTTCAGGAATGAGTAGCATTAGGGGGCGTCTTTCATGCCCAGTCTGAACCGCTTTCAAGCCGCAATATCCCAATGTCCCCTGATCGCCATATTGCGCGGACTTCCGCCCGACGGCTGCAAAGCAATTGGAGAGGCGCTGGTCGCCGCAGGCATTTGCGTGATGGAAGTTCCGCTCAACGGACCTGAACCGCTCGACACAATTGAACGGCTTGTGCAGGCGCTCGGCGACCGCGCGATCATTGGTGCGGGGACCGTCCTTGATCCTAAAATTGTGCCCCTGATCCAAGCGACTGGGGCGAAGCTCGTTGTTTCCCCCAATGTCGATGAAGCCGTGATTTCAGCAACCATTGCGTCCGGCCTGATATCCATTCCCGGCTATTTCACACCCAGCGAAGCCTTTCAGGCCGCGTACGCAGGGGCGCATGGGTTGAAGTTTTTCCCGGCCGAGGCCGGTCGACCAGAGGTGATCAAGGCGCAAAAAGCGGTCCTGCCAAAGCATCTCCCCGTTTTCATCGTGGGCGGCGTTGCCCCATCCGACATCCCGATCTGGCAGCAGGCTGGG
>JBBATU010000025.1:0-26507 GCA_040398565.1 Chakrabartia sp.
TACACGGATTTAAGCTTTTTTACGGCAGATCCGCGTATAGGGCGCGATGCAGCGCAGCTGTTTAACTACATCACAGGTTATGTCGAGCCGGCCCAGCTGGAAATGCTGAGCATGAGCCCGCGCGATCTGCGTCAGGACTTGATGGACCTCATCGATATAGAAATTGGTCATGCAAGAGCGGGCCGTCCCGCCGCTCTTTGGGCAAAGATGAACAGTCTGGTCGACCCAGCCATTATGGAAAAACTTTATGAGGCAAGCTGTGCCGGGGTGCAGATTGATCTCATCATTCGCGGTATTTGCTGTCTGCGGCCCGGCGTACCCGGCATGTCTGAAAATATTCGCGTAAAGTCCATCCTAGGCCGCTTCTTAGAACACAGCCGAATTTGGGCCTTTGGCAATGGAGATGCGTTGCCAAACCCCAATGCAAAGTTGTTTATCTCCTCTGCAGACTGGATGCAGCGCAACTTTGACAGGCGCGTTGAATATGCCTTGCCCATCTTAAACCCAACCGTGCACGATCAGGTTCTGGATCAGGTGATGGTCGCCAATCTTTTGGACAATGAACAAAGCTGGACCTTGCAGCCCGATGGAAGTTATGTGCGTGTGTCACCCGGCGATAAGCCCTTTAATTTGCATCGATATTTTATGACCAATCCATCCCTTTCCGGCCGCGGTGCTGCTTTGGCTTCCAGCGAGGCGGTGCCCAAGCTTCGCCTGACGCCTTCGGCATGAGCGTCGAACAAAAGTCTGCGATTATCGACATTGGTTCGAATTCGGTGCGCCTCGTGGTCTATGGAGGCCCACCGCGCGCGCCCTTTGCCATGTTCAATGAGAAGGTGTTGGCGGGACTGGGGCGGGATTTCAAGCCGGGGGGTATGCTCTCCGCCGCATCGACAAAGCAAGCCTTACGGGCTTTGGCGCGCTTTCGTCATTTGCTGGAAATGATGGTAGTTCAAGATGTGCAGGTGGTTGCGACTGCGGCCGTGCGGGAAGCTGCCAATGGCCAGGATTTTCTAAAGGAAATTACCAAGATTGGATTTTCGCCCTTAGTTCTAAGCGGAGAGGAAGAAGCAGAGACGGCAGGATATGGTGTCTTGTCCACAATGCCAGAGGCCGACGGCATTGCTGGGGATTTGGGTGGTGGGAGTCTCGAGCTCATCCGTATCTGCAATGGAGAGGTTCACGGGCGCATTTCTCTTCCCTTTGGCTCCCTAAGGATCCCAGCATTAAGAGCCAAGGGGCCGGGGGCCTTGGGCCGGGAATTGAGCCGAATTTTGCGGTCTCTTGATTGGGTTGGCGACGCAAAAGGGCTTCCCTTTTACATGGTTGGCGGCAGTTGGCGCGCGTTGGCGCGGCTCCATATGCATCGTGTGGGCTACCCACTTCCCATTATGGCTGGTTACGAAATGCCTCAAGCAGCGGCCGCGCGGCTGGTGCGGATGACGGCGCAGTTGGACAAGTCTGTCGCCAAGAAAATTCCGACATTGTCATCGTCCAGAATTGCGGGCCTGAATGATGCAGCGAGCCTGTTGTTCGCGGTGACACGTGAACTGGGATCATCGACCATCGTGACCTGCGCCAGCGGCTTGCGAGAAGGGCTGTTGTTTCGTCGCTTGCCTTTAGACATTCGGCAGCGCGACCCTTTGCTCGAAGATGCGCAGGCCGAAGGGCGGCGTCAGGGTCGGTTCGATGAACATGGTCATGATATCTTCAACTGGATCGCACCTCTGTTTGAAGGAGAGGCAAGGGCGGACGCGCGGTTGCGCCATGCGGCCTGCCTGTTGGGGGATGTGGCCTGGCAAGCAAACCCGGAATATCGGGCGGAGCGCGGTGCTGAAATTGCGTTGCAAGGAAATTGGACCGGGGCATCGCACCGCGACAGGGCTCTTCTTGCCTGCGCATTGTTCGCGACTTTTGGCGGTGGAGACGCTCTTCCAGAAGCGGTGAAGCCGCTGGTCAGCGCGGGTGAGTTGGCCATGGCCCGCAGTTGGGGGTTGGCCATTCGTCTTGCCCAAAGATGGAGTGGCGGGACAGCCGAAGCGCTTCACCATGGTAATCTTTCGAGAACGGGTGATGCTATTACGCTCTCCATTTCACCATCGCATGCCGTGCTCGGCAGCGATCAAGTACAGCGTCGGCTAAAGGCACTTGCGCAGTCGCTAGGGGTTTCTCACGCGATGAAGGTAACGCCAATATAGCGGGTTCCCAAATAGGGCCGCTTAGGCGTCGTCATTGGCCTCTTCGGTTTCAATGCGCGTGATGGTCAATTTGCCGTCGGTAATGGCAAAGGCGAGGCGGCCTTCGACAAGGTTGAGTGCGTCGCTCCCAAATTGTTCAAACCGCCAGCCTGCAAGAATAGATAAGTTTTTGCGTTGACCTGCGGCAAGGAGATCCAACTCGTCAGATCGGGCCAATAATCTTGGTGCCACATCGATATCGCGTGCTCTGATCTTCAGCAGGAGTTTGAGCAAATCAGCGACCAGCGCACCTTCTTTGCCGAGACCTGGTTTGCGATCATCCCGTGCGGGCATCTCATCGGGCCCCAGGGGGCGCGCACCGTCAATTGTTTCAATGAGGCGCGCGCCGATATCGTTATTGGCCCAAGAGGCGGAAAGGCCGCGTACCTTTGCCATATCGGATTGAGCGCGGGGCGGATGAACGGCGACATCCGCGAGCGTTTCGTCCTTCATGATCCGACCACGTGGAATATTCTTGTTGCGCGCTTCTGTTTCCCGCCAAGCGGCAATTGCCTTAAGTCTTCCAAGAACCTCTGGCTTGCGGCTTGAAATCTTAACGCGCTTCCACGCCATTTGGGGGTCAGTGACGTAATTTGAGGGATCGGCGATGCGTTCCATCTCGTCATTCAGCCAAACACCTCGGCCTGTCTCTCTCAATTTGTCGAGCATTTTGGGAAAAATGACTGCAAGGTGGGTTACGTCGCCAATGGCATAATCAATCTGACGCTGATCGAGCGGTCGACGCCCCCAGTCTGTAAACCGTGCGCCCTTATCAAGCGGGATGCCAAGCCAGCTATCGACAAGGTTGGAATAGCCAACCTGCTCCCCTTGGCCCAAGGCCATAGCTGCAATTTGTGTGTCAAACATGGGATGGGGTGTTTTACCGGTGAGGTTGCAGACAATTTCAATATCTTGTCCGCCCGCGTGCACCACTTTGAGAACGTCTTTATTCTCCGTCAGCAGATCAAGCAGAGGCGTTAAATCAAGGCCGGGTGCCTTTGGGTCGATTGCCGCCGCTTCATTGTGATCTGCAACTTGGATAAGGCACAGGTCAGGCCAGTAAGTGTTCTCACGCATGAATTCTGTATCCACCGCAATAAAGGGTGCATTGGCCCAGCGCGCGCAGAGCGCCGCGAGTTCATCTGTGGTCGTAATAAGGTCGTGTATCTTCATAGGGACTTGGCCTAGCCGCGTTCGGCCGTTCATGCCAGCCTTGGATGAAAATCCAGGGTAAAACAGGATGGCAAAGATGCGTTATCAATGCGGCATTTGCCGCCCTTCATCTTGACAAAAGGCCCGCATCACCGTCTAGGCGCGACATGCATATTTATCGCTCCCACACCTGCGCCCAACTGCGCAAATCCGATGTTGGTTCAACCGTCCGTCTTTCGGGCTGGATTCACCGTAAGCGCGACCATGGCAATTTGCTGTTTGTCGACTTGCGCGATCATTATGGATTGACCCAGATTGTGACCGATGTGGACTCTGAAGCCTTTAAGGTTTTGGAGAAGGCGCGGGCCGAGTCCGTTGTGACCATCACAGGTGACGTCGTGGCGCGAGCGGCGGAAACGGCCAATGCCAATTTGCCTACGGGTGAAATTGAAGTGCGCGCACGCGAGGTATCGGTTCAGTCTGCCGCGCAGGAGCTTCCCTTGCCGGTTTTTGGCGATGCGGAATATCCAGAGGATATCCGGCTGCGCCATCGCTTTCTCGATCTTCGGCGGGAACGGCTGCACAATAACATCGTCCTGCGCTCTAAAGTGATTTCTTCGGTGCGCCAGCGCATGATTGGGCAGGGATTTACCGAGTTTCAGACGCCAATTTTGACGGCGTCTTCGCCAGAAGGCGCGCGCGATTATCTGGTTCCCAGTCGCGTCCATCCCGGAAAATTTTATGCGCTGCCGCAAGCGCCGCAGATGTTCAAACAGCTGCTGATGGTTGCGGGCTTTGATCGCTATTTCCAGATTGCGCCCTGCTTTCGGGATGAAGATGCACGTGCTGATCGGTCACCGGGTGAATTCTATCAGCTCGATTTCGAAATGAGCTTCGTCACGCAAGACGATGTATTCAACGCGATTGAACCCGTTTTGCACGGCTTGTTTGAAGAATTTGTAAATGGCCGCCGGGTGAGTGCAGCGCCATTTCCGCGCATTCCTTATAAGGATGCGATGCTGAAATATGGCAGCGACAAGCCGGACCTTCGCAACCCGATTATCATCACCGATGTCACCAATTCCTTCACCAAGTCAGGCTTTGGCCTGTTTGAGCGTATTGTGGAGGGCGGCGGCGTGGTCCGCGCGATCCCAGCGCCCAAGACTGCCGATAAGAGCCGGAAGTTCTTTGATGATATGAATGACTGGGCTCGGGGCGAAGGCCATGCCGGCCTTGGCTATGTCACGCGCAAGGGCGGCGAGTTTGGCGGGCCGATTGCCAAGAACCATGGCGAAGAGGGCATGGCGGCAATTTATGACGCGCTGGGCCTTGGCCCGGATGACGGCCTGTTCTTTGCTGCGGGCAAGGAAGCGCAAGCCGCCAAGCTGGCGGGGGCGGCCCGTACGCGGGTTGCCGAGCAACTTGGCTTGATTGACCCCAATTGCTTTGAGTTCTGCTGGATCGTCGACTTTCCGATGTATGAGTATGACGAGGAGTCAAAGAAGGTCGATTTCTCACATAATCCCTTCTCGATGCCGCAGGGCGAGATGCACGCGCTTGAGACGATGGATCCGCTCGATATCCTTGCCTATCAATATGACATTGTCTGCAATGGTGTTGAGCTATCGTCCGGCGCGATCCGGAACCATCGGCCAGAAATCATGTATAAGGCCTTTGAAATCGCCGGATATTCGCAAGAGGATGTCGACACCAATTTTGCCGGCATGATCAACGCGTTCAAATATGGCGCACCGCCGCATGGTGGCTCGGCTCCGGGTATTGACCGTATCGTGATGCTGCTGGCGGATGAGCCGAATATTCGCGAAGTCATTGTCTTCCCGATGAACCAGAAGGCAGAAGACCTGATGATGGGCGCGCCGGGTCCGGTGACGGCCAAGCAACTGCGTGAACTCAACATCCGTGTGGTGGAACAGGCCAAGTCCTAATCCACCTTACGGGTAGCTGATCGCTAGAACCTCATAATCCACTTCGCCGCTGGGCAAGGTGAGCCGACGTACGTCGCCGACGGTTGCACCTCGTAATGCTCGAGCAATAGGCGCGTTCCAGCCGACGCGGCCGTGCGTTGCGTCGGCCTCATCATCGCCAACAATAGTGATGCTGCGGTGAACGTCTTGATCGTCCGCAATTTTTACTGTTGCGCCAAAGAAGATTTTACTGCGATCCACCTGATCGGCAGGGTCCACAACCCGTGCTGCCTTTATTCGGCGCGAGAGCCAGCCCAGTTCTTTATCAATTTCGCGCAGCCGCTTCTTGCCATAAATATAATCGCCATTCTCGGATCGATCGCCATTGCCCGCGGCCCAAGATACCGTTTCCACGAGCTTTGGCCGCTCAACCGCGAACAGCGTATGATAGCGCGTTTTTAACCTCTCAAAACCAGCTGGCGTGATGTAATTGGGTTGATCCATTTAGCCGGGGTAAGACTTGCCGAGATAAAAGGATAGCGGGGCATCGCCATGTAGTGTCGCGCGGTTGGGATCTTTCAGATCATAAACAACTGCATTTTCGAGCACGCGCTGAACATAATTACGCGTTTCGGAAAAAGGGATCGCCTCTATCCAATCCAGAACATCCATATTCGTGCGGGGATCACCAATCGTCCGGATCCATCGGTTCACATTGCCCGGTCCGGCGTTATAGGCGGCAATGGCAAGGACATGTGAACCGCCATAATTGTTCAACATACGCCGGAAATAGCTTGCTCCAAGTGTGATGTTAACCTGCGGGTCAAAAAGGATCAGATTGTCCTGTTCCATGCCAAGATGTCGGGCCGTGTCACGGGCGGTGCCGGACATGAGCTGCATCAATCCCCGCGCGCCCGCGCGGCTTACCGCTTGTCTGTCAAACTGGCTTTCTTGCCGAGAAATGGCATGGATGAAGGTCCAATCCTCAGCTTGTTCTGCCGGGACGTGAATTTGTGGAAATGCTGTGCGAATATAGTCGTTCAGCCCTGTGTTACGGGCATTGCGCCCTACCAGAACATTCAGGTCTGGTCTGCCAATCCGTTGCGCCAATTCAGCGGCCAACAGATGATCTGCATCGGTTGATATGGTGCTGGCGAGGCTGCGGACAAAAAGGCTTTGGTCCGCCCAATTGCCAGCTTCCCCTAATGCCAGCAAGGCCCGGACGATCGACCTTTTTTCAAATTGGGCGCGCTGCTCTGCGCTTATGGAGATGCTTACAGTTTGAGGCGGAAGCCTTAACACGCGGCCGAGACGCTCGGCAGCGAGCTGACCATGGAACTGGTCCACATATTGGGCGGCTTCTTCAAAAGAACTGCGCGCCTCAGCGGGGCGGGATGCGGCGGTCCAAGCACGCCCAGCCCAATATAGTCCGCGCGCTTGCGTCTGTGATGATTGGGCGGCGGTGACATAAAGGCGGAACATCTCTGCCGCCTGGCTTGGTTCATTCAACCGATTAAGCGCTATGGTTCCAGCAAGCCAAATCAGATCGGTATAGGCGTCGCGTTCTGCAAAGGGGCGTTTGCGTACATCTGTGTTGGGCGGGTAGGCAGTGCCGGCCCTGCGGGCAATGTCAAAGGCGGCTTGCCAGTCCTCTGCCTGTGCTGCGTCCCGCGCCGAGATCAAAAGCATTTGCAGCCATATTTCGGGCGACGCAGGATATGTCGCCATGGGGTGGTTATCCCGAAGAAATTGACGGGCAGTGGCACCTTGGCCCGTATTGCGCAGCCACCACATGTAATCGGCGATAAACCCGGGGTCATTGCGAACCGGTGCTGTTGCATAGTCCAGCCTATCCGATACGTCAGGCGCTTTTGTCAGCAGCGCCAACCGCACATCGAAATTGGGTCGCCGGGTGAGGCTTGTTCTGGCGATCTGCCGAGCGGCGGAATCCGTTGCGCGCAGCCACAAAAAGCGGTTCATACGGTCATCATGATCCTCATCCCGAAGAATGCTGCCAAATTTCTGAAGGAGCCGTGTTTCTTCCACCTGAGGCAAAGGGGCGGACGTCCAAGCCATTCTGGCGGCCACACTCGCTTCTTCGCTTCGGTTGAGAGACGCAAGTGCTTCAGCATATCTCAGCCAACCGGTTGCGCTTTCTGGCTTTTTATCACTGAAAAAGCGCACAATAGTGGCAGGGTTATCCTGATCCGGGCGCAGGGCCCGTTCTGCTGTGCGGCGCAACTGGGCGTCGCCTGGCCAATCCTTATGGACAAGCAGAAAATCGGCATAGGCGCTAAAGGGCAGGGCATCATTCCGGCGCAAGCTGGTCCATTGCGACAAAATTGCGGTCATGGGGTTGATGACGGACGATGGCGGCTGTGGGCTGATATTGGGAAGCGTCGTGGCCAATACACCGGTGGAGGGCGCGGCGGCAGCCTGTGCTTGGACGGGATGAGGACCGGCCATAATGGCTGACAGACCGCCAAGGATCCATGCTTTTGCGGATGTCAGAGACAACATGCTGGACATATTGGGGGTTGCATCCTTATTTGGGCTTCAACGTCATGACTGGACCAGTTTCAGTTATGGCGCAAACCATCTATCAGGTGAAGGGCCGCGCAGATGTTTTCTGGCTCAATTCCGGCGTTGGTAACGCCTTTTCGGGACGGTGTAGTCGATGAGAGTGCTTTTCGCCTTTTGGTGAACTGGCAGATCGAGCAAGGGTCAAGCGGCCTTGTGCCCTGCGGCACCACGGGCGAGAGCGCGACCCTTTCTTATGATGAGCATTATCGCGTTATTGACCTGTGCCTAGAAGAAGCTCAGGGCCGGGTTCCCGTTATTGCAGGTTGCGGGTCCAATGATACGGCTACGGCGGAGCGTCATATGCGCTTTTCGCAGCAAGCCGGAGCGGCTGCAGCCCTTGTTGTTGCGCCTTACTATAATCGTCCAAGCCAAGAGGGCATTTACGCCCATTATGCTCGTCTTGCAGACCGCTGTGATTTACCCATCATCCTCTATAATGTGCCCGGAAGAACAGTGACAGATTTGCTGCCGGAAACGGTGGCCCGTCTTGCAGAAATCCCGTCAATTGTCGGGATTAAGGATGCCAGCGGGAACCTTGCGCGGGTTGGGTCGCATCGCTTGAGCTGCGAGCCTGATTTCTGCCAGTTGTCCGGCAATGATGATATGGCCCTTGCGTTTAACGCGGCGGGCGGTGTTGGTTGTATTTCGGTGACGGCCAATGTCGCGCCACGCCTCTGTGCCGAGTTGCAGCAGGCCTGCCTTGACGGTGATTATGCGCGGGCACGCGAGATTAATGATCGCTTGCATCCGCTTCATGGTGCTTTGTTCACCGATGCATCCCCCGGGCCTGTCAAATACGCCATGACGCAGGTTCTGGATGGCTTTCCAGATGAACTGCGCTTGCCATTGACCCCAGCGTCGGATGCATCTTGTCGTGCAGTGGATGCTGGGCTTCGCCATGCTGGCCTGATCTGATGGCGCGCCCGCGGCCTGCAACATTTGAAAAAGTGAAGACGGTCGCAGAGAATCGGCGTGCCCGGTATGAGTATTTTATCGACGATACGGTTGAGGCCGGAATTGCTCTGACGGGAACCGAGGTGAAGTCGCTTCGATTTGGGCAAGGATCAATTGTTGAAAGCTATGCCGAAGTGCAGGACGGCCAGGTTTGGCTGGTCAACGCGAACATCCCAGAGTTTAGCCACGGTAATCGCTTTAACCATGAGCCGAAACGCCCCCGGAAGCTTTTGCTGCATGAGCGGGAGATCAACAAGCTCTACGGCGCGGTCGCGCGCGATGGGATGACGCTGGTTCCCTTATCCATTTATTTCAATGGGCGCGGACGGGCCAAGGTTGAGCTGGCGCTGGCCAAGGGCAAAAAGGCGCATGACAAGCGCGAGACAATCAAAGAACGGGATTGGAAGCGGGAGGCCGGACGATTGTTGCGGGACCGCGGATGACTTGGCTTTCTGATCGGATACGAAACAATTCTCCCCGACGCGAGAGTTTTGAGAAGAGCCGTTTCTTGCGGCCCTTTGCGCAACGGGTATTTCACCCAGCCCTGTGGCGTTTCACCCGGCGGTCGGTGCCGCGCGGCGTTGCGCTTGGGCTGCTGGTCGGTATATTTTTGCTGATACCCGGTATCCAAATTATCGGCGCTGCTTTGCTTGCGTTGCCGTTTCGGGCGAATGTTCCTGTGGCTGCTGCCATGACTTTTTTAAGCAATCCGGCGACGACGCCATTCATTCTTGCAGCCTCTCTTTATGTCGGCAATGCGACGCTCCGTTTGGGGGCTGATGTGACGCAGTTTGAAGCCTTGATTGGGCGCAATGCCAGTTTGGGAGAGTGGATGACCTGGCTGTTGTCCAGCGCGGCTCCGGCGATGCTTTGGGGGCTTTTCATCATTGCCATTTCCACAGCTATTGTGGGTTATGTTCTCGCGGCATTGGGTTGGCGGATATTTATAGTACGTAAATGGCGATCACGTCGATCAAAAGGCGCTATGTCCCAAACTTGATGCCAAGGGCCGGGGTGTAGATGTCTGCATAAGCAAGCCGGTGGTGAAAGACGTTGTTTTCGGTTCCTTACCTGAGTTCCAGACGGGGGCTGATCCTCGCAGCGGCAGCCATGATGCTGACGGCATTGTCAATCTTCCTTTCATCAACAAGTCTGTGGCTGGGGGCAGGGTTCCTCCTTGGTCTTTTTCTTCTGGGAGGCGCTGCACGGATGGTCCGCCGCGTCCAGATTGACAGGTCTTTGGCGGGAGGATCAGAGATTGCCGTCAAGCCTAAGCGCAAGCCCAATACCCCCTTAGATCGGGCGGATGCAGATGACGCGCGCCTGAATGAGCAGTTTGGCCATGCGACACGGATGCAGGCAATCGGCCAGCTGGCCGGCGGCGTTGCACATGATTTCAACAATGTTCTGACTGGAATTTTAGGCCAGTGTGACCTGATGCTGATGCGTCACGCGCCCGGCGATATCGACTATGATGATATTCAACAGATTAAGAATAATGCCAATCGCGCCGCTGCGCTGACCCGCCAGCTTTTGGCTTTCTCGCGGCAGCAGACATTACGCCCGCAAGTTCTTCTGCTGCCAGATATTGTTGCCGAAATCTCCAATCTATTGGCGCGTCTTGTCGGAGAAAACATTGACCTGATCGTGAAGCAAGGCCGAAATCTTGGGGCAATATGGGCCGATCCTGGCCAGTTGGAGCAGGTGATCGTCAATCTGGCCGTCAACGCGCGGGATGCCATGCCAGAGGGCGGCAAACTGATCATTCAAACCTATGCGGTGACGGCGGCGGAGGTTCGGGCCAGCGGAAACAAGCTCTTGCCAGCCGCAGACTATACAGCACTCAGTGTGACCGACACGGGTGGGGGGATTGACCCAAAGTTGATGTCCAAGATTTTTGAGCCGTTTTTCACGACGAAGGACGTTGGAAACGGCACGGGCCTGGGGCTGTCCACCGTTTATGGGATCGTCAAACAATCGGGCGGGCATTTATTTGCCGATTCAACGCCGGGGCAGGGATCAAGTTTCGTCATCTACCTTCCCGTTTATGCGGGCGCGGAGGTGCAAAGCCCAGCGGAGGCGCGCACCAAGCCACAACAGGCCGATCTTTGGGGGCACGGAACAATCTTGTTGGTGGAAGATGAGGATATGGTGCGCGCCATCGCAGAACGTGCACTGACCCTGCAGGGGTATAAGGTCATATGTGCGACCGATGGGGAGGAGGGTCTCGCTTTGCTGGATACGCATGACGATATAGATATGCTGGTAACCGACGTTGTCATGCCTTCAATGGATGGTCCAACACTCGGCAGGCAAGCACGGGTGAAGCGGCCGAATCTGCCAATTTTGTTTATGTCGGGCTATGCGGAGGAACCGTTGCGGCAGGAAATCACGCTCGACAATGTCAATTTTCTGCCGAAACCTTTTTCAGTTCAACAGCTTGGCGAGGCTGTTAAAACAGCCTTGACGCCCTAACGCGATACCAAGAGAACAAAACAAGAAATATTTTTCGTTCCCCTCTTGTTCAATGAGAACAAAGCATATACATAGACCTTCTGATTGACGCAGCAGGTGCAACAGCTACGAGGGGAAAAGGCCATGTCGGCGCAACTCAAAATCATTCAAACGGATCGTTCGGCAACCATGGATAGAGAAAAAGCACTCGAAGCGGCACTTGCCCAGATTGACCGCGCATTTGGCAAGGGCTCTGCAATGAAGCTCGGCTCACGCGAGGCGATTGAAATTGAGTCGGTGTCATCTGGCTCCCTCGGTTTGGACATCGCCTTGGGCATTGGCGGCTTGCCGCGCGGGCGTATCGTTGAAATTTTCGGCCCGGAAAGCTCTGGCAAGACGACGCTGGCGCTTCATGCCATTGCCGAAGCGCAAAAGGCGGGCGGCACGGCGGCCTTTATCGACGCAGAACATGCGCTTGATCCGGGCTATGCCAAGAAGCTGGGCGTGAACATTGATGAGCTGATCGTGTCGCAGCCCGATACGGGCGAGCAGGCGCTGGAAATCACTGATACGCTTGTTCGTTCGAACGCCGTCGATGTGCTGGTCATCGATTCGGTCGCAGCACTTGTGCCGCGCGCTGAAATTGAAGGCGAAATGGGCGATAGCCATGTCGGCTTGCAGGCCCGTTTGATGAGCCAAGCGTTGCGCAAGATCACTGGCTCGATCAATCGGTCACGCTGCCTTGTGATCTTCATCAACCAGATCCGCATGAAGATTGGCGTGATGTATGGCTCACCGGAAACAACGACGGGCGGCAATGCGCTTAAGTTTTACGCATCGGTGCGTTTGGACATTCGTCGCACAGGGCAGATTAAAGATCGCGAAGACATTGTTGGCAATGCAACCCGCGTGAAGGTGGTGAAGAATAAAGTCGCTCCGCCGTTCAAGCAGGTTGAATTTGACATCATGTATGGCGAAGGCATTTCCAAGACGGGCGAGATCCTTGATCTTGGCGTGAAGGCCGGGATTGTCGAAAAGTCTGGGGCTTGGTTTAGCTATGACTCGATCCGCATTGGGCAGGGCCGTGAAAACGCCAAGGTCTGGCTCAAGGAAAATCCGGATATGGCCGCGCGCCTTGAGCAGCAGATTCGGGGGAAGACGGAAGAAGTCGCGGAAGGTCTTATGGTTGGTCCAGAGGCGGATGACGATATCTGATCGGGATAGCCGGGGGTGATCACTCCGGCGTCAGCAGATAGGGCGTCATCGCGTCTCATGCTTCGAAAGGCCCGCCAAATTGGCGGGCCTTTTTCGGTCTAAGGCATATTTGCATGGCTTTAGGGTCTTGTAATGCTTGAGAAGCCGATCAGCCTCGCCTAAGCGAAGGCGCTATGACTTCGACCAACGATATCCGCCGCTCTTTCCTCGATTATTTTGCGGCCAATGGCCATGAACGGGTCGCGTCTGCGCCGTTGGTCCCGCATAATGATCCCACGTTGATGTTCACCAATGCGGGCATGGTTCCATTTAAGAATGTCTTCACCGGTCTTGAATCGCGCGCCTATTCGACCGCCGCCTCATCTCAAAAATGTGTTCGGGCAGGCGGCAAGCATAATGACCTCGACAATGTCGGTTACACCGCGCGGCATCATACGTTTTTTGAAATGCTCGGCAATTTTTCCTTCGGTGATTATTTCAAGGAACAGGCGATTTCGCTCGCTTGGAACCTGACCACGAAGGAATGGGGCCTTGATCCCAATCGGATCACCGTCACGGTTTATCACACCGATGATGAGGCATTCGACCTTTGGCGCAAAATTGCGGGTCTGCCGGAAAGCCGGATCATTCGTATTCCGACCAGCGACAATTTTTGGTCGATGGGCGATACCGGGCCCTGCGGCCCGTGCAGTGAGATTTTCTGGGACCATGGCGATCATATCGCGGGTGGCCCGCCGGGATCGCCAGATGAAGATGGCGACCGCTTCGTCGAAATCTGGAACCTTGTGTTCATGCAATTTGAACAGGCAGCCGATGGAAGCCGGACCAATTTGCCGCGCCCGTCCATTGATACAGGCATGGGGTTGGAACGCATCGCGGCGGTGCTGCAGGGCGTCCACGATAATTATGATACCGACACGTTCAAATCCCTCATCGGGGAATCGGCGGAACTGACCAAAAGCGACCCCAATGGCGCTATGAAGGCGTCGCATCGGGTGATTGCCGACCATCTGCGTGCGTCGGGCTTTCTGATTGCAGACGGCGTTCTTCCGTCCAATGAGGGGCGGGGTTATGTTCTGCGCCGCATCATGCGCCGTGCCATGCGGCATGCGCATTTGCTGGGCGCGAAAGACCCATTGATGCATCGGCTTGTCGGGTCGCTGGTTGCGGAAATGGGCGCGGCTTATCCAGAACTGCTCCGCGCGCAACCACTGGTTGAAGCAACGTTGCTGCAAGAAGAAACGCGGTTCCGCCAGACGCTGGATAAGGGATTAAAGCTTCTGGACGAAGCAACGGCCAATATGGCGTCGGGCGATGTCTTGCCCGGTGACACGGCGTTTAAGCTCTATGATACTTATGGCTTCCCCTATGATTTGACCGAAGACGCGCTGCGCGCGCAAGGTCTGGGCATTGACCGTGCCGGCTTTGACGCGGGCATGGCGCGGCAAAAGGCGATGGCACGCGCGGCCTGGAAAGGTTCTGGCGAAACAGCGTCTGATGATATCTGGTTCGATATTGCCGATGAGCTCGGGGGCACTGAATTCACCGGTTATGTGAGCACGGAAGCGGAAGCTCAAGTGCTGGCGCTCATCAAAGGTGGTCAGCGCGTTGATGCAGCCAAGGCCGGCGATAGCGTTACCATTTTGACCAACCAGACCCCCTTTTATGGGGAAAGTGGCGGGCAGACCGGCGATGCTGGCACAATTCGCGGCGAGCATGGCTTTGCGGCGCGCGTTGACGATACGTCTAAGCCTTTGGGGCGGCTCCACACGCATCAGGCGGTGATTGAGGCGGGCGACATTTCGGTTGGTCAGACCGTGCATCTTTCGGTGGATGCAGAGCGTCGGGACCGTATCCGTGCCAATCACTCGGCAACGCACTTGCTCCATGCGGCGCTGCGCAACCGTCTGGGCGCACATGTGACGCAAAAGGGCAGCATGGTTGCCGCAGACCGGCTGCGGTTTGACTTTTCGCAGCCCAATGCGTTGACAGCGGAAGATGTCGCGGCTGTTGAGGCCGAAGTGAATGCCGAAATTCGCCGCAACCAAGCCGTGACCACGCGATTGATGACGCCGGATGACGCCATTTCTGCCGGGGCCTTGGCGCTCTTTGGGGAGAAGTATGGTGAAGAAGTCCGCGTTCTGACCATGGGCCCGCGGGATCAGGCTCAGGCATATTCAGTTGAGTTATGCGGCGGCACCCATGTGAACGCTTTGGGCGATATTGCGTTGTTCAAAATCATCTCTGAGTCCGCCGTCGCGTCGGGAGTTCGGCGTATTGAAGCGCTCACCGGTGAAGCGGCGCGGCGCTGGCTGTCTGATCGGGATGACAAATTGAAAGACGTGGCATCCCAATTACGCGCAAACCCGGATGAAGTGCCGGCCCGCGTGTCTGCTTTGGCAGAGATGGTTCGTAAACTGGAAAAAGACCTGGCAGAGGCCAAAAAGGCATTGGCCCTTGGCGGCTCTGGTGCGGCACCAGCGGAACCTGAGGATGTGGGCGGCTTGCTCTTCCTTGGTCAGAGTTTTGACGGACTGGATCCAAAGGACCTGCGGGGCCTTGCCAATGATGCAAAGGCGAAGCTTGGATCTGGCGTTGCGGCCTTTGTGACGGTCAATGAGGGGCGGGCATCCGTTTTGGTCGCTGTAACCGATGATCTGACCAGCCGGTTCAGCGCCGTTGATCTGGTGCGCAAAGCTGTTGAGGCCTTGGGTGGCCAAGGCGGCGGTGGTAAGCCCGATATGGCGCAAGGCGGTGGCCCGGATGGAAGTAAAGCCGACGCCGCTATGGCTGCGATAAAAGCGAGCTTAGCCTAACGATTTGAAGCGTCACGGCCGCTCGGTTAATTGCCCTGTGGCTTTGCGCGCTAAATATCTGTAGAGACAAGCGGAAGGATCGGTCTGGCGTTGGTTGGACAAGGATCAGTTTCCAAATTGGTTCGCCCGATATTTTTTCCCTCAAACTGTATTGAGATTATGCCCTTTTCCCAAATTCCAGAGCCGCTTCGCGCGGCGATTACCGCGCGCGGCTATAGCGTTCCAACGGCTGTTCAGGCGGCGGTGATTGAGCCTGAAACCCATAATCGCGACCTCATCGTGTCTGCACGGACGGGATCGGGGAAGACTGTGGCGTTCGGGCTTGCCATGGGCCTTGATCTTTGGAGCGATGGCTCCAAATTCCCCGCAGCGGGGGCTCCTAGCGCGCTGGTCATTGCCCCAACGCGGGAGCTTGCCTTGCAGGTCAGTCGCGAATTGACATGGTTGTTTGCGCAAGTTGGCGCGCGGATCACCACCTGTGTCGGCGGGATGGACGCGTCGAAGGAACGTCGTGCTCTCTATCAGGGCACGCATATCGTGGTTGGCACACCGGGACGTCTGCGCGACCATTTGGAGCGCGGTGCTCTGGATGTTTCAAAGCTGCGCTTTGTCGTGCTCGATGAAGCCGATGAAATGCTGGATATGGGTTTTCGAGATGACCTCGAAGGCATATTGGACGCAACGCCGTCAGAACGCCGCACATTGTTATTCTCTGCGACAATTCCAAAGCCAATTATTGCCTTGGCCAAACGCTATCAGCGCGATGCTCTGCGGATTTCGACGGTGGAGGATGATCGCGGGCATGGCGATATTAGCTATCAGGCGATTACCGTTGCGCCAGCCGATATTGAAAATGCCGTCGTCAATCTGTTGCGTTTCCATGAAGCGGAAACGGCGATGTTGTTTTGCGCAACACGCGACAATGTGCGCCATTTGCACGCGACATTGATTGAGCGGGGCTTTGCCGCGGTCGCTTTGTCCGGCGAGCATAGCCAGAATGAGCGCAATCAGGCGATGCAGGCCCTGCGCGACAAACGGGCGCGGGTGTGCGTTGCAACGGATGTTGCCGCGCGTGGGATTGATGTGGCCTCATTGAGCCTTGTCATCCATGTTGAAGTCCCAAGGGACCCTGAAACGCTTCAGCATCGCTCTGGCCGGACGGGCCGGGCGGGGAATAAGGGTACAGCTGTTCTTATTGTGCCGCATCAGCGTCGCCGTCGCGTTGAGGCGCTGTTGCGCAGTGCCCGAATTGCCGCGGAGTGGGGCGAGGCCCCGACATCGGCCGCCATTCGGGAACGGGATCGGGATCGCCTTCTGGCGACGCTGATGGAGCCCATTGAGGCGAGCGAGGAGGAGCAGTTGCTCGCGTCTCGCTTGTTGGAGCAGAAAAGCGCCGAGGAACTGGCTCTGGCTTTAGTCCGGGCGCATAGCAATAGCTTGCCAGAACCTGAGGAATTGATCGATCTGTCAGCCCGGCAGGATGGGGACGGGCGGCCCGCCCACCATCGGACGGGCTTTGACGATGTGGTCTGGTTCCGCATGGACATCGGCCGACGCCATAATGCCGATCCGCGTTGGGTTTTGCCGCTTCTGTGCCGTCGCGGCCATATTACCAAGAACGAAATTGGGGCCATCCGCATTGCGGCCAATGAAAGCTTTTTTCAGATTCCCCGCGCGATTGAACGACGCTTCCGCGATGCGGTTGCTCGAACATCTGTGCCCGGTGCTGAGGATGAAAGCGGGATCGTGATTGACTTGTCGCCAGAGACGCCCCGCGATGCCGCCAAGGGCAATCGTCGGGCAACTGCGCCCCATGCCCCGCGTCCATTCCGGACAAAGCCAAATGGCGGAAAACCGCACCGAAAAGGGCCGTATAAGAAGTAACAAAATGCGCAAAAGCACTTCATCCAAAGTGTTGCCAAGGGTCCATAAATGCATCATCAGTCGGCCCCAAGATGAATCAGCCTGCCGGATTAGCTGCCATATTTGACGAGATCCGACCCAGGCTTTACCGCCTGTTGGCTGCGCGCACGGGTGACCCGGCACTGGCTGATGACCTGTTGCAGGATTTGTGGATCAAAATCCGCACGCTTGAACCTGGGCCAGTTGGCAATCCTGAAGCCTATATTTTTCGCATGGCCCAAAACCTTGCAACCGACCATGCCCGCTCTCGTATACAACGAGCCCTGCGCGAAGAGCATTGGGTCGAGGCGTCGACGACGGTTAGTGACGGGATTGCAAGGGATGATCTGCCGGATGCCGAACGGACTTTGATCGCCCGTGAAGAACTTAGCAGGGTCCGACAAGCGCTGGCGGATATGCCGACACGCGCGGCAGAGGTGTTTCAGCTCCATAGGGTGGAGGGGGAAAGCCATTCTGAGATCGCCGCCCGATTGGGCATTAGCCGCAGTGCGGTTGAGAAAAGTATGGCCATTGCGCTGAAACATCTTTTTCGTCTTCTGTCGGGCTGAGGTAATCGTCCTTGTGCAACGTCAAGACATTGAAAGCTCTTCAAGAGCACTATGGTGAAGAATGACTCAATCGGATCGGCATATTGACGCAGCCATTAAATGGCATGTTCGGCTTTCAGGCGAGGATGCCGATTGGGATGCCTTTTGTCTGTGGCTGGAGGAAGATCCCTCGCATCGACAGGCATATGAGCAGATTGCTTTGGTAAATCGTCAGTTTGATACACAGGCACCTGCGCTGAAGACAGCTCCTGCGGCAAATGACGATGAGGTAGCCCAAGGAAGTTTTGCCTCTGGTCGCTGGAAACCAGCTGCCTTGGCGGCCGCGCTCGTTGCGCTGCTGGGCGGTGGGGCAATGTTCTGGCAGACATCTCAACCACAGAGCGAGATCTATGTAACAGGCCCGCGCGCGACGCGCGAGATTGCGCTTGCCGATGGCGCGTCGATCCACTTGGATCGAAACAGCAGGATCGAACTGGCACAAGGCCCAATTGCTAAGGTAAGGCTCGAAAAAGGGGCTGCCTTTTTCGATGCCCCATTAGACCCGAACCCTTCATTTGAGGTTCAGGTTGGTGATTATCGCGTGCAGGACATTGGAACCCAATTTGGCGTCTCCCGTTCCGGAGGCCATGTTCAAGTGCAGGTCGCAACTGGCGAAGTGCAAATCGCGCTAGAAAATGGGGCTGCCCTTTCTCTTCGTCAGGGAAGAGGGCTTCAGATTGCAGAGGGTAGTGGCCACATGCGGGCTTATCATGTGGCGCCGACGCAAGTTTCTAGTTGGCGGGCAGGCCAGCTAAGCTATGATGACATTCCCGTTGCGGTCGTCATTGCGGATATTCAGCGCAGTAGTGGATTGACGCTGGCCGCAGACCCGCGCATTGCCGACCAACATTTTACCGGTGCATTGATCATTGGCGACGGGACGAGGCTTGTTTCGGATTTTTCAACTCTCACCGGTTTTGTTGCTGAACGTCGCGGCAAAACCCTTTATTTCCGGGCGGCGCATTAGCCTCGTTGCGGTTGCCGCGATCTCGGCCCCGCTGTCAGCGGCCCCTCAAAATTCGACCATTCTGATCCCGACAGGATCCGTTGGGCAGGCGATTTCGAGCGTTGCGCGGCAGGCCAAGGTATCTGTTGGTTATGTCGGGCGGCTTCCCAAAATTCAAATTGAGCGATCGCATGCGCAGGCTCCGCGAGAAGCCCTGGCCGTGATTGCGCATCAAGCCGGCCTGACATTGATCCAAATCGATGCCCGGCATTTCCGGCTTGAGCAGAACATTGCCCCTGTCAAACCCATCGCGCCCGTTGAGGACCTCGATAGGGGCATTGCCCCTGAGCCCGATCGAGATATCATTGTTACGGCCACCAAGCGGGACGAAAACTTGTTCGACTTGCCGCTTTCCGTCTCTGTTGTGACCAGCAATTCGGCCTTGCAGTCAAACGGCCTTGCCGACACCAGTGAGGTGGTTGCAAATGTATCCAGTCTGACCAGCACTAATATGGGACCGGGGCGCAATCGCATTTTTATTCGCGGTGTCGCGGACAGCGCCTTCAATGGACCAAGCCAATCAACAGTGGGCATATTTTTGGGGGAAGCTCGGATTAACTTTGATGCGCCTGACCCAGATCTGAAATTGATCGATATAGACCGAGTGGAAATACTCAAAGGCCCGCAGGGCGCACTTTATGGGTCGGGCGTCTTGGGCGGTGTTTATCGCGTTGTCCCCAACCTGCCCAATGACCAAGCCTACTCCGTAAAGGCGACGGCTCAGATTGGCGCAACGGCACATGGCGGCATGAATGCAACTGCTAGTGGCGTTGCAAACCTTCCATTGGCTGCCGACCTAGCTGTCCGGGCAGTCGCCTATCGTGATCACGCCTCGGGTTGGATCGACGATAACTACCGCGCTGCCCATAATGTAAATCGCGTGACGACGACCGGTGGGCGGCTCTCATCGCGGTGGCGGGCTGGCGACGTGACCGCCGATGCCATCCTTGCAGGGCAATGGATGCGCGCCCATGATAGCCAATACGCTGCAGTGGAGGCCAGTGCCTATGCACGTGCCACCCACTTTGCCGAGCCGCATGGGACTGGCATTTTCAGTGGGCAGATTAGGATATCCGCGCCTTTAGGCGAGCTTCAGGCCCTCTTTGCGTCTGCATATGTTCACCATGATATTGAGAACAAATTTGACGCGACCGATGCCGCATCTCGGCTTGGGGAGGCGTCGCCTTTATTGTACTCAGAAACACGCGGGCAATATTTGGTCAGTAATGAAGCACGCTTGGCCGATCAGCACGGATCGTTTCAGTGGCTTTTTGGCGTTAATCAACTGTCTACTACCAGTCATTTAAACGGCATCTTGACCAGCACATTGCGGCAAACAGCTGTTAGCACTTATCGTAAATCATATCAGGAATATGCAGCTTTTGGGGATGCCTCCTTGGCATTTACGCATGATCTTCTGATTCAAGGTGGTCTGCGTGTTTTTCGTGCCCTGAATGAAGAGAATAAGCAACAGATAGGCGATGTTGAGCAGAACAGCGTCTGGCGCGCCAACCCGAGTGCGGCTCTTTCTTGGAAACCCGACGATGATACACGAGTTTGGATCAACTATTCGACAGCGACCCGTCCCGGTGGCCTCAATCCGTCCGCGACAGAGGAACCCTTCACCTTTGCCGCCGATCGGTTAGTGAGCATGGAAGCTGGGCTTAGAATAAAGCGCTTTGAACGCAAGTTGACCATCGAGGCGTCGATCTTTCGGTTCAATTGGCGCGATATACAGTCCGATATTTTGCTCGGTTCCGGTTTAATTGGAACGATCAATGTGGGGCGGGCGCATAATATGGGTGGAGAATTTGTAAGCCGCTGGACCGATTCACATTGGTTGGCGGAAGTGACCGCCACCATGCAGTTTGGGGAAGTGTACAGCACAACCCCCGCGCTTGGCACGATTGAGGATGCTCGCCTGCCAACCATTCCCCGGCTGCGAGGACATGCCCGGATTGAGGCTGATCTGCCAACCGCGATTGGCGGTGGACGGGGTGGGATCTCTCTTCTTGCCTCTGGGCCATCTCATTTGAGCTTTGATCCGCGGCTTGATCAAAAGACGAACAGTTATGCGCTCATGGGGGCCTATGTTCGCAGGGAATGGCAGGGGATGGTTATTGCGCTAACCTGTGAAAATCTTTTGAACAGTGCGGCAGACAGCTTTGCCTTTGGCAATTCCTTTTCTGTTCAGAGCACGCGCCAGCACACCCCCGTTCGGCCGCGTACGCTTACATTTTCCCTTGAACGGAAATTCTAGCCGCAACGAATAGGCGAAATTTAATTGGAGGTGGACTGGGGTGACCCGGTGACTGCGTCGTCTTGCTTATGGAGCGCTTATGCGTGCCACCCGTCGGGTCGCACCTTCGGGAAAAGCAAGACAATAGACGGAGCCATATTTGGTGCTGCAAAATCATAGGAATAAAGCTCGCAAATGGGCTGCTGCCCTCCTGTTGGGGGCCATTGGGTCTCTTTCGCCCCTCACGGCTCAGGCGGATCCCGCCCGGCTCGATCTCAGTGCCTATCGGGGCAAAGTGGTCTATGTTGATTTCTGGGCAAGCTGGTGCGGACCGTGCAAGCTGTCCTTCCCCTATATGGCCAGTCTGACGCGCCAATATGCCGGGCGCGACTTCGCCGTGGTGACGATCAATCTAGATCGCTCACGGCCCCAGGCCGACATGTTCCTCCGCAAAATGGGGGCTTCGCTCCCTGTCATTTACGACGGAACAGGTGGGATCGCGGCCCAGTATAAGGTCAGCGATATGCCAACCGCGATGCTGATCGATCGGTCTGGCCATGTCCGCTTTACCCATAAAGGTTTCCACCCCGACCAGCAGGCGGCGTACCGCCAGCATATTGACCAGCTCCTCAGTGAACGTTGAAATAGGACCTCATAATCTATGAAAACAGGTAAGATAATGATGGCAACGCTTCTGGCGTTGACCGCAACGGGGTGCGCCACTGTGCAACCCTGGCAGCGTGGAATTACAGCTCGTCAGTCCATGCAATTAGGGCGCAACCCGCATCTCGCCAGTGCGCGGGATCATATTTCGTTCAGCAAAGAAGCTTCGTCTGGTGGACGCAGTTTTGACGGTGGAGGCTGCGGATGCAATTGAATACGCTCCAAAAGCGGCGCATTGGCGCCACGCTCTTCCTGATGACCGCCAATTTGCTGGCAGCGACCTCTGCGTCGGCGCAAGGCCAGAATGACAGCAATGGCAATTCCATCGCGAATGACACGCCTGCCATCACCAATGTCTATGACGAGCCGGTGGATGAGCTCGGCTCGTTGAGCATCGACAGCGCCATTCTTTATTACAAAGAAAATGGTGGTCGAGTGCAGGCGATTGAGCCGATGATCTCCATTACGCGGACAAGCAAGAACGGCAATGTTTTGTCTGGCAAGGTCACCTATGACGGATTGACGGGCGCAACCCCCAATGGCGCAACGCCTTGGTCTGCCACGCAAACTTTCGTCGCGCCCATTAAATCAGGTGGCGATAACGAGCATCATGGGTCGACCGGAGCTTCTGGAACCAGCGTTCTCAACCCACTGACCGGGAAATATGAACGCCGCTACACCGCAGGGCCGAATGAACTTCCCGTCGACAAGGCATTTCGCGATCATCGCGTCGCGGTGGACCTTGGCTATACCATGGGCATTGCGGATGCGACGAAGTTGAGCATTGGGGCCAATGGGTCTGTTGAGCAGGATTACAACTCCTTCGCCGGTCGTATTGGCGTCTCGCACGATCTCAACAACAAGGCGACGACCTTGTCTCTTGGCGCGAACTTTGAACATGATCAGTCAAAGCCGTTCCACGGCATCCCAACGCCCCTGACCGCGATGAGCGGGCTGGCTGCGGCAAAGGGATCGGACAGCAAGAATGTCTTGAGTTTGGTCGCCGGTGTCACGCAGGTGCTGACGCCTTCTCTCTTGGTTCAATTGAACTACAGCTTTGGGAAGAGTTCGGGTTATCAGACTGATCCTTATAAGATACTCTCTGTTCTTAATCCTACAACGGGCGCGCCGCAGAGCTATCTTTATGAATCTCGGCCTGACTCTCGAACCAGACATAGCATTTATGGGGCGGCAAAATGGGCGCTCGGATCCTATGTGACTGATGTTTCCGCTCGCTATTACCATGACAGCTGGGGGATAGATTCTTACACGCTGGAACTAGCTGAGCACGTCCCGATTGGGAGTAAAGCATATATTGAGCCGCGCGCACGTTACTATCATCAGACAGCTGCGGATTTTTTCCATTATTACCTGCCGTCTGGGTCTGCGCTGCCAAGTTATGCCAGTGCGGACAGCAGGCTCGACAGCTTTAATGCTTATACTTTTGGAGCAACCGCAGGATTTCAGTTGACCCCCAAGATTGAAATCTACGCCAATGCAGAACGGTATCAGCAAAGCAAAGCAGGCAGCTACGGGACAATTCCCGCAGGCCTTGCCAATCAAAAGCTGTTCGCCGGGACAAATGCCATGAGTGGCATGCTCGGCATCAAGTTCAAATATTGATGCGCCTTGGCCGACCGATACTCGTCGGTCGGCCATTTTTTTGCCCAATCATGACGGACACTTCTTTCTCCAAAGCCTATCGTTTCTTCGCCATGGGCTCACCGTGCGAGGTGCGGTTCGATGCTGATGATCCAGACACGGTGCAGATTTTTGGGCGACTTGCCGAAGAGGAAGTGGCTCGGATAGAGTCCGCCTATAGCCGCTATCAACCCGACAGCCTTCTTTCCAAGGTCAACCGCTCACATGGGGCGGCGGTTGAGGTTACGCCCGAAATGGCGGCACTATTGGGTTATGCTCTAGAATGCCATGTAATGAGCGACGGTCTGTTCGATATCAGCTGCGGTGTTTTGCGGGAAATCTGGACATTCGACGGGTCCGATAATGTGCCGACCCCAGACGCCGTTGCAGCCCTATTGCCGCGGATCGGCTGGGACAAGATTGCGTTTTCCGGAACGCACATCACGATTCCTTCGGGCATGGAAATTGACTTTGGTGGGCTGGGTAAGGAATATGCGGTCGATCGTGTCCTCATGCTGTTAAACAGCAAGACGGACTATCCCTTCCTCGTCAATTTCGGTGGCGACCTGCGTGTGTCCGGCCCGCGTCGGGATGGACGCGCTTGGCGGATCGCGATTGAGGGTGTCGACCCCGGCGAGGATAGTCAGGGATTGATTGAAATCCGCAACGGCGCCCTCACCACCAGCGGCGATGCACGGCGTTTTTTGCTGAAAGACGGTGTCCGCTACAGCCATATTCTTAACCCCAAGACGGGCTGGCCGGTTGAAAACCCGCCGCGCTCTGTCACCGTCGCAGCCGCCACCTGCATGGAGGCGGGTATCCTCTCCACATTGGCAATGGCCAGCGGAGCAGCGGCTGAAGCTTTTCTTGAAACCGAGGGCGTGCGCGCCTGGGTCATCCGATAGGATCATGTTGATGCGTTCTGTTTTTCTCCTATTTTTATCATTGCTCCTGATGCCCGCAGCCGCTTGGGCGCGTGTCGAGGCTAAAGGCCAACATTATAGTGTTGCCTTTGTTCTGCAGGAGAAGACGGCAAAGCCAGGGGCAACGCTTTCCGCTGCCCTTATTCTCCGTCCTAAACGGGGTTGGCACATTTATTGGAGCAACCCCGGGCAGACCGGCTATGCGCCCGGCCTCAACTGGACCTTGCCTCGGGGATTTTCGGCGAGCGACATCCGACACCCCGCGCCCCAAAAACTGATACTCGGGGGTTATGCCAGCAATGTGCATGAGGGAGAGACAATCCTGCTTCAGGATATTGCTGTGCCCAAATCGTTTTCCAGTGGCTCCGCCGTTCCATTGCGTCTTGATCTGGATTTGCTTGTTTGTTCGCAGACCAGTTGCGTGCCAGACCCGCTCTCGTTCAACACACATCTGGCCTCGGGTGACGGCTCTAGGGATGCAGCGGAAGCAGGTCTTTTTGCACGCGCAAACGCTCTCATGCCGACCTCGGCGGATGAGCCGGCGACAATGCGCGTCGATAAATCGGCGATCCGTTTTTACTTTCCCGCCATTGCGTTCAAACCCGGCGACAAGGCGACCCTGTTTTCTGAAAAACCAGAAGCCTTAGCCGAAGAAGATGTGGGCAAGGCCGTGGCGGAAGAGGACGGCCTGACGTTCACGGTCAAACCGGGCAGCGCCGATCTTGGACAGAGCCTTCCTGTATTGCTGCGCATTGATCACGCCAATGGCGCGCACGAGAGCTATCGCTTTACAGCGTCCACATCTGCTGCGCCTGCCAGCTCCTTTGACTGGTCGGCCTTTCTCATCGCGCTAGGGGCAGCCTTTCTGGGCGGTCTATTGCTGAACCTGATGCCGTGCGTCTTTCCGATGATCAGCTTGAAGGCAATGTCGCTTGTCCGAACAGGGTCGGATGATCGCGCAGCGCGGATTGAGGCCATTGGCTATGCCACGGGTGCAATCGGCACGATTGCCGCCATGGGCGCCGCGCTCCTCATGCTCCGCAGTGGAGGGGCGGCCTTGGGCTGGGCCTTCCAGCTTCAGGATCCCCGCGTGGTGGCGGGCTTGTTCCTCCTGATTATTGCCATTGCGACCAATATGGCCGGTCTGTTTGAGTTGCCGTCGATGAATGTCGCTGGCGGGTCAGCATCGTCCGGCTATTGGGGCTCCATCAGCACGGGTGCGCTAGCCGCCTTTATCGCGACACCGTGCACCGGCCCGTTTATGGCCGGGGCACTGGGCGCGGCGATGATATTGCCAACACCAGCGGCTATGGCTGTATTTGTCGGCCTCGGCGTCGGCCTTGCTTTGCCGTTTCTTTGTCTAGGCTTTTTCAAGCCGTTACGGCGCTGGGTGCCGCGCCCAGGCGCTTGGATGACAACATTCCGGCATCTGCTCAGCCTGCCTATGTTTGCAACAGCACTTGGCCTAGCCTGGGTTCTTGGTCGACAAGTCGGGCTGGATGGGTTGATGCAAGCGCTGGCGGCGGCGCTTTTGCTCTGCCTTGCGCTGTGGTGGTACGGCTTGCGCCAGCGCGCGGGCAAGCATGGCCATATAGCTGCCATTGCGGCATTCCTCGCTGTGATAGGCGCGCTTTTCTTCGTTCCGGCAGGCGGCCCCGCCAAAGCAGCGTCAATCGCGCCAGAAAAAGACGCGCTGATGAGCGAGCCGTTCAGCGAAACGCGTTTGCAGGCGCTGCGTTCAGAGGGACGCCCCGTCTTTCTCTATCTGACAGCGGATTGGTGCCTGACATGCAAAGTCAATGAAGCAACCAGCCTGGCAAATGCTGATGTCGCAAAAGCCTTTGCTAGGCATAATGTGGCCGTTTTACGCGGCGACTGGACACGGCAGGACCCGGCTATCACCCGATTTCTCAAGGCACAGGGACGTGCGGGTGTGCCGCTTTACCTGTGGTTCCGCCCCGGCGGAGAGGCGCAGGAACTGCCGCAAGTCCTTTCACCCGACATGCTCGAGAAATTGCTTGTTTCAAAAGGGCGAAAGGTGGAGACCTAATGCCCCTATTTTAAGAGATGGCGCACCCGAGAGGATTCGAACCTCTGGCCTCTGCCTTCGGGGGGTGATTAATGGTATAATTTGTCGTTGAAAATCAACATTTTATCGATACTTCTAACTGTTTGTGCACGATTTGAGT
>JBBATU010000026.1:0-23303 GCA_040398565.1 Chakrabartia sp.
ATGACCGATAAGCCCTTTGGCGTGAACCTAACGGTTTTGCCGACGATCAATCCGCCGGATTATAAAGGCTATACCCAAGCCATTATCGATAGCGGCATTAAGATTGTTGAAACGGCCGGCACGCCAGCTGTCCGCGAGTTTTGGGAAATGATGCAGCCACATGGCATCCGCATTCTCCATAAGTGCACGGCAGTCCGCCATGCCTTGTCGGCCGAGCGCGCGGGCGTGGACATTGTGTCGATTGATGGCTTTGAATGCGCCGGGCATCCGGGGGAAGATGACATCCCCGGCCTGATCCTGATCCCGGCTGCAGCGGACAAGGTGAAGATCCCCTTGCTTGCCAGCGGCGGCTTTGGCGATGGGCGTGGGTTGGCAGCGGCGCTGTGCCTTGGCGCCGATGGCGTCAATATGGGCACGCGCTTTACCGCAACGGTTGAGGCCCCCATCCATCAAAGCTTCAAAGATGCGATGGTCGCAACCGATGAACGCGGAACCGATCTGATCTTTAGAAGCTATCGCAACACTGCGCGCGTGGCGCGCAACGAGGTATCTCAGCAAGTTGTGGCCGCCGAACGCGAAGGTCAGCCCTTTGAAGTTGTGGCTGGTCTGGTCAAGGGTGTGCGGGGACGCGAAGGCTTGGCCAGTGGCGACATTAATCATGGCATCTGGTCGGCCGGCATGGTGCAGGGGTTGATCCACGATATCCCGACCTGTGCTGACCTTGTGTCTAGGATGGTTGCGGATGCTGAATCCATTATCCAGTCTCGACTGAGTGGTATGGTGACCGCTTAACCTGGTTTTTTGCTTAAAAAGGGCGCGCACATATGGGCATGCTTGATGGAAAAGTTGTCGCCGTAACTGGGGCGGGACGCGGCGTTGGTCGGGAGATCGCCTTGCTCTGTGCCGCTCATGGAGCCGCTGTGATCGTTAATGATCCCGGCGTTGGCGGCGGCGGCGAAGGCGGTGACGCTGGCCCAGCTCAAGATACGGTAAACGATATTTTGGCGGCAGGCGGCAAAGCCCATGCCAATATGGCGAGCGTCGCCGATCCGGTGGGGGCTACCTCGATTATCGAAGATGCGGTGCAGCGGTTCGGCCGGATTGATGCGGTGGTCAATAATGCCGGCATTTTGCGTGACACCATCTGGCACAAGATGAGCCATGAGGATTGGCGCGCCGTTATCGATGTTCATCTGCATGGCAGTTTTAACGTCTCTAAGGCTGCAACGCCCTATTTCCGGGAACAGCAATCGGGCAGCTTCATCCACTTCACGTCCACGTCGGGGCTGGTCGGGAATATTGGGCAGGCCAATTATTCAGCCGCAAAGCTTGCGATTGTTGGCTTGTCGCAGTCGATCGCGCTGGACATGGCGCGCGCTGGCGTGCGCTCCAACTGCATTGCACCGTTCGCTTGGAGCCGGATGACGGCTTCGATCCCTGCTGAAACGCCGGAGCAAAAGGCCCGGGTGGAACGGATGAAAACGATGAGTGCAGATAAAATTGCGCCGCTGGTTGTGTATCTGGCGTCTGATGCATCCAAGGATGTGACCAACCAGATTTTTTCCGTCCGTAAAAATGAAATCACTTTGTTCAATAAGCCGCGCCCGGTGCGGTCGATGACCAAGGTGGAAGGCTGGACGCCGGAAGCCATTGCAGATGAGCTGATCCCGTCCTTCCGACCGAGCTTTGCCCGTGCCGATGAAGTGTCGGCACATGTTTTCCCTTATGATCCAATTTGAGGCCAAAGAGATGAGCACAACGACCGCAGGCATGGACGCCGATATTTTTGAGCAGTTCACCGAACAGCTGCACCGCTATGTGCGGGAACGCCTTATCCCGGCTGAAAAGCAGGTTTTGGAAACAGACCTGATCCCCGATGACATATTGGATGAAATGCGTCAGCTCGGCCTGTTTGGTTTGACCATGCCGGAGGAGTTTGGCGGGGCTGGCATGAACATCCAGCAATATGTTCGCACCATCCGAGAGCTCAGCTATGCGATGCCCTGCTATCGGTCGATCACGTCGATCAACATTGGCATGGTCTGTTCCGCTTTGAAAAATGGTGGCACGGAGGAACAGAAGGCGGAATGGCTGCCCCGTCTGGCCGCTGGCGAAGTCGCCTCTTTCGGGTTGACCGAGCCGGGTTCTGGGTCCGATTCCGCCGCGATGCAGACAATGGCCGTCAAATCCGGCAATGGTTGGGTGTTGAATGGCACCAAACGCTACATCACCAATTCGCCTTTCGCGAATGTCGCGCTCATCATGGCGCGGACCAGCAAAGAAGCTTTGCCGAAAAACGCCCATGTCTCTGCCTTCATCGTGCCGATGGACACGCCGGGCATCACCGTTGGCAAATCTGACAAGAAAATGGGCCAGGCCGGCAGCCATATTGCCGATATCATCATGGAAGATGTGAAACTGCCCGCCGACGCGCTGCTGGGTGGCGAAGAAGGTAAGGGCTTTGTCACGGCCATGCAGAGCCTCGACAATGGCCGCTTGTCCGTTGGCGCGGCCGCGGCAGGCTATGCACGTCGTGCACTCGATAGCGCGTTGCGTTATGCCAATGAGCGTAAGGCCTTTGGGGAACCGATCGCCAATTTCCAGCTGATCCAGCAGATGCTCGCCGAAAGCGAGATCGAAATCTACGCCGCGGAATGCATGTTGGAAGACGCCGCACGTCGTGCTGATGCCGGAGAAAATGTGTTGCGCAAGGCCGCTGCAGCCAAGGTTTTTGCATCGGAAATGTGCGGGCGCGTGGTTGATCGCGTGGTGCAGATTTATGGCGGCGCTGGCTATCTCGCGGAATATGATGCCGAACGCTTCTTCCGCGATGCCCGTATCTATCGGATTTACGAAGGCACAACGCAGATCCTCCAGCTCCAAATCGCAAAGCATATGCTGCGCGAATGGGCGGCTCAGGCCTAATCCATGTATCAATTGCTCGGCGGTCTTTCGGTTATTGAAGCATCCAGCTTTGTCGCGTCGCCGACAGCCGGGCTGTATCTTGCCCAAATGGGTGCAGAGGTGATCCGCGTTGATCAGATCGGTGGCGGGCCGGATTATCGCCGCTGGCCGGTGACGCCTGCAAATGACTCGCTCTATTGGGAAAATCTCAATCGTGCGAAAAAGTCTGTCGCACTCGACCTAGGGTCGCCGCAAGGGCGAGAATTGCTGCAAGACTTGGTGTGCAAAACAGGCCAGTTCATCACCAATTTCCCGGCGGAAGGGTTTTTGGCGCACGAAAAGCTGGCGCAAAAGCGTCCTGATCTCGTGACTGCGCGGATCATGGGCTGGGCCGATGGCGCGCCCGCACTGGACTATACGGTCAACAACGCCGTTGGCTATCCGATGATGACGGGGCCGGGGCCAGAGCCTGTGAACCATGTTCTGCCCGCTTGGGATTTGGTGAGCGGGGCCTATGCCGCCTTTGCGATGCTCGCCGCCCTGCGGCGGCGCGATGAGACGGGTGAGGGCAGCGAAATACGCATTCCCCTGTCCGATGTTGCAATTGGCACAGTCGCCAATTTGGGCGGCATTGCCGAAGTTTTGCATCAAGGGGCCAATCGGCCACGCTTGGGCAATATGGTCTATGGCCTGTTCGGGCGTGACTTTGTGACGTCCGATGGCGTGCGCACGATGATTGTGGTCGTCACGCCGCGCCAATGGGCCAATTTGGTGACGGCTTTGGGTCTTGAGGCGTCCTTGACGGCTTTGGAAAGCCAGTTGGGCGTTAGCTTTGCCAAGGATGATGGCCTGCGCTTCACCCATCGTGATGCCCTGTACCCGCTGTTTGAAACGGCCATAGCGGCGCGCCCCCATGCAGAGCTGGCGACGAGCTTTGACGCGGCGGGCATTGTCCATTCGGCCTATCGCACCATGTTGGATGCCGCGCATGATCCCCGCCTTGTGGGGGATAATCCCATGTTCAGCATGTTAGATACCAATCCTTCGGGCTTTGCCTATCCCGCCGCAGGCGCGTTTGGCACGGTTCCTCAGTTGGATCGTTCCGCGCCGCTGCCCGCGCCGCGCAATGGCCAGCATAGCGAACAGGTGCTGAGCGAACGGCTTGGCTTATCCTCGGGTGAGATTGCCCGCCTTATTGATTCTAAGATTGTAGGAATTGCATCATGACACTCAGACGCGCCGCAATTGTTGCCCCCATCCGTACGCCCGTTGGAAAATTTGGCGGTGTTCTGGCGAGCATGACCGCTGGTGAGTTGGGCGGGATTATCCTGAAGGCGCTGATGGAGCGGACGAAAATTGATCCCGCGCGCGTCGACGATGTCGTCTTCTCGCAAGGCTATGGCAATGGCGAAGCGCCCTGCATTGGTCACTGGTCTTGGCTGGCTGCGGGCTTGCCGCTCGACGTGCCGGGCTATCAGTTGGATCGGCGCTGCGGGTCTGGCCTGCAAGCCATCGTCAATGCCGCAATGATGGTTCAAACGGGGGTGAGCGATATCGTCGTCGCCGGTGGCGTTGAGAGCATGTCGAATGTGGAGCATTACACCACCGATATTCGCAAAGGCGTGCGCGCCGGCAACCTGACCCTGCATGATCGCCTGACGCGCGGGCGCGTTATGTCACAACCGGTGGAGCGGTTCGGCGTGATTACGGGCATGATCGAAACGGCCGAAAACCTTGCTAAAGATTATGGCATCAGCCGGGAAGCGTGCGATGCTTATGCCGCCCGCTCGCACCAGCGCGCGGCGGCCGCATGGAAGAACGGCCTGTTCGCCGATGAACTCGTGCCTGTCAGCATCGCCCAGAAAAAAGGCGATCCGATCATTTTCGATCACGATGAGGGCTATCGCGCCGATGCCAGCATGGAAACGCTGGGCAAACTGCGTCCATTGGAAGGTGGCGTTGTGACGGCGGGCAATGCTAGCCAGCAAAATGATGCGGCGGCCGCTTGTTTGGTTGTCGCTGAAGACCGGCTGGAGGAATTGGGGCTGGAACCCATTGCCTACTTCCACAGCTGGGCGGCCGCGGGCTGTGATCCCAGCCGCATGGGCATTGGCCCAGTCCCCGCAACTGAGCGGCTCTTTGCGCGCAATGGTCTTTCCTTTAATGATATTGGCCTGATCGAATTGAATGAGGCTTTTGCGCCGCAGGTGCTGGCCTGCCTGAAGGGCTGGGGCTGGTCAGATGACGACAGCCGGCATGAGATTTTGAATGTGAATGGCTCTGGCATTTCGCTGGGCCATCCCATTGGCGCGACAGGTGGCCGGATCCTCGCCAATCTGACGCGCGAAATGCAGCGCCGCAATGTGCGCTATGGGCTGGAAACCATGTGCATTGGCGGCGGGCAGGGGATTGCGGCGGTTTTTGAACGCGCATGACGCTTGCCCAATGTCTTGAGGCGGCCCGAACCTATCGGGATGCGGCCAAAGCTGCTCTGGCAGAACGGCTCACCACGCATGCGATAGACACGCAACAACGGGCAGCGCACGGCTTTGCGTGGGTCGCAACCAGCGTGGCCGCGCTCGAGGCGGTTTCGGATTGGCTGGTCGCGAATGAAGGTGGTTCGTCACTCGATCAGCAGGTGGCCCATCTCATCTTTGCGGAAACCTTGGGTCAGTTGATTGGCGGCCTGCCTATGGGGCAGAATGAACTGCTTCGGCCAAGCGACCTCGGTGTGCAGGATGCAGCCCGCGCGCTGGAGGCCGCTTCCGCCTCTCTGCTCTTGGCAGATCATGCCAGCACGCGCCTTGCCGTGGCGCAGGCCTTGGCAGAGGGACAAAGCCCCAGCGAAAGCTTCCATGATGCAGAGCTGGATAGCATTCGCGATCAGTTTCGTCGGTTCACACAGGCCGAGATTTTGCCCCATGCCCACAACTGGCATTTGGCGAATGACCTGATCCCCGATGCAACGGTCGCAGCGATGGCCGATCTCGGCACCTTTGGCGTCTGCATCCCAGAGGAGTTTGGCGGCCTTGGCCTGTCCAAACTAGTGATGTGCGTTGTCACCGAAGAATTGTCGCGCGGGTGGATTGGCGCGGGGTCGCTTGGCACCCGCTCTGAAATTGCGGGGGAGCTGATCGCGATGGGCGGCACGGACGCCCAAAAGGCGCATTGGCTGCCCAAAATCGCCAGTGGAGAGGTGCTCCCAACCGCAGTCTTTACAGAACCCGATACTGGGTCGGATCTCGGCTCCCTACAAACGCGTGCGCGCCGCAGCGAAACGGGCTGGGTCATTGACGGGGCCAAGACATGGATCACCCACGCCAGCCGATCGGACCTGATGACAATGCTGGTCCGCACTCGGCCAGAGGAAAAGGGCTATGCTGGCCTTTCCATGTTGCTGGTGCCCAAAGTACGCGGGACGGAGGACAGTCCCTTCCCCACGCCGGGCATGAGCGGCAGCGAAATTGAGGTGCTGGGCTATCGCGGTATGCGGGAATATGCGCTTCAATTTGACGGTATGATCGCCCCTGCAGACGCGCTGTTGGGCGGTGAAGAGGGGCAGGGCTTTAAGCAGCTGATGCGCACCTTTGAAGGCGCGCGTATCCAGACGGCGGCTCGGGCCGTTGGTGTTGCAAAGCGGGCGCTGGAACTGGGGCTGGACTATGCGGTGAGCCGCAAGCAATTTGGTAAATCCATTTTGGCCTTCCCGCGCGTGGCCGACAAAATCGCCATGAGCTTGGCCGATATGATCGCTGCGCGAGAGCTGACCTATGCCGCCGCGCGCGCCAAAGACAGCGGCAAAAGATGCGATATTGAGGCGGGCATGGCCAAGCTGCTCGCCGCCCGTGCTGCGTGGAGCAATGCCGATGCCAGCCTGCAAATCCATGGCGGCAATGGCTATGCGCTGGAATATGAAATCAGCCGCATTTTGTGCGATGCCCGCATCCTCAACATTTTTGAAGGGGCGGCCGAAATTCAGGCTCAGGTGATTGCCAAGGGCTTGGTTGGAGGGCGCAACTAATGGGGCAATGGGACGCCTGGATTGGGCGCGAGGAGCAGCGCACCGACCGGATTGATTCGGCCATGGTCGCCCGCTGGTGCGCAACGATTGATCGGGATTGGATGGATCAGGATGATGTGCCGCAGGGCGTGCATTGGTGCCTGTGTTTGCCCGATGCCGCAACGGGGCATTTAGGGGCAGATGGCCATCCTGTGCGTGATGATGGGCCGGACAGCTTCCTTCCCCCCGTACCGTTGCCCCGCCGCATGTGGGCCTCCAGCAAGGTTGAGTTTCTCAAGCCCTTGCGCCTGGGGGACAAGGTCACGCGTCAGTCAAAGGTCTTGTCCGTCACTGCGAAAGAGGGTGGCTCAGGTTCTTTGGTGTTTGTTGATGTCGCGCATGACACATTTGGGGAAGAGGGGCTGGCTGTGCGCGAAGTGCAGAGCCTTGTTTATCGGGACGCCGCCGGGCCGGACGTCCCTTTGGGGCCACCCGCATCTTCTGAAAGCAGCTTTGACCCCGCATCATGGGCCGCGCATCGGCGTCTTGTCCCGTCAGAGACGCTCTTATTCCGGTTTTCGGCGCTGACCTTTAACAGCCACCGCATCCATTATGATCTGCCCTATGCGCAAGCGGAGGAGCGGTATCGCGGCTTGGTCGTCCATGGGCCTTTGACCGCGACCTTGCTGCTGGATCTGGCGCGGCAAAGCTTTGGCGATCAAGCGATTTCGACATTTTCTTTCCGCGGCCTGTCCCCCGCGATGTGCGGTGAGCCGCTGCATCTCGTGATGGGCGGGCCGGCGGATGAGATTCAACTTGCTGCCTTTGCCGACGATGGTCGGCAGATCATGGCGGCACAAGCAACACGGGCATGAATGACATGGCAGCAGTGACAGAATCAGAAGATATTGCCGAAATCCGCCGCGCGGTTCAGGCGCTTTGTGCCGAATTTCCGGGGGAATATTGGCGCGCGAAAGACAGTATTCGCGCCTATCCTGCCGAATTTGTCGATGCGCTGACGAAATCGGGTTTTCTCGCCGCCTTGATCCCAGAAGCCTATGGCGGGTCGGGCCTGAATCTGGCGGCGGCGGCCGTCATCATGGAAGAAATCCAGGCCGCAGGCTGCAATGGCGCGTCGGCGCATGCCCAAATGTATATCATGAATACGCTGCTCAAATATGGCAGTGAAGATCAAAAGCGCACCTATCTTCCCGGCATTGCCAGCGGGGAATTGCGGCTTCAGGCCTTTGGCGTGTCAGAACCGACCAGCGGCACCGACACGCTGTCGCTGCGCACCGTCGCGGTGCGGGATGGCGATGATTATGTCGTCAATGGTCAGAAAATCTGGACAAGCCGGGCCGAATATTCTGATCTTATGCTGCTGCTCGCCCGCACCACGCCACGCGATCAGGTGCAGAGCAAGACCGAGGGCCTCTCAATCTTCTTGGTCGATATGCGGACGGTGGTCGGCAAGGGCATGACGATCAAGCCCATTCGCACCATGATGAACCACAGCACCACCGAAGTCTTTTTTGATGACATGCGCATTCCGGCCTCCAGCCTGATCGGCGAAGAGGGCAAGGGCTTTCGCTATATTCTCTCCGGCATGAATGCAGAGCGGATCCTGATTGCCGCTGAGTGCATTGGCGATGCCAAATGGTTCATCAATAAAGCGTCGGCCTATGCCAGTGAACGCAATGTTTTTGGCCGCGCCATTGGCCAGAATCAGGGTGTCCAATTCCCCATTGCCCGCGCTTATGCGCAGATGCGTGCCGCTGAGTTGATGGTGCATCATGCAGCAGAGGTTTTTGATGCGGGCGGCAATCCGGGGGCAGAGGCCAATATGGCCAAGCTATTGGCCTCCGAAGCCAGCTGGGCGGCGGCCGATATGTGCGTGCAAACGCACGGCGGCTTTGGCTTTGCCGAAGAATATGATGTGGAACGAAAATTCCGCGAAGCGCGGCTCTATACCGTCGCGCCGATTAGCACCAACCTCATCCTGAGTTACCTGGCGGAACATGTGCTCGGCCTGCCGCGCAGCTATTAGAAGAAGGACAAAATCTTATGAAAATTGATTCCACCACATCAGCCGTTGTTACGGGCGGCGCATCGGGATTGGGCCGGGCCACGGCAGAGGCGCTGGCCGCCGTCGGCGTGAAGGTCGCCATTTTCGATCTCAATGAAGAAACCGGAACCGAAGTGGCCACGGCCATTGGCGGCCTGTTCTGCAAAGTGGATATCATGGACGAAGCCTCGGTCGTCGCCGGCTTTGAGAAGGCCCGTGCGGCCCATGGTCAGGAACGGATTTTGGTGCATTGCGCCATGGCAACGCGGCGCGGCAAGACGCTGGCTTTTGATAAGGAAGCGGGCAAGCTCAAGCGCCTGTCGACCGAAGATTATGCCTATGGCGTCCACGGCATTTTGATTGCCAGCTATCGTCTCGCCTCGCTTTCGGCTGAAGGCATGGCAACTCTGGCACCTTTGGAAGATGAGGAGCGGGGCGTCATCACGCTCACCGCCTCTGTCGCCGCGCAAGATGGCCAAATTGGGCAGATCACCTATGGTTCGGCCAAGGCCGGGGTGAATGGCATGGTGCTGCCCATGGCGCGCGATTTGATGGACCTTGGCATTCGCGTCAATTCCATCATGCCGGGCATTTTTGCGACCCCATTGATGCTGGGGGCCAAGCCGCAGGTGTTGCAAAGCCTTGCGGCCTCCGTTCCCTTCCCCAAGCGGTTGGGCAAGCCCGAAGAATTTGGCAGCCTGGCACTGGAATTGGTGCGGAATAGCTATTTCAACGGCCAGTCCATCCGTCTGGATGGTGCCATCCGCATGGCCCCGCGCTGATCGATTGGAACCAGATGATGTCTACCGCCTATATCGTTGATGCCTGCCGCACGCCGCGCGGCATTGGCAAACAAGGGAAGGGCGCGCTTGCCCATCTTCATCCGCAGGATTTGGGGGCGACTGTTCTGCGCGCGATCCGGGATCGTAATGCGCTTGAGACGGCGCAAGTGGATGACATCATCTGGTCAACCAGCCAGCAACGCGGCAAGCAGGCGGGTGATTTGGGCCGTCTCTCCGCGCTGTGGGCGGGCTATGACCTGAAGGCGAGCGGCGTCACGCTTGATCGTTATTGCGGCGGCGGGATTACCACAGTGGGCTTTGCGGCGGCCCAGATCATGGCCGGCTTTGAAGATATCGTCATCGCCGGCGGTACTGAGATGATGAGCCATCATGCCGAATGTGACGCATGGGAAGTGGGCACAGAATATGCCGCACTCGGCCGGGCGCGGGGCAATTATGACCTGCACCTTGACCACCCAATTTCCCATGTTGGTGTCGCAGCCGATGCCATTGCAGCGATGGAAGGCATTGGCCGTGCAGAGCTTGAAGCCCTAGGCGTTGAAAGCCAGCGCAAAGCCAAAGCGGCGATTGATGCGGGCCATTTCCAAAAGAGCTTGGTTCCTGTCTATAATCGCGATGGGTCTCTGGCACTGGACCATGATGAATATCCCCGTCCAGATACAACGGCGGAAAGCCTCGCCGCGCTCAAACCTGCCTTCACCGCGATAGAGCAGGTTGCCGCCACCCCAGATGGCACAACCATGCGCCAGATGATCGCGCGCAAATATCCCGATCTTATATGGGAACCGCTGCATCATGCCGGCACCAGTTCAGGCGTCGTCGATGGGTCGGCTGCTTTGCTGCTCGCCTCTGAGGCTGCAATTTCTGCAAATGGCTGGGCACCGCGCGCGCGGATTGTCACCTCGGTCAATGTCGGGGATTGTCCCACGCTCATCCTCAATGCGCCCGTTCCCGCCGCGCGCAAGGCGCTGGAACGAGCAGGGCTGACCGTCGATGACATTGATGTGTGGGAAATCAACGAAGCCTTTGCCGTCGTCACCGAAAAGGCGATCCGTGACCTTGGCCTTGACCGGTCGAAGGTCAACATCAACGGCGGGTCAATTGCTCTTGGCCACCCCATTGGTGCGACAGGATCTATCCTGATCGGCACCGCGCTGGATGAACTGGAACGATCTGGTGGGCGTTATGCGTTGATCACCATGTGCGCTTTTGGCGGCATGGCGCCTGCGATCATCATAGAGCGTCTGCCTTAAGCAGGGGCATTGGGAAGAAGCAGATACCCTATCGCCTGTGGCTTGCCTCTCGGTTCAAGATGCTTCGATAGCACGACCAGCATAGAGAGCAGCAACATCTTCTGCGCGTCTGCGCAAGACTTCGCGTTGATTGATATAGCCTTTATCTGCGATTTCGTCGCCGGCAGGCGGCGTTGTGAGAATGCGAATGGCCGAAACTTGGCGGGACTGTCCACCCGCCTTTGCATTATGGCGGTGCAGCGCGTCGCGGAAATGTTCGATAATTCGGGGGTGGGTTGCCAGATCTATGGTGGATAAACCCGCACCCGCTAAAGCCTTTGCATCGGCAATCCGCAACCAGCCAAGCGCCCGAACATCCGCCATGCCTTCGCCGACGATGACGGCATCTTGAAGCAAAGGCTCCATCGCATCGAGAAGCGCGAGGCGCACATTGCCGACATCCACCCATGTGCCGGATTGCAGCTTGAAATTCTCTGACAAGCGACCGTCAAAAAGGACACCCTGTTCCGGGTGGGCAGGGTCCACAAAGCGCGCGGCATCGCCGGTGCGGTAAAACCCGTCTTCATCAAAAGCCGCCGCCGTCGCATCGGGATCATTCATATAGCCGGGGGAGACGGTCATGCCCTTGACCCGAATTTCAAAGCTATCGCCAACAGGGGCAAGTTTTACGACATTGCCCGCAAAGGGCAGGCCAATTGGCCCCGTGGCCTCAATCGGCCATGGCGTGGCGAATGTGCCTTGCGTTTCGCTTGTGCCATATTTGGCAATGACGGGGATACGTTCCCCCGTTGCGGCGATGGATAGGGCTTGCAGGCGGCGGAACACATCTTCTGATAGGCCAGCGGCCCCGAAGCTAAGATAGTTGAGCTTGCTGAAAAACCGATCGCGCAGATCGTGATCGCCTTCCATCGCGCTCACCAATTCGGAATAAAAGGAAGGCGTCGAATTGAATTCAGATGGCGCAATTTCGCGCAAATTGCGGATGGATTCGTCGAAGAGTCCCGGCACCGGGCGCCCATCGTCTATGTAAAGACAAGCGCCATCGTTGAGCACATCGGCCATCAGCGTGTTGTTGCCGCCAACATGGCTCCAGGGCATCCAGGCAAGATAGGCTCGATCGCCTAGGCTCCTGTCCTCATGCAGATACATGGCATCATGCTGTGCGACCACGCCGGTCAGCATCAATTGTGTTTGAATGACACCTTTCGGCTTGCCCGTAGAACCAGAGGTGAAAATTGTTTTGGCGTGGGTTTCGGGTGTGATGGCTGCAATGGATGCATCAACAGCGTTTGTCGGTTGCGTATCGATCAGCGATGCAAGCGCCCTTGTTTCGCCCGCTGGTGCTGGGTCATCTGTGACCAGTATAGGATCGTCTGATCCTTTGAGCGCGCGCAGAGCAGGTAGGAATGGTTCCCAATCATCAGCATAAATCAGCTTGGGCCGACAAATGTCCGCGCAATGGTGCAATCGGGCAAATGTGCCGCCCGCCAGCGTATAATTCACGGAAACGGGCACATAGGGAATGCGGGCCATTTGGGCGGCCAGATTAAAGATCAGATGATTGGCAGACGCGCCCGACAATACCATGATGGATTGTCCGGGTTCAAATTCCATATTGAGGAGCGCCTGCGCCAGACGGCGCGCCTTGCCCAGAATATCGGCATAGCTATGACGCTGCCACTCCCCGCGCGTGCCATCTGCCAGCAATTCCCGCCGCGCAATTAAGGGCGCCTCGGGAATGCGGCGCGCCCGATCAAGGGCGAGATGAGGAATGGAGAGCCAGGGCGTGGGTACATGATAGCCCGGCATGATCAGCCAAGAGCCGTCCTCCCGCGCGTCAAAGCGGCAATTATGGGGTCGGAAGGGGAGCGGCCGATAGCTCAAAGGGCGATCCCCGGACGCAGCAAACGCACCTCAGGCGGCTTCGAGGAGCTTTTTCAGTTCCGGCTGGCTCGGCTTCATCGAGGGTGTGCGGGGGAATTCGTCCACGCTGAGCAGCTTGGTCGGCACCTGATAGGCAGTCAGCCGCTCCCGGAGATAGGTGCGCAGATCCTCTTCCGTCAGCGAATGTCCCGATCGCACTTTATAACCAGCCGCCGGAACCTGACCCAGTCGGGGGTCGGGCAGCGCAACGACACAGGCTTCCAGAACATCAGGGTGAGATTCAATCGCTTTGACGACATCATCGGGAATGATTTTGAACCCGCCGCGGATGATCGCATTGTCGGCACGGCCGAGGATCCAAAGAAACTGCTTCTCATCCATGCGCGCAAGATCGGTTGTTCTGACCCAATTCTGGCCGTCGCCCAAGTGCTTGGCGCGCAATTCTAAAAGCCCCTTCTCCCCATAAGGCACAGGTTCGCCTGTTTCTGGATTGATGACACGGCCTTCGATACCGGGGTTCATGCGCCCGACGCTGCCGCGACGTTCGGCGCCATATTTTTCAAAATCCGGCAGCGTCCAGCCCGCAACGCCGCCCGCAAATTCGGTTGCGCCATAGTTTTGGAGGACGGGAACACCGTAAATTTCGTAAAACTGATCCGCCAGATTGGGATCAAGCGGCGCTGTCGCCGTGCGGAACACCTTGAGGCTCGACAACGCTTCTTTTGGCACTTTGGCATCAATGATCATGCGCAGAGCAGAGGGCGGCGCGCCGACGACTTTGGGCTGATGACGCTGGATGGCGTCAACAAAGTTTTCAACCCGAAACCGATCCAGCATGCAGGCCTTGCGCCCGGCAGAGAGCGTCACGAAGAGGCCGAATATCCCGCCAATGTGGGAAAAGGGGGTGTTGGCAATAGTGACTGAGTTGGAGAGCTTGGGCGGTGCATTAACATCACGCTTTTCATAGACAGCAGCGTCGAGCACCATCTTGGAGAAATTCTCAGCGGGCAGCGGGATCCGCTTTGGTGTTCCCGTGGTCCCACTAGTGAGCATTTCAATGCCGACGCCCTTGGCATCCACGTTGAAATCCGTGCCCGTCTTTTCAAAGATAACTTTGACGGGTTCGGCCAAATCCCCCGTCACCTCAAGGCAAAGGGCGCCTGTCTTCTGAGCCGCTTCGAGAATTTCGGGCCGGGCCCAATCTTGCTTTTGGGCAATGATTACGGGCGTTTTCAACGTCAGAATATCATGCACCAGCTTGCTGTCGGGCAGGGTCGGGTGGAGCGTGACGACGCAGCGGTCATTGATGATGGTGCCAATGATTATGGCGGCCATATGAGGCGTGTTGCGCAAAATGCCGCCAATGCGCGCACCCGGGCCAATATCATTCTTCTTAAGCTGCGCCTCTATGGCATCAATGATGCTGGTCAGTTCACCCCAGCTATGCCATTTCTGCTCGAATTCCAGCGCAGGGGCGGCCGGGTCAATCGTCATGACATTGCGGACGATTGCGCTCAGACTGGCCATATTCAAGATCCTCATCAACACGATTGATTATATATATAGCGGATTTATACGAATGAGATATGCAGAAATCAAGAAGCTTGGGCGGGCATCTGTATAAGAGAGGAATGCACGATGGGACAGTTTGAAGGCAAGGTTGCCGTCATTACAGGCGCTGGGCGGGGAATTGGCAGAGATACAGCGCTTCTCATGGCCGCTGAGGGCGCAAAGATTGTCGTGAATGATCTGGGTGGCGGGCCGCAGGGTGGTGGCGGGGATGCCTCCTTTGCCCAGCAGGTCGTCGATGACATTCAGGCTGCGGGCGGAACGGCCATCGCCGAAACGTCCAGCGTTGCATCTATGGCGGGTGGCACGGCGGTCGTCGAATGCGCCCTAGATCATTTTGGCAGACTCGATTTTGTCATCAATAATGCAGGTATCATTCGTCCGCGCCTCATTACAGAGATGAGCGAGGAAGATTTCGACACAATCATCGCCGTTAATCTCAAAGGCTATTTTGCGACGATCCGGGCTGGAGCCGCGCATCTTAAGAAGCAAGGCGGCGCCATTGTTAACCTCAGCTCACCCTCTGGCTTTGGGCATTTGGGCATGGCCAATTACAGTGCGGCGAAAGAAGGCGTGGTTGGCCTGACGCGGTCTGTTGCGCGGGAATTGGGAGAATTTGGCGTGCGGTGCAACGCCGTGCGCCCAATCTCGCAGGCAACCACCATGGCTATTCCTGAGGTGTTTGAAACGATCACCTACCAAATTGAGAAATTGGGCATACCGCATCTGTCCAATCAGTGGCTCTCCCCCAATGGAGAAGTCCCGGAGCCGCATTCTGTCGCTGCCGTTTTGGCTTGGCTCTGCTCCCCCTTGTCGGAAAATATCAATGGCCGCGAAGTCTATATTTGCGGCAACCAAATAGCATTGGTGCAAGAGCCGGAGTTGATCCGCAATCAGTTTCGGGCAGGTGGCTGGACTTGGGAAGGCCTGTGCGATCCCGCGGTCACAAGGGCACTGACATATGATGTCAGAAACCGCTACACGGGCCGCAAGTCCGACTAAGAGACGCACGCTGGCCCGACAGCAAGATCATGAAAGCAACGCTGATGAATTTTGAACTCGCCGACGAACACCGGATGCTGAAAGAGTTGGTCCGCAAATTTGTGGATTCTGAACTTATGCCGCTGGAAAATGGCGTCTTTGCTCGCGAAGCTGCGGGACAGGGAAGCTATTTGACCAAGGAAGAACAAGCAAAGGCGGATGCTGTCTCGCGCGATCTTGGTCTTTGGGGTCTGGATGCACCGGAAGAAGTCGGCGGCATGAATCTGCCAATGGTGGCGATGGTCGGCGTCAATGAAGAGCTTGGCCGCACCGCCGTGCCCTATACCTTGCCGCCAGATTCCCCGAATTTGCGGATGATGATGGTCGCCGCCGATGAGCGCCAGCGGGAGGCGTATCTTGCCCCTTATGTGCGCGGCGAAACCATTTCCGCCATTGGCATTTCAGAACCTGGGGCCGGGGCCGATCCCGCGCGGATGACGACGTCTGCCGTGCAGGATGGCGATGATTGGATCATCAATGGCCGCAAAATCTGGATCACCAAGGCGGCTGAGGCAGATTTCACGATCCTAATGGCCGTGACCGACAAAAACCCAAATGGCCGAAACGGCATTTCCGCCTTTTTGGTGGACCGCGATACGCCGGGGTTCAATGTGCTGCGCCGCATTCCCATGGTGGATGGCACCTCAACCTATGAGGTTGCGCTGGAAGACTGCCGTGTGCCGGGCTGGAAGTTGTTGGGCGCGCGGGGGCAGGGCTTTGCCCCGATGCAGGTTCGGTTGGGCACGCGTCGTATTGAAATGGCGTCTTGGTCGATCGGCATGGCGCAGCGTGCGCTTGATATGATGATTGATTATGCGCCACAGCGCGTCACCTTTGGCAAGCCTTTGGCCTCGCGCCAGACCGTGCAGAATTGGGTCGCAGACGCCGCCACGCGGATCCACGCCATGCGGTTGATGACTTATGATTGCGCTTGGAAGCTGGATGAGGGGCGCGATACCCGGCTCGAAATTTCAATGATCAAATCTTATTGCACCGAAGCCGCCTATGAGATTGTCGATCATGCCATGCAGATGTTTGGCGGCATGGGGATGACGCGAGAACTGCCGCTCTATCTCATGTCCGCAAAGCTCAGGACCATGCGGATTTACGATGGTCCCAGTGAAATTCACAATTGGGTGGTGGCGCGTCAATTGCTGGGCACGCGGGAATAGACATGGCTGAAGCTTCCTTCACCGTGCAAACTGAGGTCGCTGACCATATCGGCACGATCCGTTTTTCCTGTCCGCCGTATAACCATGTGTCTGTCGCCCTGTTGGCGGCGGTGGCCGACCAAATAGAGGCGCTTGATGCCGATGATAGCTGTCGTGTCGTGATGCTGTGCGCAGCGGGAAAAGTCTTCTGCGCAGGCGCGGACTTTAACGAGGGCGGTGATTTCGCGGATGACGGCGACAATGCCGGGGTCTTGGCGCTTTATGAACAGGCGGCACGTCTTTACGCGAACCGCAAGCCCATCATCGCGGTTGTCCAAGGTGCGGCCATTGGCGCGGGGCTTGGTCTGGCATTGGTGGCGGATTTCTGCATTGCATCGGAACACGCCCGGTTTGCTGCCAATTTCGTAAAACTTGGTTTTCATGCAGGCTTTGGAATTTCCGCTCGCTTGCCAGAGCTTTTGGGCGTCCAGAAGGCGGCGCGCATGCTCCTTTCGGGCGAGCGGGTGACAGGGGCGACGGCGTTTGACTGGGGCTTGGTCGATATCCTCTCGTCCGCCGATGATCTGGAGCGGACTGCTCGCAACTTTGCGGCAAGCATTGCTGAAAATGCGCCGCTTGCCGTGGAGGCGACGCGGCTCACAGTGCGGGGTGATATTGCTGAGCGGATCAGGCAGACAACCGCGCGCGAAGCAGCCCTTCAGAGCGATCTAAAGAAAACGGCGGACTTTGCCGAAGGGGTAAAGTCCGTTGCAGAGCGGCGGGCTGGCCGGTTTATCCGAGCATAGGGGCCGGGGCGTGGATAGGCCCCTGCTGTCACCTCAGCGTTTCAAGAAAGGCCCGAAGTTTGTCCGGCAGAGCCGCAGGACGGCGGGTGCGCGCGTCGACATAGACATGAACGAAAAAGCCTTGGGCGGCAGCCTGTTCCTCGCCCGCCTTAAACAGGCCGACCTCATATCGGACACTCGAATTGCCAATATGGGCGACGCGAATCCCGGCATCCACACTGTCGGGAAAGCTGAGAGCGGCGGCATAGCTGCACCCTGTTTCGACAACCAGACCAATGACGGGGCTGGTTTGTGGATCCAAAAGCCCTTCGTCAATCAGGGTGGCATTCACAGCCGTGTCGAAGAAGCTATAGTAAATGACATTGTTCACATGGCCATAAACATCATTATCCATCCAACGCGTGGTAATCTGGCGGAAGCGGGGGTAATCATGCCGCGTATGGCGACCCGTTCGCGCGGTGTATGGACGGGGGGAAGATGTTTTGGTCATGTGCGATCCGATAATGCCCCTGAATGTAAGAATGGCCACCCCTATCGAAAACTGGAGGAAGAATGAAGGTTAAAGCCGCCATCTTGCGTGAAATGGGCGCACAGGCTCCTTACGCCGTCTCGCAGCCGCTGTCGGTGGAGGAGATTGATCTTGATCTGCCCGGATCCGACGAGGTCCTGGTGCGGATCAAAGCCGCTGGGCTGTGCCATTCTGATCTGTCGGTGATCAACGGCAGCCGCCCGCGTCCCATGCCGATGGCGCTCGGCCATGAGGCGGCGGGCGAAGTGGTGGCGGTTGGGGAGGGGGTCGACGATCTGTTCCCGGGCGATCATGTCGTCATGGTGTTCATGCCAAGCTGCGGCCATTGCCTGCCCTGTGCTGAAGGTCGGCCGGCCCTATGTGAGCCGGGGGCAGCGGCCAATGGGAAGGGCGCTTTGCTATCAGGTGAAATCCGCGTTCATGCCGGAGACAGTCCCTTGCATCATCATCTTGGCTGTTCAGCCTTTGCCGATCATGCGGTGGTGTCGCGCAGGTCATTAGTCAAGGTGGATAAGGATCTGCCATTTCATGAAGCCGCTTTGTTCGGTTGTGCTGTGCTGACAGGCGTTGGGGCGGTTGTGAATACGGCGCGCGTTCAGGCGGGGGAGACAGTCGCGGTGATTGGCTTGGGCGGCGTGGGCCTTGCGGCGGTCATTGGCGCGATTGCTTCCGGCGCATCCCAGATCATCGCCATTGATGTGTCTGATGAGAAGCTGGCCCTTGCCAAGAGCATTGGGGCGACAGCCATCGTCAATGCGACCGATGCAGATGCAATTGATCAGGTGCGTGGATTGACCGGGGGCGGGGCTGATTTCGTGTTTGAATTTGCAGGCGTCGGCGTGGCTTTGGAAAATGCCTATCGGATGACGCGGCGTGGCGGAACAACCGTCACTGCGGGCCTGCCAGCGCCTGATGTCAACATGGCACTCAACATTGTCAGCTTGGTGGCAGAGGAGCGGACGATCAAGGGAAGCTATATTGGCACCTGCGTGCCGATGCGGGATATCCCGCGCTACGTCGCGCTCTATCGCGCGGGGCGTCTCCCCATTGATCGGCTAATGAGCGGAACCATCCCGCTTGAGCAGATTAATGAGGGCTTTGATCGGCTTAATCAGGGCAGCGTGGTGCGCCTGATCGTTGATTTTAGTTAGAGGCGCCCGTCAGCCCGGCTCATAACCGGGGGGCAGAATATTGACGTTCGTGCCAATGCGTTTGGGGTTCACGGTCAGCGGCCGCTCATAAGAGGAATCGCTCTTGTCCCGCGCGACAGTGCCGCTTTCGCGCAGCATGCCCATAAACTCTGGCGAAACCTTTGACGCTGTGGGCACGCCGCCCCATTCAGAGACACATTTGCGCGCCGCAATCCGCCAGACACCATCCCGCTTTTCCATCCGATCAAGATAGCGGCCACCGCCTATCGAAAAGGATAAGTCCTTGGCATCCATCCCTGCGAACAGCCAATAGGTTTCGCTATGAGCCACATCGCCATCCAGATCGCAGCTATGGTTGGTGATGATATGCTGGTGCCCGGCCTGCGCGTTGCTATGATAATGGTTGACCCAGTCCCAAAAGGCCTCTGGGCCATCGACGAAAAATCCATGATCATCGATGGCGTCCGGGTGATAGCAGGACATGAGCAAATCACGATCCATGCGGTCGACACCTCGGCAATAATTGGTCACGACCTCGCGGATTTTTTGCCGGTCGTACAATTCCCGCACCATTGCTTCCAAATTGGGTTCCATCTTCTATCCCCGCTGCCTTGTCTTAATTGGGTGCTTGGCCGATAGCGTGGCGTGCCGCGACCCAGCCAAAGATAAAGGCTGGTGAAATGCTCGCCCCGGCGCCGGGATAGGTCTTGCCCATCACAGAGGCTGTTGAGTTGCCCGTCGCGTAAAGGCCGCTCAAAACTGTGCCGTCTTCCTTCACCACGCGGGCAAATTCATCGGTCAGAATGCCGCCAAAGGTGCCGACGTCACCCTGATAAATGGCAACAGCGAAATAAGGCGGCTTTTCAATCGCGCCAAGGCCGGGATTGGGGCGGTTTGTCGGATCGGCAAAGACAAGGTCATAGGCCTTTGACCCGCGGCCAAAATCTTCATCCTTGCCGTTTCGAGCAAAGCCATTGAACCGTTCAATTGTGGCCTTCAGATTTTCAGGTGGTACATTAATCTGTGTCGCCAGATCCTCAAGCGTATCGGCCTTTTTCATATAGCCGCTGTCAAAAAAGGATTGCGGCGTCTTGCCGGCCAGAAACGCCCATGGATAGCGTTCACGGTGGCGCGATTCAACAATCGCCCAAACGGGCACATCGCCGCCTGCATAAACCGCCTGCCCATTGGCCATATAGCTCTGCGCTTCATTGGTATAACGCTGGCCCTTCTGATTGACCAAAATGCAATGCGGCTTTGGCAAATCGAGCACGTGGATATAGCGTTCCCCGGTGGGCGGTGTGGATGTTAAGATCCAGACCGCGCCATCCATGAGATCCAGCGCCGCTCCGTGCGATTTGGCGATTTCAATCATTTCGCCTGTGTCGCCGGGATTGGCATTTGTCCAAGCGACGGAAGACGGCTGCGGCCCATATTGCTTGCGCATGGCCTCATTGTGAGAAAACCCGCCCGCATTGATCAGCACGCCGTCGCGTGCTTCAATGCGCCAAGGCTTGCCGTCTTTCTGCGTCACAACGCCCGTGATCCGGCCCTTTTCCTCAATCAGTTCCATCACGCCGGAATTAATCCGAATATCAACCTCTTGGCGGACGGCCATCTGTAGCATCCGCCCTTGGATAGCGGTTCCAGCCGCCACATATTCGCGGCCAAGAAGCTTGGCCTTGATCATGCGCATGCCCAGTGACACTGCTGCCAGTTTGCCATCCAATGTGCGCTTGATCAGCATAAGGCGGCGGCCCTCAATCCCACGAATAGGAAGGTTGGAGAGGCCACGCCGAAGCTTTGCTGCCCATTCGGCGGGCAATTCTTTTATGTTGAAAGGCTCCACGGCCAGAGATCGGCTTTCTGGCAGGCCACCGGGCAGGTCATCATGATAGTCTGACCAGCCGTCGCAGCGGATGAAGGGCATGCCCTTTGATTCCAGATATTCAACCAGTTTGGGCCCTTGGTTCAGGAACATGTCCTTTCGGCTGCGCGATGTGGCGGGGCCAAGATCGCCCACGGCTGCGTCAAGATAGGTTTTGCCCTTTTCCGCGCTGTCGTTAACGCCCTCGCGGGCTTGTAATGGGTGGTTGGGGATCCAGAAGACGCCGCCAGACATGGCTGTCGACCCACCGATTTTGTCCGTTTTTTCGAGAATAAGCGGCGTCTTGCCTGCATCGGCGACGGCCAGTGCGGCGACCATGGATCCGCCCCCGCTGCCAACAATCACAAAGTCGGCACTTTCATTCCATTTCGCCATGCGACACCCCTCAAACAATCTTCTGGTCAAATATGGGGTCAGCGATCAGGCCCACCCGGCATTCGAATTATTAATCATATAACTACGTAACATGACTTCAATCCGGGATAGATGTCAACGCCTTGGCACTTGCCGAAAGTGCCTTGCGGCGTCTAAAAGGCACGATGGGTTGTGAAGGAATATAAATTGTCTAACGTTTTCTCCCTCGCATCTGGCGGCGGCCGCAGCAACGCTGACGCCGTGCGCGTTCCAAAGACTTCGGAGCTTGTGGCAAAGCAGATCCGCAATGCCATTATCCGAGGTGAATTGAACGATGGTGATACTCTGCCAGCGGAATCGCACCTGATTTCAGAATTTGAAGTGTCCCGCCCAACCATTCGGGAGGCCATACGGATTCTCGAATCCGAAGGTTTGGTGACGGTCGCGCGCGGCGCGCGCGGCGGTGCTCGGATCAGTTCCCCAAATTATGAGATGATTGAGCGGGCCGCCGGTATCACTTTGCAAGCCCAGCGCGTCACCATCGGCGATCTTTATGAGATGCGCACGCTTATTGAGCCGCCCGCCGCGCGTCTTGTGGCGGAGCGCAATAGCGAAGTCGCCGTGCCGATCTTGCGGAAATTCATCGAAGAGGAAATGGCCCAGATCAAGGAACGCTTTGCCGTTTCGCTCCTCATCGCGGAATTTCACCGCCTGTTGATGGAATTGTCAGGCAATAAGACACTCAATGTGTTTTCAGAGGCCTTGCGGGCGCTGGTGGATGGGCATTTGTCGCTGTCGACGCGCAGACGCCAAGAGGCGGACGTTGAATTCTCGCAGCGCCAGTTGCGGTTCGGGCTCAAATCCCATTCAAGGCTGGTGGACTTGATCGAAGCCAAAGACGGCCCGGGCACAGAGGCGCATTGGCGTGCCCATATGGTGGCCGCGGGTGAAGTCTGGTTGGCCGAAACCGGGCCCGAAACTGTGGTGGAATTGCTCGACTAGGCTATTTGCCCGGTTCCTCGAAAGCGGGCCATTGGCCAAACTGTCGCCGCCGCTATATCCTTGGCTGAGGAGCTAGACCATGAAGAAACTCTATCCCAGTGCCGCCGCTGCACTTGAAGGAGTGCTCCGCGATGACATGCTGATCGCGGCCGGTGGTTTTGGCCTGTGCGGCATCCCCGAACGGCTGATTGATGCGATTGTGGACAGCGGGGTCAAAGGTTTGACCGTCGCTTCCAACAATGCGGGCATTGATGGCGAAGGCCTGGGCAAATTGCTGCGCACGCGTCAGATCCGGAAAATGATCTCTTCCTATGTGGGGGAGAATAAGGAATTTGAGCGCCAATATTTGGCAGGTGAATTGGAGGTGGAGTTCTGCCCCCAAGGCACGCTGGCGGAGCGGATGCGCGCGGGTGGGGCGGGTATCCCGGGCTTTTACACCAAAACAGGCGTTGGCACCGAAGTTGCCGAGGGCAAAGAGGTGAAGAATTTCGACGGGCAGGATTACATCCTTGAACGTGGCATCTTTGCCGATCTGGCGATTGTGAAAGCCTGGAAGGCGGATGAGAGCGGCAATCTGGTGTTCCGCAAAACTGCCCGCAACTTCAATCTTCCCGCCGCCACTTGCGGCAAAATCTGCGTGGTTGAGGTGGAGGAGATTGTCCCCATTGGCAGCCTTGACCCAGACCATATCCACCTGCCCGGCATCTATGTGCAGCGCATTATATTGGGTGCGCCCTACGACAAAAAGATCGAATTCCGCACTGTGCGGCAACGGGAGGCTGCATCATGAGCTGGACCCGCGACGAGATGGCGGCGCGTGCTGCCCAGGAACTTGAAGACGGATTTTACGTCAACCTTGGCATTGGCATTCCGACATTGGTTGCCAACTACATTCCCACTGGA
>JBBATU010000026.1:23313-25710 GCA_040398565.1 Chakrabartia sp.
ATCGAGGTGACGCTGCAATCGGAAAACGGGATGCTGGGCATGGGGCCCTTCCCTTATGAGGGAGAGGAAGATGCCGATCTGATCAATGCAGGCAAGCAGACGATTAGTGAGCTGGCGCAAAGTGCTTATTTTGACAGCGCCCAATCCTTTGCGATGATCCGCGGTGGCCATATTGATCTGACCGTGCTGGGAGCGATGGAAATTTCTGAAGGGGGCGATATCGCCAACTGGATGATCCCCGGCAAGATGATCAAGGGCATGGGCGGCGCGATGGATCTTGTCGCGGGTGTCAAGAAGATCATTGTGGTGATGGAGCACACTGCCAAGGATGGCAGCCCCAAATTCATCCCGGCCTGCACTCTGCCACTAACAGGGCGCAATGTGGTGGATATGATCATCACCGACTTGGCCGTGTTCCAACGGGCCGATCACCAATCACCCTTCATGCTCATCGAAATGGCACCAGGCGTGACGGAGGACGAAGTGAAGGCAAAGACCACAGCCAAATTCATATTTGCAGCTTAGGGACCGTCCACCAAGACATTGGCCATTGGCCATCATAAATTTAGGCTTGCGAAACCCTATGGCCATGGCAATGGCACGCGATATCGGGAGAATATTGTGTGTTTTTGACCTTTTTTCTGTCCTCTGCACTCGCGAAGGCTGCGCCTGTACCTCCGCCGGCATCCACGCCGACGCCTGCGCCACGCGCCTCACATTGTCAGGCTGGAGAGGTGGCGCTCTTCACCAGCAAAATGGGCATGTCGACTTGGAATGATATGCGCACCCGCAAGCGGCTTAAGGGGGATAAGACTCTCTCCTTATGCCTTGATCGCTTTCCCGCGCCGCGTCAGTTGAGTGTCCGATTTGGGAAGTTGGGGGCGGCCGACTTTAACCTCGCATCGGGAACAAAACCTTTTTACCTCTCAACGCAGGAGCGCGATGGCGGTGAAATATGGTCGATCCTCTCCTTTGAGGATAAGGGCCTATCATGGTCGGTAGTTCAGCCGGAAGGGGGCAATGCGCGCGACGTCTTTCTCTTAATGGGACGCGGCAACACCTTCATTGCGCGGACCGATGCGATTGATGAAGGTGAACATTGGCTCCGCGCCAACAAGGCGTACGGCAAGAAAAAGGTCCGGGAACTGCCGCTTGGCCTGGTCGACATTCCCTCTGCCTTGGCGCAGCGCGGCAAGACCAAAGTCGATGTTCTAGCCGTTGATGCCACGCGCGTTGTTGCGAACCTTAATCTGCCCAAGTAAGCTTGGCCTTCAGGCTGTTTGGCGCCTGCGGCGGGCGATCAAATATGCATCCGCCGCGATCCTCAGGGGCTCAAGGTCCATATCGCGTTGTTCATCGGAAACCAGCTTTGCGAAGCGCGCATAGAGTGCCGGATACTCCCCCTTTGACGGTTTTTGGGCCGATGTCTTGCCATTGATGATAAGGGACTGGCCGCCATCCTTGATCAGCAATTTTGTCCCAGCAGACGTGGTCGCCTTTATGGCCCGATGCTCCTCTTGATCGGGACGCCAATCAAATTCAGCGACCATTGGCCCGGAAACGTCCGCAGCGTTCAACTCTAAAGTCGCTTCAATTGGCTGTTGCCCATCGCCATGCATCGTGAAGGCAGCGGATCGCACAAGGATTGGGGACGGGATGAACCGGGTGATGATGGAAAGGGCATTCAAGCCCGCATCAAACACCCCAAAGCCTTTGGGTTGCCAGATCCAGTCTTGGCCGGGGTGCCATTTTTGGGGATCTTCCCGCCAGTCGACGGTCAGCGATGAGAGCCCTTCTTTGGCAATGAGACGCGCTGCTTCCCTGACTGCTGGCTGGTGTTGTGCATGCCAGGTGGCAAAGGCTGTTTTCTTCGCGATAAGGCTGCGTCTGGCGATGTCGGCAGCCTCCCCCAAACTACTGGCAGTGGGCTTTTCAAGCAGCAGGTGCAGCCCTGCATCGAGGCACTGAACCGCAATCTCATGACGCACATCGGGCGGCGTACAGATAGCAACAGCATCAAGGCCGAGGCCGCGTTCGGCAAGCAAGGCGTTTAGGGTCGTGAACAGGGGAAGGCCAAGGTCGACCGTGTCCCTTGGGGAAACTGCGGCAACAAGCCTAAAATCAGGATTGGCCAAGATCGCAGGCACATGCTGCGTTTGTGCAATTTTTCCAAAGCCAATGATGGCAATCCGATACTTAGTCATTTTTGACGGCTCTGACAAAGGCGCGCGCACGCACATGCACCTGTTTTGCGGTATCTCCGGGTTTGTAAAGCTGGGAGCCGATGCCAAAACCGTCAGCCCCAGCCTGCTGCCAGATCGGGATGTCGGATGGGGCAACGCCGCCCACGATGAATATTGGGAGGTGCTTTGGGAGAACCGCTTTTTGAGATTTGAT
>JBBATU010000027.1:0-7492 GCA_040398565.1 Chakrabartia sp.
AGAACCGCTGGCTTTAACGATGTGGGCATCATGACGGCGCCAGATGGCACAAGCTATACCGTCGCCGTGATGATCGCGGATACAAAAGCCCCCATTAGCTATCGCCAACGGCTGATCCAGCAGGTTGCAGCCACTGTAGCGGCCAGCCACCGTTCCGGCCAATTTGCTTCCCGCTCCTCGGGCGTCTCTGCAAGCGCAAACTAACCCGCAAAAGCTGTCGCCAAATTGGCGTCCGCTTGCTAATCCCCAGTCATGGGCGAACAAAAACATCTCTATCTCGTTGACGGCTCGGGCTATATTTTCAGGGCCTATCACCGCCTCCCACCGCTGACCAATATTCACGATGAACCCGTTGGCGCGGTCTATGGTTATACAACCATGTTGTGGAAGCTCGCAGATGCGCTGCACAAAGCGGATGGACCGACCCACATGGCGGTCATCTTAGACGCGTCGGGCAAATCCTTCCGCAATGAGATTTATGATCAGTATAAGGCCCATCGCCCGCCTGCCCCGGAAGATTTGGTTCCCCAATTCCCCATGATCCGGGATGCGACGCGCGCTTTCTCGCTGCCGTGCATTGAGGAAATCGGGCTGGAAGCTGACGACATTATTGCCTCCTATGCCAAGGCCGCCCTTGCAGAAGGCTGGCTTGTCACGATCGTGTCGACCGACAAGGATTTGATGCAACTGATCCAGCCCGGTCTGGACATGCTCGATCCGATGAAGAGCGAGCGGTTAGGCCCGCATGCCGTGATCGAGAAGTTCGGCGTCGGCCCGGAACAATTGGGCCATGTTCTGGCGCTCATGGGCGACAGCGCGGATAATGTCCCCGGAATCCCCGGCATCGGCCCCAAAACCGCGGCCAAGCTGATCCAAGAATTTGGCACTGTCGAAGCCGTGCTCGCCGCGGCCCCCGATATGAAGCCCTCCAAAATGCGCGAAAACCTCATCGCCCATGCGGATATGGCCCGGCTCTCCCATATATTGGTGACTTTGAAAGAAGACGCCGCTTTGCCGGAACCTTTGGAGGATCTTCTTCTCAAAGAAATCCCAGAGCCGCCCTTGCGCGCGTTTTTGGAACATCATGGCTTTTCTTCGCTGCTCAAAAAACTGGGCGGAGAGCCGGGTCGCGCTGACCATCAAACGATGAAGCTGATTAAGACGGAAGCCCGCACCAGCGCGCCAGAGGCTATCGCCGAACCCGTAGCCCAGGTGTTTAACCGTGATGCCTATGCCTGCATTCAAACCGAAGCTGATCTCGCCAGCTGGATTGCAGAGGCCCATCTTGCGGGTGTCATCGCTGTCGATACGGAAACCGACGCGCTGGATGCCATTGCGGCGGGCCTAGTCGGAGTGAGCCTTGCGACAGGGCCGAACCGTGCATGCTATATTTCGCTGGCCCATGGCGGGAATGACCTGTTTTCAGATGCGCCAAAGCAGATTCCGATGGCAACGGCCTTGGCGCTGCTCAAGCCATTGCTCGAAGACCCATCGGTTCTCAAAATCGGCCACAATATCAAATATGATCTCAACGTCCTGACCCGCTATGGGATCGATGTGACGCCGATCGACGATACTATGGTTTTGAGTTTCGATCTGGATGCCGGCAAACGCAATCACGGCATGGATGAGCTTGCACTCACCCATCTGGGGCATAGTTGCATCGCCTTTAAGGATGTCTGCGGCTCCGGCAAAAACCAGCTTCGGTTCAATCAGGTCGAACTAAAGACAGCCACGGCCTATGCCGCCGAAGATGCCGATGTCACGCTGCGCCTTTGGCACGCCCTAAAGCCGCGACTATCGGCAGAACAAGCAACACGGGTCTATGAACGTGTGGATCGCCCGCTCATTCCCGTCCTTGCGCGCATGGAGATGCGCGGCATCAAGGTTGACCGGGAAGAACTGGCCCGCATGTCCGCCGAATTCTCAGATGGCATTGCGGCTCTGGAAATCGAAATCCATGGTCTGGCCGGAGAGCCGTTTTCAGTGGGCAGCCCCAAGCAATTGGGCGAAGTCTTGTTTGGCAAAATGGGCCTGAAGGGCGGAAAGAAGGGCAAGTCGGGGGATTATTCAACCGATGTGACCGTGCTGGAAAGATTGGCAGACGACGGCGTTGAGATTGCCCGCAAGGTGCTCGACTGGCGGCAATTGTCCAAGCTCAAATCCACCTATACAGATGCATTGCAGCAGCAGATCAACCCCAAGACCGGACGTGTCCACACCAGCTATAGCCTCACGGGCGCGCAGACTGGCCGCCTCTCCTCCAACGATCCTAATTTGCAGAATATCCCGATCCGTTCAGAAGCGGGGCGGCGTATTCGGCAAGCCTTTGTGGCAGAACCGGGAAATGTCCTGCTGTCGGCAGATTATAGCCAAATCGAACTGCGGCTGGCAGCGCACATGGCTGATGTCCCTGCGCTGAAGGACGCCTTTGCCAATGGCGAGGATATTCACGCCCGCACCGCGCAGGAGCTGTTTGGCGAGGTGAACCGCGACACGCGCGGTCGGGCCAAAACGATCAATTTCTCGCTCCTCTATGGCATTTCGCGCTGGGGATTGGCGGGCCGCCTTGGCATTTCAGCAGACGAAGCGCAGGCGATGATTGATCGCTATTTTGAACGGTTTCCCGGCATTAACCGCTATATCAGCCAGACCCAGCAAATGGCGCGCGAAATGGGCTTCACCGAAACACTTTTCGGACGGAAAACCCATTTCCCGCGCATCACCAGCCAGAACCAGACCGAACGGGCCGGGAGTGAGCGGGCCGCCATGAATGCCCCCATTCAGGGCACCAGCGCCGACATTATCAAGCGCGCAATGGTGCGGATGGAACCTGCCCTGCTACAAGCCGGGCTGCCCAATGTTCGCATGCTGTTGCAGGTGCATGACGAACTTGTCTTTGAACTTCCCGAAGGCGATGTGGCCGCCGCCTGCCCAATTATTGAACAGGTGATGGCAGAGGCCGCGGAGCCTCTCGTCACGATCGACGTTCCTTTGGGCATTGAAATTGGCACAGGCCGCACTTGGGGTGATGCACATTGAGCAGCAGCGCCCCAAATGCGGGCGATGACCTTCAGGCTTTGGCCAAGGGGGGGCGCACAAATGTCGCGGGCTTTTTCGTGCGCCTCATCGCGCGCATTCCCTTCCTCATCATCGGGGGGCAATGGTATGGCGCTGAGGCGCTGGGTCGCCTTGCCTATGCCATCATCATTGTGGAATTTGCAGCGCAATTGGCAACGCTGGGCCTAAAGCGCGGCTTGGCCCTTCATTTGACGGGTGAGGGAAAAGAAAATGGAGCTTGGGACGGGCTCGTCGTCGTTCTGCTAGCGACATTGCCGCTCACCGCCTTGTTGATGATCTTCCCCCAAATCATGTTCCCAAACAGCACGATCAACCGGCTTGATTATCTGCTCCCGCTCATTGTGCCTGCGCTGGCGGCGTCAGATCTGATGCTCTCCGCCCTTGCCTATCGCTTTGATGTCGGCGCAACCGTGCGAGCCCGGGCCATCATTGAACCTTGGACAATCAGCATTGCGGCCTTTGCTCTTGCATGGAGCCTCCCGCGCGACGGCTTGCTCGTGGCTTACGCGCTGTCCATGGGGGCGGCATTTATTGCCTCACTCATCCCCTTTCTGAAAACCTATGGCCTTCCCAAGAACTGGAAACCCCGGCCAAATGCGCTGTGGGCCTTAACGCGACGCAACGCCCCGCTTGCGGCCGCAGATGCGATTGAATGGGGCTCTCGACGGATTGATCTGGCAATTCTTGGCCTGTTTGTCTCTCCGGCGACGGTGGGGATTTATTGGGTCGCCCAACAAGTTGCCTCGCTGCCGCAAAAGCTAAAAACCAGCTTTGATCCCGTTTTGGGACCCGTCATCACCCGACGGCTGGAGGAAAATGATCGCGCAGCTGTCGCCCGACAAATCAGCCAAGTCGGCTTTTGGATTTTGGCGGCGCAGCTTGGCGTAGCATTGACATTGGGCATTCCGGCAGGTGGGATATTGGGACTGATCGGACCGGGGGGGAGTTTTGTCGGCGGGACGGCCGCACTTGCCTTCCTCTTGGCCGCAGAAGTTGTGGCCGCCCTTGCCGTCGTCAGCGAGGCGGCTCTTGTTTACATCGCGCGCCATCGCAACATGCTGATTTCATTCGGGATGATTGGGCTGCAAGCGGTGCTTACAATCGCGATCCTCTATGCCTTGCAGAAAGAGGGTCTGGACGAAACCTGGATCGCTGCGGGTGCTGCGGCGTCGCTCTGCCTTGCGCTTACGGTCGGATCACTCGCCAAATCGCTCTTGGCGCGACGAATGCTCGGCGCACCTGTTTCCGTCTGGCGCTGGCCGCTTGTTTCTGCCGCATTTGTGGCGGTTCTTGTCGGCCAGATTTTCATCCGCCTGCCAGAATGGGTGGAGCTTGCCTTTGGCATACCGGCAATCTTGGGCGTTTATTGCTGGGTGATTTGGAAACGCGGCTTCCAAGAGGAAGACCGCGTTCTGTTCCGCCGCCTGAAATAAAGCCGCCGCCCCGCTTTAATGGCGGAAATGGCGCATCCCGGTAAAGACCATGGCCAGCCCAGCCTCATCGGCGGCGGCAATCACATCCTCATCACGAATGGACCCACCCGGCTGGATCACCGCCGTGGCCCCCGCCTCAACCGCGGCCAGCAAGCCATCTGCAAAGGGGAAGAAGGCGTCAGACGCAACCGCGCTGCCAAGGGTGCGGGCCTGGTCCCAGCCATAGGTTTCTGCAGCTTCGCGTGCCTTAATGGCGGCAATACGGGCGGAGTCCCGGCGGTTCATTTGCCCGGCCCCAATACCTGCCGTCACGCCATCTTTGGCATAGACAATCGCATTGGATTTGGTGTGCTTGGCAACCGTCCAAGCAAAGAGGCAGTCGTTCAGCTCCTGCTCTGTTGGCGCCCGTTTGGTCACGACCTTCAGCATATCCTGCGTCAAACAGCCATTATCCCTGCTCTGCACCAGATAACCGCCTGCAATGTTTTTGATGTTCAGGCCCGGGCGCGCTGGATCGGGTAGATCGCCTGTGATCAGAAGACGCAGGTTCTTCTTTTTTGCAAAGGCCGCGCGCGCGGCTTCATCCGCTGCGGGGGCTGCGACGACCTCCGTAAAAATATCACACATGGCCTCTGCCGTCGGGCCATCAAGCGGACGGTTCACGGCGATAATGCCACCAAAGGCCGAGACTGAGTCGCAGTGCAGCGCATTGCGATACGCCTCCAAAAGCGTCGCCCCACTGGCAACGCCACAGGGGTTGGCGTGCTTTACAATCACAACTGTCGGCGGGCCGCTCCGAAACTCGCTCAACAACTCGAGCGCGGCATCGGCGTCGTTATAATTGTTATAGCTTAGCTCCTTGCCCTGAAGCTGCTCGGCCTGCGCAATGCCATGCACATGCGGGCCATTGGGGATATAGAGCGCCGCCTGCTGATGCGGATTTTCACCATAGCGCAGCTCTTCCTTGCGCTTGGCCGTGACGGCCAGCATGTCGGGGAAGCTTTGACCTAAATCCGCAAAGGCAAACCATTGGCTGATCATCGCATCATAGGCGGCAGTGGCTGAATAGGCTTTGGCTGCCAAGCGCCGACGGAAGGCGTAATCAGTTGCCCCGCTCTTTTCATCGAGCGCCGCAATCAGCTCAGCATAATCTGCGGGATCGGTAACGATGGCGACAAATTCATGGTTCTTGGCCGCTGACCGCACCATAGATGGACCGCCAATATCGATATTCTCGATAATCTCATCCCGGCCGGCCCCTTTAGCGACGGTTTGCGCGAACGGATAAAGGTTGACGACGACAAGGTCGATCGCGCCAATATCATGCGCCTGCATGGCGGCCACATGTTCGGCATTGTCGCGCACGGCAAGCAGGCCGCCGTGAACCTTAGGATGCAGCGTCTTAACGCGACCGTCCATCATTTCCGGAAAGCCCGTCAGGTCGGAAATATCGCGCACCTCAAGGCCGGCATCGCGCAGCGATTTGGCCGTGCCCCCGGTTGAGACGAGGTCCACCCCGTGGCGCGCCAAAGCCTGACCAAGTTCAATCAACCCAGCCTTGTCAGAAACAGACAAGAGCGCCCGCTTGATCTTTACGTCCGTCATTTTGATCCCATTCTATTAGGCGGCGCGTCGAAGCGCCCAGTTGATTGAGGCCCCTTGGGCAGGGGCGTCGCCTGAAATCACAAGCTGCTGGGTCGGATGCAGCCCGCCCTCTGCATCGATCCAAAGACTATCTTCGATCATCAGGGCAGAGTCTTCGCACCGAAACTGCCATAAGGGGCCGCCTGCGATCCGCAGCAAAGCACCCTTACCATCGGCGGTAGGCGTCGCCTCCACCCCTTGGGCAAGGTGAAAGCGGATGGCAAAGCCCGTCTGCGGTGCCGCACGACGCCCCCGCGGCTCGAGCCGATCTTGCCCACGAAGCTCTTTGCCATCGGTTCTCAGCGTCAAAGAGCGAGCATGCTGCAAGCCAAATCGCTTCACATATCCATCATGGCTGGCGTCTAGGCGCAGGCCCGCTTCGTCGTTTTGCCAATCCACCTCTACTTCGGTCACGCCCTTGCCCAAGCCGCCATTGGGGAGGAGCGCCGTCAAATTGCTGTCCGCCAGTGTCAAAGTGGAATGGGCAGCGGTGGTCCGCAGTGCCTGCGCCAACGCGCCAGCAACCGGCGGCGCGCCCGCCTCTGCCCCACCGCAATTGACGATCAGGCGTTTTTTGCCGTCGGAAAGTTCAAAAGCTAGGGTAGAGGCACAGCCCATTGGCAAGGGTTGGTTCAAGGGCGGCGCCCCGGCATCAACCACAACCAATGTGCTGCCTTGCGCCAGTCGTTGATAGCCCCAGTCAAAGGCCTGCTGCAACGGACGCGCCCGAACGCCGCACCCCCTTAGAACCGCATCCACATCTGGCTTGGAGAGAGGCAAGCCACCTTGCCAGCTGGACAACTGTCCATCCCCCAAAGTGACCCCCATCAGGGCAGCCGCGCCCCGCGTGAGCGCTTCGGTCACAATGGGCTCAGGTGCAGCTCGCCTTGCCTCATAGCATTTCTGCAACATCGCCAAAGAGGACAGGCAATCCATCAGCCTTGCGGGGGATCGACACAGCACGCCGCCGTCGCTGGTGAAGCATTGCTCCACTGCATCGGCAAGGCCCGCTTCGCCTGCAATGCGACGACCTTCGCCGCCCGGCATCAGCAGTCCGGCAGCGACAATCCCAGCCCAAGCCTCAACCGCCGCCGTGCCTGCGGGCATACGGCCCACGCTTTGTTCCAGATGCCGCGCCGTCCGCGCCAGCGCATTGAGCACCGAAGAGCGATAGACAATGTCCGCGCTGGATAGGATAAGTGGGGCATAGGCTGTCCAGAATAGGATCCGCCGACCCGCAAAATCGCCGCGCCAAGCCTGGTCCGAAACAATATCCCCATGCGCCTTCAGCCAAGCCCGCATTAAATATTCAGCCAACGGCGCAGCCGCCAGAC
>JBBATU010000027.1:7502-25419 GCA_040398565.1 Chakrabartia sp.
ATATGGGCAGTCAGCCCCGGGGACCAACTGTCCTCCGAAAAGGAGCAATCGGCTACCTTTTGCGTTTCTCCATGCCAGCGGATGATGCCATCCAGAATTTCCCTGCCCCGCACCACATCGCCCCGAATGGGGTCATCAGGCACGGTCAGCAGCTTTAGGGGATAGCGCCCGCGCAGCCGCAGGCCATGAATGGGGGTCTGCCAAGTCAGGCGATGGAGCCGATCCAAAAGCTGCTGAATAAATGCTGGGCCCGCTGGTGCCGGCGCACGCACATGATGCTTACCGACGATGATCCTATCAGAATCCGCCGTCGGCGCGTTTCTCATTGCCCGCGCAACCCCGCAATATTGCTGGCATAATGATCTGGGCCGCCTTTGAATGTTGCCGTTCCCGCCACAAGAACATCGGCACCTGCCTCAATGACCCGAGGTGCTGTTGCGGCATCGACCCCGCCATCCACTTGCAGGCGGATATCGAGCCCTTGCTTGTCGATATTCTTCCGGATCGCCTCAATCTTGCGCAGCTGGCTTTCAATAAAGCTCTGGCCGCCAAAACCGGGATTGACGCTCATCACAAGGATCAGGTCGAGATCCTCATACATATAATCCAGCATCTTGGCGGGCGTCGCTGGGTTGAGCGACACACCGGCCTTCTTGCCCAAGGCTTTGATACGCTGCACCGTGCGGTGAAGATGCGGGCCAGCCTCCTGATGAACCGTAATGATATCCGACCCGGCCTCGGCAAAGGCTTCCAGCATCGGATCCACGGGGTAAATCATCAGGTGAACGTCCATCACCTTTTGCGTGTGCGGACGCAGCGCTTTGACGACCATCGGTCCGATGGTCAGATTGGGCACAAAATGCCCATCCATCACATCGACATGGATCCAATCTGCGCCAGCCACATCAATGGCGCGCACTTCTTCCCCAAGCCGCGCGAAATCAGCGGAGAGAATCGATGGCGCGATAAGAATGGGGCGAGTCATAGGCAAAGGCCTTAACCCCCGGCGCATGTCCCCGCAAGGCGGCTCAAGCCCCTGTAAACTGCGCGATAAAAAAGCCGTCGCGCCCTTGTCCGGGCCAGACCCGAACCCATCCTTCGGCACGGGGCTTCACCCCTTGCGGGAGCAATTCAGGATCCGCTGAAACCAGCTTTAAGCCCAGCTTTTCGGCCTGTTGCGCGATCTGCTCCCCCTCTTCCGGCTCAAGGCTACAGGTCGCATAAATAAGACGGCCGCCGGGCTTTAGCCAAGGGACGACACGCGCCAATAATCGCGCCTGAACCTCAGCCAATTGGGCAATATCGCGCGCACGAATTCTGTGGAGAACATCGGGATGGCGTGCAAAGATTCCGGTCGCGCTGCACGGGGCATCCAAAAGGATGGCATCGACGGGGGCTTCAGGCGCCCAAGTCATCACATCTGCCGTCACCAACGTCGCCGCCAAACCCGTGCGTTCAAGATTTTCAGACAGGCGCGACAGACGCCGTTCATCCCGCTCCACCGCCGTCACCTGCCAACCATTGGCGGCCAGTTGCATCGTCTTCCCCCCGGGGGCAGCGCACAGATCAAGCACATGCCGACCCTCACCAGATCCAAGCAATCGGGCGGGAATAGAGGCCGCAACATTCTGCACCCACCAAGCCCCTTCGGCAAAGCCTGGAAGCTCAATGACGGGCGTATCCCCCCCCACCCGGACATGGCCGGGGGCGAGACTTGTGCCCGTAAGCTGCGCGACCCAATGGTCGGTCTGGCTTGCGTCCTTCAAGGTCAGGTCAAGCGGAGGCGGGCTGGCCAGCGCTTCGGCAGCAGCCCCCGTCATCACAGAACCCCAATGCCGGGCCCAGCGTTCCTCAACCTTGGGGGGCAGAACGGGAATGGCGCGCAACAGCGCCTTGCCACGAAATAGCGTGCCGAGCACTCCATGCACCAGCCGCCTTGGGCCGCCATCCACCAGCGGCAAGGCCGTTGCCACAGCCGCATGTTGAGGCGTGCCCAGAACCAAGGCCTGAACCAAGGCAATCCGTAACACCATGCGCGCCTTGGCATCATCTGGCAGGCGTTGCTTGGTCGCCCCGTCGATCAGATCATCAAGGTCTGGAATATGGCGCAGCGTTTCCGATGCGATGGCATGCGCCAAAGCCCGGTCGGCTGGGTTATCTATACCCCGTGTGGCCGCGGCAAGCGCCTGTTCCAGCGCCTGCCCCCGGCGGAGAACGGCATCGAGAAGTTGGAGCGCAGCGCGCCGGGCGGGAAGTCCCTGAACATCAGTCATCCCCTGCCCTAGCGCGGCAGAGCGCGCTTGTCAGCCCAAGGGATCAAGCGCACTGCGCCGACGGGCCGAGGCGGAGGGTGCACTGCTGGCAACACCCATGTCCTGCGCCAAATCCTGCAAGGCTTCGATCCGCTTTTCCGTTGCTGGATGGGTTGAGAACATGTCCGACAGGCGCGTCGGCACGATGTAAAGCTGGGCCGCCGCGGGCGTCCGTTCAGAAACGGGGTTGGGGATGCTGGCCGCCCCCTTGGAAATCTTTGCCAAGGCAGATGCAAGCGCCATGGGGTTGCCCGATATTTCGGCCCCGGCCCGGTCTGCTCCAAATTCCCGGGTGCGGCTGATCGCCATTTGCACGATCATGGCGGCCAGCGGAGCAACAATCACCGCCAGCAACGTCGCCAGCCCGTTGCCGCGATTATCACCACTGCGAAAAAACATGCCGAAATTGGCGAGCATGGAAATGGCCCCCGCCACCGTAGCGACCATTGTCATGATCAAAGTGTCGCGGTTCTTCACATGGCCCAGTTCATGCGCCATCACGCCTGCCACCTCATCCTTGGTCAGCATATTGAGCAGCCCCGTTGTCGCGGCAACGGCTGCATGCTCCGGGTCGCGGCCCGTTGCAAAGGCATTGGGGTGCGGCGAGTCAATAATGTAAACGCGGGGCATGGGGAGTGCGGCCCGGCGCGCCAGTTCAGCCACCATCGGGTAAAAATCAGGCGCGCTCTGCGCATCAACCTCACGCGCATTGTGCATCCGCAGGACAATCTTGTCCGAATTCCAATAGGAAAACAGGTTCATGCCCAGCGCGACGGCAAAGGCAATCACCGCACCCTGCGCCCCGCCAAAGGTAAAGCCCAGCGCCATCAACAGCGCCGTCAGCGCCGACAATAAAATCAAAGTTTTGAAACCGCTCACTTGAACTCTCCATGTGCCCAGCCCAATGTGGGGGAAGAGAGACCAAGCTTCAAGAAGGATCAACCCAATGGGTCAGCGCCCCGCCCATGTGAAACCGCCGGCCCATTTGTCCAAATCGCCGCCCTTGCCGAAGCCCGCGCCTGCGGCCGAAAAGGACGCGACAGACGATCCGCTGGGCCTCAACCCCGTGCGCTATGGCGATTGGGAATTGAAGGGGATCGCCGTCGATTTCTAATTAGCGCAGGGTTTCCCCCCGAAGCGGGCGGGACAGCAGCGTAGAGATCGCGTCGGATACACCCGTGTCAGCCGACAATAGTGCGCACACGGCGTCCACAATCGGCATATCCACCCCTGCTGCGCGTGCCGCTTGCTGCAGGACGGGCGCGGTAAAGGCCCCTTCCGCAACCGTGCGTCGATCGGCCAGCAGCTCTGCTGCCGCCTTGCCTTCGCCCAACCCTTTGCCGAGCGAGAAATTGCGCGAGCTGGTGGAGGAGCAGGTCAACACCAAATCCCCCAGGCCCGACAAGCCCGCCAATGTTTCGGCCTGCGCCCCGCGCGCAAGGCCAAAGCGCGTCATTTCGGCAAAGCCCCGGGCGATCAGCGCTGCCCGCGCATTTTGGCCAAGGCCAGCGCCGTCCACCACGCCACAGGCAATGGCGAGAACATTCTTAACAGCCCCACCAATTTCCGCGCCAATCACATCGGTGCTCGCATAGGGACGAAATGTCGGCTGGGCGATGCGCGCTGCCAGTGTTTGGCCGACCGCCGCATCCTCACAAGCGAGCGTAATGGCCGTCGGCAGACCCTGCGCCACTTCATGAGCAAAGGTCGGGCCAGATAGAACGGCAATGGGCGCAGATGGACACACCGCTGATGCCACTTGCGACATGAGCAATTGGCTGCCTGCCTCAATCCCCTTGGCGCAGAGGATCAAGGGGCGGTTGCCAACCGCAATATCGGCCAAAATCGACCGCATATGCTGAGCCGGCGTCACCACCAGCAAGGCATCGCAAACGGTCAGGGCCGCAAGGTCCGCCGTTGCTTCAATTCGATCCGACAGTGTTATCCCAGGCAGAAAAACGGTGTTTTCCCGCTGTCCATTGATCGCCGCAACAACCTCTGGCTCTCTGGCCCAGATCAACGTGTGCTCCCCGCCTGAGGCTGCAACTTGCGCAAGGGCGGTTCCCCAAGCCCCGGCCCCAATAATGCCCAGCTTCATGCCTTCACCCCGGCGCCACGCGCTTTTTCGGCATCCGGGTCCAGCGGCCAGCGTGGACGCGCCACCACATCCAGAGGATCGGTCAGGCCCGCTGCGAATCGCTCTGCCCCGGCCCAACCAATCATCGCCGCATTATCGGTGCACAGCCAAAGCGGCGGGGCAAAAAAGGGCATGCCATTTTTCTGCGCCAACCCTTCCAGCGCGGAACGGATCGTCTGATTGGCGGCAACACCGCCTGCAACAACGAGGGCGGTCGCCCCATCCGCCACATCAATGGCCCGCTGCGTGCGGTCGATCAGGCAATCGACAACCGCTTGCTGAAACGAGGCAGCAATATCTTCGGCCCGGTGAATTTGGGCGTCACGCGCCCGCAAGACTGCGCTTTTGAGGCCCGCAAAGGAGAAATGCGGTTCCTTTGTGCCCAGCAAGGGGCGCGGCAACGGCACGGCGCGCGGATCACCCGCCTTGGCGGCTTGCTCCACCGCTGGCCCACCGGGAAAGCCAAGGCCCAATAGCTTAGCCGTCTTATCAAAGGCTTCGCCGGCGGCATCATCGATGGTCGTCGCCAGTCGACGGTAGCGGCCCACCCCTTCGACCAGAAGCAATTGGCAATGCCCGCCAGAAACCAGCAGCAGGAGATAGGGAAAATGCAGGTCTGGATTGGCGAGCCTTGGGCTAAGGGCATGGCCCTCCAGATGATTGACGGCAATGAGCGGACGTCCAACTGCATGGGCGAGCGCCTTGCCCGTCACCAGCCCCACCATCACCCCACCAATCAGCCCCGGGCCGGCGGTTGCAGCAATGGCATCCACATCAGACAGCGCAACGCCCGCCTCTGCCAGCGCCTGTTCCACTAACGGCGTCATCACCTCCACATGCGCGCGCGCCGCAATTTCGGGAACCACGCCACCAAAGGGTCGGTGATGCGCCTCTTGCGTTGCCAGACAATGCGCCAAAACCTGACGATCGCTGGTGACCAACGCGGCTGCCGTTTCATCGCAGCTGGATTCAAGGCCAAGAATGAGTGCCATTGCCCTTCCCTCTAGCCGCACACGCCGCTAGCACAAGCACCGCTATGATTGATAAGCCTCTCAAACTTGGAACGCGCGCCTCCCCATTGGCGCTGGCGCAGGCACATTTGGTGCGCGATGCCTTGCTAAAAGCCCATGGATGGGCCGCGGATCGCGTTGAAATTGTTGCCATGACAGCCAGCGGAGATCGCATTCAGTACCGCCCCTTAGCAGAGGTCGGCGGCAAGGCTTTGTGGACGAAGGAGCTGGATCGCGCCCTGTTTGACGGGGAGATTGATTTTGCCGTCCACTCGATGAAAGACGTGGAAACCATTCGCCCGGATGGTTTGGAGATTATTGCCATGCTGCCGCGCGCCGATGCCCGTGATCGGCTGATCGGTGCCGCGCGGATCGCCGATATCCCAAACGGCGCGCGCATTGGCACCAGCGCACCAAGGCGCACGGCGCAGCTGCTTCGTGCTCGGCCTGATTTGAAAATTGTGCTCTTTCGCGGAAATGTGGCGACACGCCTGTCGAAACTGGATGCGGGAGAGGCAGAGGCAACCCTGCTGGCCGCAGCAGGGCTTGATCGGCTGGGCATGGCAGATATTGGTTCTGCAATTGACATGGCAGAGATGCTGCCCGCCCCTGCCCAAGGGGCTGTCGGGATCGAAACGCTGACCAGCAATGATAGGGTTCGCCCGCTGCTTCAGGCCATCAGCCATGCGCCGACCTTTGCCTGTGTCATGGCCGAACGATCCTTCCTGGCAGCCCTAAACGCCGATTGCCATTCCCCCGTCGCGGCACATGCGCAGATCGTGCAAGACGCTGTTTGGCTGAAGGCGGAAATCCTGAGCGAGGATGGCCAATTGTGCGAAGCGGGCGAAGGCAATGACCCAGCGGCTCTGGCCAAGACCCTATTGGATCGTGCGCCCCCCAAATTACGGGCGGTTTTCGGGTGAAACCCTGCATCATTGTCCGGCCCGAACCGGGCAATCAAGCGACGGCGGAAGCCGCCCGTGCGCTGGGGCTAAGCGTGGTTGCAACATCCTTATATTCTATCATTCCGGTTGAATTTAATATCGATTTATCAATATCTTATGATGCAATATTGATAACCAGTTCGAATTCTATTCGGGCCTCTTTGCCTGCCCTAAAGCAGCTCACGCACCTGCCGCTTTTTGCGGTCGGAAAAGCCAGTGCGCAGGCCGCGCGCAAAGCGGGATTTGACACAATCATCACGGGCGATGCCGATGGGCAAGCATTGGGGCAAAAGGCTGTTGAGCTTGGCTTTCGCCATGTTTTGCACCTTGTGGGGGATCCCTTTAAGCATGTGCAAGTTGAGGGACTGACGTGCGATGTGCGCACCGTCTATCGCGCAGCCGAGCTGCCTGTCCCGCCCGAGCTTGAGGCGGCGTTGCAAGAGCCATGCGTCATTCTCGCCCATTCGCCCCGTGCTGCCCGCCGCCTTTCAGAGCTTGCTGGCGCGAAGGGCGCATCGAGCCTAATTGCTCTGAGCGCACAAGTTGCCGAGGCGGCGGGTGACGGGTGGAAGCATCTCCTCTGGCCCGAACACCCCAGCGCCGATGCCATGCTTGGCCTTGCTGCCCCCTTGTGCGCGGATGAATGAAGGAGCAGAGCAGAGCCATGGATGATCCGACACCCTCACCCAATTCGCAGATCAGGCGGTCAGGCTCGATTCGCGGGTTGATGATCTTTGCCTTCGTCGCTTTTGTCGTCGGCACGCTTGCGATGGCTTGGGCCGTTACACAATGGACGCCCGTGCGGGACTGGATCATCACGCAAGAGCCTGCCAAGGGCACATCCCAGCGCAAGCCTGCGTCTGTTCCGGCGCGCGCCAAAACGGATCTGACCCTAGCCAATGTCGAAGAGCTTGAGACGCGATTGGCCAAGATTGATGCGCGGGCGGACAATGCTCTTGAAGATGCATCGCGGGCTGAAACCCTTCTCATCATCATTTCCACGCGTCGCGCCGTTGAACGCGGCCTTCCGCTTGGCTATTTGGAAACTGCGCTTCAGCAGCATTTTGGATCTATGAAGCCAAAGGCTGTTGCCCAGCTCATCACCAATGCCCGTCAACCCGTTTCGCTCGATCATCTGCAGGATGATCTGGAGATGATCGCGCCAGAGTTGCTGGTGCCCGCTGCACCAGAAGGAAGCTGGCTGAACCGCATTACAAGCAGCCTAGATGGCCTTGTTGTCATCCGGCGCGCCGATCAACCATCGGAAATGCCGGCGATGAAGCTGGATCGCGCACGCCGCGCCCTATCCCATGACAGGGTCGATTTGGCGATGAAGGAGATCGCCAGCCTTCCGGGCGCGCAGAAAGCAAAAGCATGGCAGGCAAAGGCGCGCCGCTATCTCAAGGTGCGCGCCGCGCTCGACGAATTGGAAGCCGCCAGCCTTGTGGCATCACCGTCAACGGCCCGCTAAATCGCCTGAATGTTATAATGATGCCAGGCCAGTATGGCGGCGGCACTTCTGTGCGGGCGCCATGGCTCTGCCATGTCCCGGATGGTGCGTTCTGACGGCCGTCCGTCCATCCCGAACAAACGCCCAATTTCAATCTGCACGGCCAGATCGCCTGCGGGCCAAATATCTGGCCTGCCTTCTGCGAACATCAGATAAATCTCTGCCGACCAGCGCCCAATGCCCTTCACGCGGGTCAGCAGGGCAATCGCCTCCTCATCCTCTTTGGGCAGGTTCAGCAGATCCAACTCTCCCGCGGCTACCAATTGGGCAAGACTGACGGCATAGCCTTGTTTCTGCCGAGACAGGCCAAACCCCCGCAGCGTATCCGGGTCGGCTGAAAGCAGGATGTCTGGGCGGGTCATATCGCCCAAACCTGCCGCAAGCTTTGCCCAGATAGAGGCCGCGGCCTTCACGCTCACTTGCTGGCCGATGATCGTGCGCAACAGAGTTTCATAGCCCGGCGCTCGCGAGCGCGGTTCAGGATAGCCAACCCGATCAACGGCCTTGCCAAATTTGGGCTCTGCGCCAATCAGCGCATCAATTGCCGCTTTCAATTCAGCTTGCGCCATCCCGATCTTCCCCTTCATGCGACTCCGCCCTTGATAACACCGGCCATCGAAGCTAGCGACGCTTATCAACGCCGGGAACATCAAGAGGAATACACATGGCTAAACTGGTTGTCGTGACACGTGACGGAACCGAAAAGACGGTTGAAGGTCAAACAGGCCTGTCGGTCATGGAAATCATCCGTGATGCCGGCTTTGACGAGCTTTTGGCCCTGTGCGGCGGCTGCTGCTCTTGCGCGACCTGCCACATTCACGTCGATGATGCCTTTGCCGATAAGGTGGAGCCGATGAGCGAAGATGAAAATGACTTGCTCGACAGCTCATCCTTCCGCGACGCGCGGTCACGCCTATCCTGCCAAATCCATTTCAAGGAAGAACTGGATGGCCTGAAGGTCACCATCGCTCAGGAAGACTAATCCAGAGATCAGATCAACCAAGAAAAAGCCCCGCCAAAAACGGGGCTTTTTCTTTGCCTAGCCGCGCGCCGCCGTGGCGTAGAGCGCAATGGCCGCCGCATTGGAGACATTGAGGCTTTCCACCTGGTTGCTGATCGGCAGCTTGGCGAGTTCATCGCAATGCGCCTCCGTATTTGCGCGCATGCCTTCGCCCTCTGCGCCCAGAACCAAGGCGACCCGGGCCGTGCCAATGGCATCCCCAAGCAATCGGTCGCTATGACCGGTTAGGCCGATGCGCCAAAACCCTGCCTCCGCAATCTCATCCAACGCGCGCGACAAATTCACCACGCGCACCCAGGGCACAATTTCCAGCGCGCCAGAGGCGGATCGGGCCAAGGCCCCCGATTCGGGCGGGGCATGGCGATCTTGCGTCACAATGCCCAACGCATTGAAGGCTGCAGCAGAGCGCAGAATGGCGCCCACATTATGGGGATCCGTCACCTGATCCAGCACAACGAGTGGCCGATGGTCGCCCGCACCATCCGCCAAAAGATCCCCCAGCCAGACATCTTCCAGCGGATCAACCTCTAACACCAGCCCCTGATGCGGGGCATCTGCGGGGACCATGCGGCCTAGATCGGGGGCTTCGGCATAAGCAACCGTCAGGCTGGAGGGAATGTCCAGCGACGCGGCGGCCTCTCGCGTGGCCCAAAGCTTACGCAAGACGCGGTTGGGATTGGCCAAGGCCGCAGATACGGCATGCCTCCCCCAGAAACGAGGGCGATTTGATGGCGGCTTTGATGGACGGTGACCTTTACGCATGGCGCGCTTCTCGCGGATGTGGTCCCATTTGGCTAGTCCGGAAATGAAAAACGAACATGCCCACCCCCACCCCCTCCCGCAAGCGGGAGCGGAGCGAGACTTGGCAAGCCGCAGGTCAGCCTAGTCGCAGCGGGGTGGGCCTTGTCGCCGTAACCCTTACAGCTTGCGACCAATCAATTCCTTCATGATCTCGCTCGTGCCGCCAAAAATGCGGGTCACGCGCGCGCCGCGGAACTGCTTGGCGATCGGATATTCGTTCATATAGCCCGCACCGCCATGCAGCTGCAGACATTTATCAACCACTTCGCCCTGAAATTCGGTATGCCAGAGCTTCGCAGCCGAAGCCTCTTCCGGCGTCAATTCCCGCTTCAGATGGCGCTGCAACGCCCAATCAATATGCGCCCAACCGACTTGCAGCTTGGTCTTTAGATCTGCGAGGATGAAGCGGGTATTCTGGAAGTTCAGGATCGGCTGGCCAAAGGCTTTGCGCTCTCGCACAAACTCCACCGTCATATCAAAGGCACGTTGCGCTGCCGCATGCGCGCCAATGGCAATGGACAGGCGTTCCTGCGGCAGTTCGGTCATCAAATAGATGAACCCCATGCCCTCTTCACCCAGGCAATTGGTGATGGGCACGCGCACATCTTCAAAGAACAACTCTGACGTATCAGCGGCATCAAGGCCGATCTTATCCAGATTCCGGCCGCGCTTAAAGCCTTCCCGGTCTGCTTCCACCAGAACGATCGACACGCCCTTATAGCCCGGCTGCGCATCAGGATCCGTCTTGCAGCAGACGAGGATCAGATCGGCATTCTGCCCGTTTGTAATATAGGTTTTGGCGCCATTCAGGACATAATGATTGCCATCCTTCTTGGCCGTCGTCCGCATCCCTTGAAGGTCGGAGCCCGTGCCCGGTTCGGTCATCGCAATCGCCGTGACAATCTCCCCCGAGACCATCTTGGGAAGCCACTGCTTCTTCTGCTCTTCCGAGCCATAGGCGATCAGATAATTGGCGACGATATCCGTCTGCAGCGAAAAGCCTGTGGCGACATCCGTGCCATAGCTGAACTCTTCATTGATGATCGCATTATAGCCGAAATCAAGGCCAAGGCCGCCATATTCTTCCGGAACAGTTGGGCACAAAAGGCCAAGCTCCCCGGCCTTTGGCCAGATTGCCTTGGGCACCAACCCCTCTTCATCCCATGTGTTTGAATTGGGTTCGATTTCCTTCGCCACAAACTGACGCACCGTCGAGCGAAAGGCTTCGTGGTCTTCAGTATAGGCGGTACGATGCAGCACATCGAGGGTCATGAGGGGGCGTCCTTATTTGGAATTTATCGTCCCACTGGAATCCCTAACTTCACGTTTACGTCAAGGGGAATTTGCAACTACCGCCCATTGCGAGACGAATTAGCCAATGCGCAATCTAAAGAATGCCGCGTGCTTTCAAATCCGCAATGCTGGCCGCATCATGGCCCAGCATAGCGCCAAGCACCTCATCTGTATTCTGCCCCAGCAGGGGCGGCTCAGACCCTGCACCCGGCAGAGAGTCTGAAAGACGCAGGGGGCTTGCAATGGCCGGCCGATTGCCTGCCATCGTCGCCAGCCCGCGCGAAACCGCCTGCGGGTCGGCCAATGCCTGACCAATGTCATTAATCGGCCCGGCGGGGACGTTCACGGCCTCGAGCACCTCTGCCCATTGCGTGGTCGTCTTGCGCCGCATGGCTTGGGCCAATTGGGGGATCAGATCACCCCGATTTTCGACGCGGCCAGAATTAGTCGTGAAGCGCGGGTCCGTTGCAAGATCGTTAAGGCCAAGCGCCTTTGTGAAGTGCGCAAATTGGCTGTCATTGCCAACCGCCACAATCATATGCCCATCGGCCGTTTCAAACACTTGATATGGAACAACACTGGGATGGGCATTGCCCATGCGGCGCGGCGCCTCGCCCGTCACGCGCTGGTTTAGGCCGATATTGGCGAGCGTGGAGACCGCCACATCGAGCAGGGCCATATCGATAAACTGTCCCCGGCCCGTCTCATGACGCTGGTTCAGCGCCGCCAGCACCGCAATGCACGCATGGAGGCCCGTCATCACATCGACCAATGCGACGCCCACTTTTTGCGGTTCCCGCGCAGGATCGCCCGTCACGCTCATCAGGCCAGACATGCCCTGCACCATCAAATCATAGCCCGGCTGATGCGCGCGTGGCCCGCTATGGCCAAAGCCGGTGATAGAGCAATAGACAAGACGCGGGTTCAGCGCCTTCGGGCTCAGATAATCCAGCCCATATTTTTCCAGCCCACCCACTTTGAAATTTTCAACCAGAACATCGCATTTGGCCACCAGTTCGCGGATCAGCGCCTGCCCCTCTGGCTTGGAAATATCGATGGTGACGCTTTTCTTATTCCGATTGGCAGAGAGATAATAAGCCGACAGGCGTTCATCCCCGTCGCCATGCCAAGGCGGGCCCCAGCTGCGCGTATCATCCCCCTTGTCGGGCTGTTCAATCTTGATGATCTCAGCACCCAAATCCCCCAGCATCTGCGTGCACCAAGGCCCTGCGAGAACGCGGGACAGGTCAAGCACGCGAATGCCAGAAAGCGCTTTGGTCACAGATTAATCCTGATTTGCATAGGTTTTGGCGAGCTCGAACAGATAATCACGCCCTTCATAGAGCGACGTCACGCGGATGCGCTCATTCAGGCCATGGGCACCACCGCCGTCCGGCTCATAAAACACGCCCGGGACGCCATAGGTTGGGATACCTGCCAGCGAAATATAGGGGGCATCTGTACCCCCTGTCGCCATGGTCGGGATCATCGGGACGCCGGGGAAATGCTTTGCCGCCAGCTTTTCAGCTGCGCCAAAAATCTTCGCCGAAAAGGGTGGCGGCACGGCCATCGGCCGCATGGGCGGGATTTTAGTGATCGAAACGGACGTATCCCCAATGATACGCGTCAAATCATCACGCACGGCATCTGTCGAAACTCCGGGGAAGATCCGGCAGTTGATGACGGCCCGTGCGCGCTGCGGCAGGGCATTCATCGCATGGCCCGCCTCCATCATCGTCGCAACGCAGGTGGTGCGCAGCATGCTGTGAAAGCTTGGGTCTTTCGACACAATGGCATCAGCCGCCACATCCTTGGGGTTGGCGACCAGTGCCTTCATGGCCCCGCCCGTCTCGCCGCCCAGCGCCTGAGCCGTGCGGGTGAAGAAGGTGCGCGTCGTGTCGCTCAACATGATCGGGAATTCATATCCCCCAACCTTTGAGACAGCAGCGGTCAGCGCATAAATGGCGTTATCCGGCCGTGGGATAGAGCTGTGGCCACCGGGATTGGTTGTTTCCAATCGATAATTCTGCACGGTCTTTTCACCGACCTGCATCGACAAGGCGACCTTCTTTCCCGTGGCATCGAGACGGCCACCGCCGCCTTCGTTCAACGCAAATTCTGCAGCAATCAGATCCGGCTTATTGGTGGCAAGCCATTCAGCGCCATTAAAGGCCCCCACGCTTTCCTCGCCGCATGTCAGGGCGAGCTTGATTGTCCGCTTTGGACGGAAGCCCTCTTTCTTGAACCGGATCATTGCATCCGTCCAAATCGCGGCCTGCGCCTTATCATCGGCGGTTCCCCGCGCGTAGAAATAGCCGCCTTCCTCAATCAACGTGAAGGGATCGCGCACCCAATCTTCCCGGCGCGCCTCCACCACATCGATATGCGCGAGGAGAAGCATCGGCTTCACCGTCTTCGACGTGCCATGGTAGACGGCAACCAGCCCGCCATCTTTGGGATGTTCAGGCGTTGCAAAAAGGGTGATGTCCTTATCCGCAAATCCAGCCGCTTTCAGCCGCGCGGCCATGCGCTCTGCCGCCAGCGTGCAGCTGCCTACCGATTGCGTCGTGTTGGTTTCCACCAATTCCTTGTAGAGTTCGCGAAAAGCGACCTGGTCGGGACGCTGCGTCTGCGCCATGCTTGTGGTGGAAACGGCCGCCAACAACATGGCTGGCACGATTTTACGAATGCCCATCAATATCCCTCTCTTCTTAAACTCAACTAAACGCCTGAATACCCGTAATGGCGCGGCCGAGGATTAACGCATGCACATCATGCGTGCCTTCATATGTGTTAACGGTCTCGAGGTTCACCGTGTGCCGGATGACATGATATTCGGCTGAAATCCCATTGCCGCCATGCATATCCCGCGCGACCCGCGCGATATCGAGCGCCTTGCCGCAATTGTTGCGCTTAATGAGGCTGATCATTTCTGGTGACCAGCTGCCTGCATCAATAGCCCGCCCGACCGTCAGCGCGGCTTGAAGGCCCAGCGCAATTTCGGTCTGCATATTCGCCATCTTCAGCTGCGGAATTTGGTTTGCCGCCAGCGGACGGCCAAATTGAATACGATCCAGCTGATATTGGCGGGCACGGTGGAAACAATCCTCAGCCGCCCCCATCACGCCCCAGGCAATGCCATAGCGCGCCTTGTTGAGGCAGCCGAATGGGCCAGACAGGCCCTGCACATTGGGGAGCAGATTTTCTTCGGGAACGAACACGTCCTCTAGCACAATCTCTCCGGTGATCGACGCCCGAAGGCTCAGCTTCTTTTCAATCTTGGGGGTCGAAAAACCCTTCATCCCGCGTTCAACGATTAAGCCGCGAATAACGCCGCCTTCATCCTTCGCCCAGACCACCGCAAGGTCGGAAATGGGCGAATTGGTGATCCACATTTTCGCGCCGTTGAGGATGTAGCCGCCATCCACCTGCTTGGCATTGGTCTTCATCGACGCAGGGTCAGACCCGGCATCCGGCTCTGTCAGGCCAAAACAGCCAACCCATTCCCCGCTTGCCAGCTTGGGGAGATATTTCTCCCGCTGTGCCTCACTGCCGTAAGCATGGATCGGATGCATCACGAGGGAACTTTGCACCGACATGGCGGAGCGATAGCCCGAATCAACCCGCTCCACCGCACGCGCGATCAGGCCATAGGCAACATGGCTTACGCCTGCGCATCCATAGCCATCTATGGTCGCGCCGAGCAGGCCGAGGCTACCCAGCTCATTCATGATCTCGCGATCAAAACGCTCGTCCAACGTAGCGGAAACAACGCGGGGCAGAAGCTTGTCCTGCGCATAGGCTTCCGCTGCATCGCGGATCATCCGCTCGTCTTCGGTCAGCTGCGCGTCGAGGTGAAAGGGATCATCCCAAGTGAAAGGTGCAAATTTAGCCATAAGCCTGTCTGCCAGATCTGGCGGACCTGCTCAACACCAGCAGAGGATTAGGCCAATGTGAAGTCGAGGCCAATATCCACCGCAGGCGCACTCTGGGTCAGCCGCCCCACCGAAATATAGGTCACGCCCGTTTCCGCCTTGGCGCGGATGGTCTGCAACGTCACACCGCCAGAGGCCTCTGTCGGCACCCGCCCCGCCACAAGGGCAACAGCCTGCCGCAAAACAGACGCATCCATATTGTCGAGCAGCAAATGGGTCGCACCCGCCGCGAGACCCGGCTCTATCTGGTCCAGCCGATCGACTTCTAAGATGATCCGCTCCACACCGGCCGCCTTCGCCCGGCGCACGGCCTCTGCCACGCCGCCGGCCACCGCCACATGATTATCCTTGATCATCGCGGCATCCCACAGACCCATACGGTGATTGGTCGCGCCACCCATACGGGTTGCATATTTCTCCAGCACGCGCAGGCCGGGGATCGTTTTGCGCGTATCCAACAAGGTGCAGCCTGTGCCCGCAATCGCATCAACATAAGCCCGCGTCATCGTTGCGATGCCGGACAAATGCTGCACGATATTGAGCGCAGACCGTTCCGCCGTCAGCATCGCCCGCGCGCGGCCCGCCAAAGCCATAAGCGGCGCCCCAGCCGGGACAATCTGCCCCTCGCCTGCCAACAAGTCGATCTGCATATCCGGGTCGAGACGCCGGAAAAACGCCGCCGCGATCGGCAAGCCCGCAACAACAATCTCTTCCCGGCTCTGCATCTGTCCAGAAAATGCAGCCTCCGCCGGAATAACGCTCTCCGACGTGACGTCCCGGTTCAATGGCCCCATGTCCTCCGCCAAAGTGGCGCGGACAAAGGCGGGAAGGTCGAAATTGGGCAGGGTAAATTGAACGGAAGATGTCATGCTATCCAGCTAAGCGAATTGACCAATGATAGAAAGTGGCTTTTCCCGATCTTGATCAGAAAACGCTTCTTGACAAATATAGCAAAAAAGCTATTTTCCGTTTTATGCAGTGGCGTGTCAGCGTATTAGACGACCGCGTTCGGATGGAGCTTGATGCCCTGCCTAGCGACATGCGAGCGAGACTGACGCGGATTGTGGATTTGATTGAGGCGCATGGCCTAGAGCATGTTCACGAGCCGCATGTAAAGCATCTGCATCAGTCGCTTTGGGAAATGCGCATGAAGGGCCGTGACGGCATCTCTCGTGCCATTTATGTCACGGCATCTGGTCGGCGCGTCATTATTGTCCGGGCGTTTGTAAAGAAGACTCAGAAAACGCCGCATCGCGAAATCAAGCTGGCCCTGCAAAGGGCCGAGGAGTTGAAATGACGAAACCGCTTCCCTTCGACAAGATCGCCAAGACATGGCATGACGATCCCGACTTCCAGCGGGACTTTGATGCGTTGGCCGAAGAGTTCGAACTGGCGGCTGCGCTGATCAAAGCGCGCACCGAGGCGGGCCTGACCCAAAATCAACTGGCAGCGCGCATGGGCACGACACAGAGCGTCATTGCCCGGATGGAGGGCGGAAAATCGCGACCATCAACAACGACGCTTCAGAAACTAGCGGCGGCCACGGGAACACGCCTGCGTGTTAGTTTTGAGCGCAATGAACGACCAAAGCGATCGGCCGCCTGATTCAGCCGAAAGGGTCAGCGCCGCGGCCCCAAATCCCCCTGCCCAACCGTGCCGCTGGCCATCTCGAGCATCCGGTCGAGGCTTTGCTTTGCCTTGAGGCGCAGGCCTTCCTCAATATGCACTTGGGGGCTCAGGTCGCGCAGCGCGATATAGAGTTTTTCCAGCGTATTGAGCGCCATATAGGGGCAGATATTGCAATTGCAGTTCCCATCCGCCCCCGGCGCGCCGATGAAAGTCTTGTGCGGCATCGCCAATTCCATCTGGTGGATGATGTGCGGCTCCGTCGCGACGATCAGCGTATCGCCCTGCAGATGCTTCGCATAATCCAAAATGCCGCTGGTTGAGCCAACATAATCGGCATGGTCAATGATATGCGCCGGGCATTCCGGATGGGCAGCAACGGGTGCGCCCGGGTGTTGCGCCTTAAGCTTGATAAGCTCGGTCTCCGAAAACGCTTCATGCACAATGCACACACCCGGCCAGAGCAGCATGTCCCGCCCAAGCTTTCGCGCGAGATAGCCGCCCAGATGTTTATCCGGCCCGAAAATGATTTTTTGATCGAGCGGAATTTGAGATAAAATCTTTTCAGCAGAAGAGCTTGTGACGATAATGTCAGAAAGTGCCTTAACCTCTGTTGAGCAGTTGATATAGGTCAAAGCGATATGATCTGGGTGGGCTGCGCGGAAGGCGGCGAACTGATCTGGCGGGCAGCTATCTTCCAAACTACACCCGGCATCCATATCGGGCAGGATCACGGTTTTTTCCGGAGAAAGGATCTTCGCTGTCTCTGCCATGAAGCGGACACCGCAAAAGGCAATGACATCGGCATCGGTCTCCTGCGCCTTGCGGCTGAGCTCCAGACTGTCGCCCACATAGTCGGCCAAATCCTGAATTTCCGGGCGCTGATAATAATGCGCCAGGATCACGGCGTTGCGCTCCTTGCGGAGCCGCTCAATCTCCGCTCGGATATCAACACCGGCCAGCGTGCCTATGGGTGCAGTCATGATCGCGTCACCTTTTCACTTTGGCAGTTAAAACAACATTAAATCAGGCGTTGCCAGTGATCGTCCGCCTCGGCAACCTCCCCACGATCGCGGAGATCGATGAGATGCGCGAGCACAGACCGACCAGCCGCTGGATGCAGCCGCTTATCGACGCCCTTATACATGTGACCCACCATCTCTGGGATATGGCCGACCCCGCTTTCGAGTAAGCGTAAAATCTGCCCTTCGCGCTGCTTGCGGTGGCCCATCATCCCCCGCACAAGGCGGTGGGGCGTTTCAATCGGCGCGCCGTGCGCAGCGTAATAAATGGCGTCATCCCGATCCATCAATAGCGCCAAGCTGCGC
>JBBATU010000028.1:0-25046 GCA_040398565.1 Chakrabartia sp.
GTTCGTTGTCTGCACATCGGACAAGGGCCTTGCCGGCGCGTTTAACACGAACATCGTTCGTCTTGCCCGCCGCCGTGCCGAAGAATTGCGGGCGGCTGGAAAGACCGTCAAATTCTACACCATCGGCAAAAAGGGTCGGGATCAGCTTGGCCGCACGTTCAAGACCGATATTGTTCATTCGGTTGAACCCGGTGATCTGGGCAAGCTCGGCTTTGCACAGGTTCAAGAATGGGCTTCCGATCTGACCCATCGTTTTGAAGCGGGCGAGTTTGATGTCGCCCACCTCTTCTTCTCGAAGTTCGTCAGCGTGCTCGCGCAAGAACCAACCGATATTCAGCTGATGCCCGTTGCCGTTGCAGATAGTGCCGCGACAGCCAGCGTCGGGGCATCGGTTGATTATGAACCGGATGAGGAAGAAATCCTCGCCGATTTGCTGCCGCGCAATGTTTCGGTTCAGCTGCTTCGCGCAACGCGTGAAAATGCAGCATCGGAACAGGGGTCAAAAATGACCGCGATGGACAATGCCACCCGTAATGCCGGTGACATGATCAACAAATTGACGATCCAGTATAACCGGACTCGTCAGGCTGCGATCACCACCGAACTCGTCGAAATCATCTCTGGCGCTGAAGCGCTCTAAACCAGACACGAAGCAAGGAAGACACTCATGGCGACCGCTCCGAAAAAGACCGCTGCGAAGCCCGCTGCTGCCAAGGCACCCGCTAAAAAGGCCGCAGCACCAAAGGCTGCTGCTGCAAAGGCTGCCCCAGCAAAGAAGGCGGCTCCCGCCAAGGCTGCGCTCAGCAAAGCCACTGGCCGCATCAGCCAGGTGATCGGCGCTGTCGTCGACGTCAGCTTTGAAGGCCATTTGCCCCATATTCTGTCCGCTCTGGAAACAGACAATAATGGCAACCGCCTTGTCCTCGAAGTTGCACAGCATCTTGGCGAGAACACCGTGCGCACAATCGCCATGGACTCCACCGACGGCCTGACCCGTGGTCAGCCTGTGCGTGATACGGGTGCCCAGATTTCCGTTCCGGTCGGCCCGCGCACGCTGGGTCGTATTTTGAACGTTGTCGGCGAACCCATTGATGACCGCGGCCCGGTTGATACCGATCTGCGCGCACCGATCCACGCCGAAGCCCCGCTGTTCGTCGATCAGTCGACGGAAACCGAAATTCTCGTCACCGGCATTAAGGTTATCGATCTTCTCGCGCCTTACGCAAAGGGTGGTAAGATCGGCCTGTTCGGCGGCGCTGGCGTTGGCAAGACGGTTCTTATTCAGGAACTGATCAACAACATCGCCAAGGGCCATGGCGGCACCTCGGTGTTTGCCGGTGTCGGTGAGCGTACGCGTGAAGGCAATGATCTTTACCATGAATTCCTCGATGCAGGCGTTATCGCCAAGGACAAGGACGGCAACCCGACGCCAGAAGGCTCTAAGGTTGCGCTGGTCTTTGGTCAGATGAACGAACCGCCGGGGGCCCGCGCCCGCGTTGCTCTGTCGGGCCTCGCCATCGCGGAATATTTCCGCGACCAAGAAGGTCAGGACGTTTTGTTCTTCGTCGACAACATCTTCCGCTTCACGCAGGCCGGTTCGGAAGTGTCGGCGCTCCTCGGCCGTATTCCTTCGGCCGTGGGCTATCAGCCGACGCTCGCAACGGACATGGGTGCGCTGCAAGAGCGTATTACCTCCACCAATAAGGGGTCGATCACCTCGGTGCAGGCCATTTATGTCCCGGCCGACGATTTGACCGATCCGGCCCCTGCCACGTCCTTTGCCCACTTGGATGCGACAACGGTTCTGAACCGTGCGATTTCCGAACTCGGCATTTATCCGGCTGTTGATCCGCTCGACTCCACTTCGCGCGTTCTGACGGCGGCTGTTGTCGGTCAGGAACATTATGATACAGCCCGCCGCGTTCAGGAAACGCTGCAGAAGTATAAGTCGCTTCAGGACATTATCGCCATTCTCGGCATGGATGAGCTTTCGGAAGACGATAAGCTGATCGTGAGCCGCGCGCGTAAGATCCAACGCTTCCTGTCACAGCCTTTCCACGTCGCTGAAGTCTTCACCGGCATTTCGGGCAAGTTCGTGCAGATCGAAGATACGGTTCGCTCGTTCAAGGCTGTTGTCGATGGTGAATATGACCATCTTCCAGAAGCTGCCTTCTACATGGTTGGTGGCATTGAAGAAGTCATCGCCAAGGCCGCCAAGCTGGCAGCTGACGCCGCCTAATTAGTCCCCCCTCCCTTCAGGGAGGGGCCTTTGGAGTACGCCATGGCACTGCATTTTGAACTCGTAACGCCAGAGCGCCTTGTCCGGTCGGAAAACGTCCACATGGTCGTTGTGCCGGGCATGGAAGGTGATTTCGGTGTGCTTGAGGGCCATAGCCCGATGATGTCGACGATCCGCAGCGATGCGACTGTTGAAATTTATGCATCGGCCAATGCGGCACCGGAAAAAATCACCATCACCGGCGGCTTTGCCGAGGTGAATGACAAGGGGCTCACGATCTTGGCGGAAAGCGCCGCCTGACCCCCTTTTCCACTTAGAATTGAAGAACGCCCTGGCCCGACGGCTGGGGCGTTTTTCTTTGGGTCAGGGCAAATTGGGACGCGCGTTGCGCCAGAGATACAGCCCCGCGATAATGATCAGCGCCGATCCACCAAGCGAGGTGAGATCAGGCCAATCGCCAAAGAAGACAGCACTCAAAACCAAGGCCACCAAAAGCTGCGCATAGGTCATCGGCGCGACAGTCGCCGCAGAGGCGCGTGTGGTCGCGATGAAGATCAGGGCATGGGCAAGAGAGGCGGACATTGCGACAAGCGCGCAACGCACGACAACGCTCGCCTCTGGCCAATCAATGACGAATGCGGGCAGCCCAGAGACATGACCGATCAGGGCAAAGCCGATCAAAATGGGCGTCGCAAAGGCGGCCGTAATGAACTGCATCGCCAGCACAGAAGCACTTCCCGCCACTTTTCGGTTGAGAAGGATGAGAACAGCCATGCCAAATGCCGCCCCAAGCGGGAACAGCGCGGCGAGCCCGACATCTGCAACATTGGGCCGCAAGATGATGAGCACGCCGATAAAGGCAATGACCGATGCAATCCAGATCGCCCGGCCCACCTTTTCGCTTAGGAAAACGGCCGACAAAATGGCCGTGATCATGGGCATAACGAACCCGATAGCGGTCGCATCGCCCAGCGGCATTTGCGTGACACCAATGAAGAAGGATACTGACCCAAAGGCCAGCGCAAAGGCCCTGATCCAATGCGTCGTGGCATGGGGGATTGAAAAACCACCCTTCCCCTCTCGCACGAGCAGAAGCATGCCAAGCCCGACTGCACCAAAGAAGAAGCGCAGCGCCGCAATTGCGGTTGCTGGCCAGAGCATACTCGCCGATTTGACCAGAGCATCGCCAAAGGGAAGCAGCGCATAGCCGGCCAGCGCAAACAGCAGACCCTGCGCCCCGAAAGACACGACAGGCTTAGGCACCAGCTTGGAATTCCCCCAAGATATTATTCCAATGAGGGCTCATTTTCGGTGTAACGCGATTGCGGCTAACACCGCTCCTATGAGGATGGACAAGATCATTATGAGTGGCCAGGGCATAAAGCCCACGGCATCGATGTTGGTTCTGCGCGCGCGCCGCCAATCGGCCCATGCGGATAATCCAGCAACGCCAAAAGCCGTTGCACACCCTGTCCAAATCGTCACTTGCAAAGCATCCTTTCCTTGCCCATCCTGATCCCATAGCATTACATGTGAGGAACAGCCATGCGTCCGTTATTTTCAAACATTGTCATTATTTCTGCGGCCTTAAGCTGCGTTGCAGCTCCCACATTTGCAGAATCGCCAAAGCCATCCAAGCCTCTGGAGGCAGCCGTTGCCGCGCCAAATCGCAGTGCCGCCAACAAGGCGCGCGACATGCATCGCCATCCGGCCGAAACGCTGGCCTTTTTCGGCGCAAGGCCAACCGACACGATTGTGGAAATCTGGCCGGGCGGTGGCTGGTTTACGGAAATTCTGGCCCCCTATCTCAAGGACCATGGCCAGCTTATTGTGGCCGCACCAGCAGGCCGGGGAGCCGAAGGGATTGGCAAATTCCTCGACACAGATCCTGACACTTATGGCAAGGTTGGCCGTGCCAACTTCCCAACGCTCATGGGTGGCACGGGTGTCCCCGCCGGAACTGCCGATATGGTGCTCACATTCCGCAACGTCCATAATTGGCGCATGGGCAGCTATAAGGCCGATGGCGCAGACTACAGCGCCGAGGCCTTTAAAGAACTTTATGCCATGCTAAAGCCGGGTGGCGTGCTGGGCATAGAAGACCACCGCCTCCCCGAAGACGCCAGTGATGAACGGGAAACCAATAGCGGCTATATCAAAGTCTCAACGATCCGCCGTTTGGCCGAACAAGCCGGATTCCAATTTGCAGGATCAAGCGAGATCAATGCCAATCCCAAAGACCGCAAAGATTATCCCAAGGGCGTCTGGACCCTGCCCCCACGACTGGCCGAAGGTGATAAGGACCGGGACGTCTATCTGGCCATTGGCGAATCCGACCGAATGACCCTGAAATTCGTAAAGCCTGCGAAATAACAACTGGGATCAGGGCCGCCAGCCTCTGCTGTGCGGCCCTGATCCGCGAATAGCTTAACGCTCGTCTTTCGCGACAACGCCGCCCTTCATCACGAAGCGGACGGATTTGAGTGCCGTGACATCACGCAACGGGTCACCCGCGACGGCGATGACATCCGCAGCCTTGCCCGGCTCCAACGTGCCAACATCCTGCGACACGCCGAGCAAGTCCGCCGCATTGACGGTTGCCGCGACAATGGCCGCCGCAGGCGTCATGCCATGCTGCACCATCAGTTCAAACTCATCCGCATTGCGGCCATGCTTTGATACACCTGCATCCGTGCCAAAGGCAATCTTCACGCCAGCGGGATAGGCCTTTTCAAGGCTCTTTCCGGTCACGCCAATGCGCCACTTCACTTTGGCCAGCACATCGGGTGGATAGGCATTCGGGTTTGCCTTTAGCCGCTCCAAATAGCCATTCACCGTCGACAGGGTCGGGACGTAATAGGCCCCTGCTTTCTTGAACAAGCGGATCGTCTCATCGCTGATCATCGTGCCATGCTCAATGGAATCAGCACCCGCTGCAAGAGCGGCATTCACGCCATCTTCGCCATGCGCATGGACGGCGACCTTTTTCTTATAAAGATGCGCCGTATCAACCAGCGCCTTGACCTCATCATCAAAAATCTGACGGCCTAGGCCTGCACCGATGCGACTGTTGACGCCGCCCGTCGTTGCAATCTTGATGACATCCACGCCCCGGCGGATCTGCATACGGATTGCGTGTCGGCAGCTTTCAACGCCATCGCACAGATTTTCTTGATTAATGGCGGCGTGCAAATCTTCCGCCAAGCTCAACGTGCCATCCATATGGCCGCTGGTGGTGGAGATGGAACGGCCCGCATCGACAATGCGCGGACCCAAAATCGCGCCTGTTGCGACAAAATCCCGCAAGGCAAGCGTCGCGCCAGTTCCGTCGCCCAAATTGCGGACAGTTGTGAAGCCAGCTTGCAGCGTCTTTTGTGCATTGCCGAGCGTGCGATAGGCCGCGGTCGCATCGCTGCTCGTCACGCCTTCGACCAGCGACGCATCGCCGCCTGCGTCTGAATCAAGATGGACATGGCTGTCGATCAGGCCGGGCAGAACGAACTTGTCTGACAAATCGATAATCCGCGCGCCAGCAGGCCCCGGCACAATGCCTGCGACGATGCTCTCAATCCGGTCGCCCCGGATGATGATTGTCGATGGGCCACGCGCAGGCTTGCCCGGGCGGTCAAGCAGCTGCCCTGCCTGAACCACCGTCACGGGAACGGGTGTTGCAATAAGGGTGACGGGAGCCGATGTTTCGGCGGCGGCGAGCGGCGCGGCTAATGAAAGCAGCGCGAGCGAGGTGAGAAAGACAGTTTTCATGACTGCCTTGTTAATGTCCTAACCGAGCTTGTCCACCTTTGCCTGCAAAGCCGCCAATTGCGCCTTCAGCGTTGCAATTTCATCATCTTTCGCAGTTTCGGGGGCGGCTGGTTCCGAAGTCGGAGCCTGGTCGGCAGAAAACATGCCCGAAGCGGCTTCGAACATCGCCATATTCCGCTTATGCAGTTCCCCAAAGGGGCCAGCTGTCAATGCGCCTTCCAACATAGAGCGGAACTGCGTCTGGTTGCGCCGAAACGCCTCCATGGAGGCTTCCAGATATTGCGGAACCATCGCCTGCATCGAGTCGCCGTACAGCGAAATCAGCTGACGCAAGAAGCCTGGCGGCAGCATATTCTTACCGCGTCCTTCTTCTTCCATAATGATTTGGGTCAGGATGGTGTGCGTGATGTCATCATTGGACTTTGCATCAACAACGCGAAAATCCCGGCCATCCCGAACCATCTGCGACAAATTGTCGAGGGTGATGTAGCTCGACGTCTCTGTATTATAGAGGCGACGATTGGCGTATTTCTTGATCGTGACTGGGCCTTCGCCCGATTTTGCTTTGGCCATGTGGATTTCTCCCAATTCATTGCGGCATAGCATCACGACCTATTGCACTGCAACATCCGTCATTGTGCGCAGCATCAGCTGTGAATTTTCAAGCCCATATCCGCTCAAACCGCGACCCCAACAGCGTGAGCAACTCATATTGAGACAGGCCTGATTGCGCAGATGCAGCGGGAAGATCAAAGTCCACCTGAACCCAATCCCCCTCCGCAACAGCTGGCCGCGCCGTGACATCAATTGCGGTCAAATCCATTGAGACACGGCCCAATACCGGGAACAGGCCATTTTCGGCACTGCCCTTGCCCGAAAAGCCCCGCACATAGCCATCGGCATAGCCCAGATTGAGGATCGCCAGCTCTCTTGGCTCGGAAGCTCGAAACGTTGCGTTATAGCCAACGCTCTCGCCTGCCTGCATTCGCCGCCGCTGAAGGATCTGAGCCTCAATCCGCACCACGCGTTTGATCTGGCCCACCGCTTCGCGGCGCGGCACGCCGCCATAAAGGGCAAGGCCAGGCCGTGTCAGATCAAAATGATAATCGGGGCCAAGGCAGATACCCGCAGAGTTTGAAAGGCTCAGCGCCGCACCCGGATGCCGGCCAGCAAGCGCCTGAAACGCCTGCAACTGCTGCGCCGTCTGATCCACATCCTCGTCCGCAGAGGCCAAATGGCTCATAACTGTCCGGATCAAAAGGCCGCTTAGATCGTCTGTGGAAGACAGCCCAAGCCGGTTCATACCCGTATCGACCATCACATCACAGGGCCGCCCTGTAGCCCGCCACCGCGCCACTTGTGGCATGCTGTTGAGCACGGGCCGCGCGCGGGAGGTCAGAGCCTGCGCCATATCCTCTGTGCGAACCCCATGCAGGACAGACAGGCTTGCCCCTTCGGGCATAAGCCCCTCAATCTCGGCCGCCTCTGCCCATGTTGCGACAAAGAAATCGCGGCATCCGGCCTTTGCCAATCTCTGGACCACGTCTGTCGCACCAAGGCCATAGCCATTGGCCTTGACCGCAGCACCGCAACTGGCGCTGCCCTGCGCACGCAACCATTGCCAATTCTGGACAAGGGCGTCCCCATCAAGGTGCAGGCGCAAAGGAGCAGACATGACGGGCGGGTTAGCCGTGCAGAACCGACTAGTCGAGGGTCTGCTTGCCGGATGTTTCCGGCAGCCAGATTAATGTCACGATGAAGGCCATCACGACAACAGCCACCGTATACCAAAGCCCCATGAAGGTGCCGCCCGTCTTCACCACGATATACTGGGAGATAAAGGGCAGGAAGCCGCCAAAATAGCCCGTGCCGATATGATAGGGGATCGACATGGACGTATAGCGGATCTTAGCTGGGAACAACTCCACAAGGATCGCTGCGACCTGACCATAGGTCATTGCCGACAGGGCAACGAGTGCTGCAATTGCCAAAATGATCAACACGGGATCCCGCAAAGCTGGATCGGATTTGTCGGGATAGCCCGCCGCTTCCAACGCCCCCACATAGGCTTTCTCATCAAAGCCAGTGACGGTTGTTTGCCCCACTTTCAGCGCGACCTCATCCCCCATCTGCTTGGAATAGCTAATCCCGCGCTTTGAGAGAAAGCTCAGGGCCTTTCCGCAGGTCGTCGTCTGCTTGCTGGCAAAGACACTAAAGTCGCATTCCGGGGAGACTAATGTGACAGGAGACGACTGCGTTGCGCGGGCGAGTGCCGGGTTGGCCGCATCTGCCATCATCCGGAACAGCGGGAATGTGAGGACAATGGTCAACGCATAGCCCAGAAGCAAAATGCGCTTGCGCCCATAATGATCCGACAGCCAACCGGCCGCCACATAGAGCGGTGCGGCCAAAAGCGCGCCGACCGCCATATAAGACAGGGCATCTGTTTCCGGCACACGCGCCGTTCCCGTCAGGAAGTAAAGCGTGCCGAATTGCGAGGTGTAATAGACAACGGTCAGACCCGCCGCGACGCCGAACAGGGCAATGAATATCCGCTTCACATTGCCCGGATATTGAAAGCTTTCCACAAAGGGATTTTGGGACACGGTGCCCGCTTCCTTCATCGCTTTGAACACTGGGCTCTCAGAGAGCATCATGCGGATATAGAGCGAGATGGCGAGCAAGAGCAGCGAGAGGATGAACGGCACGCGCCAGCCCCATTGTTCAAAAGCCTCTGTCGACATGGAGGTGCGTGTGAGCAAAACGACGATGACGGCAAGCAGAAAGCCCCCCGCGACAGATGCCTGAATCCAGCTGGTATATTGCCCGCGCTTATTCGCCGGGGCATGCTCTGCGACGTAAATCGCAGCCCCCCCATATTCGCCACCCAAGGCAAGACCCTGCAGGCAGCGCAGGATCAGCAAGCCAATGGCCGCCGAAATGCCGATGTTTTCATAGGTTGGTAGAAACCCAATGGCGGCCGTGGCCCCGCCCATCAGCGAAATGGTGATCAGAAACGTGTATTTCCGGCCAACTTTATCGCCGAGATAGCCGAATAAAATGGCCCCCAAAGGCCGGACACCAAAGCCCGCGCCGAATACGGCAAGCGAGGCCAAAGTCGCGGCGGTTGGATTGTCGGATGGGAAGAACAGCTTCCCAATCAGGGCGCCCAAAATGCCATAGACGAAAAAGTCATACCATTCGAACACCGTACCAAGGGACGATGCCGTGATGACGAGACGATCTCGTTTTGGATCGATGGCAATGTCCTGCGCGCCCATAAAGCTTCCCCGGAATCTGTTCTTCCCTCCGTTCTAGGGGGGAAAACACATTCCGGGCAAGTCTTTGGATCACCGCTTACCAAATGTGTGCGCGGTCTTCCGGCTTGAGGTAGAATTTCTCGCCAGATTTCACACCGAATGAGGAATACCAAGCATCGATATTGCGCACGACATAGGGGCGGAAATGCCCAGGTGTGTGCGGATCGGTTGTCAGTTGCTGAAGCAGAACGGGCTCACGATATTTATTGCGCCACACCTGCCCAAAACCAAGGAAGAACCGTTGATCGCCGCTATAGCCATCAATGGCCTTGGGGGTCTTGCCGCCCAGCGACATTTTATAAGCATCATAAGCAATGGTGACACCGGCAAGATCAGCAATGTTTTCACCTAGCGTCAGGTCGCCATTGACCTTCTTGCCCGGCAGCGGCTCATAGGCCCCATATTGATCAACCACGCGCTTGGCGAGGGCGTCAAAACGGGTCACATCTTCCTTGATCCACCAATCGGCGAGATTGCCGTTCATGTCGAACTTGCGGCCTTGATCGTCAAAATGGTGGCTGATTTCATGGCCGATCACCGCACCAATGCCGCCATAATTCACCGCATCATCCGCCTTCGGGTCAAAGAACGGCGGCTGCAAAATGGCAGCGGGGAAGACGATTTCGTTCATCAGCGGGTTGGCATAGGCATTCACCGTCTGCGGCGTCATGAACCATTCGTTGCGATCCACCGGCTTACCCAGCTTGCCAATCTGGCGCTGATATTCAAACTCCGTTGCCCGTACGACATTGCCCCACAGGTCATTGCGATCAACAGAGAGGCCCGAATAATCGCGCCATTGATCGGGATAGCCGATCTTCGGGCGGAATGCGGCCAGCTTCACGCGTGCCTTTTCGCGGGTTTCAGGGGCCATCCATTCGAGCTTAGCAAGACGAGCGTCCATTGCTTTGACAAGATTGCGGACAAGCTCATCTGCCTTTGCCTTGGCTTCTGGCGGGAAATAGCGGGCGACATAAATTTCACCCACGGCCTCACCCAGCGTGCCGTTGACCAGATCCACGCCGCGCTTCCAGCGATCCTTCAGCTTGGGCGTGCCCGTCAGCGTCTGAACCCAGCCGAAGTTCAGATCGACAAAGGCCTTGCTCAGCATCGGGGATGCGGATTTGATCGTGTGGAAACGCAAATAGTCTTTCCATACGTCCATTGGCTCATTGGCCAGAAGGCCAAGTGCTGATTTGACGGCGCTCGGCTGCGTCACAATCACTTGCGGCTGGCCGGCAAGGCCAACTGTCTGCAGATAAAGGCCCCAGGCAAAGCCGGGATATTCCTTGCCCAAATCAGCAATCGAAACCGGGTTATACATTTTGTCGATTTGGCGAGATTCAGCCGACGTCCAATGGCCCTTGGCGATTTTTTCTTCCAGCGCATAAATCGCCTCGGCCCGTGCGTCGACATTGGTCATTCCCGCGAGCCTCAGCGTGTCTGCGATAAACGCCTTATACTTGACGCGGGTCGCCTTGAACCGATCATTATCAACCAGATAATAATCACGGTTGGGCATCCCAAGGCCGCCTTGGCCCGTGTAAACACCGTATTTGCTGTTATCTTTGAGGTCGAGCTCAACTCCAATTTCAACGGGGCTTGCAATGCTCAACTTGGCATTTTCACCCAGCGCCTTGGCAAGATCATCGCGCGTTTGAAGTGCGTCAATTTTCGCCAGCATCTGCTTGACCGGCTCCATGCCGCGCGCTTCAATGGCAGCCTCGTTCATGAAGCTGGCGTAAAAATCACCCACCTTTTGCGCCACTGTTCCGGGGGCGGCATTCAGCTTGGCCGAATCTTCGATAATCTGGCGGGTGCGCGTGTCCGAAAGATCGCGCAGAACGGCAAACCCGCCCCAGCTTGAACGGTCAGCAGGGATTTCGGTGTTTGCGTCCCAACGGCCATTTACAAATTTGTAAAAGTCATCGCCCGGCTTGACCGACTTATCCATGCCCTGAAGGTCAATGCCCCAGCTGCCAAATTGTGGTGCAGTCGCGGCGGGATCAACCGACGGGGCCGCGGCAGGCTCCGCTGCAAAAAGAGGCGCGCTTCCGCCGATCAGTGCCAGAGCAGCCACGCTGGTCAAAAAGGTCTTCGACATCAAAATCTCCTGAGAATCGTTATGGACGCGGGTTCTAACGACCAAGCGAACAATGGGGAAGCTCAGTTACTTAGGAAGACCTCAGGCCAGTTTCCAATGAATCAGTCCATCTTCCCCGCGCTGAGTGCTGCCGGCCAGCCCAACAGGCTCTTGCGCGCCATTGGTCAGAACATCGATCATCGCCGCGTCCTCTGCCTCCACGCGGGCAAGCACCCGCGCACCCGCCGGGTTTTTCGCGATAATGGTGCCAAAGCGCACCGATCCATCGCGTTTGTAAAACACAGTGTAGCTTTCGATCACCGCTGGGCCTTCATAACTCTCATCTGCGGGCGGCACGGGGCCACGCTTGGCGTCGGCCAGCACGTTCACATCATAATCATGCGGAAACTGCGCAGCAGGCAACGGATCGGCCGACAGGATGATGCCATGAAAATGCGTCGCATAGCCCCCATTGGCAAAGAGGAAGGCCGTACCGCGCTTATCGCGCAGCGTATCAACCATCGAGGCGATGGCGTGGCTCATATAATTGCCAATCGGCCCGCCGCCAAAGGTTAGCCCACCAAAGGCCGTGATTGGACGATCCACCGGCCAGCCCAGCACCCGGCGCGCCATTTTCGGAACGCAGGGAAAGCAGGAATAAAGTTCGACATGGTCGAGATCTGCCGCGGTCAAGGCATTGCGCTTGAGCGTTTCCTCTATGGTCACAACCATGCCTGCGGGCTGCACATATTGATCGCGCTTGAGCATATTGTGCGTTTCATGCGCTGCAGCACCCATGCCGACATGGATGATGCGATCTTCCGCCATGCCTGCGGCCCGCGCCAGCGCCAACGAGGTCACAATGAAGCCTGCGCCCTGATTGACGCTGGAATTGGCGACCATCCGCTTTTGATAGGGAAAGGCAATGGGGCGATTATCTGCCTCAACGCTGGTAATCTCTTCCGCCGATAGCGGCTTACGCAGCCAAGCATGTGGGTTGGCCGCCGCCACTTGCGACATGCCCGCCCAAATCGCGCCGGACTCCGCCTGCGCTTCGGTCAGGCTTTGCCCCCAAGCCGCGCGTGTTGCATTTTCATACAGCGGATAAAGATCGGTCGGTGCGACCAGACCATGCTGCTGCATCACAGATTTTGCGCCGCCAGACGCAACATTGCGCAGGGCATCCGTCTTCTCGCCTGTCGCTGCCCGCGCCCGCTCTGCCGCCGTGCGCAAGGCTTCTGCACCGATAATGGCGGCCACCCCAATTTCGCCAGCACCGATCCGGTTTGCCGCTTCGTTCAGCAACTGCACCGGGCTTTCCCCGGTTGGATGCGGGGTTTGCTCCACAATTTTGGGCGAAATGCCATAATGCTGGGCCAGATGTGCGGCACAATCACCCAGCTTTGGAAAGCTGATCTGGTTGACCACCGCAATGCTGTCCAGCCGGGCAATCCAGTCGCCCCCTGCATCCGCATCTGCCGCCTCAAGCGCGGCGACCATGAGGCCGAGCGAATCATGCACATTGTCGCGGTCATTAAACTGACCAACGCCAATGATAACGGGTGTGCGAGCGGGATCGGCATTCATAAGATTAGCCCTTGCGCCCAACAGGTTGCGCCGAAGGAGTGCCTAGGAAGCGGGGGGCTGGTGCCGGCTGATCCACGCCGTCCACGGTGACAAATGTACCCCGCGCTTTATTGTGCGGATGCTCAAGCGCCTCTGCCATCGACATGATCGGGCCGAAGCAAATGTCGGTGCCTTCCATGATGGCGGCCCAGTCATCGCGCGTTTTGGTTTTGAAGATATCGGTCAGTTTGGCCTTTAGAACGGGCCATTGGCTCTTATCCATTTGGGCGTCGAACGCGGCATCGCCTTCCAGACCCAAGGTTGTGCGAAGTAGCGCGTAAAACTGGGGCTCGATCGATCCGATGGAAATCCACTTCCCATCTGCGCATTCATAGGTGTCGTAAAAATGGGCGGCGGTATCGAGCATGTTGACGCCGCGCGTATCCTCCCAAGACCCAAGGCCGCGAAAGCCCCATTGCATGGCGTGGATGACAGACGCCCCATCCGTCATGGCAACGTCAATCACCTGCCCCTTGCCGCCGCGCGCGACATTGAGCAGGGCAGACACCATTCCAAAGGCCAACATCATGCCGCCGCCTGCAAAATCGCCAATGGCATTGGTCGGTGGCGTCGGCTTGCCATCCGGGCGGCCATAGCCGTGCAGATTTCCGGTGATGGAGATATAGTTGATGTCGTGGCCAGCGGCCTGCGCCAACGGCCCCGTCTGCCCCCAACCTGTCATGCGGCCATAAACAAGCTTGGGATTATCCGCGAGCAGCACATCCGGGCCAAGGCCCATGCGCTCCATCACGCCGGGGCGGAAGCCTTCGAATATGCCATCGGCCTCTTTCACCAGCGCACGGACTTGCGCCACGCCTTCGGGCGTCTTGGTGTCAATCTGCACCACTTCACGATTGCGCGTCAGCACGTCACGGCCTTGCAGATCAAGCGCCCCGACCCGCGCAACACGGATAACCCGTGCGCCATGATCCGCCAGCATCATCCCAGCAAAAGGCCCTGGCCCAATTCCGGCCATTTCGATGATGGTGATCCCGTCCAGAACCCCGGCCATGCGTGTCTCCTCTTCGTGCGCGTTTAAATTCTGCCTCCGCTATGAAGACCTGTGCCTATGCGTCAAGGGGGTGCGCCTGCTTTGCCTTGCAAGCACGATGCCACCAGCCTAGATGCGAAGGCGTGACAGGTACCCCGCAAGGGGTTTCAAAGGGAAGTCGGTGAAAGACCGATGCTGTTCCCGCAACTGTGACCGGCGAGTTCCTCTCCGACAACACCACTGGGCAACCGGGCAACCGGTGATCTGGGAAGGTGGAGAGGCGCAACGACCCGGGAGCCAGGAGACCTGCCTGCCACAGCTGGTCCTTCGACTGTGCGGGAAGACGCAGGCGAACGGGGGTTTCCTCGCGTGACGGCAAGTGATGACGTCTGCGAGGAGGAAAAGTTTGAAATCCCTATTCTACGGTTCGGCCGCGCTGCTGGCGCTCTCGGCGTGCCCTGCGCTTGCTCAAGAGAATGCAGGCGACATTATTGTGACAGCTACCGGCGCCCCTTCGGCACGCGCCCAAAGCGGACAGGCAGTGTCTGTCCTGACCGCGCAGGACATTGCTGTGCGGCAAACGGTGAACGCTGCTGACCTAATAGCCTCCCTCCCCGGCGTGTCCCTATCGCGCAATGGACCTTTGGGCGGCTTTGCAGCCGTCCGAATTCGCGGCGCACAAGGGGAACAGACGCTTGCCCTGATTGATGGGGTGAAGGTCAATGACCCCTCCTCACCGGGGGGCGGATTTGATTTTGGTGCGCTGCTCACCGACACAATCGATCGGATTGAAGTGTTGCGCGGGCCAAATTCCGTTCCTTGGGGCAGCGAAGCCGTTGGTGGCGTTGTCAATATCGTTACGTCCCAGCCACAGGTCGGCCTTTCTGGCTCTGCTCAGGGCGAATATGGCTATGGCGATGCCACCCGCCTTGTCGGCCGCATTTCGGGCGGAAACAGCCGAATACGTGGCACATTCGGAGGCGGCTGGTTCACGCAGGATGGCATTTCCGCCTTCAAAAATGGCAGCGAAGCCGATGGCCTGAAACAATATGGAGCCAATGGCCGGATCGACATTAATCTCACGCCCGATATCGCGCTCGATCTGCGCGGCTGGTATGCCCATAGCCGCATTGAGCAGGATGGCTTTCCCCCGCCCTTTTACGGCTTTGCCGACACGCGCGATTATGCCGTTTCAAAACAAATCGTCGGATATGCGGGATTAAGGGCGCGAACCGGGCCTGTCGAGCATCGCCTTGCCATCACCCTATCCGATGTGAACCGCGACAATTTTGCACAACCGGGTGATCCCGCTCCGCAATATCTCAACCGTGGTCAGACCGAGCGATATGAATATCGGGCAGACTGGGCTGTCCGGCAGGGCTTGCGCACCCTGATCGGCCTTGAGCATGAGCGGACACGCGCAGATGATGGTTATGCACTTGAAAAAACGCATGTGAGCAGCGGTTTTGCCCAAATCATCGCCGATCCAATCCGCAGCCTCACACTCACTGCCGGCCTTCGGCTCGATGACCATGCGACCTATGGTCAGCATGTGACACCATCGGCCAATGTCGCTTGGCGGGCGAGCCCCTCCACGCTTATTCGCGCGGCCTATGGCGAAGGGTTTAAAGCCCCCACGCTGTTTCAGCTTTATAGTTCCTACGGTAATCAGACCCTGAAGCCGGAAACGGCGCAGAGCTTTGATCTTGGGATTGAGCAATCGTTGATCGGGAGCCAGATCCTCCTCACCGCGACATTGTTTCAGCGCGACAGCAAGGATCAGATCGACTTCATCTCCTGCGCTGGCCGTACATCGGGCATATGCCAAAACCGCCGCGACGGAACTTATGACAATAAGGACAAGACGCGCGCTAAAGGTATTGAATTAACAACATATTTTCATCTAACAGATGCTATCAACCTCACCGCAAACTACACCTATCTCGATGCAAAAGATCGCACGACAGGCCAAGGCCTGATCCGTCGCCCGCGTCACAATCTGTCTGCGGAAATTGACTGGCAAAGCCCAATGGGCCTGCGCCTTGGCGGTAACTTGCGCCTTGCGAGCAAGAGCGGCGATACCGACTTTGAAACCTATGCGCCTATAACGCTTGGCGGTTACACCTTGATGGGGCTTCGAGCGTCCTTGCCGCTTTCATCCGGGCTTGAGATTTATGGCCGCGTCGAAAATCTGTTGAATACACGCTATGAGACGGTGAGTGGCTATGGCAGCTATGGCCGTGCGGCCTATGCCGGGGTTCGGGCCTCTTTCTGATGAAACATGTGGTGCTTCTGTCTTTTGCTCTCGCCGGGTGTAGCCCCGCCGCCAAGATTGCGCCGGGGCAGATCGTCTCCAACAACCCCTGCGTCGATGCGGTGCTCGCTGAAATTGCAGCGCCGGGACAAATTGGGGCGGTCAGCAACTGGTCGCATGACCCGGCCTCCGCCTCTGCCCCGCTGGGTTGGGCGCGAGCTCTGCCTGCGCTTGGCCCGACTGCGGAGGAAGTGATTGCCGCCCGCCCCAAGCTGCTGCTGACCGGCAATTTAGCAAGCGGCGGCACCAATGCCGCGATCCAGAAAGCCGGCATCAAGATGCGCGCCTTTGGCGTTCCCGCAACTGTTACTGAAAGCATGACCCAAGTCATTGATATTGCTGATTCAATTGACCGAAATGAAGCAGGAAAAGCATTGGCCCGGCGGATCGAAATCGCCGCCCACCCCTCCCGTATCAGCGGCAAGGCAAAGTCAGCAATCATCTGGCAATCAGGCGGCTTTGTGCCCGGCAAGGGGACGTTGCAGGATGAATTACTGGCGCGCGCTGGCTTCACCAATGCCAGCGCGGCCTATGGCCTGAAGCAATGGGATATCCTGCCCGTTGAAACGCTGCTGCGTCGCCCGCCGGATGTCATCTTCATGCCGGACAGCGCGACCGGCGAAGACGGCAAAGCCCTTGCAGCGCGACAAAAGCTCTTGCGCCATTTGGGCAAGGCAACGCGCATTATGCCCTTTCCAGACAAGTTGCTCTTTTGCGGCGGACCGACGATTATCGAGGCGATGCAGCGTATGAAGGCAGCCGCATGAGCATGCGTCGTCCCGCCCTGATCGCGCTGCTGGTGCTCGCATTCATGCTCTCGCTGATGGCGGGCAAGGTCTGGATCGCGCCTGCGGACTGGTTTTCGGCAACCCCCGGCGGCTGGATCATGGCCGAACTGCGCCTGCCCCGCGCCCTATTGGGCCTTTTGGTGGGCGGGGTACTTGGCCTGTCGGGAGCGGTCCTGCAGGGCTATCTGCGCAATCCGCTTGCCGACCCGACAGTGGTCGGCGTGTCGTCGAGCGCCGCCTTGGGCGGGGTTATTGCTATCTTGCTCGGCATTTCAGGCCTTGGGCTGTTTGGCTTTGCCATGACGGGCGCTGCGGCCAGTGTGCTGCTGTTGCTCGCCCTATCTGGTCGGGAGGGCGGCCCCCTCGCCTTCATTCTGGCCGGAATGGTGCTGGCTACCCTCTCCGGCGCACTGACAGCCCTGCTGATCAGCCTTGCGCCCAACCCCTTTGCAACGAGCGAGATCATCGCTTGGCTCATGGGTGCGTTGACCGACAGGACGATGGACGATGTGCTTCACGCCACACCCTTCATGGTTCTAGGGGCGCTGGGCCTGCTCTCGACGGGCCGAGCGCTGGATGCGCTGACATTGGGCGAAGATGCAGCGCGAAGCCTGGGCATTAACATGACACGGCTTCAGCTTCAGGTCGCATTGGGAACCGGGCTTGCCGTGGGGGCCTCCGTTGCGGTCACGGGCGTTGTTGGATTTGTCGGCCTGATCGTGCCGCATATCATGCGGCGCTGGGCGGGCGAGCGCCCCTCCCGCCTGCTCATTCCCTCCGCCATTGGCGGCGCAATCCTGACGCTGGCGGCGGATAGCGCGGTGCGCTTGATCCCCGGCGTGGGCGAAGTCCGGCTGGGCATTGCCATGTCAGCCATTGGCGCGCCCTTTTTCCTCCTCCTGCTCGCAAAGCTGCGAAAGGGTGCGGCATGATCCAGCTTGAGACGCTTTCAGTGCATCTGGGTCAGCGCCTTGTGGTGGATGACCTGTCGCTCACACTTCATCGCGGCCGCGTGACCGTGATCATCGGCCCCAATGGCGCGGGCAAGACAAGCCTGCTGCGCGCCCTTGCCTGTCTGGTGCGTCCTAGCAGCGGCAAAATCTTGCTCGATGGCGATACCCTGTCCGACTTGAAGGCGGAGGATCGCGCCCGTCGGATCGGCTATTTGCCGCAAAATGGGGTGCCCGCTTGGGCCGTCACTGTGCGGGATATGGTGGCGCTTGGCCGCATTCCCCATATCGGCCGCTTTGCCGCCCCAAATGTGCAAGATGACGCGGCCGTCGAAACGGCCATGACCGATGCCGATGTTCTGCATCTGGCGGACCGACGCGTGGACAGCCTATCGGGCGGAGAACGTGCCCGGGCCAAGTTCGCCCGGATATTGGCGGGAGAAAGCGATTGGATTCTGGCGGACGAACCGCTTGCCAATCTGGACCCACCGCACCAGCGCGACACCCTTCGCCTCCTGAAGCAAGCAGCGCAAAGCGGCAAAGGCGTGGTCGTCGTTCTGCATCAACTCAATGCGGCGGCACGTCTGGCGGATGATCTGCTTCTTCTCAAACAGGGGCGGGTCTGTGGCTTTGGGCCGTGCTCCGAGGTTTTGACTTCAGAGGCGCTGATGGCGACCTTCGGCATGGCGATGGAAATTGTTAATCTGGACGGACGGACTGCAATTCTGCCGCGCTAAGCCCCTCCCTTGCCGATAAGCGCGTGTCCGCCTAGAGGCTCGGCCATGACGGATGCGATGCCCTTAAAGCTGTTCAACAGCCTGACCCGCCAGCTCGAGGCGTTTCAGCCCGTTCACCCGGGGGAAGCGCGCGTCTATACCTGCGGGCCGACCGTCTATAATTTCCAGCATATCGGCAATATGCGCGCCTATGTCTTTGCAGACACGCTGGGCCGGGCGCTGAGCTTCAAAGGCTATCAGCTGCGCCATGTCATCAACATTACCGATGTCGGCCATCTCACCTCCGATGCCGATGCCGGGGATGATAAGATGGAAAAAGCTGCCGCCCAGCAGGGTCGAACAGCTTGGGATATCGCCAAATTTTATACCGACGCCTATTGGGCGGACATTGAACGTCTGAACATCCGTCAGCCCTATCAATGGTCGATAGCGACGGACTATGTCCCCCGCATGATCGACTTTGCAAAGTCGATTGCAGACCAGCATTGCTATGAGTTGCCGTCCGGCCTCTATTTCGACACATCGACCGTCGCCGATTATGGCCGCCTTGCGCGGACAACGACGGAAGACGGCGAAGGACGCATCGACAGCGTTGATGGCAAACGTCAGGCGGCTGATTTTGCGATTTGGCGCAAAACGCCAGACGGCGAAACGCGCCAAATGGAATGGGACAGCCCTTGGGGACGCGGCGCGCCGGGATGGCATTTGGAATGCTCGGTCATGTCCGAAGCTTTGCTCGGCCTGCCCTTTGACATTCACACAGGTGGCATCGACCATCGGGAGATCCACCACCCGAACGAAATTGCCCAAAATCAGGCCTTCACAAACTGCGGCGCCCTTTCCTGCTCAGAAAATTCTGGCGCGCGTATCTGGATGCACAACAATTTCCTGATCGATCGCGGCGGGAAGATGAGCAAATCGACGGGCGATTTTCTAAGGCTGCAAGTGTTGGTCGATCGCGGTTTTCATCCCCTCACCTATCGCCTGCTCTGCCTGCAGGCGCATTATCGCAGTGAGTTGGAGTTCAGCTTTGACAATTTGGGGGCCGCCGCCACGCGGTTGAAGCGCCTTGTCATGTCGGTTGCTCAGGTCCGGGGGCAGGCCAGCCCCGCAAAGACGGTGACGCACCCGCGCCTGATAGAGCTCATCGAGCAATTCGATGCGGCCGTGTCCGAAGACCTGAATACGGCGGTGGGGCTCACTCTGCTGGAAGAGGCAGCGTTCATGAAGAAGGTCGATGCCGCCGAAAAGCTGACAGTGATTGCACGCATGGATGCGGTGCTTGGCCTTAATCTATTGAGCATCGACCGCACCGACCTGCGCGTGCGGCCGACCAATGCGCAGATCACGGCCGAAGAGATTGATCATGACCTCACCCGCCGCAAAGAGGCTCGGGCTGCAAAGGATTTCGCCACGTCCGATGCCATTCGCGATGCCCTGCTTACCAAGGGGGTTGAAATGATGGACGGTGATCCGCTCGGCTGGGATTGGAAGATCAGCATTTAGGCTCGATACTTGCCGATGCGACAGATCAAAATCGCGCGGCAAACGGCTTGCCAAGCCGACCATTGGCTCTAATCTAGTTGCATGATGCAATTCATTTCTTGGCTCATTCTCGCGCTGATTCACCTCCTCCCCGCGCTCGCCTTTTTTCGACCGGCCGCACTCAACAAGCTCTATTCTATCGAGCAGGATAATCCGCTGCTCCTCTTGATCCGGCATCGCGCGGCTTTGTTTCTGGCCGTGTTCATTGCCTGTCTCTGGGCTGTTTTGAGGCCAGAGGCGCGACAATTTGCCGCGATCGTCACCGCAATATCGATGCTAGGATTTCTGTGGCTCTATTGGCGCGCTGGCGCTCCTAAATCGCTTCGCACCATTGCCCTTGTCGACATAATCGGCCTACCCTTCTTGGCCTTTGCCGTTTTTGGAGCTTTCTGATCATCATGACCATTGCCGTAATGTCCGCGCTTGTCAGGCCGCTCATCGAGACGCAATTGCCGCCGGATCTGGATGTCCGCTGGTTCATGACCAAAGAAGAGGCCATGGCGCTTGCGCCGATTGCCGACATTGGTTGGTTCGACATGTATGATAAAAATGACATGGCCGAAACGATCAGTGCGGCGACCAACCTAAAATGGCTGAATTCCATTTATGCGGGCGTTGATGGCATGCCCATTCCCCTGCTGCGGGACCGCGGCGTGATGGTGACGAATGGCGCGGGGATTAACGCAATTACCATCGCCGAATATGTTGTCATGGGCATGCTGACCATGGCCAAGGGCTATCGCGATGTTGTGCATGCCCAAGCCCGCCACGACTGGCTTCAGGATTCGCCCGGAAAGATTGAGCTCTTCGGCTCAAAGGCGCTTCTTTTGGGCTATGGCGCCATCGGCAAACTGATTGAGGAGCGGTTAAACGCCTTTCAGGTCGATATGACCATCGTGCGCCGGTCGGCTGGGCCCAACACCCTTGGGCCCGACCAATGGCGCGACAAGCTGGGCGAGTTTGATTGGATCATTCTGGCAGTCCCGGCAACGGCCGAGACCGATGGCATGATTGGCAAAACCGAATTGGCCGCAATGAAACCCACGGCGCGTATTGTGAACATCGCCCGCGGGTCTGTCATCGATCAGGACGCGTTGGTTGATGCCTTGAAAAGCCGCCAGATTGCCGAGGCCTTTTTGGATGTGACAACACCAGAGCCATTGCCCGCCGACAACCCCCTTTGGGATTTGCCGAACGCGCATGTCACAATGCACTTGTCCGGCCGGGCGCAGGACAAGATGTTTGTTCGCGCGGCCCACCGATTCCTTGAGAATTTGGCCCGGTATCGCGCCGGTGACGCCCTCACGCCGCTCGTCAATCTGGACTTGGGATATTAATCATGACGCCTGCTGAAATGTCGAAAAAATGGCACGCTGTTGCGCTTTCAAGCGACGAGAACGCCATTTCCGCCCTGCTGCATGAGGATGCCGTGTTTGAAAGCCCGGTTGTCCACACACCGCAACGGGGCAAACCGATCACGGTCAAATATCTGGCCAGTGCAGGTAAGGTCTTCAGCAATACCGGCTTTCATTATGTCGGTGAATGGGAAGGCAAGAATAGCCTGATCCTTGAATTTAATGCCGAGATTAATGGCATTAAAATCGATGGCATCGACATGATTACTTGGGATGACGATGGGCTGATCACCAATTTCAAGGTTATGGTGCGTCCGCTTAAGGCAATGAATATGCTCCACCAAAAAATGGGTGAGATATTGGCAGCAGCCGCGTCATGATGCGCTGGCATAAATATGTCATACTTGGCGCTTAGGCAGGGCTCATGCCGTTTCAGACCATAGCCACTTCTCCGACAGAGATTTTGGATTTGCTGGACGTTCCTGCATTGCTGCTGAGCAATGATCGGGTCGCGCATGCCAACCAAGCCGCACTCACAATGTTTGGCCGCCATATTGAAGGGCAGGATGTGCGCATTGCCTTGCGCCATCCCGATGCCATCGAGCTTTTGACGTCCGATCGGAATGACAATGTCCGGGTATCAGGCCTCTCGACCAATGGCAGCCTTTGGCAAATCGATTGCAACACACTGGCGGACGGAACCCGGCTTGTCACCCTGACTGACCTGTCTGTTCAGGAAAGCGTCGCGCGCGCGCACGCCGATTTTGTGGCGAATGCCAGCCACGAGTTACGAACGCCCCTTGCTGCCATTCTTGGATATGTCGAAACCCTGAAAGACGCAAAGGCTGGCGACAACGAGGCAACTCGGCTTCGGTTTCTGGATATCATCGCAAAGGAAGCCAATCGGATGCAGGCGCTGGTCGAAGACCTGATGTCGCTCTCCCGAATTGAAGCGAGCAAGCATCAGTTGCCAACCGAGTCCGTCGATCTGATTGCCATCGCCCGACAAACTATTGGCGAGACCCTCTCGTCAGAGCGCCTCCAGCTAGAGGCTAACATCAGTGAGGCCCAGATTTCCGGGGATGCAAGCCAGCTCGCTCAGGTCGTGCGCAATCTCATCGAAAATGCCCTGAAACATGGCGGGACTGATTTGCCCGTCATCGTCAATGTCGAGAAAGGATCAACCGGTTGGATCAGCCTGTCGGTCATCGACAAGGGGGATGGGATTGCCCCGCAGCATATGCCCCGTTTGACCGAGCGATTCTATCGGGCCGACCCCGGACGAAGCCGCCAAATTGGGGGAACAGGCCTTGGTCTCGCCATCGTCAAACACATTGTGGAACGGCACCGTGGTCGATTCGATATTGCGAGCAGACTTGGCCAGGGGACAACAGCAACTTGCATATTTCCGCCGTCCTGACTGGACGTCACTGATCTGTCATTTAAGCGTCATATTTCCAATTCGATTCGACAAGGAAGAACCTATCATGCGTTCAGTATCAATTGTGGCGTCACTTGCCGTTTCCACACTCGCACTCACAGCCTGTGGCGGCCAAAATGGGGGCGCTGACAGTCGTGATTTTGTGCGCATTGTCGGGTCGTCGACCGTTTATCCATTCGCATCGGCCGTGGCCGAAGCGGCGACAAAATCCTCCGGCATTAAATCCCCGGTGATAGAATCGACCGGCACAGGTGCCGGACTGAAACTGTTTTGCGCTGGCGTTGGCGTCGCTCACCCTGACATTGCCAATGCATCACGCCGCATCAAAAAATCAGAATATGAAGATTGCGCCAAAAATGGCGTGACCGATATTGTCGAAATTCAGGTCGGCCTTGATGGCATCGCCTTTGCAGAAGCCACGGGCGGCCCAAACATGAAGCTGACCCCAGCCGATGTGTATAAGGCGCTTGCCGCAACGCCGTTTGGAAAGCCAAACACCGCCAAAACTTGGGCCGATGTGAACCCCTCGCTCCCCGCCATTCCGATCACCGTTTATGGTCCGCCCTCTACCTCTGGCACGCGCGATGCGCTGGCAGAGCTGATCTTGACCAAGGGCTGCGATACCGACCCGGCGATGAAGGCGCTCAAAGAGAGCGATAAGGACAAGCACAAGGATATCTGCACCAAGGTGCGCGAAGACGGTGCCTATGTCGATGCGGGTGAGAATGACAATCTGATCGTGCAGAAGATTTCAGTCAACCCGAGAGCGATCGGCATTTTTGGCTTCTCTTTCCTTGAAGAAAATATGGACAAGTTGAAGGGCATTCCCATGTCCGGGATTGCGCCAACATATCAGTCCGTTTCCGACTTTTCCTATCCCGGCGCGCGTCCGCTCTACATTTACGTGAAGGCTGCGCATCTGAAGGCCATTAAGGGCATAAAGGAATTTGCGATCGAGTTCTCAAAGGCTTGGGGGCCGGATGGCTACCTCAAAAAGAAGGGCATGGTGATTGCGCCTGCTGATGTTCAAAAGGCCAATGCTGAAATCGCATCGTCGATGAAGCTTATGGACGCGTCACAGCTTAATTAATCCAAACTATATGTCTGCTGCACTTCTTCTTTTCCTGGTCGCCGGGCTTGGCCTGATCGGCTGGCTCGTCGCCCGGGCAAAGGCGCAGGCACTTTACACGGGCCGGAGGTCGATGCATTCGCGCCCCGTCCATCATGGTTGGCATCTGGCCCTTTGGATTGCGATCCCGGCCCTTTTAGGAATGTCGGCTTGGGGCGCGTTATCTCCTGGCCTGATCCATTCAGCAGTCTTGGCCGATCCCGCAGCCGCGTCTCTTCCCATGATGGATATGGAACGCAATTCCATTCTATCCGAAGCCTACTCCATTGCTCAAAATCCAGATGCACCTGTTTTCAATCCGGGAGCAGAAAAGCTTGTTCCCGTTATTCGTGCTGCAAACCAAAAATTTGGCGCCATCGGCGCGGCTTTGGTCGTCATACTCGCTTTTGCGGGGGGTGCGTTTGGCTACACCCGGATCCGAGCAGATTTTCCCGCGCGCACCTATGTCGAACGCTTAGTACTTGGGCTGCTTTTGCTTGCCTCGCTCCTCGCCATTTTTACGACCATCGGCATTATTGCATCGCTTCTTTATGAAACGGGGATCTTCTTTTCCAAGGTAAATGCCTTTGAGTTCCTGACCGGTCTGCACTGGAGCCCGGCCAATGGAAGCTTTGGCGCCGTCCCGCTTTTCTGGGGCACGATCTTTGTCGGTGCGATCATCGCGATGATCGTCGCCATCCCGCTTGGATTGATGAGCGCCATTTATCTAACCCAATATGCAAGCGCACAGATGCGCCGCATTCTGAAACCGCTGCTTGAGATTCTC
>JBBATU010000029.1:0-24937 GCA_040398565.1 Chakrabartia sp.
AGACGGCAAGTAGAAGTATCCACATCGTAGCCACTTCGGGCAGCAGGCGTGACCAAGCGCCAGCCAGGAAAAGCAGGCCTATAAAGATTCGTGCAAGTTGTATTTGGCTGACCCACCAAAGACTTTTGCTTGGCAGCGAGAAAATCTTCTGGCGCAGACTGAAAACCACCAGCGAACTTAACAGTATAACACCGACTGAGATGGCAATAGGCTCGGCTCCAGGCCCTAAATTTGCTTTGCTGATATATGGCCATGCCAGCCCAAGCGTGGCCAAGGTTGCCACATTGCCTGTCATGGCAGACAGAATGGATACGTCTTTGATAGTGCCATAAGGCGCCGCGTGCATCATCGTTCGCTCGCGTGCCCAGAGATAAAGCTGAACTTCACCGAGATAACCAAGAACCACTTCATTCGTGATCTGCTTTTTCAGCAGCGGCACCAAGCCCAAAAGTGGCAAGCCCCAAAGTCGTCGATAGATAATCCATTCGCTGACCGGCGTCGCAAGATAGCTGCCAATCAGGCATATCCAGAAGATTGGATCACTTGGAATATCAAGAAGATCTACTGGCCGAACATCCATGATTTTCTGAGTGATTGCAACAATCAGAATGGCGGAAAAGCTTAGCCCAAGCCATTGCCAGAGCTTGCCAAGAGGAGGGCCGCCAACATTCACGATCTCTGGGCCATTCAGGCCCATCTGTCCCAGGTCTAAGTGTTGTTCTTTTCTCATGCGTGTTCGTTCTGGTTAGCGTTCTCTGTCAGGCAACCCACCCTTTGCATGGGGAGAAAAGGACTGCCTAGTTCACCATAATGTCCCGGTATGCGGCTCGTTTTAAGGGTCTCAATTGTTTGAGTTATGCTCGCCATCACGCTCGGCTCTTTGAGATCGGAGGGGTGAACAGCCAGCCGCACGGCTGAAAATGGTCCCAGTGTATGGCGTGCGACAGCCGCAAAGGCTTTGGACAATTGTGCTCTAGCACAGGTTCGCGTTGCCCACGAAATCACCGGGCTTGATGAGAGAGTTTGGCCGGTCAAGGGATCCCATATGCGAAAATGGTCTTCCGCTATGCGGATGCCGCTGGTTTGCAACGCCTTTTTTGCTGGTGCACCATATAGCCACGCGGGGGCCACAAATCCCGAAATTGGTCTCCCAATAATGTCTTCGATAAGTGAACGCCCATCCACGATTCTTTGGTAGGCAGTTTCCTCATCCAAGCCAAGAAATTCGGCTTCTCTATTTGTTAAATGCCGGGCCTTCAGGCTATTCAGCCAGCCGTGTTGATGACTATCTTTGTGGAACCAGCCGTGCACAAGCAGCTCCACACCCTCATTCGCCCAATGGCGCAGCTGAACTTGAAACTGTTTGTCCTCAGAAATTGGCGCGCGCCCCCCATGATTAGGAACCACCAGCATCGCCAAGCAACTCGAGTTCAGCCTGCGGCGCAAAAAGTCAGCGATGAGCGCTGCCTCCCGACAGAACAGGGGGCCAACGTCATGAATTGAGGAAAGCATCACGCGCCGCAAAAAGATCCCTTAACTTATAAGTGCTATTTCCGACCGCTCTTAAGTTATGAATGTTTCATAGCGCTGTCATGAAAATGACCGCGTTGTGACAAGTTGGGAGCTTAGTCGCGGATGCGTCAGTATAGGCCTGACGTCAAAATTGACGCAGGAGGCCATGACGACAGATATACTTGGAGGAAAATTGTTTAAGGCGCGCTGAGTATTTCGTTTGTCGTGGCCAGTTCTCCCAAATCACAGCCTCGTTCCTCTAATTTGGGCCGCAACGCGCGAAAGGCGGCAGGGTTTCTATGGAGCGGGATCGTGGGGTAGAGATGGTGAACGATATGGTACTGCATCCCCGATGAGCCGATATTGCCCCATATGCTCTTAAATGCGCGCGTATTCCGGTATCGGCCAGATCCGGTCATAGGTTGGTGCGGCGCCCAGCTGAGATAAAAGTTAATGTAGACCGAACCGATCTTATGCGGGAGCCACCAAAGGAGCACCGCTTCCCAAACATGGCCGCTCCACGCCAGCGCAGCCAAAATCGAATATTGCAGAAGCTTGGCGACCATGGCGTGAAGCATGGCGCGTTTTGCAGCCGGGGTATCGAGCCGTTGAAGCGTTGCGGCATAGCGATCATGCAAGGGTTGGTTCTTGACCACCGCCTTCGCCAGCGCACCGAGGCGGGTCGCAGCAGCCATTGGATAGTCAGGATCAAGTTCGGGGTCATTCGTGTGGCGGTGGTGTTCATAATGCGTTACCCGCAATGCACTCAGCGGAGCGGCCAGCGGTATGAGGGAATACCAGCCGATAAGTTCATTAAACCAATGCCAGCGTGACCCTTCTGGCGCGATGATGTGATGCTGGGCATCGTGCGACGGGAGATATGCGGCTGTGACGTTCAGGGTGGCTAGGATAAAAGCAGACCAGATGGGCAGGGCACCGATAAACACCAGCGGCCATAGCGAGAGCCAGACAGTTGTGTTGATCAGCGGCCAGAGAACCATGACCCATGGAAACCCGCCCATAAATTGTTCGGCGATGGCCTTTTCCTGCGCCCGCAGGCCCTTGGTTTCCGTCGCGTCTACCACAGCCAAGTCTTTCGTTGCCGCGCAATAATCCCGAGAACTACGCCCAGCCCAAGGCCAAATTGGATCGGCGTCAGGTCAAAGGGCGCGGATAATCCTGCTCCATCAAGTAGAGCAGCGATGAGGGGCGCCAGAAAGCCGACCCCGAATAGAATCGGGCCCAAACTAAACCCGAAGGCGATTAGTCGCATCGTCTCCCCCTCATTTCGCTGCCGCAATGTGCAGGCTAACTCTGAATAGCAGAGCCATTCCGAGCGCTCTCACGAAGATTGGCTATATGTTCAGGGCCAATTCCGCAACAGCCGCCCAAGACCGAGGCTCCCGCTGCGCGCCAGGCGGCGGCGAAGCGGCCATAGCCTTCCGGCGTCAAATCTTCGCGGATCGGGCAGAATGCCGAATTGGCTTCGGCATCGGCGGCCATGGGTGGGAAGGCATTAGCATAGACGCCGATGCGGATTGAGCTCTGCGCCCCGATCTGCGCCCGCGCGGAGTGTACGGCGGCCTCCATCACTTCGGGCTGGCTGCAATTGAAGAGCAGGGCAGCAGCGCCCACCTCTTGAGCAAGGCGGGCTGCTTCGGTCACGCTTTCGCCGGAGCGAAGGACTGGGTCGTCCGATGCAGCTTCGTCATCCAGTGTGAAAGAAAGCCATAATGCTTTATTCGTCGGGGCGGTGAGCGTGGCGCAAAGGCGAGCCTCGACCAGCGAGGAGAGCGTTTCGGCAAGCCAATGGTCTATATATGGAGCAAGTGCGCCGATCAGGACTTCAAGCACTGGGCGTGCGCGATCGAGGTCGACAAGATCCGGGCGGTAGGAGCCGCACACTGGAGGCAGCGAGCCAGCGACGCGAACAATATGCGACGACGCATCCGCAACCTCGCGGGCCAACCGCCCCGCGAGCGCAGCGAGCCTATCCCCTTCGGCGGCAAAGCGTTCCGCGCCGATATGAAAGGGCACAATGGCATAGGAATTGGTGGTGATGACGTCCGCCCCGGCCTCGACATAGGCACGGTGGACCGCGCTGACGAACTGCGGCCCTTCGATCAGCGCCAGGGCCGACCATTCGGGCTGACGAAAGGGTGCGCCGCTGCGGGCCAGCTCGCGGCCAGTGCCGCCATCCAATATCACAAGGCTGTCAGTCATGGTCGGGATCGGGCTCTTTTCGTTGTCCTCGTCAAATCATTAGCACATTGTCCGGCCTAGGGGCAGGGGGCCGGGAAAGCTTCGAAAGATCAAAGCCGGCGAGCTATATATTTTTCAATTTATCTTCTAGTAGAAATTTGGTGGACGCACTTGGGCTCGAACCAAGGACCCGCTGATTAAGAGTCAGCTGCTCTACCAACTGAGCTATGCGTCCACTTCGCGAGAAAACATCGACCAAAAGGCGGGTTTTCGACTGCGAGGACGGGCCATTAGCAGCGCCCCTTTGGCATTGCAATGCCCAATTCAGAATCGGTTATAGGCTGCCACGGATGCGGCTGTTGCGATCGATGGACATCATGATGCCAAAGCAGAGCATCACTGTCAGCATCGCCGTTCCGCCATGGGAGACAAGGGGAAGTGGGATGCCCACAACCGGGGCTAGCCCCATGACCATCAGCAAGTTGATTGTGACATAGTAAAAGATGGTCATAGACAGCCCGGCTGCGGTCAGTTTTCCAAAGCGGGTTGTTGCGCGATTGGCGACGTTTAAGCCCCATCGACCGACAAGAACAAAAGCGACAATAACCGCCAGCCCGCCAAATAAGCCCCATTCTTCGGCCATAGTGGCAAAGACGAAATCGGTGTGCCCTTCCGGGAGATAATCGAGATGGCTTTGCGTGCCGTTCAAAAAACCTTTGCCGAACAGGCCACCTGAGCCGATTGCAATCTTGGATTGGGTGATGTGATAGCCCGCGCCCAGCGCATCTTCTTCCGGATTGAGAAAAATGAGAACGCGTTTCTTCTGATAGTCATGCAGCATGCTGAAGATAATGGGCAGGGCGGATGCAAAGGCGAGTCCTGATCCCACGAATAGACGTAAGGGAACCCCCGCTAGGAACATCACGGTCACGCCGCCCACCGCAATCATGGTGGCAGTTCCAAGGTCTGGTTGCAGCATAACAAGGGCAAAGGGCAGCCCCGCCAAAACCAGCATGGGCCAGATTCCCGTCCACGTTCTGAGCGCGCTTCCCGGTAAGCGCGCATAATAGCGGGCCGTTGCCAGAACGATGACCAGTTTCATAAGTTCCGATGGTTGTAAGCGGATAAAGCCCAGATCAAGCCAGCGTTGGCTGCCGCCGCTGATTGCGCCTAAAAGCTCAACGCCGATAAGCAGCAGAAGAACGATAACATAGCCTGGAAAGGCTAATTGGGCATACCAGGTTTCCGGAATGCGGGACATGGCAATTGCCAGCGTTAGGAAAATGCCTAAGCGAATGGCGTGGCTTGCTGCCCACGGGGTCAAGCTTCCTCCCGCCGCTGAATAGAGAATAACGGTGCCAAAGCCGCCAAGTGCAACGAGCAAGAGTAGCAAGGACCAAGGCAATTGCCGAAGGGGGGTGGGGATAATGCCATCCGTCATGACGGCCCCCCTGATCGCGGTGCTGTTGAGGGCGCAACAGGGGTGCTTGCCGGATGTTGGACCGCACCCGAATGCGGTGGCGTGCTTGCCGTTTCGGGTTCCGGCGTCGCTATTGCCTCTGGATTGACGGGGGTCATGGTCTGAGGATCGGGTTCGCTGGATTGACGAATTTCGGAATCATCTACGCTTTCTTGAGCGGTTTCATCTGCGCGGGATTTGCGCGCATCGGCCGATTTCCATGCTGCAGCCTTACGCGCCATGCGGCTATTCACATCGCCGCCCCAATTGGATTCCAAGGCCGTCAGTTCTGCCATCGCTTGTTCGGGATTGAACATATAAGTCATCAGGCTTTTGGCGACTGGCGCGGCGGCCCGTGCGCCGCCCATGCCATGTTCAATGACGACAGCACCTGCATATTTCGGAGCATCGGCAGGCGCAAAAAACACAAACAAGCCGTGGTCCTTATATTTCCAAGCGCCGGTTTGGCCGCGTTGCGCGCCGGATATCTTGCGCACTTGCGCCGTGCCCGTTTTACCAGCCATGCGGATTCCGGGAAGCGGAAGTCGGCTGGCCACGGCCGTTCCCTCCCCATTGACGACCATATCCATACCTTCGCGCACAATGGCGAGATGCTCTGGCGGGATGGTGAGGGGCCGGATGGGTTTCTGCTCACCTTGGATCAGAAATGGGTCAAGATGCTTTCCCGATGCAATGCGGGCGGCCAGAACGGCAAGCTGAAGTGGGCTTGCCTGAACATAACCTTGGCCAATGGTGGCGTTAAGTGTATCGCTCTGCGACCAAGCCTTGTCGTATTTACGGGCTTTCCAAGCACTATCTGGGACTGTTCCATAGCGTTGGGATGGCATAGGCAAGGCAAATTCCTGACCCAGCCCCAATTCGCGGGCAATGGGCGCAATCCGATCATAGCCAATGCGCCGCCCCATTGCATAAAAATAGGTGTTGCAGCTTTTCATAATGGCGCTGCGCATCGTCATGGGGCCATGCCGGCTGAGGCAGCGGAAGGTTCGATTGCCCAGCCTGTATCCCCCATTGCAGACAACAACTTCTTCTGGATCAACGCCATGATGCAACAGAGCGAGAGCTGCTGCGGGTTTGACCGTTGATCCCGGTGGGTAAAGGCCCTGCATGGCCTTATTGAGCATTGGGATATGGTCGTCTTCTTGCAACATCTTCCATTCAACGCGCCCAATGCCATCTGAGAAACTGTTGGGATCAAACGCCGGCATAGAGGCTAAGGCCAATATACCCCCCGTTGCACAATCCAGCACGACAGCAGATCCGGATTCCAACCCCAGTCTGCGTCCTGCAAAATCCTGCAATCCCGCATCGACCGTCAACCGGACGGGCTTGCCCGGTATATCTGGCCGTGTTGCAAGGTCGCGGACAAGTTTGCCCCGCGCAGTCACTTCGGTGCGCTTGGCACCCGGAGAGCCTCGAAGGAGGGACTCCTGCGTCTTTTCGAGGCCGGCCTTTCCAATTTTGAAACCGGGCGTGATCAGCAGCGGATCTCGACTGGCCTCATAATCCTTCGCAGAGGCCGCGCCGACATAGCCAATCAAATGGGCCACGCTGGCGCCAGCAGGGTAAAAACGGGTGAAATATTCGCTCGGGGCAACGCCCGGCATGTCCGGAGTGCGAAGGCTTACCGCTGCGAAAGTTTCCCAATCGATATTCTCTGCGACAGGGACTGGTTGAAACCCTGCTGCCGTTTTAAGGTCTGCCTGAATGCGCGCGACATCACCTGGCGCAAGTTGCATGATCGCGCTGAGTTGCCCAATCACCCCGTCTTTATCGATCAAGCGATCGGGAATGAGGTCAACACGAAATGCGGTTTTGTTGAGAGCTATGGGCTTTCCCTTGCGGTCAACAATCCACCCACGGCGTGGTGGCAGAATTTGAAGATTTACCCGGTTGCTTTCCGCAAGCAGGGCGTATTTTTCATTGTCAGCAATGGCGAGCCAAGCCATGCGGCCAGCCAATAAGGTGCCGATGCCAATCTGTGTTGCGCCAAGGAAGAAGAGGCGGCGAGAAAAGGTAAAACCCTGCTGTGCCTCAGTCATCTGACCCTTTTTGCCAAACGGGTTTGTCATAACGACCACCTAAGTTGGTCTAGCCCACCGCATATTCGCACAATCAAAGGAAAAAAGAGAAGTGAAACAATAATTTGCGGAATGAGGTAAAGAGCGCTCGTTTCCCCGCCCGACATGTTGGCAACTGCCAACCCGCCCAGCAGAGCCAAGATGATGAGAAGCGAAGCAATCACCCAATCTTGTCGATAATCGCGCCACATCATCCAACGGTCGCACAGGCCAAGCGCCAGCAAGGCCAAGGTCCAGAGCAGCATGGACGACCCCAGTGGCTGTCCGCTCAATAGATCATCAAAAAATCCAAGCGGTAAGGCGGCCCATGCGGACCAGATATCCCGGACGAGCAGGCGCCACCCCAGCAGCAGCAAAAAGCCAAAGGGGGGCAGTAGCGGATAAAGCGTAACATGAGGCAAAACAGATGTCAGAGAACCAAGCAAGACCGATAAGGCGGGAACGGCCAGAACGGCCCAATGCTGCTCACCCTTATTCAGTCGGGGGGCGTAGCCGCGTGCCATTACTTAACCTCCTGATCCGGAAGGCTGGATGGAGGCAAAGGTGGGGGTGTCTGGAATACGGGTTCTACAATCGCATAATCTAGCCGAGTGGGGTCAGCGGCGGGAATGGCAATTGCGCCATCTCGGCCGGGTTGCGTCACGCGGGCAACGGGCACGCCGGGACGGTATAATCCGCCCGATCCGGATGTTACAAACACATCACCTTGCCTAAATACAGGGGCGTTACTGGTAATCGGCCTGAGTACCAACATCCCATCCCCACGACCAATGGCCAGCGCCGTCACGCCGTCGCTTGCGCGCTTGACAGGCGTGACATTGCCCCCATCAATAATCAGAAGGACGCGGGCACCTTGGCGTCCGGTTGCGACGATGCGACCGACAAGCCCATCGGGGCCAAGGACAGCCTGCCCATTTTTAACACCGCGATCTGCACCCACCGTCAAAATTGCATAGCGGCGACTGCTTGCACCTGTTGACGCTACAAGAGCGCCAGAAGCGACGGGCTTTATCACCTTGTCTTGGATAGACAGCAGTTTTTTAAGACGTGCATTTTCCAAACGAATTTGATCAGCCATGGCCGCTTGCCGACGTGAGCTGGCTAGGGCCTTTTTTAAAGAGGTGTTCTGGGAAGCTGCGTCGAAATAGGCTGACATGCCGCCCGTTGCCGTGTCGACGCCTTCACCAATCCAATGTCCAGTTTTCGTAATGGGCAGGGTGAGGTCGATTGCTGTCGACTGAAGAGCTGAATGCCCGTCCGGATCGAAACGCGCGGACAGCACAAGGATCAGCGCCGCCACCGCACCAGTGATCGCGACCACGTAGGCGATGAAAATGCTATATTGGGCCCGGCGGGAGAATCCGGGGCGCCGAGGCGAGGGCGGCGCCATGTGCCGCTACCCTCCGTTAGGCGGTCAATAGGACGCCGCGGAAGGCCGGGTCTTCTAACGCCCGTCCTGTGCCCAGCGCCACGCAGGTCAGCGGGTCTTCAGCAACCGAGACAGGCAGCCCTGTCTCATCACGCAGAACTTCATCAAGGCCTTGCAGCAAAGCCCCGCCGCCCGTCAGGACAATGCCCTGGTCCACAATATCTGCCGCCAATTCAGGGGCGGTGTTTTCCAGCGCAATCCGAACTCCTTCGACAATTGTGCCGACCGGTTCTGACAAGGCTTCTGCAATTTGACCCTGATTAATTGTGATTTCCTTGGGGACGCCGTTCACAAGGTCGCGGCCCTTGATATGGATGGTCTGACCAATGCCGTCGGCGGGCGGACGGGCAACCCCGACTTCCTGTTTGATCCGCTCTGCCGTCGATTCACCAATCAACAAATTATGGTTGCGGCGGACATAGGAGACGATGGCTTCATCCATCTTATCCCCGCCGACGCGCACGGATGTCGTATATGCAAGGCCCCGCAGCGACAGCACGGCGACTTCGGTTGTGCCGCCGCCAATATCCACGACCATCGAGCCCACGGGTTCAGTGACGGGCATATCTGCACCAATGGCGGCTGCCATTGGTTCCAAGATTAGGTGTACTTGGCTGGCCCCAGCATTTGACGCTGCGTCGCGAATGGCGCGCCGCTCAACCGATGTGGAGCCGGATGGCACACAAATGACAATTTCAGGAAAGCGCATGAAATTGCGTTGCCCATGAACCTTATGGATGAAGTGCTTGATCATCGCTTCGGCGACTTCAATATCGGCAATGACGCCATCGCGCAGCGGGCGGATCGCCTCAATATTGCCGGGAGTCTTGCCCATCATCAGCTTGGCATCATCGCCAACAGCCTTGACCCGCTTGACGCCATTAATTGTCTCAATTGCCACAACGGACGGCTCATTCAGGACAATACCACGGCCGCGCACATAGACGATTGTATTTGCGGTGCCGAGGTCGATCGCCATGTCCTGAGACATCATCTTAAAAAGGCGAGAAAAGAGCATTTGAAAATAATTCCTGTTTGCGACGTCGGAGGGTCAGACCCTGCATTGGTCGTTTACCGACAACCCACAAGAAAGTCGATCATTCTTCTATCTTGCGGGTCGCGGAATGGGTTTCGATGCGTTACGCAGTTGTTCATGTCAATACGCCGTTTGCCAGAGCACCTTGTGAACCGAATTGCCGCTGGTGAAGTGGTGGAAAGACCAGCCAGTGCGTTGAAGGAGCTGGTTGAAAACGCCATCGATGCCGGTGCCAGTCGAATCGATATCCGTCTGTCGTTAGGTGGAACCGAATTGATCGAAGTCGCAGATGATGGATGCGGCATGTCGCCAGACGATATGGCGCTGGCGCTGGAACGGCACGCGACTTCCAAATTGCCGGATGACAATATCGAACATGTCGCCACAATGGGCTTTCGCGGCGAAGCCTTGCCCAGCATTGCAAGCGTCGCCCGCTTGTCCTTGGACAGCCGCATGAGGGGCGCAGATGGCTGGCGTCGCGTGGTCGATAATGGGCAATTGGTGGAAGAAGGGCCTGCAGCCCTTCCGCCCGGCACTTCCGTGCGGGTTGAGGCTTTATTTGCCAAGGTTCCCGCGCGCCGCAAATTCATGCGCACGGCCCGGTCTGAATATGCAGCTGCTGTTGACGTGGTCAAACGGCTTGCAATGGCACGGCCCGATATCGGATTTTCACTTGAGCATGATGGGCGTCGCGCTTTGTCAGTGCCACCGGCTCAATCCCAGCCGGAGCGCGTGGCCGCGCTCACCGATCGGGATCTGGCGGAAAACAGCGTTGCGGTTGACCTAGAGCGGGAGGATTATGTTCTGGGCGGCGTGGCGGGCTTGCCAACTTTCAACCGAGGCGTTGCGGACCATCAATATTTGTTTGTGAATGGCCGCCCAGTTAAGGATAGGTTGCTGATCGGCGCGGTCCGGGGTGCCTATGCCGATGTGCTGGCGCGAGATCGCCACCCTGTTGTTGCCTTGTTCCTCACGGTTCCGCCTGAAGAGGTGGATGTGAATGTGCATCCAGCCAAAACCGAGGTTCGTTTTCGCGATCCGGCCCTTGTCCGGGGCATGATTGTTTCTGGATTGCGCCGGGCCCTGGAGGGGGCAGGGCATCGCAGCGCGCAGCCCGTTGCGCGCGATGCCCTGAGCCTATGGCAGCGGGATGCAACAGCCAGTCCAGCGGCGATGAACTCTGCTATTGGCACTCTTTGGGCTGCACCCCGCCTTTATGAGCAGCGCCCCAGCTTTACGGCGCCCCCAATGGCGCGCGCAGAGCCCGCCTTTGATGGGCCACCTGCTTCCGTCAGCTATCCACTCGGTGTTGCGCGCGGGCAGGTGTCCAAAACCTATATTGTGGCGGAAGCCGAAGACGGGCTGGTGATTGTGGACCAGCATGCCGCGCATGAACGTCTCGTGCTGGAACGGATGCGTCGCGCGCTGGATGGCGGGCGGATCGCGTCACAGGCGCTGTTGCTGCCCGAAGTGGTTGAGTTGGATGAACCAGCCTGTGATCGGTTGGAAGCCAGATTTGAAGAATTGGGAGAATTTGGCCTAGATTTGGAGCGGTTCGGGCCGGCTGCAGTCCTTGTGCGTGCTGTGCCTGCTTTGCTCGGTAACGGGGATGCTAAGGGTCTGGTGACAGATTTGGCTGATGACCTATCGGCCTTTGATCAGGCCTTATCGTTGAAGGAAAGGCTGGATGCTGTGGCCGCGACAATGGCGTGTCATGGATCCGTGCGGGCAGGGCGTGTGCTCTCTGTTGCTGAAATGAATGCGTTATTACGCGAAATGGAAGTGACCCCGCATTCCGGTCAATGCAATCATGGCCGCCCGACTTGGGTAAAGCTGGCGCACGGCGATATTGAAAAATTATTTGGAAGAAAATAAAATAAAAACAGTAATTTACGCCGCTTTTCTTAGATCCAATCTTTCCCAAATTTCGCACAAAGCGGCCGTCAATTCGGTCATCATGGCCTCTGTATGATTGGGGCCGGGTGTGAAGCGCAGCCGTTCTGTCCCACGTGGGACGGTTGGGAAGTTAATCGGCTGCACATAGACGCCATATTCGGCGAGCAGAGTGTCACTAATGCGCTTTGCCTTGATTGGATCGCCGATCATCAACGGCACGATATGCGTCACACTTGGCATCACGGGAAGGCCAGCATCGGCAAAGCTCTTCTTCAAAAATGCAGCGGCTGCTTGCTGGGCCTCCCGCTCTTCAGAACTTTGCTTCAGGTGGCGCACACTCGCCAAAACCCCAGACACCAGTACGGGGGAGAGCGAGGTCGTGAAGATAAAGCCCGGTGCGTAAGAGCGGATGACATCCACAATGACCTTATCCGCCGCAATATAGCCGCCCATGACGCCAAAGGCCTTACCGAGCGTGCCTTCAATAATCGTCACGCGCTCTGCCACGGCATCGCGATCGGTAATGCCGCCGCCACGTGGACCGTACATTCCAACAGCATGAACTTCATCGCAATAGGTGATGGCATTATACTTGTCGGCCAAGTCGCAAATCTCGGCGATGGGCGCGACATCTGCGTCCATGGAATAGACGCTTTCAAAGGCGATCAATTTGGGCGTTGCGGGGTCTTCCGCCTTGAGCAGCTCTTCAAGATGCTCGAGATCATTATGCCGCCACACTTGCTTTTCGCAGCCGGAATTGCGGATGCCGGCAATCATGGATGCGTGGTTCAGTTCATCTGAAAAGATAACACACCCCGGCAATATTTTCCCCAATGTCGAGAGCGTCGCTTCGTTGGAGATATAGCCGGACGTGAAGAGCAAAGCCGATTCTTTGCCGTGAAGATCTGCCAACTCATGTTCCAGATCGACATGATAATGGGTGTTTCCACCAATGTTGCGCGTGCCGCCGGAGCCTGCGCCGACATCATGCAGCGCCTCTTCCATCGCAGCGATAACCTTGGGGTGTTGCCCCATGCCAAGATAGTCGTTTGAACACCACACCGTGATGGGCTTTGGCCCATTATGCCCGGCAAAGCAGCGCGCGTTTGGAAATGCGCCCTTATTGCGCAGGATATCGATGAACACACGATATCGGCCCTCTTCATGAAGACGGTCGATCGCGGCATTGAAAACCTTGCTATAATCCACGGCTACATCCTGCCTGTGCGTTTGGGCGCCACTTACCCTGGTGATCGAAAAGATTCCAGCGCGAACTATTCGCAATAACCCGTTGGTCTAAGGCGCGGCTTCCGTCGATACCAGCTTTGGGGGCTGTCGCGACCGAAGAGGGGCGGCCGTGCTGGTCAATTTGGCCAACAGCTTGCCGTCCTCATCGGTCAATTCCGCTTCCAAAAAGCAGGATGATTTGCCCATTTTGATGCAGCGGCCTTCGGCAAAAAGCTGACCCGGATAGGCCGGAGAGAAGAAGCTGGTTTTCAATTCAAGTGAGGCAATAAACCCCGGCTCTCCCATGGCGACAATGCCAGCATAAGCGGCACAATCATCCAGCATGGCGGTGACAATGCCCCCCTGAATTGTGCCACGAGGATTGATCACGCGGTCATCGGGCTGAAATGACATGCGCACTGTTTTTGTTTCAACATCGACCGACAGCACCTCCGTTCCAAACAAAAGCGCTGTGGGCGGCTTCTTGGCGTTAAACCGCTCCACCAATTGATCGCCGGTCAAAGGCATGGGCTTTCCCCTTAAAGATATTCTGTCCGGCTTAAGCCGGATCGTTGCAACGCGTCGCGGAGCTTTTGGCCTGAATCATCGTCCAGCGTCAGAACGGCGAGGCTTGATTGAGATTTGGGCCAGTCTTGCCCTGCTGTCAGATGGGCTGTCCGCCGGGCGATGCCTTCTCCCGAGTCAACAAGGGAGACCGGGTGGGGGCTTGCTGCTTGGATTTCTTCTGCCAGCAAAGGAAAATGCGTGCAGGCCAGCACCACCGCGTCAATACGGCCTCCTTCCGGCTGCTCATACAATCCTGAGATTGCCTTTTGCATATGCGTTGGATCAATGGGGATGCCGCGCAATTTCGCCTCCGCCATATCAACTAGGTCCGATGACCCGTGACGTAGCACGGTGCAATCTGAGGCGAAGTCAGCCACGAGCTTGTCGACATAGGGTTGGCGCACCGTCGCATTCGTGCCCAGAACGCCAATCACGCGGGTCTTGGAAAGGGCGGCTGCGGGCTTAATCGCAGGAACCGTTCCCAAAATGGGGAGGTCCAGCGCTGAGCGGACATCAGAAAGTGCAATTGTTGAAGCCGTATTGCAGGCAATCACGACCAGGCGCGGGCGATAGCGTTCTGCAAGGCGGCCGAGCAGGGCGGGCACGCGTGCTGCAATCTCAGCTTCGCTTTTGGTTCCATAGGGATAGCGCGCATTATCGGCCGCATAGACGATGGGCGCGTGGGGCAGCTTGCGCTGAATATGGGCAAGGACAGACAGCCCGCCAATGCCGGAATCAAAGACTAAGATGGGGCGCACGTCCGTCATTATGACTTGCCCTTGCATAATTGGCGGCTGTATCAAACCCCTGAGATATTAGTCACGGGGAAAACTGATGGAAATGCCCTATGGAGTTTGGCCTGTATTGGCGCTTTTGTTTGGCTATCTGCTCGGCTCCATCCCCTTTGGCCTCATCCTCACCCGCCTATTTGGCGCGGGGGATATTCGGCAAATCGGATCTGGCAATATCGGCGCGACCAATGTGTTGCGCACGGGTCGAAAAAGCCTTGCTGCGGCAACGCTCATCCTTGATGCGTTGAAAGGGGTGGTGGCGGTTCTCATTGCAGCCCGTCTTGGCAATGGGTTTGAACTCTTAGGCTCTGTAGGCGCTTTTTACGGGCATCTTTTTCCCATTTGGTTGGGGTTTAAGGGCGGGAAGGGCGTCGCAACGATGCTCGGCATTTGCTGGGCGCTCGATTGGCGCGTGGGCCTTGCCTATACGCTATGCTGGTTGGTGGGCATGGGGGTGACCCGAATTTCCTCGGTTGGGGGAATGGGCGCCGCTCTCTCAGCGCCTGTTGTCGCAGCACTTTTGGGCCAAAAGCAGCTTGCTCTGGCGATGCTGCTCTTGGCACTAACGGTTCTGCTGATGCATCGCGACAATATTCGCCGCCTGCTGGCCGGGACTGAGCCCCGAATTGGAAGCAAATCCTGATGTCTGCCGCCGATCAGGATCAGCTGGATAGGCTCCGGCTGATACGATCGGCGAATATTGGGCCCATAAGTTATAGGCAATTGCTGACGCGCTTTGGTTCTGCATCTGCAGCGCTGGATGCCATTCCCGCCCTTACAGCGCGAGCAGGCGGGCGTGCACCAAAGCTTACGACACCAGAAGAAGTTCAGCGGGAATGGTCCCGTGTCATTGATCTGGGCGCGCGATATGTGTTCTTGGGAGATCCAGACTATCCCGCGCTTCTTGCAGAATTGGACACAGCACCCCCCGCTTTGATCATAAAGGGTGATCTTTCGCTTGTGCGCCGTCCCTGCGTTGCGATGGTGGGCGCGCGCAATGCCTCTGCCTCTGCATGTCGGTTCGCGCGCGAATTGGCGGCCAATTTGGCTGATAAGGGTGTTTCCATCGTCTCGGGTCTGGCACGGGGTATTGACGCGCATGCGCATCATGGTTCGCTGAAAAGCGGAACAATTGGCGTGATCGCAAGTGGTATTGATGTGACTTACCCTCCTGAGCATGCCGATCTTCAATCCGACGTCGCAGAGCATGGCTTGCTCGTGACCGAGCAAACTCCTGGGCGTGAGCCGCTGGCACGGCATTTTCCGGCGCGCAACCGGATTATCGCCGGGCTTGCTCATGGCACTGTTGTTGTGGAAGCCGCGCCCAAATCAGGATCGTTGATTACAGCACGGCTGGCGAATGAGGCGGGTCGGGATGTTATGGCTGTCCCTGGCTCCCCTCTGGATCCGCGCGCTCAAGGGTGCAACCATCTGATCCGAGAAGGGGCCATTCGTGTTCAAAATTCAGATGATATTCTAGAAGTAATTCAGATGTTTAATCGCGGTTTTGAACAATCTGTTGAAAGATATGTTTCAGACGATATGAGCGCAGATCCAAATGATCGGGAACGTGCAAATCTGACGGCTTTGCTTTCCCCGGTTCCAGTTCCGGTTGATGAGCTTATTCGGCAATCCGGCTTTGCAGCTCCTCTTGTCTATGCAATCCTATTGGAGCTAGAGCTCGTTGGGCGTTTGGAACGGCATGCCGGTGGTCGGGTTAGCTTGATCTAATCCGCAAAGGCATGCGCCGTCCTTTGCTCAAACTACGCCACAGCCATTCCAGCGGCCCATAATGATGGCCGCGAAGCCAAGGCTGAGGCCAGGCGATCATCAATGCAATAATAGGAATTGTGAGCAAATAGGCCTGAGCGCGTGTCACATGGCCGAACAACCCACCGCCATAACCATAGAAAATGGATGTCATGACCAAAGAGGTGAGGATGTAATTGGAAAAGGCAACCCGTCCGGCAGCGGCGATTTTCTGCAAGAATGGGCCGGGCGTAGGTCGTGTTACGATGAGCAAGAGCAGCATCAGATGCCCAATCGTCACGGCCAGCCGTGCCGGCGTGTGCCCGAAATAGGCCAGCGAAGCAGTCAGTAAGGGTTCAAAGCCTGCGGTATAGATTTTCCAAGCCAGAAAGGCCGATATCGGCAGGCCGAAGAGATAGGAAAACACCGCCCAGCGACGCATTTTCTGTCGGCTCCATCCGCCTGTTAGAGCATCTGATTTATAAAGAGCCATTCCTAACAGCATCAGGCCCGTGGTTTCCGCGCCAAATCCAAACATCATTGTGAATTGCGCAGGGATTACGTCTGCCAGACGCGCTGTCACCATATCGGGATAGGATCCGCGATAAAGGTGCAAATCCTGAAGGATGCTGGCGCCACCCGGCGCGCCGAGAGCATCCAGCATGATGGCGAACTGCTCTTTTGCGTCGGCCAGATTGGATGCCATCGCCTCTGTTTGCATGACATGTGCCGTCCACAAAATGAGGGTCCAGATGAGCAGGTTGACCGTGATAAGGGCCATGCCGACTGTGGCCAGACGCTTTTCCGATGCGGCGTGAAAGCCATATGCAATCAGCCCACACACCGCATAATGGGCCAGTATATCGCCCTCCCAAATCAGGATATAATGCGCCATGCCGAACACAAAAAGCCAAGCCATGCGGCGAACATGGAGTGGCCATGGTGCATTTCCTCCGGCCTTTGCCCGTTCCAGAATGAGAAGCATGGATGCGCCGAACATGATGGAGAAAAGCCCACGCATTTTACCATCAACCATTATGAAGGCGACAGCCCAGCTGATCATGTCTGCTGGTGATGACCCGCCCCAAGCCGCGGGGTTGATATAAGCGGACATGGGCATGGAAAAAGCGATGATGTTCATCAAGAGAATGCCAATCACTGCAAAGCCCCGAAGTGCATCGAGCGAGAAATGGCGGTTGGTGCTCATGACGTCGAAACTGCCAGTGCGGTTGACGAGACGCAAGGTCTCAGTAAGAGCGAAACAGGCGGCACGGCTTATTGGCAGAGGATATTGATTTGTCCACGATCGACACATTGCTGTCTCCCGTTATTCTCTTCTTCATCCTGGGCGCTTTGGCGGCCGCCGCGCGATCCGACCTTTCGGTGCCGGAACCCATAGCAAAGGGTATGTCGCTGTATCTGATGGCGGCTATTGGCTTGAAAGGCGGCGTGCAGGTGTCGGCGGCTGGCATGTCTTCGGACATGGTGGGTGCTGCAATCGCCGGTATGGCGCTCAGTTTTGGGCTGCCGTTCGTCGCTTTTGCTCTCTTGCGAAGCTGGGGTGGATTGGATCGGATGAATTCCGGAGCGGTCGCTGCCCATTATGGCTCCGTTAGCATTGTGACCTTTGTCACTGCCTCTGAGGCGTTGACGCGCAGTGGTGCAGAGCCTGCTGGCTATATGGTCGCGGTTCTCGCGCTCATGGAGACGCCCGCTATTTTGACGGGCTTGTTGCTGGCGCAAAATGGCCTGAAGCAAAAAAGCGGTGCACCGGGCGGGCATATTTGGCGCGAAGTGTTCCTCAATGGCTCCGTCGTTCTCTTGCTTGGCGCGTTTGTCGTCGGGCTGGTGATCGGTAAAGATAAATATGCGGCGATCTCTCCTGTCTTCACCACCGGTTTTTCTGGAATTTTGTGCTTGTTCCTCTTGGATATGGGCCTTGTCGCCGTGCGTCGCCTGCGGGAAAGCCGCGGCATGACCTTGCGCTTGGCAAGCCTTGGCATTGCGTTGCCTTTGATCAATGGCTCTCTTGGTCTTGGCGCGGCCTTGCTGCTTGGCTTGCACGCTGGAACGGCAGCGGCTTTCGCTATGTTGGCCGCAAGCGCGTCTTATATTGCCGTGCCAGCGGCCATGCGTATGGCTCTGCCCAAAGCCGATCCTGGCATTTACCTGTCCATGTCTCTGGCGGTGACATTCCCCTTCAACATCATCGTCGGCATTCCGCTTTTTGCGGCGCTGGCATCCCGCTTTGCGGGTTAGGAGGCTCAAATGGTTGAACTCGTCAGGCGTAAGCGGATCGACATTTTGATCGATGCTCCTTTGTGTGAATGGCTTGCCGAAACTGCCGCTGGTGTTGGTATTTCGCATTATACCCTCGCCAGTCTGGCCGCTGGCATGGGCCATGGTGGCGCCTGGCGGGACGAGGATGTTTCCGGCGCAGTTGCAAAACGGATGTTCATCGCAATCACAGGGGAGGCCAAGGTTGAGGCGCTGATTGCGGCACTTGAGGCGCATCTCGGGGAATATGGCCTGGTCGTCACAATTGCGGACGTCGATGTGGTTCGCGGCGACCGGTTTTAAAAAAATACACCCGAATATCGATATTGAGGGTGTTGACCTTATGCCCCATCCCGCTATCGAAAAAGCTGAAGTTTATCAGGGGTTTTGATCATGGCTGAATTCCGGCTTCCTGCAAACAGCAGGATCAGTAAAAACGGCAAGACACACAAGGCAGAGGGTGCCGCCCAGCCAAAGTCGTTCAAAATCTATCGCTATGACCCCGATAGCGGAGAAAATCCGCGCTATGATACGTTTGAGGTGGACCTCGATACGTGCGGCCCGATGGTTCTCGACGCGCTGATCAAAATCAAATCGGAACAGGATTCCTCGCTGACCTTCCGCCGCTCATGCCGCGAGGGGATTTGTGGCTCGTGCTCGATGAACATCAACGGCACGAATACATTGGCTTGCACCAAGTCGATTGAAGAGTGCGGCAATGATGTGCGCATTACGCCGCTGCCGCATATGGAAGTCATCAAGGATCTGGTTCCTGACTTTAAGCATTTCTATGCTCAATATGCGTCCATCGAACCTTGGCTAAAGGCCAAGACGACAACGCCTTCGGGCAAAGAGCGGCTGCAGTCGCCAGAAGACCGTGCGAAGTTGGATGGCCTGTATGAATGCATTTTGTGCGCCTGCTGCTCCACGAGCTGCCCAAGCTATTGGTGGAATTCGGACAAGTTCCTTGGCCCGGCCATTCTGCTTCAGGCCTATCGTTGGCTTGCGGATAGCCGGGATGAATTGACCGGTGAGCGGCTTGATGAGTTGGAAGATCCCTTCCGCCTCTATCGCTGCCACACGATCATGAATTGCGCGAATGTCTGCCCCAAAGGGCTGAACCCAGCCAAGGCAATTGCTGAGACAAAGAAGATGGTGGCAGAGCGCGCCATCTGATGGATGGCTCTGTTGCTCTGGCCCCAAATGGGGTTGGCTTTATAAACGCGCCCGATCCGGAAAATCCGGGTTGGAATCTGTGGGAATTGACCGACGACCGCCGCTTTAACGCGCAAGTGATGGGAAAGCTCATCGCGCGTATCGAAAGCGATACCGCTGTGCGTCTGCGCATGTTTTGTGAAATCAAGCATACAAATGTGCTTGGCGTGCTTCATGGCGCAACCACTTTGTCGCTGATTGATATTTCGCTCTTCACCTGCGGGCATATGCTCGGCCTGCCCGGCATGGCGGGCTCCGTCACGCTTGATCTTTCCACCCAGTTTATTGGTGCGGCTTATCCAGATCGATCCTTGGATGCCGTGGCGGAAGTCCTCAAGGAGACCAAGCGCTTGGTGTTTCTGAGGGGCTTGGTGGAGCAGGACGATGTCATGGTCGCCGCATTCTCTGCAACAATCCGCAAAGGGCGTAGCCAGTGACTTCGGTTCTGGAGCGCTATCATGCGCTCGTGGCCGCCGGCGAACTCAAGGCGGATGAGGAACAGGCCGTCGCTGCGCAGCAGCTGGACCAATTGCAGCAAGAGTTAGAGGCCGCTCCGCGAAAGCCGGGCTTGGTCAACCGCCTTTTCAAGCGAGAGCAGGCCGTCGTCCCGCGTGGCATTTATGTCTGGGGGAATGTCGGGCGTGGTAAATCCATGCTGATGGATTTATTTCACAGCTGCCTGAACATCCCCGCTAAGCGGCGCGCGCATTTTCATGAGTTTATGATTGAGGTGCACGCCCGACTGCGCGTGGAGCGCGCAAAGGAAAAGGGCGACCCGATCCAGCCGGTGGTGGCCGCCATTGCGCAGGAGACCAAATGCCTGTGTTTTGACGAAATGGTCGTCAATAACTCGGCCGATGCGATGATCATGTCCCGCTTGTTCACAGGATTGATCGAGGCGGGCGTTGTGATTGTCACAACATCTAACCGCGTGCCAAAAGACCTTTATAAAGATGGTCTCAACCGCGAGCATTTTTTGCCCTTTATCGCCCTGATTGAGCAGCGTTTGGATGTGATGACGCTGAATGGGCCGACGGATTATCGCCTCGAGCGTCTGGCGGGGATGGCGACATGGTATAGCCCGCTTGGGGATGGGGCGACTGAGGCGTGCCGTGAGGCGTTTTTCCGCCTGACCGATTATCCGCCAGAAGATGCAGAGCATGTCCCGTCTCAAGATTTGGATGTTGGGGGAGGGCGGTTACTGCACGTCCCCAAAAGCCTAAAGGGTGTCGCGGTCTTCTCCTTCAAGCGCCTATGCGCCGAAGCGCGGGGTGCACCGGACTATTTGTCCATCGCGCGGCATTTACATACCGTCATCCTTGTCGGCATTCCAAAACTGGGGCCGGAAAATCGAAATGAAGCCGCGCGGTTCGTGACGCTGATTGACGCGCTTTATGAGCATAAGGTGAAGCTGATTGCAGCCGCCGATGCGTTGCCGAGCGTTCTTTACACCAAGGGCGATGGTCGGTTTGAGTTTGAACGCACCGTTTCGCGCCTAATGGAAATGCAAAGTCTGGATTATCTGTCGCAGGGGCATGGCGAATCCTGAGCCATACGCTAGGCTGATAGCCGATCAACAAGGATGAGTATGATGCGCAATCTTCTTATCGCGGTTTCCGCGCTGTCTCTGACCTCAGCGGCCATGGCTGCAACACCAGCTGATCCTTGGCATGCCAAGGGTCGAGATTTGCTGGAAAGCGCGATCAATATCCCTTCGGTGACGACACGCCCTGAAGAGGTGAAGAAGCTTGCCTCGTTTTTGAAAGCTGAGTTTGAAAAAGGCGGCTTTGGCGACGTGATCGTCAAAGATCATGACGGCACGCAAAGCCTAATCCTGCGCTGGAAGGCGATAGGCAAGCCTGCGAAAAAGCCGATTTTGCTCATCGGTCATATGGACGTTGTTGACGCAAAGCCCGAAGATTGGTCGCGCGATCCCTTCAAAATGATTGAGGAAGACGGCTATTTTTATGGCCGGGGCACAACCGACATGAAAAATGGCATTGTCGCCATCACCCACAGCTTGCTGCGCTTAAAGGCAGAAGGGTTTAAGCCGAAACGCGATATCATTGTCTTCTTTTCAGGGGATGAGGAAACTGTCGGATCCGGCGCGCGATTGGCCTCAACCGAATGGCGCAAGCTGGTCGATGCGGATTTCGCGCTGAATGCCGATGATGGCGGCGGGGCCTTCACCAAGGACGGCACTGCACTTGGCTTTGCTATCCAAACGTCCGAAAAAATGTTTCAGAGCTTCAGCTTTACGGCCCGAAACCCCGGCGGGCATAGTTCTCGGCCGCGCCCCGACAATGCTATTTATGAATTGGCGGGCGCTTTGAAACGGTTGGAAAGCTATCGCTTCGCGCCCATGCTGAATGAAACGACACGCGCCTATTTCCAGTTTCGGCAAAAGCATGAGGCAGGCCCCTTGGGCGATGCCATGCGGCGCTGGCTGGCGAATGAGAAGGATGGCGCTGCGGCGGACTATATTGAGGCCGATCCGCTGGAAGTCGCGATGACCAGAACTCGCTGTGTCGCAACCCGGCTTGAGGGTGGGCATGCAGACAATGCCTTGCCTCAAATGGCACACGCGCTCGTTAATTGCCGGATTTTTCCTGGTGTAGCCGCAAAGGACGTTCAGGCTGAGTTGCAAGTTGTGGCGGGCCCGCAGGTTCAGGTTGACCCCTTTGGCGTATCGGACCCTTCGCCTCCATCGCCGCTGCGTGCGGATGTGATGAAGGCGTATACGGAGAGTGTGCGCAAGCGGCATCCGGGCGCTGAGATTGTTCCCAGAATGTCAACAGGGGCAACAGATGGGCTCTTCTTCCGTGCAACGGGCATGCCCGTCTATGGAGTGTCAGGCGCTTGGATTATTGTGCCAGAGGATGAGCGCGCCCATGGTCGGGATGAGCGCATTCCAGTCAAGAGCTTCTTCGAAGACCTTGACCATTGGCATGACATGGTGAAGGCTTTGGCGGGCTAGGCAGTTTCTTTTTCAAGGATGCGATCAAGGACGCGGACGAATGTTTCGACGTCCTGCGCGCCGGGGATCATATATTTACCATTGACGATGAAGGCGGGGACGCCTGTGATGTTCTGCATCTGCCAATGATGCAGCTCTGCATCGACGACTTCATCATATCGCGGATCAATTAGAGCAAGCTTTGCCGCTGCTCGGTCAAGGCCCGCTTTCTCAACACAGTCGAGCAGCACGTCCTCATCTGCAATATTCAGCTGATCAGTGAAATAAGCATGGAATAGGGTTAGCTTGAGCGCGGTCTGCCCGCCTTCTTCGCCTGCCCAAGTCAACAATTTGTGCGCTGTGCGGGTGTTGTAAATGCGGCTGTCAGCCGAATAGTTGAATTCCAGACCGAGGGGTGCGCCTGCATTCTGAATACGAGCTCGATTGGCAGCGCTTTGTTCTGGGGTCGCGCCATATCTTTCTCGTCCATAATCGGCGATGCTCTGCCCTTCTGGCGGAAGATTGGGTGCGAGTTGAAAGGGATGCCAGCGGATCCCGAATTCCGCTTTATTCCCGATTAATCCAATGGCCTTTTCCAGCTGCTTATAACCTACGGCGCACCAGGGGCAGACAACATCAGACACAATGTCGATACGAAGTTGGGCAGGGGCCTTCATAATGATACCTCTCTGTCGTTAATGTCTTATCATATGCGAAAGTGACGCAGACGGAAAAGCAAAAATGCGTGAAGATTCTCGACAATTAACGCTATTGCGAATGAGTTGCATAAAAACCTCTCTATTTGATACATTATACGGTTGTGTGGGGGATCAAACGGGCCTAAGCGCGGCCTAATTTCGTAATCTTGCCACACGGAAGGACTCGGCAATGGCTCGTAAAAAAATCGCACTGATCGGTGCTGGTAATATTGGTGGTACTCTTGCCCATCTCGCAGCGATCAAGGAATTGGGCGATATCGTTCTGTTCGACGTTGTTGAAGGTGTTCCGCAGGGCAAGGCGCTTGACCTGTCTCAATGTGGCCCGGTTGAAGGCTTTGACGCCAAAATTATTGGCTCCAACGATTATGCAGACATTAAGGACGCCGACGTCATCATCGTCACCGCAGGCGTCGCCCGCAAGCCGGGCATGAGCCGAGACGACCTTTTGGGCATTAACCTCAAGGTCATGAAGGCCGTGGGTGAAGGCATTAAGAACAACGCCCCCAATGCCTTTGTGATCTGCATCACCAACCCGCTCGACGCGATGGTCTGGGCCTTGCGGGAATTCTCTGGCTTGCCGCACAATAAGGTCGTGGGCATGGCCGGCGTTCTGGACTCCGCGCGCTTCAGCCATTTCTTGGCGGAAGAGTTTAAGGTGTCGGTGCGTGACGTGACATCCTTCGTACTTGGTGGCCATGGCGACACGATGGTGCCGGTCGTTGAATATTCGACGGTTGCTGGCATTCCTATTCCTGATCTCATCAAGCAGGGCCGTTCGACGAAGGAACGGATTGATGCCATCGTGCAGCGTACCCGTTCGGGCGGCGGTGAGATCGTTGGCCTGTTGAAGACGGGTTCAGCCTTTTACGCACCAGCCACTAGCGGCATCGCGATGGCCGAAGCCTATTTGCGCGATCAAAAGCGTCTGTTGCCCTGCGCCGCCCATTTGACCGGCCAATATGGCGTGGATGATCTCTATGTCGGCGTCCCGGTGATCATCGGCGCGGGCGGTGTTGAGCAGATTGTTGAGATCCAGTTGGATGAAGAAGCCAAGGCCAATCTCCAAGTGTCTGTCGACGCGGTCAAGGAATTGCTGGACGCCTGCAAAGGCATTGATCCAGACCTCGCCTAATTTCGGCGCTTTAGAATAAGGGGAGAGCGCATATGAGCATTTTCGTCAGCAATAATACAAAGGTCATCACGCAGGGGATGACGGGGGACACAGGAACTTTCCACACACAAGCGGCGCTTGATTATGGCACGCAAATGGTGGGCGGCGTCACGCCGGGTAAGGGCGGTTCGACGCATATCGGGCTTCCTGTGTTCGATACTGTGGCGGAAGCCGTCACCAAGACGGGTGCAGACGCATCCGTTATTTACGTTCCGCCGCCCTTTGCGGCTGACTCGATTTTGGAGGCGATTGATGCGGAAGTTCCGCTCATCGTGTGCATCACCGAAGGTATTCCAGTGCTGGATATGGTGAAGGTGAAGCGCGCGCTTTCAGGTTCCAAGTCGCGCCTCATTGGGCCGAATTGTCCGGGTGTCCTGACCCCGGGTGAATGCAAAATCGGCATTATGCCCGGCAATATCTTTTCCAAGGGTTCGGTCGGTGTTGTCTCACGTTCGGGCACACTCACCTATGAAGCTGTGTTTCAGACGACAGCAGAAGGCCTTGGCCAGACGACCGCTGTCGGCATCGGTGGGGACCCGGTCAACGGCACCAACTTTATCGATTGCTTGGAAGCATTCCTTGCCGATGATGCGACGCAGTCGATCATCATGATCGGCGAAATTGGCGGG
>JBBATU010000030.1:0-24237 GCA_040398565.1 Chakrabartia sp.
TTTTGTTGCCTCTCCGCTGGGCAGGATGATGGCGTGGCTGTCCACGCCAAGGGCGCGCTGCAATTGGGGAAGCTGATGTTCGGCGACGTTGGTGTCGGTGATAATGATCGGGCGTCGTCCCGCCAGCTTGGGGCCGAGGATTTGATCGGCCTGATCAATCAAGCCTGATCCGATCAGAATGTCATAAGCGCGGTCAACAAGCCCGACATGAACCTTTGTCGTCATCTGATTTCCTTCAGGATCTTGTTGAGCATCGCCTCATGCGGGCCAGCGTTGCTCTTCACATGAATATGCGCCTGCGCGTAAATTGGGTTTCGTTCAGCTGCTAGCTTTGTCAAAATTTCGCGCGGATTGCCCTGGGCTAGCAAAGGTCGATCATTTTTGCGGCTGGTGCGATCGACCAACGTGTCGATGTCGGCGTCCAGCCAGATGACAGTTGCGCGGTCGAGCATAAGGGCGCGGGTTTCGGGGTTCACAAAAGCGCCACCGCCGGTTGCAATGACTTTGCGTTGATCGTCAAACAAGCGGCCGATGACACGCCGTTCGCCATCCCGGAAATGGGCTTCGCCAAAACGTTCGAAGATTTCGGGGATGGAAAGGCCAGCCGCAGCGACGATTTCCTCATCGGCATCGACAAAGGGCAGATCCAATTTTTGTGCAAGACGCTTGCCAATACTCGTCTTCCCGACGCCCATCATGCCGACGAGCGCGATTGGCTTATCTTTTGAGCCGCCAGTTTTTGGTCGCTTCGAATTCATTGGAAGGGGGCTATACACATAGGCGGCCAATGGGGCAAAAGGCCGGTTCATTATTTGGTTAAAGGTAGTGTGTGAGAATGGCTTGGCTGATCAATCCGCGCAATGGTCTGTCGCAAATGCGTCTGGACGCATCTTGCCAATGAAATCTCGTCGCGCTCTTTTCCTTGGATTGTCTGTCGCGGCAGTCGCTATTTTGGCGTTGCCCGCCATTGGTCAGGATAGGCCCGAATCCATTCTTCCTCCGGGTTTTGGGGACGCGCCTGCGCCGCGCAGAGCAGAGCCGGAGGCACAAAAAAAGCGCCCTGTTGAGGCCAATCGATCAACGGCTGCCCAAGATAGTCCCGCCAAAGCACCGGATGCGTCTCCAAATATCGATCCGGCGGGGGGGGGCGCTACCACCGAAGGTGATGCCGATGCAGAGGGCGCGGAGAGCACCGCTATGGCGCTTGTTGATATGCCCCAAGCAGCACGCCGAGCGGTCGATCGCGTTGGCCTGTTGGGCCAGACGGACGGGAATATGGGCGCGGGGGCCTTTGCTGGCACAAATGGCCGTTATCTGGCGCGTGTGATGCGCGGGATGGAAGCGCCCATTGCGTCGCGATGGGCGTCTATCCTTTTGCGCAGAGCGGTTTTGAGCCGGGCTGATACGCCCGCCAATATCAGCGCTGCGGATTGGGCGGCGGAGCGGGTTTGGCTACTCGTGCGTATGGGCGAGGCGACACAGGCGCGCGCCCTTGCGCAGGCGGTTGATGTAGATCGGTATAGCCCGTCTCTCTATGTTTTTGGCATGCAGGCGGCCTTGGCCTCGGCTGACCCGGCGGCGCTTTGCCCCATGGCGGAGTCCGCCGACCGGTCAGGTCGGGAGACGGCTTGGCTACTTGCACGCGCCATTTGCTCCGCCTTTTCGGGGGAAACCTCGCTGGCAACGGCCTATCTCGATCGCGCGCGCAGTCGACGGGGGGATAATGACGCTGATGTTTTGCTTGCCGAAAAAGTTGTTGGCGCGGCGCAGGATACGCGGCGGTCTGTGACAATTAATTGGGACAATATCCGCCGCATGGACGTGTGGCGTTATGGCATGGCCACATCCACGGGTCTGCAAATTCCAGATCGTTTGATGAACAATGTCGACGCACGCGTGCGGCTGTGGCGGGCGCAGGCACCTCTGTTGAGCTATACGGTCCGCTTGCCGGATGCAGAGCGAGCAGCCGCAAAGGGTATTTTATCAAGCGCTGCACTTATGGATTTTTATGGTGCAGCTTTTGAGGAACAGGATCCTGCCGAACGTGGCAACCCCCTGTTTGATATGTTGCGCGAGTCCTTTGCTGGCCGGGACGATGACGCCCGGATGGAGGCGATGGGGAAGTTTTGGGCAGAAGGGGCTGATAACGAAGGGCAGCGTTACGCCCGCAAGGTCGCAACCGCGCGCGCCGCTGCGCACATTTTGCCAAATTCAGATTTTTCCGACCAGTATTTTGATCTCTTATCGTCGATGCTCTCCACCGGGTTGGACCGTCAGGCCGCGAAATGGGGTCCTGTTGTCCGGGAGTCTGGAGATGATGCGGCATGGGGCCTGCTCGCGATCAGCAGCCCTAGAGCAGTGGGTGTCTCAACCGCACAGATCCAAGATTTTGGCGCTGCATCGAGCGAAAATGGTGATTTACGGGCACGGCTGCTCTTTGCAGGATTGGCAGGATTGGGCCGCATTCCCTCAAATAATGTGTCGGCAATGGCAGAGGAGTTTTCTATGCCTCTTGGCAAGAAAAGCCGCTGGACCGATGCTCTGGATCGTGCGGTCCGCCTGCGCGCGCCGGGGACTGTGGCCATTTTATGCGCGGCGGGGCTTCAGGCCAATAATTGGTCCGACATCCCGCCAGAGCATCTTTACCGTATCGTCAGGGCTTTGCGTCTGGTCGGGCTAGAACCGGAAGCACGCATGATTGCGGCAGAAGCCGTGTCGCGCGCCTGATATGCAACCTGGCGACGATTTTCGGTTCATTGCCAGCTTTCTAGAAATGATGTCCGCTGAGGCGGGTGCTGCGCGCAATAGTTTGCTGGCTTATCAGGCAGATCTTCGGGCTGCTTCAAAGATACTCGCTGGCAAGCTGCATCTTGCATTGCCAGAAGATTTGAACCGTCTTGCAGACAATTGGTCGGATCTCGCGGCCTCGTCCTTGTCCAGAAAATCGTCTGCATTGCGCCGCTTTTTCGGCTTTTTAGTGGATGAAGGGATTAGGCAAGATGACCCCTCTCATGCGCTTCCGCGGCCCAGCCGCGCGCGCCCCTTGCCAAAGACGCTGTCGCATCAGGACATGAGCCTTGTTTTTGAGGAGTTGGAACGTCGCGTTCAGGCCAGTTCCCCTAAAGCGGCTGATGTGCGTCTCTATGCCCTGGTGGAGCTTCTTTACGGGTCAGGATTACGGGCAACAGAGGCCGTCTCTCTGGATGTGCGGGCCATTGCTGTGGACCGCCCCTTTGTCATTTTGAAGGGGAAGGGGGATAAGGAACGTCTTGTTCCTATTTCGGATCGTGCGCGCCGAGCGGTGTCGGATTGGCTGAAGGTGCGTCCAGCGGGCAGCAATTGGCTATTTCCCTCAGGCAGAGCGCATCTGAGCCGTGTGCGGCTGTTTCAAATGATCAAGGCTCTGGCTGGTGATGTCGGCCTTCCGCCCGAACGAATAAGTCCTCACGTCCTGCGCCACGCCTTTGCGACCCATTTGCTGGAGGGTGGGGCCGATCTACGCGCTTTGCAAATGTTGTTGGGCCATGCGGACATTGCGACGACCGAAATATACACGCATGTTGATCGCCAGAGGCTGGTCGAATTGGTCAATGCGCGCCATCCGCTCGTTGACGAGCGCCGTCGTCGTCCCTAACCGCATTTTTATGACTGCCTTTTTAGATTTCGAAAAGCCCGTTGCTGAACTTCAGGCCCGCATTGCCGAATTGCGCGAAAGTGCTGGCAGTGCTGATATTGAGCCAGAAATTGCCCGGCTTGAGGGCAAGGCGGATAAGCTGCTGCATGACATTTATGCCAAGCTCACGCCTTGGCAGAAGACGCAGATCGCGCGCCATCCGGATCGTCCCCATTTTAAGGACTTTATCGCCGGCATGGTCACCGATTTCATGTCGCTCGCAGGCGACCGCGCCTTTGGGGATGATCAGGCTATTATCGGCGGTTTAGGCCGCATTAATGGCCGCCGCGTCATGGTCATTGGTCATGAAAAGGGTGATGATACCGCATCGCGGATCAAGCATAACTTCGGCATGGGCAAGCCAGAGGGATATCGAAAAGCAATCCGTTTGATGCAGCTTGCTGACAAGTTTCAGGTGCCTGTCGTCACTCTGGTTGATACGTCCGGCGCGTTCCCGGGGGTTCAGGCAGAAGAGCGCGGTCAGGCCGAGGCCATTGCGCGCTCTACTGAAGCGTGTTTGGAACTTGGTGTGCCCATGATCGCAGCCATTGTTGGCGAAGGCGGTTCGGGCGGCGCTGTGGCACTTGCGGCGGCAAACCGGATTTTAATGTTTGAGCACGCCGTTTATTCGGTCATCTCGCCGGAAGGCTGCGCCTCCATCCTATGGCGGACATCGGAAAAGGCAGCCGATGCAGCTGAGGCTATGCGAATCACCGCACAACAGCTGGAACAGCTGGGGATTGTGGATGAGGTGGTGCGCGAACCGCTTGGCGGTGGCCATCGATCGCCGGCCATTGCTATTTCCGCACTGTCCCAAGCTATGGAAAAATCTCTTGATATGTTGGGTGGACAGACATCGCATGATCTACGTCAAGGCCGACGTGAGAAATTTCTTGCGATGGGCGTTCTCTAGGGCAAGCTCTGGCTCGGCGATCCTTATGTGCCGGCGGAGTGTTTAGCAGATGAGATTATGGCTCTTTGGCATTGCCGGACTTGCGCTGGCGGCAACATCTTCTGGACCTGCGCCATTCTTGGACAACCAAGCGCAGGCGCAGGTCCCGCAATCCATTTCGGCACGGGACAAGGCGGATGGTGCAAAGGCGCATCCGCAACTGCTGGCCGAATTTGGGGGGGCTTATGAAGGGAATCAGGCGGCCTATGTGACGCGCATTGGTCAATCGGTCGCCGCGCAATCGGGTCTGGCGAACTCCCCGCAAGAATTTACTATTTCCTTGCTGAATTCGCCGGTGAACAATGCGTTCGCCATTCCTGGCGGCTATGTTTACATCACGCGTCAGCTGATGGCCCTTATGAATAATGAGGCGGAGCTGGCGTCGGTTCTGGGCCATGAAGTCGGCCATGTGGCGGCCCGCCATTCCGCTAAGCGCAACAGTCGGGCCACACGCGCGGGCCTTGGCGCTGTGTTGGCGACCGTTTTGGGCGGCGTTTTGCTGGGAGAAAGTGGCGCGCGTCTCGGGCAGGAATTGGGCAGTGCCATCGCGCAACGTTATGTCCTCAGCTATTCGCGCGCGCAGGAATATGAGGCAGATGACCTTGGCGTGATCTATCTGACACGAGCAGGCTATGACCCCATAGCCGCCTCAACCATGCTCGCCTCGCTGGCGGCGCAAACATCTCTTGATACGCGCCGCGCGGGCAAAAGCGACAAGCCTCTGCCTGAATGGGCAAGCACTCACCCGGATCCAGGAAGCCGTGTCGTCCGCGCGCGTCAGAAAGCCGCAACCATGGCGCCCAACGCGCGGACTGTTAATCGGGATGCGTTTGTCGCCATGCTGGATGGCATGTTATATGATGATGATCCCAACCAAGGGCTGGTTGAAGGCGGCCTGTTTCGTCACCCTGATTTGAGGCTCTCTTTCGCCGCACCTGCCGGATTTGTGCTGAACAATGCGCCTGATGCCGTGACGATCACCGGGACGGGCGGTAAGGCCCAGTTTTCCGGGGGAAAGTTTGACGGCGACCTAGACGCCTATGTGCGCCGTGTTCTTCGGGATGTTGGCGGCAGCCAAAGCACGTTGAGCAGCAGCACGGTCCGCCGCACAAATGTGAACGGTCTTCCAGTTGCCTATGCTGTGGCGCGCGCGACGACAAATTCCGGCTGGGTCGATGTGACCGTCTATGCCTATCAATTTGGACCGAAAACGGCGTATCATATTGTGTCCATGACGCCCGTGGGGTCTTCAGTTTTTCGTCCGTTGTTTGATAGTGTTCGAAAGCTTTCAGATACGGAAGCGGCTGCTATTCGTCCTCGTCAGATCGATATCATGACTGTTGGAGCCAAAGATACGATCCAGAGCTTATCCGCCCGGATGGCCTATGCAGATTATCAGCAAGAGCGGTTTCGGGTGTTGAATGGTCTGGCTGAAAATGAACCTCTGCGTGTTGGGCAGAAGGTGAAGGTCGTCACACTGGCCCGCGCCAAAACAGGGTGACGCTTGCCCGATGCTCGGCAAGTGCCTATCGTGGATTGGTGACAAATCTTGAACAGATGACACGCCAACGCAGGCTGATTGTAGCGGCAGCCTTGGTGGGCCCAGACCAGAAAATCCTGATCCAAAAGCGGCCAGAGGGAAAGCCAATGGCCGGTCTGTGGGAATTTCCCGGCGGCAAGATTGAGGCAGAAGAAGGACTTGCGGCTGGGCTGGTGCGGGAATTGGAAGAGGAATTGGGCATCAACGTTCTAGAGACAGACCTTGAGCCCTTTGCATTCACAAGCGTTACTGGCGAAAGCGACGACCTTATCCTCATGCTCTACTTGATCCGCCAATGGTCGGGAGAGCCGCAGGCGTTGATCGCTGACGATCTCTGCTGGTGTTCTGCCGACCAGTTGACTGAATTTGACATGCCACCGGCGGACGTGCCGCTGGTTAAAAGGCTCCGCCAAGTCCTTTGACAGGGCCTGCAGGCTTTACCTCCCCGGTATCGGGTGCCCATCCGGTCAAGAAAATCGGTGCAAAAACCTCTGTGTGTCCTGTGTCGACCTCGGCCCGTGCCCTGCTGTAAAGTTCGCGCGACATTGGTTGGCGTGAATTGAGAGCATTTCCAGCCCCTGCGCCAAGGATATCGTTACGCAGCGCCCGAAAGGAGCCATAAGCGACGCTGATCATATCCTGATCCGCGACAGGAGTTGAGAATCCCGCTCGAAATAACAGGTCGCCTGCCGACCGCACATCAATTTGCGGGTGAAACCGCACGGCCGACGGCAATGTGCTGCTGGCCTCAATCGTCTGAATAAGGCCTTTTAGACCTGAAAGGGAGCCAGCCCCCAGCATGGCCCCCAGAAACAAGCCGCCTGGCCGCAAAGCGCGCCGCATCAGGATGAGTGCACCGGGCAGATCGTCTATGCTGTCCAGCATCCCGCAGGCGACGACCAGATCCACGCTCGCATCCGCTATGGGCAGCCTGTCTTCATCGGCGACAAGGTGCCCATTTGGCGTGGGAGCCAGCTCACATCGGAGGATGGTTGCATCCGCCCCAAGGGCGCCTGCCAATTGGTTTACGCCATGGCCGATTATCAAAGCGTTGCTGACGTTCAGCGTCATGAAGGACAAGCGATCGGCAAGGTCCTCGGCCATTCGGTCAAGCAGCCAGCGCGAGTCGGCGGGAGCGCGCATCGCCCGTGCGCGGTTCAAGCGTCTGCGCTTATTGGAGAAAATTGGATCGACCATTGGCTGCTTGTGCCGATGGGACGTGCGCGCGACAAGTGGCAATGGGTTGGTTTGATCGATGGGCGTCTGCGCCGCTGGATTTTGCCCTGCCGCGTCGCTGCGCTGGGTGTGGAGATATCCTCGAACGTCAGGGCTTTTTCTGTGCATCATGCTGGCAGCAACTGGACCATCTGCCCGATACAGGGTGCACTCTCTGCACCACACCAATGGATCTGCCCGGCATGATCTGCGCTCCTTGTCTCGCGGCTCCGCCAGAGCATGATGGGGTAGTTGCGGCTGTTGCCTATGGCGATGTGTCGCGCGACCTTGTCCTGCGGTTGAAATATGGTCGAAAGCTTGGTTTTGCGCGCGTCATGGCGCAACTCATGGCGTCCCGAGCCGCAGCCTTTCCAGAAGCGCTGCTGGTGCCGGTTCCCTTGCATCGTTGGCGACTTTGGTCACGGGGCTTTAATCAAGCCATGCTCATAGCACGCGCCGTTGGGACGCAGAGTGGTCAGGGCGTTGCGGCCGATATGCTTAGGCGCAAGAAAAGGACCGCACCCTTGGGGCATTTGACGCCGAACGCGCGGCGAAAAGAAGTTGCAGGCGCATTCGCTTTGGCCGCTGGCGCTCAACAGCAGCTTTCGGGTCGTCATGTTCTTCTTGTTGATGATGTCTATACGACCGGCGCAACGGCCAATGGCTGTGCCCGTGTGCTGAAAAAGGCTGGCGCGGCGTCCGTGCGGGTGCTGTGCTGGGCCAGAGTTTTGCGCGATGATGCCTGACGTTGACATTTGTTGTCGGGGAACCCACCTCGGTCAGCAGGAAAGACGGTGAACATGGCCAGAGTCGAAATCTATACCAAAGTATTTTGCCCCTATTGCTCACGGGCATTGGCGCTGCTGCGCGGCAAAGGCGTCGAGATGGAAGAATATGACATCACGATGGATTCCGCCAAACGCAGCGAAATGATTGAGCGTTCGAGCGGTCTGATGACCGTGCCGCAGGTTTTCATCAATGGTCGGCATATTGGTGGCTCTGATGATCTTGCGGCTCTGGAGTCTAAAGGCGGGCTGGACCCTTTGCTTGCCGCCTAATCCATGAAGATTGCCCTTTTTCAAATGACTGCCGGGATTGATCCGGCGCAGAACGTAGATGCGCTTGTTCAGGCAATTGAGGCGGCAGCAGCGGCAGGGGCTGCGATGATTTTTACTCCGGAAATGTCTGGCCTATTGGATTCAAACCGACAAAGGGCGCGTGCACATATTTGCGCGGAAGAGGAAGATCCCGTGCTTGGCGCAGTCCGAGCGGCCGCACGAAAGTTTGGCATCTGGGTGCATCTCGGATCCTTGGCGCTGCAAGGTGCAGAGAAGCTCGTCAATCGCGGGTTTGTGATTGATGATCAGGGCGCGATCAAAGCCCGGTATGACAAGCAGCATTTGTTCGATGTCGATCTGCCGACGGGTGAAAGCTGGCGCGAATCCTCATCCTATGGCGCAGGCCAAGGGTCGGTTATTGCCACAACGCCCATCGGCGCGCTGGGACTGTCCGTCTGTTATGACATACGCTTTGGCGCGCTCTATCAGGCTTTGTCCAATGCAGGGGCAGAGATACTCTCCATCCCTGCAGCTTTCACGGTGCCGACGGGGGAGGCGCATTGGCATGTTCTTTTGCGGGCGAGAGCCATCGAAAATGTCTGCTGGGTTGTCGCCGCTGCACAGACCGGGCAGCATGAAGATGGCCGCCAAACCTTTGGTCATTCAATGGTCGTTGATCCTTGGGGAGAAATTGTCCTCGATATGGGAAAAGACCCCGGCTTGGGGTTTGCCGACATCTCGCTCTCTCGCGTTCAAGAGGTACGGGGCCGCATTCCCGTGATCGCTCACAGGCGTCCAATTCCTCCGGTTGAGATCGCGTCATGATTGTCTTTGATCTCAAATGTTCAAAGGGCCATGTCTTTGAAGCGTGGTTTGGTAGTTCTGCTGCCTTTTCTGACCAGAAAGCGGCGGGGTTGCTTGCCTGCCCAATGTGCGGATCTGCTGAGGTGGACAAAGCGGTTATGGCGCCAAATATTCCCGCCAAAGGCAATCAGCGGCAGGACACCCCCGCTCTCGCCGTTGGCAAGGCAGAGCCAGCGCCAAAGGACGTGAAAGCGTTTATAGCTCAACTGGCAAAGGCGCAGGCGGCCCTTTTGGCGAAATCTGAATGGGTCGGCTCAGATTTTGCGACCAAGGCCCGTGCGATGGATGCTGGCGAGATTGATCAGACACTCATTCATGGTCAGACAACGCCCGATGAGGCGCAATTTCTGATCGAAGACGGCATTGCTGTCCTGCCATTACCATTGCCCGTCATTCCGCCAGACAAGCAGAATTGACCCCATGGCCGGGCACGCCTAGTCAGCGTCCGGACGCACCCGTAGCTCAGCAGGATAGAGCATCAGATTCCTAATCTGGGGGCCACTGGTTCGAATCCAGTCGGGTGCACCAAATTTCTTAAAGGCGCAGACCCGCGTCTTCAGGCAAACCAGCCATCAAATTGAGCGACTGAACGGCCGCACCGCCAGCGCCTTTGCCGAGATTATCGAGAGCAGCGACGAGGCGTATCTGGCTGCCATCGGTTCTGGCAAAGACGAACAGTTCAAGCCTATCGGTGTTGGCACAGCGCTCAATCGTCAGATTGGCATCTTCAAAGTCGGCCATGACGCGGACAACTGGGGAGCCTTCATAGGTTGCAGCAAGGCAATCCTGAAGCGCGGCGGGTGAGGGGGGCGATGCCATTGCCCCCACTATCAGCGGAACATCGACAATCATGCCGCGATGGGTTGCCGCTACGGACGGCGCGAATAGGGGCGCGTGGGCAAGCCCGCAATGCGCCTGCATTTCGGGCACATGCTTGTGCGTAAGGCCAAGGGCATAGGTGCGCCAAGCCGTTGGGGCGGGGCCATTTTCAAATTCTGCGATCATGTCCTTGCCGCCGCCGGAATACCCAGACACGGCATTGCAGACATAAGGCCAATCCGCCGGCAGCAGACCAGCTTTCACAAGCGGGGCGATAAGCGCGATGAAACCTGTTGAATAGCAACCGGGGTTTGACACCCTGCATGCCTCGGCAATTCGATCCCGTCCGACAAGCTCTGGAAAGCCATAGAGCCATTTGGGGTGGGTGCGGTGGGCCGTTGAGGCATCAATCACGCGGGTTCTATCATTGGTGATCAGCGATACAGATTCCCGTGCGGCATCATCGGGCAGGCACAGGATGACAACATCTGCATCGTTTAGCTCTTCTCGCCGCGCCGCCACATCTCGCCGCGCGCTCTGATTCAGCGTGATCAGCGAAAGTTCTGTGCGCCCGGAAAGCCGTTCAGCAATTTCGAGGCCGGTGGTGCCGTGCCCGCCGTCAATAAAGACGCTGGTCACTGGGCCGGGGTCAGCGCGTTTGCCGGAACATAGCCGACAAGATGGCTGTCTTTGACAAACCCCCATGCCCAACCGCCGGACAAATCTACGACCATGAAGGCATCGCCCTTTGCCAAAGTGGCGGCAATGCCGCTCTGATAATCGGCTTCACTATGGACATTGGTCGCATCTGCTGCTGCATGAAATTCCATCGGGCGCGCATAATGCGGCACAAACAGCTTCCCGGCCAAGGCCAGATCAGCAAGATCTCCACGCGCAGCATGGATCGTTGCGTCGAGCGTCATCGACGGACCATTCAAAGCAAAATTCGGGCGCGAGCTTTTAGTCATGGGGCCGCGCCATAGACGACGAACGGCATGCTAGGCAATGGCGAGGAGGGTCATTGTCACATTAGGCCCGTGCATAACGCCGCTTCAAAAGCTCAAAACTGGCGCGAAGACCAAGGGCTTCTCCGCCCTTTGGACGGCCTGCGCTGGAGCTTGGTCGCCATGCAAAGGTATCAAAATGGATCCAAGACGTTCCTTCAGGGATAAAGCGTCGCAGGAAAAGGGCCGCAGTGACACACCCCGCCATGCCGCCCTCTGCCGAGTTGACCATATCTGCAATATCGGACTTGAGCATGTCGTCATAGCCATCCCACAGGGGCATGCGCCAAATTGGGTCTTCGACCTGAGAGGCGGCGTCTGCAATGTCGGTGGCAAGGACATCGTCATTGACAAAAAGGGCCGGCAAATCGGGTCCAAGGGCGACGCGGGCGGCCCCCGTCAGGGTTGCAAAATCGATCATCAGTTCGGGGTTTGATTCTGCGGCCTTGGTCAGGGCATCGCCCAGGATCAAGCGGCCTTCGGCATCGGTATTGTCGATTTCAACACTTATTCCCTTGCGGCTGCGCAGGATGTCCCCCGGGCGCAGGGCGTTGCCGGCAATTGCGTTTTCAACAGCTGGGACAAGCAGATGAAGCCGAACGGGAAGGCGGGCTTCCATCACCAATCGCGCCAGCGCGATGGCGTGGGCGGCACCGCCCATGTCCTTCTTCATCAGGCGCATGAAGGAGCCTGTCTTGATATTGAGGCCGCCGGAATCAAAAACAACGCCCTTGCCGATAATGGCGAGACGCGGATGGGCAGGGTTGCCCCATTCCAGCTCAATGAGCCGGGGTGCGCGGCTTCTTTCAGCGGCCTGACCAACGGCATGGATCATGGGATAACCGGTCTCTAGATCATCTCCGCGGGTGATGCTAACGGGCGCATCAAATTCTTTGCCAAGGGCTTCAACATGGGCCTGTAACTCTGCCGGGCCAAGGTCAGCGGCGGGCATATTGACCATATCGCGCACAAGCGCGGTCGCCTCGGCCAGTTGAGCTTGTTCAAAGATGAGGGCGGGTTCGGTCGTGAGGAGAATGCGTTCCCCCGGGACGTCGGCCGCAGACAGAAAGCGATCAAAACGATAATGCGCCAGCATCCAGCCTAGACCGCTCATCCCCGGTGTCGCATTGCTGAGGCGATAGGTGCCTTCCGGCAGTTTTTGGACCGCAGATGCCAGATCCCAAGCTGTTTGGCGCTTGCCTATGCCCAGCACTGCCGCCCAGTCGTCGGGCTTGTCTCCGGGTAGAACGGCGACTTCACCGGGATTGGCCGCAAACCGCGCAGCTTGCAAAGCGACGCGCGCGCGCTCTGGCAAAGTGCCGACCCAGTCGACAAGTTCATGCTTTGCGATCAGATGAATGTCGCGCGCCTCTTTCCCCTGATCTGGCTGGATAAGATGGCTGAAACGGTTCATTGCATGTCTCCTGCCGCACCCAGAGGGGACGCGGTCTTGTCAGTGTGCTGAGGGCGCACTCAGTCCTGTGGGCACGCCATAGAGGTCGTGCTCATCTGCATCCTCGATCATAACGGACACAATGTCGCCGGGCGACAATTGGCCGGCGTCGCGCAAAAAGACATGGCCATCAATTTCCGGTGCGTCAGCTTTCGAACGCGCATTGGCGCCGCCGTCTTCATCAACATCGTCAATGATCACATCCAGCGTCCGGCCAATTTTGGCTTCGAGCTTTGCGGCAGAGATGGCCGCCGTCTTTTCCATGATGCGGGCGTAGCGTTCTTCCTTCACCTCTTCGGGAACAGCGCCCGGAAGATCATTGGCCGCGGCCCCTTCAACGGGTTCAAATCGGAACGCTCCGACACGATCCAATTGCGCTTCATCAAGCCAATCGAGAAGATATTGGAAGTCTGCTTCTGTCTCGCCCGGAAAGCCAACGACAAAGCTAGAGCGGATTGCAATGTCGGGCACGATGGTGCGCCAAGAGCGGATGCGCTCCAGCACTTTCGCTTCATTGGCCGGGCGGCGCATGGATTTGAGGACAGAGGGTGCGGCGTGTTGAAAGGGGATGTCGAGATAGGGAAGCACGAGGCCATCGGCCATCAGCGGAATGACCTGATCCACATGCGGATAGGGGTAAACATAGTGAAGGCGTACCCACGCCCCAAGTTTGCCCAATTCACGCGCCAAATCAGTCATATGAGCGCGAACTTCGCCGCCCTTCCAAGGTTTTGCCTCGTGCCGAATGTCGACACCATAAGCCGATGTATCTTGGCTGATGACCAGCAATTCGTTTGTGCCAGCAGCAATCAGCTTTTCAGCCTCGCGCAAAATGGCGTCGGGTCTTCGGGACGCAAGGTCCCCTCGGATGGATGGTATGATGCAGAAGCTGCAGCGATGATTGCAGCCCTCTGAGATCTTAAGATAACTGTAATGACGTGGTGTGAGCTTTAGACCTGCTTCGGGCACCAGATCGACAAAGGCATGGGGGACGGGCGGGGCCGCTTCATGTACCGCTTCTACAACTGCTTCATACTGATGCGGGCCGGAAATGGCTAGAACTTCAGGGAAGCGCGCCCGGATGACGTCGGCTTCATTCCCCATGCAGCCTGTCACAATAACGCGGCCATTTTCGGCAATGGCTTCGCCAATGGCTTCAAGGCTTTCTTCCTTGGCACTATCCAGAAAGCCGCAGGTATTGACCAGAACAACATCTGCACCGGCATAGTCGGCCGACAACCCATAGCCATCAGCCCGCAACTTTGTGAGGATCCGCTCACTATCCACCAATGCTTTGGGGCAGCCAAGCGAGACCATGCCGACCTTCGGCTGAGTGGGAAGAGAAGTCCGTGTCATTATGGTCAGGCGCGTTACGGGATCAGCAGGGTAAAGTCACGCAAAAGCGGGCCGACTCCTATTGGTCAAAATCAGGGCCGCAACACATCTGTGCCGCCGAGATAAGGGCGAAGCACGTCTGGCACGGTGATGCTGCCATCTTCTTGCTGATAATTTTCCAATATGGCGACAAGTGTGCGCCCGACCGCAAGCCCCGACCCGTTGAGCGTATGCAGAAAACGCGTGCCCTTTTCGCCTTCGGGGCGATAACGGGCGTTCATCCGTCGGGCTTGAAAATCGCCGCAATTGGAGCAGCTGGAGATTTCACGATAGGCTTTTTGACCCGGCAACCAAACCTCAAGATCATATGTTTTGCGCGCGGTGAAGCCCATATCGCCCGCGCACAACAACATGCGACGGAAATGCAGGCCGAGTTTCTTGAGGACTGTCTCTGCCGCTTCGGTTATGCGTTCATGCTCTGCATCGGACATGTCCGGCGGAGTAATGGAAACGAGCTCTACCTTTTCAAACTGATGCTGGCGAATAAATCCGCGTGTATCGCGGCCCGCCGAGCCCGCTTCCGATCGAAAGCATTGGGTGAGTGCAGTAAAGCGTAAGGGGAGTTCGCCTTCGCTCAGAATTTTTTCCCGCACCATATTGGTTAGGGACACTTCGGCCGTTGGAATCAACCAGCGGCCATCGCTTGTCTTGAACAGATCATCTGCAAATTTGGGCAGCTGGCCTGTGCCAAAAACGGCTTCGTCGCGGACCATGAGTGGCGGGGCCACTTCCTCATACCCAAAATCCCGCGTGTGCAGGTCAAGCATGAACTGTCCAAGCGCACGATTAAGACGGGCAACGCCACCGCGCAGATAGGCAAAGCGCGCGCCAGACACTTCCGCTGCGGTTTCAAAGTCTAGACCAAGTCCCGCATCAAGGCGGTCATGCTCCTTCGCCTCAAAGGAAAGGTTGGGTTTGTCACCAAAGTCTGAGACAAACACATTGCCCTGTTCATCCAGACCATGCGGAACATCTGCCGCAGGGAGATTTGGCAGAGCCGAGAGTGTAGCACGCAAGGCAGCGGAAAGGTCGCGCACCTCTGCATCGCGTTGCGGCAGATCTGTCTTCAAACCCGCCACTTCAGCTTTCAAGCGCTCTGCTTCGTCGCGATCTCCACGACCCATTGCAGCGCCAATAGCTTTGGCTGCAGCATTTGCCTTTGCTTGGATGTCTTCCGCGGTTTTGATCGCAGCCCGAACTTGCTCATCTAGGGATAGGAGTGCAGCGGCCTGAGGCGCGACGCCGCGCCGGGCAAGGCCGTCATCAAAGCTTTGCGGATTTTCTCGGATCAGTCGAATATCGTGCATTAGCGGCCTATGCCGTGGCGAAGCCAGCTTGCCAAGCATTGAAAGGTAACGGCTAATCTCTGTGCGGCGGCAAACTGGCGTTTGGTTCGTGTAAACCTGTTATTTGTTTTGCATCAATTTGGGCGCTTGTGCGTCCGAAACGGCATCACTATAGGCCCAGCCAACGGGGACAACATCGCCGTTCGCTTACGGCGAAAATGGAGAGACCATCATGTCGATTGCACAGAGTGGTGATATAGACACAAAAGGCGCGACAGACGCCGAAGACCTTGAATATCGCCCCAGTGACGACGAACCGTTCATGAGCCCACGCCAGCTTGCTTATTTCAAGCGCAAGCTGATTGGTTGGAAAGACTCCATCCATCGCGAAGCGCAGGATACGCTCACCACGCTTCAGAATGAGCCTTTACGGGAACCCGATCTGGCAGATCGGGCGTCGAGCGAGACGGATTGGTCAATTGAGCTGCGCACCCGGGATCGTCAAAGGAAGTTGATTTCCAAAATCGATGCCGCCCTTCGCCGGATCGAAGACGGTGAATATGGATATTGCGAAGTGACAGGAGAGCCAATTTCGCTTGGTCGATTGGAAGCCCGTCCAATAGCGACAATGACCGTCGAAGCGCAGGCCGCTCATGAACGCAACGAGAAAATCTCGCGCGACGATTAATCCTGTTTACTGCGGTTGGCTTAGGCCTCAGCAGTGGCTGAGCTCTTCTTTGATGCGCAATTTCTGTTTCTTGAGGTGGTTGATAAGCGACTGATCTGGCATGGGCCGCAGCCCCTCTTGTCTGATCTTTTGATCAAGCTTTGCATGCTTGGTTTCAAGTGAGGCCATATGGTTTACGTCCATGAGCGACTCTCCTTATGTCATTCGCGTGACAAATAGAGCATCATTGATTGGAATTGTCTCGCCCCAATTTCATCTGAAACGGTTGTTTCGCCGCAACTTGTGAAGTGGGCCGGTCCTCGCTAGCATCTCCCAGGGGAGGCGTCATGGATCCAAAGATTTTGAATGCGCGATTAGAAGTGTTGCGCACCGAACATCGGGATTTGGACGCTGCCATTGAGGTGCTCGCAAATAGTGGTGCTTCAGACCAGCTCAGGCTTGCGCGGATGAAGAAGCGTAAACTTGCCCTGAAGGATGAAATTGCGATCCTTGAATCCGATTTAATACCAGACATTATTGCCTAAAGGCCGTGTTGGGCGGTTTCGCGCTGTTGCACTCTGGGTAAAGTCTGCGCAAAGTTGTCGCATGGTTCGACAGTTTGAGGGCATTATCTGCGCGGTGCGGCACCATGGCGAAAATGGCGCCATCGTTCGACTGTTGACCCCCGATTTCGGCCTTGTCTCAGGCTATGTCCGGGGTGCGCGATCCCGCATTCACAGACCCATCCTCATCTGCGGCAATGGCGTTGCCGTAGAGATGCGGCAGAGAGCGCCAGGGCAGCTGGCCGGCATGACGATTGAACTGGTTACGTCACGGGCGCCTTTGCTGGGAGAGCCTTTGGCATCAGCTGCCATTGACTGGTCGACGGCGCTGGTCGCAGCCACTTTGCCAGAAGATCAACCGCATGCAGAGGTTTATTCAGCCCTAAGCGGTTTGTTGATGGCGGTTGACGCAGCACCAAGCGCGCGACGTTGGGCAGGCGCTGTGATTGGCTTTGAACGATTGATGCTCTTCGCACTTGGCTATGGCGGCGAAGCCACTGCGAATGCTGAGGATTGGCCCGACGTTCTGGTTGGCCTCAATGACAATGGAATCAGGTTGGGCCGCCATCTGCTCTCTGATCGGCGGGCCGCGCTTCTTCCTGCGCGGGAGCGTCTGGTTGATCGGTTGAAAAGGGCAGTTGCCTAATCGGCGCGTTCAAGCCATTGCGCGCTGCCATTGGAGAAGAAAAGATGCATGTTGCTATTTTAGCCGGGGATGGGGTGGGGCCCGAAGTTGTTGCCGAAGCGCGACGCGTTTTGGAGGCCCTTCATCTCCCGCAAATGCAGTTTGAAGACGGCGTTGTTGGCGGTGCTGCGTATAAGGCAAGCGGCCATCCTCTGCCGGAAGAGACGTTGCAGCTTGCTAGGCGCGCCGACGCGATCCTATTTGGCGCGGTTGGAGACCCGGATTGCGATAATTTGGAGCGGCATCTCCGTCCTGAGCAGGCCATTCTCGGGCTTCGTAGCGCCTTAAAGCTTTTCGCAAATCTAAGGCCGGCAAAACTGTTTCCAGAACTGGCGGATGCGTCTGCGTTGCGGCCCGAAATTGCCAAAGAAATTGACCTTGTCATCATTCGCGAACTTAATGGCGATGTCTATTTCGGGGAGAAGGGATTTCGGACAACGGCCGATGGCTATCGGCAAGGCTATGATGTGATGTCATATGATGAGCAGGAGGTGCGTCGCATTGCCCGTGTCGGATTTGAAACGGCGCGTGCCCGCGACGGGCGGCTTTGCTCAGTAGATAAGGCAAATGTTCTCGAAACGTCGCAATTGTGGCGCGATGTCGTCATAGAAACCGCGAAAGATTATCCAGATATCTCGCTTAGCCATATGTATGTGGATAATGCCGCGATGCAGCTGGTGCGTAACCCCGGTCAGTTTGACGTGATTGTGACGGGCAACTTGTTTGGTGACATTTTGTCTGACCAAGCGAGCATGTGCGCCGGATCAATTGGGATGCTTCCTTCGGCCTCGCTCGATGCCGCGAAAAAGGGACTTTATGAGCCTATCCATGGCTCTGCCCCGGATATTGCGGGGCAGGGTAAAGCCAATCCATTGGCAACAATCCTGTCTGCGGCAATGATGCTGCGCTATTCCTTTGGCCTGGGCGAACAGGCGGATCGGATTGAGAGGGCCGTGGCACAGGCCTTGGCAAAAGGCGCACGCACAGCCGATCTCGGCGGGGCTTTGAGCACAAGTGAAATGGGGGATGCGGTTCTTGCCGCACTCTAGGCCTCTTGGCTGATCACTTGAAACCCGTCCAAGAAAGCGGCAAAGCAAGCTCATGAAACGCACAACTGGCCAAAACCGCGACATCACGTCTCAATGGCGGCCTGCAACACAGGCTGTTCGAGGCGGCACTTGGCGGTCAGAACATGGCGAAACGTCTGAGGCGTTGTTCCTGACCTCGGGCTATACCTATGATACCGCGGAAACGGTCGCGGCGCGCTTTGCGGGTGATGAACCCGGGATGACCTATTCCCGTCTTCAGAATCCGACCGTTGCGATGTTGGAAGAACGCATCGCCTTGCTGGAAGGTGCAGAAGCTGCGCGCTGCCAGACAACGGGCATGGCGGCGATGACGACCGCTCTTTTGTGCCAATTAGAGCAGGGAGACCATGTCGTCGCCGCGCGCGCTGCTTTCGGCTCTTGCCGTTGGCTCACAGATACGCTGCTGCCCAAATTTGGCATTGAGACGACGACGATTGACAGTCGGGACAATGCACAATGGGAAGCGGCCATTCGCCCCAACACGAAGATTTTCTTTTTTGAAACGCCTGCCAATCCAACAATGGACATCGTGGATATGGCCTTTGTCTGTGGACTGGCCAAGGCGCATGGCATTACGACGGTAGTCGACAATGCCTTTTCCACTTCAGCATTGCAGCGCCCGATGGACTTTGGAGCGGACGTCGTTGCCTATTCCGCAACCAAGATGATGGACGGGCAGGGCCGTGTTCTTGCGGGAGCTGTGGCGGCGTCGAATGCCTTCATGGAAGAAAAGCTGTTGCCGTTTCAGCGTAATACTGGGCCAAATTTGTCGCCCTTTAACGCTTGGGTTGTGCTCAAGGGTCTTGAAACGCTGGACCTCAGAATTCGGCGGCAGTCTGAAAATGCGATGGCCGTTGGGAAGTTTATCGAAAAACGTGTTCCCATCATGCTGCATCCGGGTTTGGCCAGCCACCCCCAGCATGATTTGGCGATGCGTCAGATGGCGGCATGCGGGCCGATTTTTTCCTTTGTTTTGGATGGCGGACGTAGTCAGGCCATGGCCTTGCTCAATGCCCTGAAATTGATCGATATTTCGAACAATATTGGGGATTCGCGCTCCTTATTGACCCACCCGGCATCCACAACCCATCACAGCGTAGGGCCAGAGGCGCGCGCGGCGATGGGGGTGAGTGAGGGGATGTTGCGGATCAATATTGGGCTTGAGGACCCGCAAGACCTGATCGAGGATCTTGATCAGGCGCTTCAAGCTGTCGGGCTGTGATTTTATCGCTCTTCCCTTATGTGGCGCAGACCCACGGCGTCATCGTTCGGGTCAGTGCCAATTTTTTGCCGGAACAGTCTCGACCATCGCAAGAACGTTGGTTTTGGGCCTATCATATTCGGATTGAGAATGAAGGCCCGTCCGCCGTCCAATTGCTGACCCGCTATTGGGAAATCCGCGATGCGCATGGTGAGTTGCATATTGTGGAGGGAGACGGCGTGATTGGGGAGCAGCCGGTCATTCGGCCCGGCGCGTCCTATGATTATGTCTCGGGATGCCCTCTTTCAACATCCAGCGGCTCTATGGTTGGGCGTTATCGGATGATGGATGAAGCGGGATCTATGCTGGATATAGCCATTCCAGCCTTTGATTTGCGCACGCCAGTGGTTCCCGGATGAAGCGGACGCTTTTACCCCTAAATGGCTTGCGCGTCTTTGACGCCGCGGCCCGGCATTTGAGCTTCACGCGTGCGGCCGACGAGCTGGCGGTTACGCCTGCGGCGGTTGGGCAGCAGATCAGGGCTTTGGAAGATGTCTTGGGTGTGGTGTTGTTTCGACGTACGCCAAAGGGCCTAGAATTGACGCCGGAGGCTCAAAATGGGCTTGAGGCCTTACGATCTGGCTTTCTTCAGTTTGAAGAGGCCGTGCGCGCGATGCAAATTGGCCAATCGTCTAAGTCGCTGACCATAGCAGCCCCGAGAGATATTACGGCAAAATGGCTGGCACCCCGGCTTGCGGAATTTGGACGCACCGACCCTGAAATAAGGTTTGCTATTGTCGCAGCAGATGAGCCGCCCGAATTCACCGAGGCCAATCTGGACATAGCGATCATTTTTTCAGATGGCCCCGGTGAACACGAAGGTGTCCGGCTGGCCGAAGGCTCAATGGTGACGGTCGCGGCACCAGAAGGTGCAGGAGACACGTTGATCATCTGGCCGGGAAGCGATGTTGAAGAAGTCGCCAGCCTGAGAGTGGCGGATGCGGGCCTCGCGCTTGATGCTGCAGCAAATGGCTTTGGCCGGGCTAGGGTTCCGCTATTGCTTGCTGAGGCAGACATTCAGTCGGGTCGGGTTCGGCCAATAGACAATTCTCAACCGTGTGAGAGGGCCTATTGGCTGATCGCGCCGCGACCTCAATGGCGTCAAAAAAAGGTGCGGGCGCTTGTCGAGGCCCTGTGCGGCTCGCCCTTGGATTGATCAGGCCGGCTGCCTAATCTTAGCCTTTAAACTGACGAATATAGGCCGAGATGGCCGGCGCGTAGGTTTGATGTTCCGCAATTAAGACCCGTGACGCGAGTGTGTCGGGCGTGTCATCCGCGAAAACGGGAACCTCGGTCTGCGCCAGCACTTCGCCATCGTCCAATTCTGCTGTCACGACATGGACACTGCAACCAGCAATCTGATCGCCCGCGGCAAGGGCACGCTCATGGGTATCAAGCCCCTTATATTTGGGCAGCAATGAAGGATGGATGTTGAGGATCCTCGCAGGCCAAAGGGCCACAAATTCAGGGGACAGCAGCCGCATATATCCGGCAAGGATGATCATATCTGCTTGAGTGGCCCGTATCTGGGTGTCCAAGATTTTGTCAAACTCCGCTCTGGCCATGCCTTTATGGCTTTGCGCAAAAACTGGGAGATTTTCTGCTTGAGCAAGGCGCAGTCCCGCCGCCTCTGGATCATTTGCAGCCACCAGTACGATCTCAAATGGGCAGTCGGGTTGCTTGGCCGCATAGATGAGGGCGGCCATGTTCGAGCCCCGGCCCGAAATGAGGATCGCGATGCGCGCCTTAGCCATAATGGGTTGCGCGCCAGTCTGATCGGGCGCTCCAAATGCCAGCGCTGCCGGTGACAGTGCATCCTGTTTGACCTGACGCGATATGGCCCATTTCAACGACTGTTTCGCCCGCCTGCTCTAAGGAAGCCGTGATGTGATCAACCGTATCTGCGGCAACGACAATGGCCATGCCAACGCCACAGTTGAACGTGCGGGCCATTTCCTCTGGCTCAATATGGCCTTGGGCCTGCAGGAATGCCATGAGGCGGGGTTGTTCCCATAAGTCTGCATTGACGTGCGCGTGGAGACCTTCGGGGAGAATTCTTGGAATATTTTCCAGCAATCCACCGCCGGTAATGTGCGCCATGCCATGAATTTGGCCCGCCCGAACCAGTGGCAACAGAGATTTCACATAAATGCGCGTCGGTGCCATGAGGGCATCAATCAGGATAACCTCTTGGTCAAACAGAGCAGGGCGATCCAGCTTCCACCCTTTGTCTGCCGCAAGTCGCCGCACGAGAGAAAATCCGTTGGAATGAATGCCCGATGATGCCAACCCCAAAATGACATCGCCATCGGCAATGCGATCCGCCGTAAGCACCTGAGACCGCTCGACAGCACCCACGCAAAAGCCAGCGAGATCATAATCTTCATGGGCATACATGCCCGGCATTTCGGCAGTTTCCCCACCGATAAGGGCACAGCCAGCCTGACGGCAGCCTTCAGCGATCCCAGCGATGACACGTTCTGCGACAATCGTATCAAGTTTTCCGGTCGCGTAATAATCCAGAAAGAAGAGAGGTTCCGCACCTTGGACGATCAGATCATTTGCGCACATGGCGACCAGATCAATGCCAACGCCATCATGATGACCCGAATCAATCGCGAGTTTCAATTTGGTGCCAACACCGTCATTTGCCGCGACCAATAACGGGTCTTCAAAGCCAGCTGCTTTTAGATCAAAAAAGCCTCCAAAGCCCCCAAGATCCGCGTTTGCGCCTGCTCTTCGCGTCGATTTAGCCAAGGGCGCAATGGCGCGCACCAGCGCGTTGCCAGCCGCGATTGAGACGCCTGCCTGCTCATAGGTGTAGGATGTGGAGGAGGGAGTTTCTTTGGTCATATCAATGCTGCTAGCGTTATCGCACTTGGAATTCCACGCCCAACTCGTCAAAAGGCGCTGGTGATCTTATCTGCTCGATATATTCGCGTTCTCAGTGCGATGATTGCGCTTGTCGTTGGGGCGGCGGGAATGGCCGTTTTCGCCCAGCTGGAAAGCGGGGATCGTGGCGTCGCGCCCATTGACAGTTCCAGCAATTTTGAAGTGTCGGGCATCGCTGTTGATGTCGCAGCGCGGGATGCGGAGGCGGCCCGTATGCGTGGCTGGCGCGAGGCGCAACAGTTGGCCTGGGAACAGCTTTGGACGCAAACACATGGCAGCACGCCACCCCAGCTTGGTGATGCAGCTCTAGATGGCCTAGTCTCTGGCATTGTTGTCGAAGATGAACAAATTGGGTCGCAACGCTATATTGCGCGCCTGGGAGTGCTGTTCGATCGAGTGCGAACGGGGGAGATTCTAGGCGTTGCGGGTAATGCCCGTCGATCGGCGCCGCTGTTGATCATTCCTGTTCAGTTTAGCGGGGGCATATCGCAAAGTTTTGAAACGCGCACGCAATGGCAAAAGGCATGGGCGCGATTTAGAACAGGCGACAGCGTGATTGATTATGTTCGCCCAACCGGGAATGGGGCTGACCCGCTGCTTTTAACGCAGGCGCAAGTGGGGCGTCCGGGGCGACGTTGGTGGCGTATGCTGCTTGACCAATATGGCGCGGCGGATGTGATTATTCCGCAGGTCCGGCTGGAACGCATCTATCCCGGTGGCCCGATCATTGGGCATTTTTCGGCCTTTACCGGCCCAGATACTCGACCGCTTGGTCATTTCTCTCTTCGCGTGGCGTCCTCAGCTGCATTGCCGAGCCTTATGGATGAAGGTGTGCGGCGGCTTGATGGCTTGTTTGCTGCGGCACTTGCCGATGGTCGCTTGCGGCCAGATACGTCTCTCGTGATTGAAGAGCCAGTGTCCAGCGAAGATCTTGAAGCGGTGACTGAGGCAGCAACGGATGGGCCTGCGGCGGCGTCAGATGTGTTGGGCCAAGATAGTCCTGCTTCCGCAAGTGTTCGGACGTTGATGCTGCAAGTTGATACGCCTGATGGCGCCAGCGTCCCAGCTTTAGAGGCATCGTTGCGCGCCATTCCGGGCGTTCGATCGGCTGCTACGACCAGCCTTGCTCTCGGAGGCGTCTCTGTTCTGCGTATTGCCTATGAAGGCACGCCAGACACGCTTCGGGCTGCCTTGATGGCGCGTGGTTTTCGCGTTGCCGGGTCAGGCGATAGCTTGCGGATTAGACGCTAATGGCTGTCATGGCGCAATTTGGCTTGCCCTTTGATTGGCCAGCTGAAGACGATAAGTCCGACTTTATCGTCACAAGCGCCAATGAAATTGCAGTGCGCCATTTGGACTCTTGGGGGAATTGGCCCGTCCGTTCCAGCCTACTCATTGGTCCGCGAAAGTCAGGAAAAACACTTTTGGGGCGCATATTTGCGGCACGTTCTGGAGGACGGCTGATTGATGACGCGGAAACGCGGTCAGAGCAGGATCTTTTTCACGCGTGGAACGAGGCGCAGGAAAGTCGGTTACCTCTGTTGCTGATCAGCAGCTCCGCGCCACCGCAATGGTCCATAAGACTGCCCGATTTGCGGTCCCGACTTCATGCAACGCCGACAGTTGAGATTCAGATTCCTGACGTCGATCTGATGTCCGCATTGCTGATTAAGGCACTCGCTAAAAGGGGACTTGTCCTGATGCCCGACATTGCTAGCTTTGCCGCTTCGCAGATAGAGCGGAGCTACATTGCCGTGTCGCGGGCTGCCGATGCACTAGATGAAGCATCACTGTCACAAAAGCGCGCCATCACAACAGGCTT
>JBBATU010000031.1:0-23780 GCA_040398565.1 Chakrabartia sp.
GGATGTGATGCCCAATTGACCCGCATAGGATGCGCCAATGGCCGAGGCGATGGCCGCAATTTCATCTTCGGCCTGAAAGGTTGTGACCCCATATTCCTTCAACCGCGACAGCGTGTGCAGGATGGAAGACGCAGGCGTGATGGGATATCCGCCAAAGAACATGTCCACGCCCGCCAACTGACACCCCGCCACAAGCCCATAAGCTGCGGCATCCGCCCCTGTTATGGTGCGATACAGCCCAGCCTCGGCAGGGGCGGCATTCACATGCCGTTGCGGCAATGTCACCGTGCCCGGCTGACCGATTTCGGCTGTTTCCCCATAAGCATGGCCGGCATTGAGCGCGGCGATATTGGCATCAGCCAGAACGCTACTCTTAGCGAATTTATCCTTCAACCAATCGATAATCGGCTGGCGATCCCGATCAAACATCCACAGCGCAAGGCCCAGCGTCCACATATTCTTGCAGCGCAGAGCTTCTTTATTGCCAAGGCCAAAGGGCTTCACAGCATCCATCGTCAGCTGCGAAATGTTAAAGGCGACCAACTGCCACTTGCCAAGCGAGTCATTCTCAAGCGGATTTTCAGAATATTCTGCCTTGGCAAGATTGCGCGCCGTGAATTCACCGGAATCCGCAATGATCAAACCGCCGGGCTTTAAATCCCCCACATTAGTCTTGAGCGCCGCCGGATTCATCGCGACCAACACATCTGGCGCGTCGCCTGCGGTTTCAATTTCGCTTGACCCGAAGTTAATCTGAAAAGCCGAAACGCCAAATAGCGTCCCCTGTGGTGCACGGATTTCCGCCGGAAAGTCTGGAAAAGTCGCAAAGTCATTGCCCGACAGCGCAGACGATAAGGTGAACTGCCCGCCTGTCAGCTGCATACCGTCGCCAGAATCGCCAGCAAAGCGAACAACAACAGCTTCCGACGCCGATTGTGATGATGATGATGTATCTAAGATTGCAGCTAAAGCCATAACAAGTCCTGCACGATTAAACGATTGGCTCCCCTATGGCGCGATTTACCAGAAACCAAAATAGGAAAACTGTTGCATTCACGAGGAACGCTTTGTCGATAGACGCCGCCGCGTCTCCCGGATAAGCTTAGAAAAAGATTATTGGAGAGCAAAAGAAGATGACCGAACATTTTGTCCGCCCAGATGTTGCTGGGTTTCTGGCCTTTCTAAATGGGCAAGAAGGGCCCAAGCTCCATGAACTCCCAATTGCAGAAGGGCGCGCCACGATGATGGCGATGCGTAATGTGGCTGATGCAGACATTGGGACATTGGCGGTCAAGAAAGATATCTCAATCCCCGCCCCCGCAGGGATTATCCCGGCGCGTCTTTATGATGCCCGCGCAGAACGCGCGCCCGGCCCTGTGATGGTGTTCTATCATGGCGGCGGTTTTGTCATAGGCAACTTGGATACGCACGAACCCTATTGCGCAGAAGCGGCGCGTCAGTTGGATATGCCCGTCATCTCCATCGATTATCGCCTTGCGCCAGAGGCCCCCTTTCCTGCCGCCCCAGAAGATTGTGAAGCGGCAACGCGTTGGATTGCGGAAAACATTCCCTGCACCGACCTGATCCTGTCGGGCGATAGCGCGGGTGGCAATTTGGCGGTCGTGACGGCCATGGCGCTGAGGAATGAACCCGCCGCAAAACCGGTCATTGCCCAATATGCCATCTATCCGGCAGTCGCGGAGCATGAACCCTGGCCAAGCTATGCAGCCTTTAAGCAGGGCTTTTTGCTGACCGAAGACTCGATGGACTTTTTCATGTCGAGCTATGCGGGCGATGGCAGCTGGCGCATTGCCCCTTTACATCATGATCTATCCGGCATGCCGCCCGCCGTGGTCATTACGGCAGGATTGGATCCGCTGCGCGATCAAGGGCGGGCCTATGCCGCCCGCTTGATTGAGGCTGGTGTGCAGACAGTTTATTTGGAAGCACAAGGCAACATCCACGGCTTTATCTGCCTGCGCAAAGCCATTCCCTCTGCCCATGGAGACATCACCCATGGGTTGAACGCCCTTAAAACACTTCTTGCGACGCTTGAGGCCTAATCCATGACCGACGCTTACGCGCATCTACCCTATCGGCCCTGCGCCGGGATCATGCTCAAAAACCCGCAAGGATTGATCTTCGTTGGGCAAAGGCTCGACGGGTCCGGCGTCTCTAGCGAGGCATGGCAGATGCCACAGGGCGGTGTCGATGATGGCGAAGACGCAGAGACGGCAGCATTGCGCGAATTGGGAGAAGAAACAGGCCTCGCCCCGCATCATGTCGATATCATCACGCGGTCAGCTGGGGAGCATCTTTATGATCTGCCCCCCGAGTTATTGGGCCGCATCTGGAAAGGCCAATATCGCGGCCAACGCCAAATCTGGTTCCTGATGAATTTTTTGGGTCGGGATGAAGATGTAAACATCGCGACCGCCCACCAAGAATTCCGGGATTGGCGTTGGGCCCAAGTCGATGAACTGGTGGATCTGATCGTCCCTTTCAAGCGGGAGTTATACAGCAATGTCCTCAAAGAATTTGCCCCCCATTTCTGAACCACGGCCGATGGGTTGGTGGGAACGCAATATGGTTCCCCGGCTGATTGGCTGTTGCTGCGCCCAGCCTCAGGTGATGAAGGCGCGCTCCCTTGTTGTGCCGCAGGCGCAGGGGGATGTGCTGGAACTTGGCTGTGGCGGCGGTATTAATCTGGGCTTTTACGATATGAACCGGGTCAAAAGCCTCACCGGGCTAGACCCCTCCCCCGGATTGCTCGACCAAACACGCGATCAGATCGAAGCCACGGGCCGAACGATCGATATTCACGCCGGAATTGGTGAGGACATGGCCTTTGCCGATGCCCAATTTGATACGATCCTTGTGACCTTCACCTTGTGTTCGGTCGATAAACCCGATCAAGTTCTGGCAGAGATGAAGCGCGTGCTGCGTCCAGACGGGCGGATTCTTTTTCTTGAACATGGTGCGGCGCCCAGCCCCGGCGTCGCGCGCTGGCAACGGTGGATTGAGCCGCTTTGGAAAAGGATCGGCGGGAATTGCCACCTGACCCGACCTATAACCGGCGCCTATGAGGCGGCAGGATTTAAGATTATTCAATCGGTTAAAGGCTATATGCCCAAAACGCCCAAGCCCTTTGGCTGGATTGAATGGGGGGAAGCGCGGATTTAGCCGCAGCGGGTGCAGACGTCTCCCTTGCGCACAGGCCAAGTGCAGCCGTCACAAATTTTATGATCCCCTTCGGCAAGCCTGTGCTTCAAGCTTACCCGATCATCAAAGACGAAGCACTCGCCTTCCCAAAGGCTGGTGTCGGCGGGGACCTTTTCCAGATAGTTTAGGATGCCGCCCTTCAGGTGGAAAACATCCTCAATGCCCTCCTGTTGAAGAAAAGCCGTTGATTTTTCACACCTTATGCCGCCCGTGCAGAACATGGCGACGCGAGGTTTCGGGCCAAATGAGTCCCTATTCTGACGAAACCAGTTGGGAAACTCCCCAAAGCTTTTGGTCTGCGGGTTTAACGCCCCCCGGAACGTCCCAATGGCCACTTCATAATCATTGCGCGTGTCGATAATGATTGTGTTTGGGTCAGAGATTAGGTCATTCCAATCCTCTGGCTGGACATACGCCCCCACCTGCCGCGCGGGATCAACGCCCGGCACGCCCAGCGTCACAATTTCCTTTTTCAAACGGACTTTGGTGCGCTGAAACGGCAGCGTCGCAGTCTTGCTATATTTGACATCAAGCCCCGCACAGCCCGGCAAGTCCCGAATGGCAGAGACCACATGCGATATACCTGCCTCTGAGCCGGCAATTGTGCCATTAATCCCTTCCCGGGCAAGAAGGATGGTGCCGCGCACATCCTGTGCCAGACATAGGCTTTTGAGCGGCTCTTGTAGCGCCGCTGGATCATCAAATGGCGCGAAACAGTAAAGGGCGGCGACGGTCAGCATCAGGGGAGCGCATGCCCAAACTTATCTGCCGCGTAAAGGGAACATCCCTCTGCGCTTACGCAAGAACAAGGACATTGTTTCGTCGCTCCATGCGCGCCGAGATGGAGAGATTGAACATGTCAGCCCCACCGGTCCGACCAAGCAGGGCGGCAAAACGGACCTTCGCCGCGTCTGGCATGGCCTTTGCGCAATCTTGTGAACGGGCGAACATCCAGATCGCGTGCGGCGCGCTGCCCCGCTTCATCTCCACCCCATGAAAGTGATAGCTAACCTCTCCGACACCGGGATGCACACGACGTCTGCCGTCAATCGAGACGATATCCCCTGCACTCCGGGCGCTGGCCCATTGGTTAAAGCAATCGATATCTGCAGATAGCCCCGGCGCCCAATCACGGAACACGAGGCTTAGGACAGGCTCCAAAGTTTCTGGAATACTGTCATCGGGCGCGTAATCATCCCCATAGCCGGCATATTCGCCATCCGGGATGACCGCCAAATTCATGCGCTCTGTCCAGCGATATAAATTAGGGGCCTTTGCCTTCATCAGGTTCGTCGGCACGGGGTCACGCGCGAGGTGAGCATAAAGCGATGCCATCATCCCGAAATCTCCGCGACAGGGCCGACCGCCCAGCAAATAGGGGTGGTGCTGAAAATGGGAATCCAGCGCATCAAGCCAATCGAGATAGGATGTTTCGAGGGCTTGGGCCGTCTCTGGAAACACGCCAAGATTGGGCAGGAACCCTGCAAAAACATCCATGACAGTTTTGGCCAGCTCTCGCCGCGTTTCTCGGCTTTGGCCCGCGACCATTGCCCGGCCAAATTCGGCTTGCAGGAACGTCTCCTGCTCCGCGCGATAGGACCAGCGATAATGCATGGCGAGCGGCATCAGATATTCTGAACCCACCCCATCAAACAACGCTGAAACCGCCTTTTGCACCGGGGTGTCAGGATCAAGAATTGGCGAAGCATGTCGCGCTTCAAGAGTGTCGATAATATCCCCGCTATCCTGAAGAACATCTCCATCAGGTGTTTCAAGCACGGGGATAACCATGTGCCCCACCTGAGGCAGCACCCGCGTCGCGAATTCAGGGTCAGACGGGTTGCGCTCTTGATAGGGCACGCCTTTCTTGATCAAGTAAGAGCGAAGTTTCCCAGAATAAAGGGAATGGGCTGAACCCCACATGATATAGGTCATCAGAAAATCTATCTATCTAGTTGTTAATGCCATTTTTTCTCTTGCCGAAAGCGATGCAAAAGAGGCTCAGTATAGCCACTCGGCTGAACAACACCTTCAAAGACTAGTGCACGAGCGGCTTTAAAGGCAATGCTGTCTGCGGACAGCACCTCATACAGGGGATCGTCCGCATTTTGGGCATCGACCTTCGCTGCCATCTTGACCAATGCCGCGTCGACTTGCTCTGGCGTACAGATGCCGTGCAGCAGCCAATTGGCAATGTGTTGAGAGGAAATGCGCAAGGTCGCACGATCTTCCATCAGGCCAACATCGTTAATGTCGGGAACTTTGGAACAGCCTATCCCCTGATCAATCCAGCGCACGACATAGCCCAAAATGCCCTGCGCATTATTTTCCAACTCTTCGCGCACCTCTTCGTCCGACCAATTATGGCCAGTGGGTGCGACGGGAATGGTCAGCAAGCGGTCAAGGCCCGGCGTTGGTTGGCCCATTAATTCGGCTTGCCGGGCAAACACATCCACCTTGTGGTAATGGGTCGCGTGCAAGGTCGCAGCCGTCGGGGACGGAACCCAGGCCGTATTTGCGCCAGATTGCGGATGGCCGATCTTCTGCACCATCATATCGCGCATCATGTCAGGCGCGGCCCACATGCCCTTGCCGATTTGTGCTTTGCCCGACAGGCCGCAGGCGAGGCCAATCTGCACATTGCGCGCCTCATAGGCCTGAATCCAATCGCTCGATTTCATGGCCGCTTTGCGGATCATGGGGCCGGCCTGCATGGCAGTGTGCATCTCATCGCCCGTCCGGTCGAGAAAGCCTGTGTTGATGAACACAATCCGGTTCCGCACAGCATATATGCACGCGGCAAGATTGGCCGATGTCCGACGCTCTTCATCCATCACGCCAACTTTGATCGTATGCCGATCAAGACCCAGCACATCCTCCACCGCGTCAAATAAATCATTGGTAAAGGCGCATTCTTCCGGCCCATGCTGTTTGGGCTTAACGATATAGATGCTGCCTGTGCGGCTGTTGCGCGTCTGGCCGTGCTGCAAGAGATCGTGCATGCTGCATAAAGAGGTGAAGAGCGCGTCCAAAATGCCTTCTGGCGCTTCGCTGCCATCTGGCAACATAATCGCCGGATTGGTCATCAAATGCCCGACATTGCGCACGAATAATAGACTGCGCCCATGGAGCACATCCTCACCCCAATCCCGATCCGGCTCCAGCGTGCGGGTGACACTGCGTCCACCCTTGTCGAATGTCGCGACAAGGTCACCGCGCATCAGGCCAAGCCAGTTGGAATAAGCGGCAACCTTATCCTCTGCATCCACAGCCGCCACCGAATCTTCCAAATCGATGATCGCCGTCAGTGCGGATTCCAGAACAACATCCTTGATCCCTGCCGGATCATCACGCCCAATTGCGTGTTCAGGATCAATCAGTATCTCAATAGCCAAGCCATTGTGCCGCAACAGGATATCCTTGCCCCGGCGGATGATCGCGACATCGGCATCTGCAAGCGATAGGCCGCCGCCCGTCCAATCGGCCCAAGAGCCGCCTTTAAGCGGAACAACCTCATCCAAAAAGGCCTTAGCCGCGCGCACAACAGCGGCCCCGCGCACCGGATCATAACCACCGGGCTTGCCAGGTGGCGCATCGAGTGCATCTGTCCCGTAAAAGGCATCATAGAGGCTGCCCCAGCGCGCATTGGCGGCATTGAGAACAAATCGGTCATTGAGCGAGGGAACAACCAGCTGCGGCCCGGCCATGACGGCAATCTCGTCATCGACATTGCCCGTCGTGATTTCAAACGGGGCAGGCTCTGGCACGAGATAGCCAATATCCCGAAGAAAGCCCTGATAAGCCGCCATATCCTGAATTGGTCCGGGGTTGGCCCGATGCCAATCATCCAATTTTGCCTGAAGCTCTTCCCGCTTTGCCAATAAAGCGCGATTGCGCGGCGTAAAGCGATTGAGAATATCTGCCAAACCTGCCCAAAGATTAGTCGCAGCTATGCCCGTCCCCGCAAGGGCGCGGGTTTCGACAAACTCGGCCAGAACATCCGCCACCTGAAGGCCAGCGCGCTCTGTATATTTGGTCATGACATGCCCTTTTTGGATAAGTTACCTATGGTCTATCCTAGGGGAGGAAAAGGGCCAAGCACCTATGGTGAATTTCACCTCTGCATGCAAGGCTCCCCCCTCGCCTAAGCGCAGTCGGCCCGCTATAAGGGGGCATGACCCTGATGACGCCACAGGAACGGGCCGCAATCGCGCAGATTGACCCCGCATCCATGCTCGCTCAAGTTGAAACTTGGGCAGCCATTAACAGCGGAACGTCCAATCTTCCAGGATTGAAACAGGTCGCGTCTTGTCTTGCCAATGCCTTTTCGAGCTTGCCCGGGGATGTTCAACTCGTTGATCCAGACCCTGTTGAGATAGTGGATGGCCATGGCAATATTCAGGCCATCCCGCGTGGGCAGCATCTTCACGTTCGCGTAAGGCCAGATGCCCCTATCCGCGTGCTGCTGACGGGACATATGGATACGGTGTTTGCGGCCGATCACTCGTTTCAGACCCTCAACTGGATTGAACCGGGCATTCTCAACGGCCCCGGCACGGCGGATATGAAAGGCGGCATTGCGGTGATCCATGCCGCGCTGACCGCGCTGGAACGGCATGACCATGCCGCGCGCATTGGCTATGACATTCTGATCAACTCTGACGAGGAAACAGGCAGCCATGCCTCTGCACGCCTGATTGCGGACCTCGCCAAAGGCAAAACGGCTGCCTTGACCTATGAACCTGCTCTGCCCGACGGCACCCTTGCCGGTGCGCGGCCGGGCAGTGGGAATTTTTCCATCACGATCCATGGAACGGCCGCCCATGCGGGCCGAAATCCGGAAGACGGGCGCAACGCTTTACTGGCGGCTGCAGACCTGTCCTTGCGGCTGGCGAGATTGCGTCATGATGGGCTGAAGGTGAACCCCGCGAGGATTGATGGCGGTGGCCCCAATAATATCGTGCCAGACCTTGCGATATTGCGCGTAAACCTACGTCCGTCAACGCCGGACGACATGAAGGCGGCGCTGCAGGGCCTGCGCACGCAGATAGAAGCGGTGGAGAAAGATCATGGAGTGCACGCCCATCTGCACGGGGGCTTCAACCGCCCACCCAAGCCGATAGATGCCCAGACGGAAAGGCTCTTTACCCTTGTGAAGAATTGTGGCGCTGATCTGGGTCTGCCAATTGGCTGGCGCGCCACGGGCGGTGTCTGCGACGGCAATAACATTGCTGCCTGTGGCATCCCTGTGGTCGATACAATGGGCCCGCGCGGCGGCGCCATACATTCAGATAAGGAGTTTTTGATCGTGGACAGCCTTGCGGAACGTGCACAGCTTTCAACGCTAACGCTCATCCGCCTAGCTGAGCATGGTCTATGAGCTTTATCGTCCGCGCAGCGCAAGCACCTGACCTGCAAGCGCTTTATGAAATGGCCAAGAGCACGGGCGGTGGCTTCACAAATTTGCCGCCGGATCGGAAATCTTTGGCGACAAAATTAGAGCGGGCAGCGGAGGCCTTTGGTCGAGCCGATGACGCCTTGCGGGACGATCTGTTTGTTTTCGTTCTTGAAAATACGCAGACGGGTGAGGTGCGAGGAACCTGCCAAATATTTGCTCAAGTTGGCCAGAAATGGCCTTTTTACTCTTACCGCCTTGGCATGTTGACGCAGCATAGCGTCGAGTTGAATCGCACATTCCGGGCGGAAATGTTAACGCTTTCAACCGATCTAGAAGGATCAACCGAGGTTGGTGGCCTCTATCTTCATCACAGCGCCCGCGCCGGTGGACTGGGCATGTTGATTGCTCGCAGCCGCTATCTATTCATCCGCAATCATCGCGCCCGTTTTGCTGATAAAACCTTGGCAGAGTTGCGGGGCGTCATCGATGAAGCGGCTGGCTCCCCCTTCTGGGATGGCGTTGCCGGGCGTTTTTTTGGCATGAACTTTCAACAGGCTGATGAATTTAATGCCGTGCATGGCAATCAGTTTATTGCAGACCTGATGCCCAAACACCCGGTTTACACAGCCATGCTGCCGGAAACGGCGCGCGCCGTCGTGGGCATTCCCCACCCGACAGGTCGCGCCGCTATGCGTATGCTTGAACTCGAAGGTTTTGCTTGGGAAAACTATATCGATATTTTTGACGGCGGCCCAACAATGACCGCCCGCACCGACCAAATTCGCAGCATCCGACACGCCGCAGAATCCCGGATCGTCGCGCTCGATGAGACGCTCGGCGCGCATGGAAAGGGAGAGAAGATGCTGGTCGCGCATGCGCGGCTGGCAGATTTCCGAGCGAGCTTTGGCTGGATAGAGCCGCGTGACGGGGGCATCGCCATCGACCCGCAAACCGCCAATCTCTTGCACATTGGGGAAGGTGATCTCGTCACGCATGTGACGCGCTCTTAACATGCTCAAAGAGATAAACTTTGATGGCCTGATTGGCCCAAGCCATAATTATGCGGGGTTGAGCCTTGGCAATCTTGCCTCTGCGCGCAACGCAGGTGGTCGCGCCTACCCGCGCGCCGCAGCGCTGCAGGGCATTGAGAAAATGCGCGCTAATCTCAGGCTCGGCTTGGCGCAAGGTGTCTTCATGCCGCAGGCCCGCCCCAATCACGCATGGTTGCACAGCATGGGCACATCCGCTCAGGACGCAGATGCTCTTCTCCTAGCCAATTCCCTATCGGCATCCTCCATGTGGGCGGCAAATGCGGCGACGGCGTCCCCTGCGCCCGACACGATGGATGGGCGCTGCCATTTGAGCGTCGCCAATCTGATGACGATGCCGCACCGCAGCCATGAATGGCCGGGCACTTTGACCCAACTCAAAATCGCCTTTGCCGACCCAAGCTTCGCCATCCACGGCCCAATCCCTGCACCCTTTGGCGATGAGGGGGCGGCCAACCATATGCGCCTGTGTGCCAAACATGGCGCGCCGGGGGTGGAGGTGTTTGTCTATGGCGTTGCAGGTGGCCCCTTCCCTGCACGACAGCATGTGGAGGCGTCAAAAGCGGTCGCGCGGCATCATGGCGTGCGTGACGCCCTGTTTGTGGCGCAATCTGAGGCTGCGATTGCCGCTGGGGCTTTTCACAATGATGTGGTCGCGGTGGCCAATGAACATGTGCTCTTCGCGCATGAGCTGGCCTTTGAGGATCAGCAGAGTTTTTACGCACAATTGCGCACCCGTCTTCCCGAACTCGAGATAATTGAGGTGCCGGCCAACCGCGTAAGCCTCGCCGATGCTATACAATCCTATCTGTTCAACGCCCAGCTTGTGACACTTCCCGAAGGGGGCATGGCGCTCATCCTGCCGACTGAAGCACGGGATAATGCGCAGGTCTGGGCCTGGTTGCAGTCCATGATTGGCAGGAATGGCCCCATTCGCCGACTGATCCCCGTCGATGTTCGCCAGTCCATGGCCAATGGTGGCGGCCCCGCCTGCCTGCGCCTGCGCATGGTTTGTGATCCCGCGACAGTGGACCAGCGCTTTCTGGTCGATGAGGCAAAACTAGACGTCTTTGCCAAAGTGGTTGCCCAATATTGGCCTGAGCATATTGACCCAGCCTTGCTAAACGAGCCAGATCTTTGGCAAGCGCTTGAGACAGCGCATATTGCATTGCTTAAAGCCGCCAATTTGGAAGTGCTGATCCCATCCTGCCAGCACACGCCACAGGACCAAATAATATGACACAATCCACTGCCTCCGGGATCGACAGGCTCCTCAAGATCATGGCCAGACTGAGAGACCCTGAGACCGGATGCCCTTGGGACTTAGAGCAGAATTTTGAGACGATCGCGCCCTATACAATTGAAGAAGCCTATGAGGTCGCCGACGCCATCGCGCGTCAAGACTTGGCCGCTCTCAAGGATGAGCTGGGGGATCTTTTGCTTCAGGTCGTCTTTCATGCGCAAATGGCCGCGGAAAGCCGTGACTTCAGCTTTGATGATGTTGCCCATGCCATTTCAGACAAGATGGAGCGCCGCCATCCCCATGTGTTTGGCGATGCGCTGACACTGGATTGGGAGGGCATTAAGGAAGAGGAACGTCGGGCGCTGGGAGATCCCAGTGCGCTAGCTGGCGTGGCACTTGGCCTGCCTGCCTTATTGCGGGCTGAAAAATTGCAGAAGCGCGCCGCCCGCACCGGTTTTGACTGGCCAGACCCACATGGCGCGCGCGCGAAAGTGATCGAAGAGATCGCAGAGATTGACGGCGCAACTGATGCAGATGCTCTGGAAGATGAAATGGGGGATTTGCTTTTTGCCGTCGTGAATTGGGCGCGCAAATTGGGTGTTGATCCAGAAGCGGCCCTTAGGCGCGGAAACCGCAAATTTGAGCAGCGCTTTCGTCAGATTGAAACCATGGGTGGCGCTGGCTTTTCGACCTTATCACTGGATCAGAAAGAATCCCTTTGGGGTGATGCAAAGCGAATGAATCAGCCAAAGCGCGATTGAAACCGCCCATAATCCTCATCTGACAGCCGCACAGAGAGGATCAGCTTTCCGGCCTTGGACTTTTGATCAATAACCCGTCCATTGGCGTGGACCCAGGCAATGGCGGCACCCTGACCTGGATCAAGGCTGATCTGACGGATGCGATAGGCGGATGTGAGGCGTGCTGAACAGGCTTCGGCGAGCGCCTCAATGCCTTCCCCTGTAACAGCGGAGGCCAGAACAACATTTTCCTTGCGGGCCGCTTCCTGAGCCAGAACAGCGCGCTCTTCCTCTGTCAGTCGGTCGATCTTGTTCCAAACCTCGATCATCGGTGCGGAATCAATGCCGCGCGCGCCAATATCGGTGAGCACCTGCTCGACATCTTCACACTGCGCATCCGTATCTGGGTGAGAAATGTCACGCACATGGACCACCAAATCCGCCGCATTTACTTCTTCCAGAGTTGCGCGAAACGCCGCAACCAGCTGGGTTGGCAAGTCGGACACAAAGCCGACCGTATCAGACAAAATCGCCTTATCAACGCCCGGCAGGCTGATTTGCCGCATTGTTGGGTCAAGCGTGGCAAAGAGCAAATCTTCGGCCATCACTGTGGCACCCGTCATGCGGTTGAACAATGTCGACTTTCCAGCATTGGTATATCCGACCAGGGCAATAACAGGCCAAGGCGCTTTCTTCCGGCGGTCCCGATGCAAGCCGCGTGTTCGGCGCACCTGTTCCAGTTCCCGACGTAGTTTTGCCATGCGGTCGCGGATGAGGCGCCGATCCGCCTCAATCTGGGTTTCACCCGGGCCACCAAGAAAGCCAAAGCCGCCGCGCTGTCGCTCAAGGTGCGTCCAGCTGCGGACGAGGCGGCCGGCCTGATAATCAAGGTGCGCCAATTCGACCTGCAGGCGTCCTTCAGCGGTTGCCGCTCGTTCTCCAAATATCTCAAGGATCAGACCGGTACGATCAATCACCTTGGCCTTGATCGCGCGTTCCAGATTGCGCTGCTGAACAGGCGTTAACGCGCCATCGACAATCACCAACTCTGCATCAATCGCGGCAACACGCGCGGCTAGATCATCGACCTGACCAGCCCCAAAAAGCGTGGCAGGCCGCGCACCGCGAATGCGAAACGCCACACGATCGGCTACAGCGATGCCAATGGCGTCCGCTAGACCCGCGGCTTCATCCAGCCGCGCCTCTGCATTGCGGCTGCTGCCGCCAATATCGGGATAGGCCAAGACGGCTTTGGCGCCGCGCGCAAAGCCGTCATCCTCTTGGCGGTTAAAGACGCTCAATCGCCGTCTTCTTCTTCCTCAGCGAGGTTCAAGGGATGGAGCGGCTGAACGGTCGAAATCGCATGCTTATAGACAAGCTGCGACATGGAATCCCGCTGCAAGAGCAGGCAGAAGAGATCATAGGTTGCGACATCGCCTTGCAGCATCACGCCATTGACCAGAAACATGGTGACCGGGGTCTGCGTGCGCTGAGCCGCAGACAAGAATACATCTTGCAAGGCTTTAGACTTTTTACCCTCGCCGATGGCGTCGCGCATGGCATCTACATCAACCGGCTGACCGGGCATGATCGTGGAAATCGAATGCTTATAAATCAACTGTGACTGGCCATCACGGCGCAGCAAGACCGAGAAATTGTCAAACCAGGTGATGATCCCTTGAAGCTTGACGCCCTTGACCAAAAACATGGTGACAGGGATCTTGGACTTCCGAACGGTATTTAGGAAAATATCTTGAAGGGTGTTGGTCTTATCTGCCATTTTTTCTTCCTTTTCTGTCTTTGGCGGCCAAAGCCGCAAATGCCCCAATATATCGGGCGTCCGCTGCCCCCTTTAAAAAAGCGGGGGAGTGGTCATAGCTAGCGGAAGAACCTTGTTCGGTCCACCGGGCGTGTCATTAATCCTCGGTTATGTCTCGATCTTCGACCATGCCCAAAATCTTGAGTTTGCGATGCAAAGCAGAGCGCTCCATGCCGATAAAATGCGCCGTCCGAGATATGTTTCCGGAAAAACGCCGAATTTGTATCCGTAAATATTCACGTTCAAAGGCCTCTCGCGCTTCCCTCAAGGGTGCGCCCATGACCGAATGGCCTGGACCTGTGGATGGCCCAGCCACTGGGTCATTTAACACTTCTGCCGGCAACATATCCATCTCAATCCGTGCGATGCGGTCTCCCGGTGCAAGAATGATTGTCCGTTCCACGATATTACGTAACTGACGCACATTGCCGGGCCAATCATAGGCCTGAAGGGCGGCCATTGCGTCCACAGTTACATCTGGGGTCGGCACACGCCGCTCGGCTGCGTATCGCGCAACAAAATGCTCGACCAAACCCGGAATATCCTCCCGCCGCTCCGCCAGAGCAGGGATAAAAACGGGCACAACATTCAGCCGATAGTAAAAATCCTCCCGGAAGCGGCCAGCATCTATTTCCGCCGTCAAATCGCGCGCAGTGGCGGACAGGACGCGCACGTCGACTTTGACCTGTCTCTGCCCTCCCACTCGGTTGAAGCTCTGATCCGTCAACACACGGAGAATTTTTCCCTGCGTGGTCACGGGCATGTCGGCAATCTCATCGAGAAACAGGGTGCCCCCATGCGCCCGTTCCAACAGGCCAGAGGTGGTTGAGCCATCGGGGCGTTCCGACCCAAAAAGCTCCTCCTCCACGCGCTCAGGCGTCATCCGCGCAGCGCTCACCACAACAAAAGGCGCATTGGCGCGCGGGCTCCAGCTGTGCAGCATGCGTGCGGCAACTTCTTTGCCAACACCTGCAGGACCAGAGATCAGCACCCGGCTGCCGGTGGGTGCAACACGCCGCAGCGTCGCCCGCACCTGATTGATCGATCCCGACGTGCCACTTAACTGATCATCAAGGCCGACTTGCGCCCGAAGTGTTTGATATTCCGCGCGCAGCCGTTCTGTCTCTGTCGCCCGCGACACGAGCAGCAAAAGGCGCTGCGCCTCAAATGGCTTCTCGATAAAGTCGGCTGCTCCACGACGGATTGCGGCGACGGCGGTATCCAAATTGCCATGCCCAGAAATGACCAGAACAGGCTGGCTCGGGTCGCGCCGCTTTATCTCATCGAGCAGATCTAACCCATCGAGCCGTGAGCCCTTTAGAAACACGTCCAACAGCACCAGCGATGGCCTTCGATCCGCAATAGCGGCAAGTGCGGTGTCGCTGTCACCCGCTGTACGGGGAGAATAGCCTTCATCCTCCAAGACGCCAGCCACAAGCTCCCGAATATCTTCTTCATCGTCCACAACAAGTATGTCGAGGCCCATGTTAAATGCTCCTTGCGGGGGTCAAAGCAGAGGGGAGAAGTTCCTGCTCTGCATGGTCCTCAACAGCGCGCCGTTCAATTGCGGCGGACAGCTGATGCGGGTTTATCTCAATCGTAACAACGGCGCCGCCGCCATCTCTATCGTTAAAGTGGATTGTGCCCATATGCTCCTCCACAATTTTCTTAACAATCGCGAGGCCAAGGCCAGTGCCACCGGGCCGTGTCGTCATATAGGGCTCAACGATCCTATCGCGTTCCAGAGGCAGGCCTATTCCAGTGTCAGAAACACGGATCGTCACCGGAGAATCCTCAACCTGCGAGATCGTCATGACAATCTCTCCGGTATCTTGATCCGCCTGCTTAATGGCTTCCACGCCATTTTTTACAATGTTGGACAAGGCCTGAGCCAATTGGCGGCGATCACAGAGCAACATCGGCGATGGGCTGGGCGCATCGAGCCGGAACGCCACGGACGGATTGGCAACTTCATGCAAGAACATCGCCTCCCGCGCGATGTCGACCAGCGCCTCCTGCGCAAATTCTGGCTTTGGAATTCGCGCAAAGGAGGAGAACTCATCCACCATACGGCGCAGGTCGCCCACTTGGCGAACAATGGTATCAATCAAACGATCATAAGCAGCCGGATCAGATTGAATTTCCTTTGAGAAACGGCGCTTAAGCCGTTCAGCTGCGAGCTGAATTGGCGTCAAAGGATTCTTAATCTCATGCGCAATGCGGCGCGCCACATCGGACCACGCCGCCTGTCGCTGATCAACCAATTGCTGCGTGATATCATCAAAAGTCAGGATCTGGCCGAATTCGCTGGCGACGATTTTGACAACCAATGTGCGCGTTTCGCCCGCACTTGGCAGTTCGACGACGGCCTCTCCCCTTGGATTATCGAGCAACACATCAAATTCTGGCGCAAGTTTTGCCAGTTCAAGCCCAGTTGCCTCGTCAGGATTAACATTGAGCAAGTTACTGGCAGACCGATTAATCACGCGAATGCGACGCTCTGGCGTCACAGAAATGACGCCGGCAGTTACGCCAGATAAAACAGCTTCGATCAGCGCGCGCCGCCGGTCTAAAAGATCGTTTGAGCTGATCAGATCCTTATTCTGCTCCCCCAAACGTTCCGTCATGCGATTAAACGCCCGAGACAGCACGCCGACCTCATCTCGGCTGCGCGAAGTCGACACACGAACGGAGAGGTCACCGCCAGCGACTCGCCGTGCAGCATCAACAAGTTCCCCCACCGGCTGAACCAAACGGTCGGCAACCCTAAGTGCCGTAAAAACGGCCAAACCAACAATTGTCAGCGACAAAATATAGAGTGCAGCGTTCAACTGAATCTGCAGCGTCCCAGACCGTTCCAACAGCGTATTATAGTCCTTGAGCACTAAGGATGCGCGCTTTGCTTGGACCAAGGTTTCTCGGTCTGCCACGCGGGATGCGTAAAGGAACAGGTCTGGCGTACCCGGCATCGGGGTCATCGCCTCCATGCGGCTGCCCGTGTCGCGAAAAATTGTCTGACGCTTTGTCATAAGCTCACGCGCGACTTGGGGCGGCACCCAATTGTCAGTGCGCCGTTCATATGGGTTCACAATAGCTAGCGTTTGCACGCCATTACGCTCTGAAATCGCAAGAACTGCTGCCTCAGAAAGTTCTCTTTGATAGACCTGAAATGCAAATTGATTGGCAAAATCACGACTATCAATGTCGGAAACGCTCAATACCTGGGCAATATCGCCCGCCATAACCGCCGTCTCATCCATAACGCGTTTCTGCTTTTCAGCATAAAGTTGCTGAGCGAGTGCTGTCGTATTCTCAAACATGCCCTGAGCACGTTTTGAATACCAAATATCAACACCATATTGAAACAGCAGCGACGCGATGAGCACCATCAAAACGACCGGAATGGTCGCAATCAGGGAAAAGAGCGCCACCAGCCGAACGTGCAGTCGGCCATTGGCCCCAACCACAGATTGAGCTGCCCGGCGCATCGCCAATCTGCGACCCCAAAGGACGAGTAAAACGACCGCAGGCACAAGATTTGCAAAAAGCAAAAGCACGCCGGCTGCCGGGGAGAGCGTCAAGCCATCCTGCATCACCATCCAGGTCACAACCGCCATGACAAAAACACTAACAACGGCAAAAACCGTCACGCCCCTAATCCAGCTCGGCTGCCGCGCAAGCAGCGCGACCGAACGCCACCAAGACAGCAGCAGGGAAGAGGTCGTTTTAACCATAGTGGCATGTCTACAACACCCGCGTTGCAGATCAAGCACAGCCTTCTAAAATTGCGATAATCAGCGCCGACCAGCCGCCGGGTCAATCGCGAGATCATTTAGCTTTTTGCGCAAAGTATTGCGATTAATGCCCAATAGGCGGGCCGCCCGAAGTTGATTGCCCCGAACTGCAGCCATTGTTGCCATTAACAGCGGCCGTTCCACTTCTTCCAAGATACGATCATACAGGCCGTCGGGTGGCAGATTGGTTCCAAATTCGGAAAAATAACCAGCCAAATGCGCCTCAACGGCTTGGGCCAATCCTGTTCGCGCGACTGCGACTGGTGCGTCTGGGCGCGCGGGCCGGCCAACCAACTGCTGATCGATGATCTCAGATCCAATGACATCATCCCGCACGAGCACCGCCAGGCGCCGCATTAGATTTTCTAGCTCCCGGATATTGCCCGGCCAATCATGGTCCGACAAGCGCGATATGGCAGCGGTAGAAATTCCCTTTCGCGGCAATCCGTCTGCTGCGGCGCGATCCAAAAAATGCTGAGACAATAAGCCAATATCCGAAAGCCGCTGACGCAGGGGCGGCAGAGCGACCGGCACAACATTCAGCCGGAAGTAGAGATCCTCGCGAAACTGGCCCGCGGCAATCAGGGTTGGAAGATCCTTGTGTGTCGCCGCGATGATGCGCACATCCGCCTTGATCGACCGGTTGCCGCCGACAGTCGTGAACTCCCCAGATTGGAGTACCCGCAAAAGTCGAGTTTGAGCTTCCATTGGCATATCGCCAATCTCATCCAGAAAGAGTGTGTCGCCAGCGGCCTGCTCAAACCGTCCAGCGCTGCGGGCCTGCGCGCCTGTAAAGGCGCCACGTTCATGTCCGAACAATTCAGCTTCAATCAATTCTCGCGGGATGGCGGCCATGTTGATCGCCACAAAGGGAAAAGCTTTTCGACCACCCAGATCGTGAATGGCACGAGCTACCAACTCTTTCCCTGTTCCGCTTTCCCCCAGGATCAAGACTGTTAGATCATTGGGAACAACCCGCGCGATGGTTCGATAGACTTCCTGCATCGCCGCTGATCGACCGATCAGGGGCAAGGCGGCATCTGCTTCGGTCAGGTTCGGCTGAACAGGGGAAATGCCGCGCCGCCTTAACCCATCCCGAACCGCTTGGCACAGTTCATCCAGATCAAAGGGCTTGGGCAGATATTCAAAAGCCCCTTGTTCCGTTGCGCGCACCGCCGTTGCCAGCGTGTTCTGGGCAGACAGGACGATGATGGGAAGACCTGGCCGCTTGGCCAGAATGTCAGGTACCAGATCAAGGCCATTGCCATCTGGAAGGATAACGTCGGTGACCAGAACATCTGGATCAAAGTGAACAAGGATCGCTGCTTGTTCCGCAACATTTGCTGCGGTTCGGACTTCATAACCCTCCCCACGAAGCGCCTCGTCAATGACCAGCCGAATGGCGTCATCGTCATCGACAACAAGTATTTTGCTTTGCCCCATCATATCCTGCCATCTGCACGTGGCAGAAGAAGGCGAAACACGGTCCGTTCCGGTGCTCCTTCCCGCCCATATTGAACAATCCCCCCCATGTCGCGCATCAGCTTGTCTACAAGCGCAAGGCCAAGGCCCTGCCCCTTGGGCTTGCTGCTGACAAAGGGGTCAAAAAGCTGATCGACAAGGTCAGCGGGAGCCCCGGGGCCATCGTCAATCACGCACACTTCAATCGGCAAGGGCCGTTTGCGCGCGCCGCCGTCTAGAGACACAGACACGCCATGCCGAAAGGCTGTGGTAATAGTTACCAAGCGCTGCCCACCCGCTGCGGCCGTTTCCGCCGCATTTTTAAGCAGATTCAGGATGATTTGCACCATAGTATCCCGATGAACCAGAACATCGGGAAGCGAGGGATCATAGATTTGGCGGATGGTAAGACGATCGCCAAAACCGGACAAAGCGACGGCCCGCGCATGATCGATGATGGCGTGGATGTTTTCTGCCTGAAGCGGCAATTTGCGGGTATCGGTGAACCCTTCCATCCGGTCAATCAAGCTGGCAACCCTATCCACCTCATCGCGGATCAATTTGGTCAACCGCTCAGCACTAGGCTCAACAGTGCGCGACAGCAATTGAGCAGCCCCGCTTATGCCCGCCAGTGGATTTTTAATCTCATGCGCCAACATGGCCGCAATGCGAATTGCAGCGCGGGCACCTCCGCTTTGGGCGCGATTGCCAACACGATGCACCGTCAGCCCGGAGTAAACAGACAATACCTTCCAGCCGGGCCGTTCTGCAAGCGGTGTGACGAATAAGTCGGCCCGGATCTCTGCCCCTCGTTTGACGCGAATAACGGCATCATAAGCCGCAAAAGCCGCCTCTTCCTCCCGATAAGCATCCGGCATGACCAGCAAATCAGATATTTGGCGGCCAATAATTGTTTGCGCACTCAGGTTCAGAAGCATTTCCGCCGCGGCATTGACCCGTTGGATCGAGCCTGCCGGATCAAGGACGAGCATTGCAATCGGGGATGCGGCGACCATTTCCTCCGCAGAAGGCAGGCCTGGCGCTAATGCCATCAAATTCACGCGGCTGCGCGACTGAGCCAAGGCTCGTAAAAACGTTCCAGCATGTCCAGCACAATTTTAGGGTCGTTGATTTGGTTCACGGCATTGCGGAAATCCGCCGAGCCATGCAGCCCCTTGGTGTACCAGCCAATATGCTTGCGGGCCATGTTGACCCCTGTGACGTCGCCATAATGGGCCAGCATGTCGTGATAATGCCGAATGATGATATGATATTGCTCTTCAACCAACGGATCAGGCGGCATCGCCCCCGTCGTCAGAGCAGCCATCACCTGTGAGATGAGCCAGGGACGACCATAAGCGCCACGGCCAATCATCACCCCATCGGCACCAGAAAGGTCTAGGGCGCAGTTGGCGTCCTCAACCGAGCAAATGTCGCCATTGACGATGACGGGCAGTTTCACGGCGTCCTTGACCTTACGGACAAAACCCCAATCTGCCGAGCCTTTGTACATTTGATTGCGCGTTCGGCCATGAACGGTGATCAGCTTTGCGCCAAGGTCTTCTGCGATATGGGCGAGTTCAGGCGCGTTGAGAGAATCATGATCCCATCCCATGCGCATCTTGACCGTGACGGGCACAGACACCGCCTTGACCGTCGCCTCAATCAATTTGGCCGCAAGCGGCAAATCGCGCATCAAGGCAGAGCCCGCATCGCCATTGACGACTTTCTTCACGGGGCAACCCATGTTGATATCGATAATCGCAGCCCCACGATCTTCATTCAACCGAGCCGCTTCGCCCATTTCGTGAGGTGTGCACCCGGCCAACTGCATAGAGACGGGTTCTTCAATCGGGTCCCACGCGGCCTTTTGCAGGCTCTGGCGTGTCTCGCGGATCATCGCCTGACTGGCGATCATTTCCGTCACATTCAGCCCGCAACCAAATTGCCGGACAATCTTGCGAAACGGCATATCCGTCACGCCCGTCATCGGCGCGAGAATGACGGGAATGTCGATACGGACCGGGCCGATCAGTATTGGATTAAGACGCTGCATCGAAACTGCCTAAAAATTCAGCAGATGCCTAATCAATTTTAGGTTGCCGTGCAACAGCCATGCGTGTTTAAGCCGCGCCATGACGATCACTGCGATCATTGTCGCCGCCGGCAAAGGAGAACGCGCAGGCGGGTCTGTGCCAAAGCAATTTGCGTTGGTCGGCGGCAAATCGCTTCTAGCGCACGCTGTGGCGGCCTTTTCATCGCATCAATCCATTGACCAGATCATCGTCGTCATTGGCGAAGGGCAATCTGATCTTGCTCGTGAGGCTCTTGGCGAAATCTCCGTTCACCGCATCATAACGGGTGGAGCTGAGCGGCAAGACTCGGTGGCCGCCGGGATTGCAGCCGCTGGTGATGCAGACATTCTTCTGATCCACGATGCCGCCCGCCCCTTTCTGCCGCACACTGTCATTGATCGGCTGGTCGAGGCTTTGGCCACCAGTGGCGGTGCGGTGCCCGCCCTTCCCGTTGCTGACACGCTGTCGCGAGGGAATCAGCATCTCGGCGATGTTGTGGATCGCACCCATTTATATCGCATTCAGACACCGCAGGCCTTTCGAGCAGAGGCAATTAGAACTGCACATCAGCAATGGCGCGGGGCAGCGGCAACCGACGATGCGCAGATGGCGCGCGCTGCGGGATTTGACGTAGCCCTTGTTGCAGGAGACATCATGCTTGAAAAAGTCACGACGCCTCAAGATTTTGCAGAAGCTGAGCGCCGGATATCAGCGCGGCTCATCTCTCGATCCGCACTGGGTTTTGATGTTCACCAGCTCGCACCTGGCGAGGAACTCTGGCTCGGTGGGGTTAGGATTGATCATGACAAGGGTCTAGTGGGGCATAGCGACGCGGATGTGGCGCTTCATGCGCTTACGGATGCCCTTCTCGGCGCACTTGGCGATGGGGATATCGGAACGCACTTCCCGCCCAGCGATCCCCAATGGTGGGGTGCCCGTTCTCAGCGTTTCGTGGAACATGCAGCACAACTTGTGTCCGCAGCGGGTGGGATCATCGATCATGTTGATCTAACCCTTATCTGCGAAGCGCCAAAAATTGGGCCTCATAAAGACGCCATGCGCGCCGCTATTGCGAACATGCTCGGCATCTCCGTCCGCCATGTCAGCGTAAAGGCCACGACGACCGAGCGTTTAGGCTTTACCGGGCGCGGCGAAGGGATCGCAGCCCAAGCCATCGCGACCATCCGCCTTCCAGAGGGCAACTGACATGGCACGTCATTCTATACGTTTCTGGATCAGCACGGTGATTGCCACACTCCTGACCGCTCAGGCTCAGGCGCAGTCTTCACGTCCCTGCCTGACCCCAAAAGAGGGGCAGGCCTTGATCAGTTTTGCCTTGCCCGATGGGATCATCGGCATAACCAGCAAATGTGCGCCAGTGACAGGGCCGTCATCGTTCTTGGCAACATCGGGGCGCGCACTGGCAAACAGATATCGAGCAGCTTCTGATGCCGCATGGCCAAATGCGCGGCCCGCAATACGCAAGCAGGTTGGAGAAGGCGGGGAGCTTTTAGATCTTATGCCTGATGATGCCTTTAAATCCGTCGCCGGAGCCTTCGCGACTACGGCCGTCCTGAAGCAGTTAGAACCCGAACGGTGCAACGACATTGACCGTGTTTTGAAGGTAACATCGCCCCTGCCCCCAGACAATATGTCGATGCTGGTCGGAATAATGCTTGAAATTTTGGCGCGACCAACGGCACAGGCCGCCATCGCGACTGCGAAACCACCTTTAACCATTTGTCCGGCACCAAAAATATCTGGGCAGGCTGCAACTGCAAAGTAATCCGTATGGACGACACATTGCCTCAAGACCTCATCGCGGCGGCACGCCGGGTAATTGAGGAAAACCGCGCAAAGAGGCGACGTGTTGCCGTTGCAGAAAGCTGCACGGGCGGCCTGGTCTCCGCGGCTCTAACGGCCATCCCTGGCTCATCCGATGTGTTTGAAGTTGGCTTCATAACCTATTCCAATGACGCCAAAATGGGTGTCCTTGGCGTCGATTCGAATATTCTTGATACCTTTGGGGCCGTTTCCATCGCCACTGCATGGTCCATGGCACAAGGGGCACTGGATCATTCCAATGCGGATGTTGCGGTCTCCATCACCGGCGTTGCAGGACCAGATGGCGGTAGCGCGAAAAAGCCTGTCGGAATGGTCGTCTTTGCCCGCGCGCGGCGGGGAGCCGATCCAGATGATGTTATTGCGGACACTAAAGAATTTGGCGATCTCGGCCGCGGCCCAATCCGCGTTCAGGCCGCACTCGTTGCGCTTGAGTTGCTGTTGCCGGGCGCGGAACTGTAAAGCGCGTCTGCACGACTTTCAAAAGCATCTGTCATCTTGGTTAAGGCCCGGTCAAAGACCTGACCTGCCAGCGCTTCAAACAGGCGCGATTTGAACTGAAAATCGACCATGAAGGCGACATCGCACCCGCCATCGGGACGGTCGCGAAACTCCCATTCATTGTGCAAATATTTCATCGGCCCATCGAGATAATCGACCCGGATCGTCCTTGGCCGATCCTTCTTCACGCGTGACGTGAATTTTTCTTTGATGGCTTTGAACCCGACAAGAAGGTCGGCGACCATCTCCGTTTCGCTGTTAGATTTGACACGAACACCGCTGACCCAGGGCAGAAACTCCCCATAGCGGCTGACGTCCGCTACCAGCTCATACATTTGTTCAGCACTCCAGCGGAGCGTGCGTGTCTCGCTATGCCTTGGCATGGGCCAATTGCGCCGCCCGGGCATCCCGCATCAGCGCAAAGTCCCGATCCGCATGATAGCTTGAGCGTGTCAAAGGCGAGGATGCCACCAACAAAAAGCCCTTTGCCCGCGCAATGGCGGCATATGCCTCAAATGTTTGCGGGGTGACAAAGTCGATCACCTTGGCATGTTTGGGCGTTGGTTGCAGATACTGCCCAATGGTTAGGAAATCGATTTCGGCAGAGCGCATGTCATCCATCACCTGATGGATTTC
>JBBATU010000032.1:0-16173 GCA_040398565.1 Chakrabartia sp.
CAGCGTCGGCGGCGCGCCATCTGCATCGACAGTATAATCTAATGACAGCCGATAAGTCGCCCCGACTTGCCCCGTGCCAATGGGGCGCGAGTTCACGCTTTGCACGATCACATTATAGCCATGACGCTGCAAACACGCCGTCAACCATTCGGGGGTTAACGCCGCCAGCGTCAAAACCGGGTCAGTCATTGAACAAGCTCGTCAGGCCAAGCGGCTCATAGGCTCCGAGCATGAGTTGCTCCAATATGCCGGTGCCGTGCTGCACTTGCCCATCTATCGTCAGGGCGACTTGGGATATGGCCTGTATATGAAGATGGTCAGCTCGCCCCGGCTGAAGTGCGGTGAGATCAATATCCTCCCGTTCGACGACCAAGGGGCCTTTCCAGCCGCCATGGGTCCATTCTGGATGGCCATAGCCAATGCCGCGCATCAGGAAGGCCGTGCCGGTGGTAAAGCGCGCCTCCAGCGCCAGGCCATCGGGGAGCTGTGCCGTCAAAACGGCGTTGCTGGCATGCCGCCAGCCGGGCTTGAGCGAGATATCCATATGGCAATCTTCGCTTTCCAGCATGTCGTGGGCATTGGTGCCATCCGGGCACCACACGGCGCGCGTGTTCCAAGGGCGACCGTGCTGATCGTCATTCACATGGAAAAAGAGGCTTCCCTTGCTGAAATTGACGGGGCTCCACAGCCAATAAAATTGTGGCACCATTTGCGGAACGGTGGGTTGCGGGTCGCTGGCACCAATTGGGCGAATGCCCCAGCTGCGGTCGCGCGTGCCTTGCGCGCCCGAGACATCTCGGCGGACACCATCCACCTCAATCCAGCCCTGCCAATGCCCATTTTGCGTGAGCCGGGTATAGTCCATGAAGGTGCGTGGCCCGATACGGCGGGTGAAGCGCGGCTCTTCCACCGGAAAGGCGCGTCCAACAAAGGTGAGATCGGCGGATATCCCATCCTGATGATCAACAATGACCCGCAAGGACTTAAGCGGCTCAAGTATCTCGATGCGGATGGGGCCAACGGCCAAATCCATCCGCTCCATCTCCAGCAAGCGCGACGCATGAACGCAATGTTGGGTCTCGCCGCGAATGCAGGAAAAATGGGCGTCAGCGACGTTGAGATGCGGATAGATGCCAAAGGCTATGGCGAAGAAATCACCGCCATCTTGCTGATAGCCATTGAAGAAATAGCGGTCATAAAAATTCCGGTCCGTGCCGGAATAGGCAATCGGCTCTGGCGTTTGGTGAATGGGATAGTCATCGCCCTTGGTTAGCATGCACCGTCTCCCTTATTCTTGATCTCATCATTATGTTGCCCCAGCGTTGGAGCAAAGCCGATGGGCCTGTCTGGATCCACAGAATAGCGCACCGGCGGCCGCATCTGTAGGATCATGCCCTCTGTTGGGTGTTCTGCAAGATGAAAGAACCCCGTTGCCTTGAGGTGCGGATTTTCAAAAACCTCGTTCAAATCGGCAATCGGCATGGCGGGAAAATCATTCTGCGCAAGCAGTTCAAGCCAGTCTGCGCTGCTTTTTCTCGGCGTTACCTCCCCGATACGGGCATAAATTGGGCTCATATTCTGGAACCGCCCCATAGCCGTATCAAATGGGGGATGTTCCAAAAACTCGGCATCTCCCAGCAAGGTGAACAGTTGAACAATCTTGGCATCGGTATAGGGCACAATCACGATATGGCCGTCCGCCGTCGGAAAGGGTTGCCGCTCTGGATCAAGCTGACGCGGATAGCCCGGCGGGCCGAGTGGGGGCTCAAACACCGAATCTTGCAAATGTTCGGTCAGCATGAAGCTGGCAAAGCAATCGAGCATCGGCACTTCGACATGCTGCCCTTCGCCGGTCCTCAGCTTGTGGACCAGCGCGGCGAGCATGGCTTGCGCGCCATAGGTTCCCGAAACTTTATCGGCGATAAGCGACGGCAAATAGCGCGGCTTTGGATTGCCATCGACCTTAGAGAGGAGAGAGGTGGTTCCTGTCGCCGCCTGAATGACATCGTCATAGGCCGGCAAATCCTTCCAAGGGCCATCCTGACTAAAGCCGGTAAAATGCGCGTAGATGATATCCGGCTTGATCGCTTTGACCGCATCATAACCAAAGCCAAGTTTGGTGATCGCCTTAGCCCGAACATTGTGGACGAAGATATCGGCAGTTGCGAGCAGATCGCGCAAGACCGCTGCGTCCTCGGGCATTTTAAGATTCAGGACGACCGATTTCTTGCCCCGGTTCACCGTCAAGTGAGTGCCGCCCATGAAGGGCGTGGTTTTGAACTGCCCCATATAACGGGGGGTATCGCCCTGTGCGCTTTCAATCTTGATGACGTCTGCACCCAAATCGGCGAGCATTTGCGTCGCATAGGGGCCGAATATCACCGTTGTTAGATCGATGATCCGAATACCTTCGAGCATTTTTGGGGCGCTGCCCTGTGGCATTCTTTCATCCTCATCCTGTTTGCGGGGCGACACCATTTGTGTCACGGCTATGCTTCACCTTGGTTGATGGCATCGTCAAGCCAAAAGCCGAGCAGATTGCGAGGAAAGACACATGAAGGCCATTCAAATCAAACTTCCGGCATCGCTTGAGAATTTGATGCTCGTGGACATCCCAGAGACGGCAGAGCCCGGTCCCGGTGAAATCAAAGTTCGCATTCGGGCATCTTCTCTCAATTTCCATGATTTTGGCGTCGTGACCGGGGTGCTCCCCTGTGCCGAGGGACGCATCCCCATGTCTGACGGTGCGGGGGAAGTTGTCGCCATTGGGGCAGGGGTAACGAACTATCAGGTTGGGGATAAGGTTGTGTCGACCTTCTTTCCAGAGTGGCTGGACGGGGCACCGCCGACCACTGCCTTTGCACGTGTGCCGGGGGACGGGCTTGATGGCTATGCCCGCGAATACATTACTGCGCCGGAAAGCTGGTTCACGCCTATGCCAAAGGGTTATAGCTTTGCAGAGGCGGCAACGCTGACCTGTGCCGGTGTTACGGCTTGGCGTGCGTTGGTTGTCGATGGACAGATGAAGGCCGGGTCAACCGTCTTGGTGCAAGGCACAGGTGGTGTCTCGGTATTTGCATTGCAAATTGCCAAGGCGATGGGTGCGCAGGTGATTGCCACATCTTCGTCAAACGAAAAACTGGCCCGCATGAAGGCGCTCGGCGCCGATGAGGTGATCAATTATGTCGACGTTACGGAATGGGGCGCCAAGGTGCGTGACCTGACCGGCGGTGAGGGCGTCGATCATGTTGTGGAAGTTGGCGGAGCAGGCACACTCAATCATTCCATCGTCGCGACCAAAACCGGCGGTCATATTGCCATGATTGGTGTACTGACAGGGCGCGCTGGCCCAGTGATGACAGCAATGCTGATGGTCAAGCAAATCCGCCTCATCGGAATGGTTGTCGGCAGCCGCCAACACCAGCTTGATCTCATCCGCGCGGTTGAAACAACTGGGATTAAACCCGTGCTGGATAAGAGTTTTCCCCTTGCCAATCTCGCCGATGCATTTCGGCACCAAGCGGCAAATGCCCATTTTGGGAAGATCGTCGTCGAAATCTAAAGGGTGCGGGGTCAGCCTTACTTTGAGGCCATATGCCAAATGCCTGACCAATTGGCGGGAGGCTCCTCGCGGCACTGTGCAATGCGTGACAGCAATTCCAAACTTGGGCCGTCTTGAGGCGCAATTTCTAACGCTGCCTTCAGTGTAGTTTGGGCCCTTGCCCAATCCGCCTTTTGGTAATGAGCAAAGCCTTCCCCATAAAGGTCGAACAAGGCGCGCTGTTCAGACGTCAGCCGGCCAGTCAGGGCCACAAGCTCATAGATACCTACAGGGTCTTGCCGCCCTGCTAGAACAACATCGTCAACATGGCGCGCCTCAATCGCCGAGCCAGCAAGGCTGTAGGTCATCTGGTCAATGAGCAAGTGCGTGCCGTAGACTTTGTTCGCCGCCTCAATGCGAGAGGCTTGGTTCACTGCGTCGCCCATCACCGTGAAGCTACGCGCTGAGTCGGAGCCGATGCTGCCAACGACGACTTCACCAGTCGACAACCCAACCCGGAAATTGATGAGCGGGACATCGCGACGCAGCCCAATGACATCGGGGACGCCGGCGCGAAAGGCCTCAAGCCGTGCAAACTGATCAAGAGCGGCGCGGCAGGCTAACTCGGCCTGAAGCGTTGCATCGACAAAGGGCGGAACCCAAAATGCCATGATCGCGTCGCCAATATATTTGTCGATAATGCCGGATTGATCCCGGATTGGTTGGGACATCGAAGAAAAATATGCATTCATCAGATCGACGAGGGTGCTTGGTGCCAGGCGTTCGGCAATGGAAGTGAAGCCAACAATGTCCGAGAAGAAGAGCGTCGCAACCTGCTTTTCGCCGACGGAAGAATGGTGTGCACCGTCGATCAAGCCAGCGACGATCCGTGGGTCGACATATTGGCCGAATGTTTCCTTAATCCGCTCCTTCTCACGCAAGTCATCGATCATGCCGTTAAAGGCGTGCGTGACATCGCCAATTTCATCGCGCGTCGTCACAGGGACATGGGCCTCTTCCAACAAACCCGCCCCAACTGCGCGCGCGCCGGCCTGCAAGCGCAAAATTGGCCGCGTCATCCCACGAGAGATCATCCAGGCCAGCATGATACCCACCAAAGCCGCCGACCCAATCATCAGGATTGTGGCCCGCAGAGCTGTCTCTTGATTGTCGGCCACGATGCGTGCGCCGGTTGCAACCAGATCATCAATTTCTGTTGCTGCGGATGCAGATAAGCGGAACACTTCATCCGCTTGAAGCTTTGCCTCATTCATCTTCAGCGCATCTGCGTCTCGCGCACATGCATCCATTATCGTTTTAGACAGTCGGTTCTGCTGATAGGTTATTTCCGCGATAATTGGCTGTATGCGGGCCATGGCCAATCTGTTGCGTTCCAGCACAGCAATCTGGGCGCCTCTAGCTCGATAAACCTCCGCCTGCGCCAATAATTTCTTAGCAGACTGTCCCTGCGATCGTGCCTTGCTGAGGCAGAGCCGCACGGCCTTATCGTCCGGCGTCACGAGAAGGAAGTCGGCGGTTGTGCGTTGGGACTGAACCACTGCTTCCAATTTGGCCAATGTACCCGCGAGTGGAAACAAGGAATATTCCAACGTCCGCAGTTGACGATGCACCTGTTCCGTCGAGCGCGCAGACCAGATCGCGGCCGCAACCATCATGATCAAGAGACCAAGAGAAATGCTGAAAATTTTGAAGCTGATCGATCGGAACATTTGGGCCATAATTTATACATGCCTGTTAAGGATCGACTTCTCAAGAGTGACTTATCCAATATGCCGCAGACTGCTAGAGAATAAGATTGCCGACACGGTTGATAATTAAAGCCAATTTGGCCGCGAAACATTACGCGAAGCCGCAAAAATTATGCGAGATCACCATTGGGGACGTTGAATTGGACGGAGGTCATTCTTGTTCAATTTGGCCTTATGCGGGGCGGTTCATCAAGCTGTTGCTGAGTTGAGCGCGTCTACAGATTTTGGGGGCGATTGGTGACTTGCGGCGAGGCAATTAAGCTTCGGGGATGGGGGTATTCTCCAAATTCTGACGCGTACGAGATTGCTCAACCGGCAGTTCGTTCAGGCGCGATCTTATCTGCCTGCCTGATCAGAATAGGGCTTGGCATATTCCTTTCGGCCATATCCCTCTGTTATCCTGTTTCTAGTCGAGCCGAACCTGTTTCCGAAAAATCATTAACCACCCTCGTGGGCGAGACGTGCTCAACACAGGATCGGGGTGAGCCTGCATCATCGCGGCTCTTGCCGAGAGATCAAGATATCCTGTGCGATGGAACTGCGGTCGGTAGTCTCACCTTCTCGCTGATCTCAACACAGAACGGCAATTTGGCAGACGCATTTCAGTTGAGCAGGCCCTATTCTTTGATGGTCAAGAATTTGGAATGCGAGCCATTTAAAACCATCACGGCCGAGACCGTATCTACGACAGGTATTGTCTATCCTTGCCGCCATCGGCGTGATGGGTGGCCGACTTTGGTTGTTGTTAAAGCGCAAGGCAATGTTCTTCGGGTGGCCGAGGGGCCCGCATCTGCCTATCACGTGCTGCGCCATTTAGCGGGCTTCGATGCTCCGCCGACGTCTGAAACGCAACAAGCTGACGAGGTGAGGGCATTATGGTCAACGCCAATCCGCATCGGTGGAATAGCCGATAAAGAGAAGATTGCGGGTTATTTGCGCACGGCGCGCACCTCTGCCGGTCAGTCTGATTATGCCGCCGCTGAGGCTGGGTTTCGTCGGGCGTTGGAACTTCAGACACGCCTTTATGGGGAAGACGACATCGCCACCAATGATGTCTTGATGGATCTTGCCATGTCCGTGAGCAATCAAGGGCGTCATGACGACGCCGAAGCTCTGATCCGGCGGGCGGCGCCTATCGTCGAAAAGTCGCCAAAGGCGTCTGACCGGGCTCGCATGAGTGGCTATCAGGCTTATATAGCGGCTAATAAAGGCAAATATGATGATGCCCTAACACTTGCTCGCAGTGCTACTGAGCTTTGGCGCGACATTGCTGGAAAAGAGGCCAATGGCAGCGGTGAAAATGGCGCGCTGCTGCCCGCCAGCGCAAGTGGCGCCGAAGCAGAACTGGCAATGGCCCTAAACTTAGAAGCGGGCATGCTCTTGCGGACAGGTGATGTCACAAGCGCCTATGCCAGCGTTGCTGAAGCGATGCTGATCATCAAGCGCGTGAACGGTGAGCCCCCATGGTGGGAGGCCGATCTTCTTGTGACAATTGGCAACGTCAGCAGCGCGCAAGGTCGGCTGTCAGCCGCAGAAGCGTATCTCAAAAGGGCTATTGCTCTGCGCCAGGAGCTTTTTGGAGAAGGCGTCGCCACCCTGCAGGCGCGTGTTGCCCTTGGACGCGCCTATCAAGCTGAGCATATGCGCGTTTCTGCAATCATCACATTTCGAGAAGCGATCGCTTCTTCAAAAGCGCTCAGTCAGGGGAGCGCAACTTTTCGCGCCGAAGACCTCATTCCTTTTGCCGAAGCCATTGTCGAAGAAGCCCAAACTTATGATGATCCAGCGAAAAAGCTTGGCCTTTTTGCTGAGGCTTTTGATGCTTTCCAGCTCGTCAGTTCACCCATTTTCGATCACACAATTGCGCTCACCTCGGCGCGATTGACCGCTGCGACACCAGAACTAGCCAATATGCTGCAAAGTCTTGAAGCGGCGATCCAGAAGGAGGGGGAGGCACGGCTTCATCTCGCCACCGAACAATCCCTGTCTATTCAAGAGCGTAGTGCTGAAGTCGAGGAGCAATATTCAATAGAAATCGCGTCTCAGGTGCAAGCTATAGCTGACCTTCGGAAGGCGCTTGCGAACGACTTTCCGGTCTATGCCTCCATGATCGAGAGCAAACCGCTGACCACGGATGACTTGCGCAGTCGCCTGAGCGCGGATGAGGGAATGTTAGTTTACCTCATCGGCCGAAATCAGTCGTTTGTGCAGCTGGTCACAAATAAAAAGATCGTCATCGCACCAGTTCCGGCAGGTCAAGACACCCTAACCGAATTGGTTGCTCAGTTGCGGCGCGGCTTGGAAATTCAGGGCTCATCGGTCAATGAATTTGATCTTGATGGCGCACATCGCCTTTATCGCGATTTGTTTTCCGGCCTTGCTGACGAACTCTCCGGCCTGAAACGCCTTGTTATCGTTCCATCCGGTCCCTTGGCCAATCTTCCTTTTGGGCTGTTGGTAACCCAACCTTCCGTAGCACGGCGTTATGAAACGGCGCGGTGGTTGGTCGATGATTTTGATATCTCCTATAGTCCAACGATACGGTCTTTTGTTGATCTTCGATCAACACGGGTGACGGGCCGTCATCCCCGCAAAATGTTGGCGTTTGGCGACCCAGTTTTAGCTGCTCCTCGTGGCGCCACCTCTCAAAAAGCGGCCTTTGCCGGCATTGATGGGCGGTGCTTGTCAGATGACGTTATTCCGCCAGAACTGTTGCGATCACTGGCCTCTCTTCCAGATACGGGCCAAGAAATTGGCCGCGTCGCTCAAGCGATTGGGGCGAGCAAAAGCGATATCTTGCTTGGTCAACAGGCCACAGAAGCGGCCTTGCGCGCACGGAAACTGGCGGATTATCGTATCCTTTATTTTGCAACGCACGGATTGTTGCCGGGGGAACTTCGGTGTCAGGCGCAGCCGGGCGTTGTGCTTACGCCGCCGTCGGAGCCTGCAAAATCGCGAAGCTTTGATGGCTTGTTTGATGCGACCGAAATTGCGGAAATGTCTATTCCCGCCGATCTTGTTGTCCTTTCGGCCTGCAATACAGCAGCGTCGGGCAAAGCAAATGGCGGTGACTCGCTGTCTGGCCTAGCGGCATCGTTTTTCCGCGCCGGGTCGCGCAGCTTGCTTGTCAGCCATTGGCAAGTTCCGTCAGCTGCCACCAGCGCTCTGATGTCGACGACGTTTAGTATCATGTCCAAATCGCCTGACATGTCAGTCGATACTGCTTTAAGAATGGCGCAGCGGCGTATGATGAAAGAAGCAGGAGCAGCTCATCCGTTTTTCTGGGCCGCATTCGTGGTCATGGGTGATGGATCGACCAAGCCACTTCAAGTGGAGCAGCGTTGATGCGGGCTCTCGGGATGCTTTCCATTTTGATCGTTGGGGTGTTGGCAGCAACGCCAACTCTGGCCGCGCCGATGACTGTTGTCGAAGCGCGAGGTGCTGGCCTGCGCCCTGGAATGCGTGTAGACAGCGCGTCTCGGATACAGCTTAAGGATGGGGAGCGTGTGACCCTCATCGGTGCGGATGGACGTGCAGTGACCTTGCGCGGGGTTTATGCGGGCGCAGTTTCTAAATCAGGCGGATCTGCCCAGAACCCGCGAGCCGCGCTTGCGGCTTTGATTTCCACCCGTAACGACCGGGCAAGTCAGGTCGGGGCCGTACGCGCAGGTGCCAATGCCGCGTCGCTTTCTGACCCATGGCTCATCGATATTTCAAGGCCGGGTGCACGCTGCATTCGAGAGGGGCAACGTCCGACTTGGTGGCGGCCAGACGCTTCGGCGCAGAGCCCGTTTACTGTCTATCCACTTGATCGCTCCTGGCGGGCAGACTTTGTTTGGGCGCAGGGGCAAAGCGAAATGGCCGCGCCTGATCTGGCCAAACTGGATGGCGTAAAGACTTTCCTGATTCATGTTCCGGGGCAGGACAATGCGATTAGCATCAACATCATTCCAGCCGACGTAACAGACCCACTCGTCCTAAGCTCATGGATGCTGGAAAAGGCCTGTGTACAGCAAGCAGACGCCTATTTCCGACAGATACAAACAGAGCTGGACGGCCCAAAAACCAGTCCAGTCTCAGCATCACCCCGCGCCCGTGAAACTGCAGGGAGAGTCAAATGAGCAAAGCTCAAAAGCAGGCCATATCTGCATTTTTCATCGCTATCTTCGCCGCCATCATGGCGGTTTGCGCGGTTCGCTATTTGGCACCCCTTACGAACCTAGAAAACAAGGTCGCCGATATTCGTGTGGCGGCAATGCAGCGGCCAATGCCGGCATCGAATGACGTAGTGGTGGTTGCCATTAATGAAGAGACTTTGGCTTCCTTTCCCTATCGGTCCCCAGTGGATCGTGGCTTTTTGGCGGATTTGATCACTCAGCTATCCGCCAAGGGTGCAAAGGTTATCGGTGTCGACGTTATCGTAGACCAACCAACCGAAGCGGAGAAGGACGCGCGGCTTAAACAGGTATTGGACACTGTTCAGACGCCGCTGTTCATGAGTTACACCTCGGCCCCAAATATTGTGAATGAGGATCAACTGGCCTTCCTCAACGCATTTGTAAGGCCTGATCAGCGCGCTGAGGCGAATTTGCTGTCGGATCCCTTTGACGGGCTGGTCCGTCGTATCAATCCTGGCGGAGAGATGAAAAAAGGTCGCCTAGTCGACACGGATAGGCATCCTGCGGGCTTCGTCCGAAAGGCTGTTACGCTGTTTGGTGGCACGGCACCTCTATCCGCGGCAGAAATTGCTTGGCGTCCCCGCCCAGATGCGGAGAGCCTTCCTTTCCCTTCATTTCCAGCTCATTTTGTTTCGGTTCTTCCGGATGAATTCTTCCGCGGAAAAATTGTTCTGATTGGCGCCAGTTTGTCGATCACTGATCGCCACAGGACGCCGCTGTCGATCATTGATGATGGAGATCAGGGTAATATGCCAGGCGTGTTTATTCAGGCGCATGGCATCAGCCAGGTTCTTGAAAAGCGCGCACCTCCCCGCATGCCGTTGAACGCGATCATCGCTTTGACGGCGCTATTCGCAGCTCTGGGCGTTGGCGTCAGCCTGTTCAAGCGCGGTATTCTGTTTAACGTCGGGGTGGGCGTTGTAGTTCTTGCCTCTTATTGGGTTGGGGCGGTCATCGGCTTTGGCTATGGTTTGCCCATGGTGCCCCTGATTGGTCCGACCATCGCATTCGCGCTTTCAATTTGGATGATGGACGTATTCATTGGCCGTGCCGAGCGCAAGCAGCGCGAGTTCGTTCAAGGAACTTTCTCACGCTATGTTTCGCCTGCCGTTGTTGACCAACTCGTTAAAGATCCAACTGCGGTTGCCATTTCCGGCGAACGCCAGGAAGCGACATTCATCTTTACCGATATAGCAGGCTTTACCACCACGTCGGAGCAGATGGGCGCAGAGGATCTGTCTGATGTTCTCAACGAATATCTCGACGGCGCTTGCGAGATTATCCTGAAATATGAAGGGACAATCGATAAGTTCATCGGTGATGCGATCATGGCGATCTTCAATGCGCCCATTCGACAGGCTGATCATGCGCAACGAGCCGTTCGCTGTGCGCTAGAGCTAGATGCCTATGCCGAGGCCTTCCGTAAGGATCGCAATAGCAAGAATATTCCAATTGGTGTCACGCGCATTGGTGTGCACACAGGTCAGGCCGTAATCGGGAATTTTGGGTCGCAGTCCCGCATGGACTTTACCGCGCTTGGCGACACGGTGAATACGGCGGCGCGAACGGAAAGCGTCAACAAGTATTTTGGAACCAGAATATGCTGCACCGCCGATGTTGTGCAGCGCTGCACCGATCTTCCATTCCGGCAAATTGGGGATATTGTTCTCAAAGGCAAGACAACGCCAACCGCGCTCTATAGCCCGGTCGCCAAGACAGATGATCCAGACCTGATCCAGCAATATGCGGCGGCTTACCAGCTTTTGACAGCGGAAGATCGCGCAGCGAAGCCTGCATTTTTGGCCCTCGCAAAGGCGTTTCCGACCGATCCGATCGTTCAATTCCATATTGATCGGATCGAACAGAAAATCATTTCTGCACGCGTGATTATGGATGACAAATAAGATGCCAGCTCATTCATCCTCGATCCAGCTGCATTCAGCGATGCTTCTCGTCGCAGGTTTAGCTTTTGCTCCATCAACGGCGGCATTGGGCCAAGTCGTTCTGCCGCCGCAGAGTGATATTTCACGTCAGCGCGTGGCCCCATTGCCATTACCAACGCCCAATTATGATTTCCGCATTCAAAACCCGGAAAAAGCAGCCGTGCCAAGGGCTGTTGATGAGATTGAGTTTTCCATCTCGTCCGTCCGAGTGACGGGTGCGACCTATTTTCCTGCGGCCGAGGTCGATGCTTTATTTGCTTCGCTGCTCGGCCGCAAAATCGTTCTGCAAGATTTGCGCGATGCGGCCCAGAAGCTTGAAGATAGGTATCGCGCAGAGGGATTTTTCCTGACCCGTGTTTTCGTCCCGCCGCAAAAGGTGAAGGACGGCGTTTTAGAAGTGCAGGTTCTGGAAGGCTATATTGGCGATGTTTTCGTCGATGGCCCAAATCCAGCATCGACGCGTTTAATCGAAGAGATGATGGCCCCAGTTCCCAAGGAACGCCCAGCCAAGTTTAACCAGCTTGAGCGGCGCATGCTCCTGATCAACGACATACCCGGTCTGTCTGGTACGACCGTGTTGCAGCAAGGCGGGGCGCTCGGCAGTTCTGAAATGCTTGTCTCTGCGGTGAAGGTCCCGAACCAATATCGCGCAACTTTCTCCAATACATCATCGGAGGTTATTGGGCCGCTTGCCTATTCGCTTGGCGGAACAATTTCTCAGCCCTTTAACAGGCCAGGCGCTCTGGACGTCACCTTGTCCGCCTCCGGTCAGAAGCTAAAGGAGTTGCGGTCGGTCAATACGCGCTATGCCATGCCAATTGGTTCACGTGGTTTTGTGGGCAGCCTTGGCGGTTTGATAGCCTTTGCTCGGCCCGGTGGGTCTGTTGCCGATCTTGATGTGCGCAGCCGTGTGATGTCGATCAACGCCAGATTTAGAGCACCTCTCGTGCGTAGCCGTGCAAACTCCGTTTATCTCGATTTCGGGCTGGCGGTTAATCGCAACAAAACCAGCATTTTGGGCGAGCTTCTCTCCGACGACCGGAGCACCGTGGCTGAGGCGACGTTAAGTTGGCAGCAAGCCAATTGGCTCAAGGGCGACACCAATGTATCGCTATCACTCTTCCAAGGCCTAACCATGTTGGGTGCCAATGATGCGACGGCTCCTTTGGCGTCTGTCATTGGATTTGAGCCACGGTTTCAGCGGCTCGTCTATACGCTTCAGCGCAATCAGCAGATGATGCGCCGGCTCAGTGCGCAGGTTGATGTGCAAGGGAAATATACAACAGATCGGCTGTCCTCTGGTGAAACAATCTCCTTTGGGGGGTCTTCAATTGGGCGTGGTTATGATCCGTCGCTCATCGGTGGGGAGCGGGGGATCGGCCTTGCGGGTGAGCTGCGCTATGCCGTACCTTACGCGGCAGAAACCTTGATCGAAGGCGTGCAACTTTACACCTTTGCCGATTATGCGCGGGCAACGGCCCTCGCAACAGAAGTCCTCGAGAAAGAGACCAACAAGATCAGTTCGCTGGGGCTGGGCCTCCGAATGACGATGTTTGGCCGGTTTAATGTGGATGTACAGGGCGCACAGGCGCGCCGCGATCTTGTCGACGGGGAGAGTATCTCCGCCCGGTTCAACCTTAACATATTGATGGTGTTCTAATGCAGTTTTTCAAACCTGTCCGTTTGATGCTGCTGGGGGCAGCGAGCGTTTCGGCGATGTCTGCGGCGCAGGCCAGCACCATTTCGAGTGCCAGCAACGGCATCACCAGCACCACAACAGCCAACGCCCAGACAATTACCCAGACCACCGCGCGGGGCATTATCAACTGGAACGACCTGTCGGTTGCAGCGGGTAACACGCTGACCTTTAATCAGCCCGATAAAAACTCCATCACGCTCAATCGCGTCATTGGCTTGCCCAATGGCGGGGCCATCACGCCAACCCAAATTGACGGGACAATTGCGGCCAATGGTCAGGTTTGGATTTTAAATCCGACAGGCGTGCTAATTGGGTCTGCAGGCCGGGTGAATGTCGGCGGCCTTCTGGCATCAACCCTTGATATTACGGATCAGGCTTTTGAGGCGGCAGGAAATGAATTCAGCCTGTCGGGGACAAGCGCCGCGTCGGTCATCAACTCTGGCATCATCACCACTGCAGGATCTGGCTATGCAGTATTGGCTGGGGGCGCTTTCCTTCAAAATCAAGATAACGGCATAATTCAGGCCAATCTTGGTACAGTCGCTATCGGCTCTGGGAAGGCTGTCACAATGTCCTTCTCGGGCGACAGGCTAATTTCCTTTGTCATTTCACAACCTTCCGACGTTACGGCCTACATAGAGAACAGAGGCAATTTAATTGCCAATGGCGGGCGTATTTTGATGACCACGCGAACGGCTTCGGCGTTTGAAGCCAGTGTGGTCAATAATTCGGGACTGGTTCAGGCCCGCAACGCGTCGATGCAAAATGGTGAAATTATTCTCGACGCAGGGCCAGGGGCAAATGCCTATGCATTTGTGAATGGGACGCTTGATGCAAGCGGCCTTGGTTCTGGAGAGACTGGCGGAACTATTACTGCCAGCGCGCGGGAGGTTCGTGTATTTTCTTCTGCGAATGTCCTTGCCAAGGGTCTGGCCGGGGGGGGCTCGATTACAATTGGGCAGGGGCCATTCGCTGGAAACACAACCTCGCCGACGACCTTAAACGCGTATTCTGGATCGACTATTGATGCCAGCGCGACGCTTTCTGGCGCGGGGGGCGCCATTACACTCCTGTCGAACATCAACGCGTCAGCATCCTTTATCGGCGCTAATGGGAACTTCTATGCCGATGGGGGAAGCGGCGGTGGGGCCGGGGGCACCATATCGGCTTACTTCGCAACGATTGACCTAACCAATTCAACGCCCTCCCTGTCTGCGCGCCCAGGACAAGCTGCGTCGTTAAACTTCTATTCAAATGATATTACGCTTTCTAACACTTCTGGCTCTGGCATTTCTGGCAGCTATGGGCGTATCGCGCAGTCTGACCTAGGACGTATTTTAGACGCTGGCCGGAATGTCTCTCTCAATGCAATTGGGCAAGCTTCTGGCTCAGGCTCAATAATCATAGCATCCGGCATCTCCAAAACTTCCAACGCCGCGTCCACCCTGAATTTTTCAGCGCGTAACTCTATCGACCTGAATAGCGGTGCCGATATTGTTTCCACGGGTGGCGTCTTGAACGTCAATTTCAATTCGGATTCCGATAATGATGGCACGGGCCTGACGCGGCTCAAAGCAAACATATCCCTCGATAAGCTCACCGACGGTCTGATCGGAGTTAAATATGAGGGGTATTTTAACAATGATTATTCGTTTTTTGCCAACGCTGTTCCGCAGCAGGATCAACGCTTTGCCTTGCCGTTTACGGCAATCAATGGAACCACGCCTGGGGCAAATTTTGACGACACCTATTCGGTCAAGTTTTCAGGCTATTTCAAGCCGACGATAACCGCAAATTACTTTTTCGGAACTATTAGCCACGATGAATCGCAAGTTTTTGTAGGTTCCGCTGAACAATCTTTGAACCTTTTCCAAAGCCAAGTCATTTCCGCACAAGGACCGACCCCTCTGGTCAATAACGCAGGCGTTGATCCAGTTGTTTTTCGCTTTGGTCAAACGAGCCAAGCCTTGATTGCAGGGCAATATTATCCCTTTGTTCTCTTGTTCGGAGAAAACACTGGGGGTGACGATATAACCCTCTTCTATGCCGCAGCTGGTCAAAATTACAGCAACAACGGCCTTGGATCTTACTTCAGCACAGCAAGCGGAGAATTGCCTGGTCCGTCATCGCTGAAATTTTCTGGAGATGTTCAGTTATTTTCGAACGTTAGCCTCAAAACGCGAGGTGATGTGACGTTCCAAAAGGCTGTGGATAGCGACATTTCTAGCAGTGGCTTTGGCCTTAACATTGATGCCGGGGCAGGGATCGTCAAATTTCTTAATTCCGTCGGAAACGGAAAGGAACTTTCCAATCTGACAGTGACAGCCGGATCGCTAGAGGCAGGATCTATCAAGCTTCGTAATGATGCCGCTGCCACCGGGGTCAATTCAACAGGTGTCGCGCAGATTAATGTTGATAGAAGCTCTATTGTCACAGGAAATTTGATAGCGGCACAGCTTGTCAAGACCGGCGCTGGCGTTCTTGGATTATCTGGGATTAACTCACTCAATCAAGTTTCGATTGAAAGAGGGTCGCTTCGCCCTCTTCATGCGTCTGGCGGCGGATTGACCAGCGCGACCAACATCTCCATTCTGTCCAACGGCACCCTTGATCTGTCACAGTCTCCCCAACTTACGGATATTAAATCAGTAAGTGGGGCCGGCAGGATAAACTTGGGTTCTGGCAAGAAAATCCAACTCCTCGAAGCTCGGTCGCAAGACGTATTTTCAGGTAAAGTTATTGGCGGAACAGCAAGCGAGTTTACAGTCACTGGTGGGACGGCAATGATTTCGAGCGACCTGGATTTTACAGGTCGCATTCGGGTGGGTAACGCGAGTTTGTATTTGACCGGAACAGCAAGTTTGGCGGACGCCGCTGGACTGACGTTCGTTGGGAGCAATGGCGGCTTTCTTGATCTTTCTGGCCTGACAACTGCCTCAACAACCATATCCAATTTCTACACTGATCCAACCGGCGGATATGGTGCTGTGTCATTGGGCGCAACAAACCTCGTTGTTAAAACGACAACTGGTTCCAGCGGTGT
>JBBATU010000032.1:16183-17875 GCA_040398565.1 Chakrabartia sp.
AACACCGCAAAATTCTATGGGACGACCGGTGGCTTGGAGAAAACGGGGCCGGGCACTCTGATTTTGGCCGGTTATAACAACTATAGCGGCACAACGCGCGTCAGTGATGGCGTTCTTCAAGTGCGCTCGGAAGCGCAACTTGGGACCGGAAGTCTCACTTTAGCTGGAGGGACATTGCGCCTCACTTCAGGAGGAACATCGACCTTAACCAAAGCTATTACCTTGGTTGCCGACAGTGCCATTGAATTTGTGCCAGATATATCGAAGAGCTTCAGAGTCACCTGGAGCGGTGTGCAGTTTCAAAATGATGCAAGTGCGGTTGGTTTATTTGACATCGATTCAAGCCTTTTGTCGCAATCGTCGGGTTCATTTTATTCGGGATTGGTTGGGGACGGGTTTTCAATTCGGAACGTGACCGTTCAAGGGGCGTCGGCCGGAAATGGGATTTTTGGACAGTCCGATTTCAACGGCTATGTTTTCAGCTCAACTGGTTCTTTGAATCTTGAACAGGAATTGATCGGCCAGCCAATCGGAAATGGAATTAGTTTTGGCAGCTTCAGCAATGGCTATGGAGGCCCAAGCGGCGACTTCAACCTGTTCAGAAACTACTCTAATGTCGTCAGTGCCAATAGCTCAACCCCGCCAAACGGCAGTTCCTACTTCGTTTTGACAACATCTGGCGGTGATCAGATGGCCGTCACGTCGATCGTTCCAATCGCATCTGCGCCTCAACCTGCTAATGCCCGCATTGTCGGCGCAATTAATGGCGGCTTTGGCCTAAAAATTGTTGCTGACGGCAATCTGGAAATTGCGGGATCATTGGGTGCGACGCAAGCACTCTCGCGTCTAGGTGCCAAGGTCGCGGGCACTTTAAGTCTGGGCGCAAATGCGCAAATCAATGCAATTGGCGATATCAGCCTGGGGACGCTCACGCGGTTCATCAACCAATCCGCGTCACCCACGGTGCTGTCCAGCAGCACGGGCAGCTGGCGTGTCTTCAGCGGGAATGCAAACCCATTCTCTGCCACAACGGGCGATGTTTCCGGAAGCCTGAATTATCAGTTCAAGGCCTATAACTATACCCCCACAAACGGGGGAACCGACCTTCACAGTTTCGTGGCACCCGGGCAGAGCGGCTTTGTTTACCAATTTGCACCTCAACTCTCGGTCACATCGGCCGCCACAGTTACAAAGATATATGATGGCAGCAGGGCGTTCAGCGGAACGCTGCCCACCCTCAGCCTATCTTCCGGTATTAATGGGGACGTTGTTTCTTTGGGCGGGACGCCGTCCGCGCAATTTGCCACTGCCAATGCGGGGACAACCACCCTAGGGCTTACGGGTCTAACCGTGTCTGCACTGGATAGCGCCGGCAAGCCCGTTTTCGGCTATTCTCTTGGCACGACAGTCACCATAGCAGGACAGATAACGCCTAAGCCACTTACAGCCGCGCTTGCTGGCACCGTAAGTCGTGTTTATGACGGCACAGTCACGGCCTCTCTGGCGTCGAGCAACTTTGCACTCTCGGGCCTTGTCACCGGCGAGTCTCTAAGCGTCAAGGCAATACAGGGCAGCTACGCCAGCAAGAACGCAGGGCAGGGCATTCTCGTCACCGCCTCTTTGTCATCGGCGGATTATCTCGCAGCCACTGGAACATTGGCAAGCAACTATCTGCTCCCATCGAGCGTCAGC
>JBBATU010000032.1:17975-23326 GCA_040398565.1 Chakrabartia sp.
ACAGGGAGTGTTTGCAAGCAAGGATGTAGGTCAGGGTGTTCTCGTCACAGCCTCTCTGTCTTCAGCGGATTATCTCGCAGCCACCGGAACCTTGGCCAGCAATTATTTACTCCCATCCAGCGTCAGCGGAGCAATTGGGGGCGTCACGCCAAAAGAACTGACGGTTAGTCTTACAGGAGCCGTGCAAAAAGTTTATGATGCAACTCTCGCTGCCCCCCTTACGCCGGCCAATTATGGCGTGTCAGGTCTCATTGATGGCGAGGCCCTAAGTATAAGCCGCTCAACAGGGAGTTTTGCGGCCAAGGATGTTGGCAAATCGATTGTCGTCACTGCTGGTCTATCCGTATCGGACTTTGCACCAACATCTGGCACAAGCTTGAGCAATTATCGGCTTCCAGCTGAGGCAAGAGGCGCGATTGGCGAGATTACATCAGCAACCTTGACCTATTTGGCTGATCCGGCGGAACGCCCGGCGAATACGCCGAATCCGACCTTTACTGGAAAAGTGTCTGGATTTCTGGCAGGAGAAACGGCCTCCACGGCAACAACGGGCACCCTGACATTTTCAACGAGCGCGGTTCAGAGTAGCGTCGAGGGAAGCTACGAAATTAATGGCGGCGGCCTATCGGCACCAAATTATGTGTTTACCCAAGCGGCTTCAAACGCAACTGCATTCACAGTGAGAGCGCCGCTTCCTAATGTGACACAACTGGTAACGCAGACTGTCGTCTCGAGCACGATTGCGAGCGTTGCAGCGTCAGCTGTTGTTGTGTCTGTTCCCAAAACGACCGTTACGCCCGTGGCTGCTCCGGCTGCCGTTGCTGCACCTGTGGCTGTAGCGACGCCCGCGCCCAAAGCTGCGGCGGCTCCGGCACCAACCGCACCGGCTGCTGCAGCGGCTCCGGCCGCAACTCCTGCAGCGCCCGCCGCTGCTCCTGCACCAGCTCCCGCCCCAGCGCCAGCACCAGCACCCGCCGACGCTCCGGCTCCTGCGCCCGCATCATCGCCGCCGCCTGCTGAAGGATCGGGCAGCGCCCCGCCGTCAGATGCCCCAGCGGCTGAGCCAGCGCCGCCCGCGAAAGCAGGAGATGCGCCAGCGCCCGCCGCTGCACCTCCACCACCACCTGCCGATGCAGCTCCTGCGCCCGCCGCCGCCGCCGCGGCAGCGCCGCCGCCCAGTGCGTCCGCGGCGCCAGAAGCAGCACCGCCACCCCCGCCACCACCGGGTGTCACTGTTGTCGCAGTGGCCGCACCGCCCGTTGAGGCACTGCCGCCTTCACCTGTACCGACAACCCCGCCGCCGACACCTGCCGACGCGGAAGATGGCGGTGACCCCGTGTTGCAGTCGGTTGCAGAAGCGCCTGCACCGCCGCCGCCAGCGCGCCGGGTAGGCGCGATTGTCAATCAACTCAGTCCGCAGGTTTCGGTCACCGTAGAGGTCCCCGTTAAGGTGAGTGGTGCTGCCGGGATTGACACGCGCTATTCGCTGGCAGGCAATCCTGGAGGCCTTTGAGGTGGCGGACGCACAGAGGCAATTGGATGAGATGTCTGATGTGCGATCTGCCAATGCCCAGTTGCAACGCGCAATCGCTGAGCTGCGGCTTGAGCTTGAGAATGAGGCGTCTCTGACAACTGCAGCTGTGCAGGCTGAAAGAGCTGTGTCCGCCGATGAGCTTAGCCAACTCCGTACGACAATCGGGTCGATGCGGGATCGACTGGAAACAGAAACTCAACGTCACGAGGCGAAGGTTCAAGGAGTCCTGGCCGCGCATCAAGGCGAAACGACCCAACTCAAGGCAACGATCAACATGCTGCGCGCCGAGCTAGAGGCGGCCCGCAACGACGCGGCACACTCCTTAGCAAGTCAGATTGCCGCATCTGCGCGCGATCAGGATGCGCTGCAAAACCAGATTAATGAACTCCGCCTGATGTTGGAAACAAGGTCGTGACAGACGCTCTGGAGATTACCCCATCGCGGGCGCGTAAACTCCGCAAGGATGCAGCTCTTCGTCGCGCGCATATCTTGCTGGAAGTCACGCAGAGGTGCGCCGCACTCACCGATTTAGACAGCGTTCTTGCAGAATTGGTTAGCCTGACATCGCGGGAGATGGATTGTGAACGTGGAACTCTTTTTCTCAACGATCCTGTCTCCGGGGAGCTTTATTCCAGAATTGCCCAAGGCGATCTGACGCGCGAAATCCGCATATTGAATAGCAGCGGTATTGCTGGGCACGTTTACCAGACGGGGGAGGCCATTTGCACCGACGCGCCCTATGACGATGCACGGTTCAACCGGTCGGTTGATGAACGCACGGGGTTTGTCACACGCAGCATCGCCTGTGTGCCTGTGCGAACCATGTCGGGGGACATGATTGGCGTCATGCAAAGCCTGAACAAGCGTCAGGGTGGCTTTACAGCCGATGATCTTGATCTGCTGTCCGAGATGACGAACCATGCCGCCACCATCTTGCAGAGCATGCAGTATATCGAGGAAATAGACCGGATCCGGATCAAGGAGATGGCATTTCTTGAACTAGTCTCCGACATTAATTCTGAATTTGATTTGTCGAAGCTGCTGGAACGCGCTGTCGCTGAAACGACCAAGATGCTGGGCGCCGAGCGCGCGACCATCTTTCTTTATGATGCGGCCACAGAAACTCTGTTTTCTCGGGTGGCGACAGGGGCGGAAATATCGGAAATCCGCTTTCCAGCCGCAATGGGCATTGCGGGCGCAGTCTTTACGTCCTGCACAACGATGAATATTCCCTATGCCTATGCGGATTTGCGGTTTAATCCATCCTTCGATCGGCAGACGGGCTTTTTCACCCGATCGATCTTATGCGTGCCCATTATCAACAAGGATAATCGGGTCATTGGGGTCACGCAGGTTCTCAATAAGAAGGGTGGCACATTTTCGGACGAGGATGAACAAAGACTAAAGGCCTTTACGGCCCAAATCTCCATCGCTTTGGAAAATTCAAAACTGTTCGACGATGTCCAGCGGGTCAAAAACTACAATGAATCCATGCTGCAAAGCATGTCCAATGGCGTCATCACGCTCGATCGCGACGATAAGATCGTCACAAGCAATGCGGCCGCTCTTCGTATCTGGGAAACCGATGACGCTGCGTTGACAGGCAAAGGCTTGGCCGATGTTTTGGGTCAGGATTGCGACTGGGTGCTGGATCAGATCGCACGGGCAAAGACATCGGAAGAGAGCCTTTCACTTCCCGATGCCAGCATGTCCATCGGCGAAATCAGCAAGTCGGTGAATATCACCTTCACACCCTTGCTCGCGGCCGAGGGCGAAACCGCCTTGGGATCAATGTTGATGTTTGAGGATATCAGTAGCGAAAAGCGCATGAAATCAACCATGTCGCGCTATATGGATCCGGTCATCGCGTCGCAGATGCTGGATGGGAAGGGGCTCGACTTCTTAGGCGGCGTGACCGCAGAAGCGACTATCATGTTCACCGATGTTCGGGGCTTCACGACCATTACAGAAGAATATGGTGCTCAGGGCACTGTGTCCTTCCTCAATGATTACTTCACGATGATGGTGGACTGTATCACACGAGAAGGTGGGATGCTGGATAAGTTCATCGGCGATGCAATCATGGCGTGCTTCGGGCTGCCCGCCGCGCATGACGATGATCCAGATCGGGCCGCACGGGCCGCTATCTCGATGATCCGAGAGTTGTGGGAATGGAACCATGCCCGTCAGGCGCAGGGCTTAAAAACCGTAGATATGGGCGTCGGCCTTAACACAGATATGGTTGTGTCCGGCAACATCGGCTCCCCTAAAAGGATGGATTACACGGTAATCGGGGATGGGGTAAACCTTGCCTCGCGCCTAGAAAGCGCCTGCAAAGCCTATTCGGCCCGAATTTTAGCAAGCGAAACAACTGTCAATAAGTTGCGCGGCACCTATCGAGTGCGGGACATTGATCTGGTGGTTGTGAAGGGCAAGACCCAGCCGGTTCGTGTCTTTGAAATCCTCGACTTTCACGACAGTCAGACCTTCCCCAATCTCTTGGATGTGGTCGGTCATTTTGGTGAGGGCATTGCCGATTATCGCGCTGCGCATTGGGATAAGGCCATTGCGCGCTTTGAAAAGTGCCTCAGCCTCAACCCCGGTGACGCCCTGTCACAAACTTATATAAACCGCTGCAAGACCTTGCGGCAGGAGCCTCCCATCCCGGATTGGGACGGGGTGTGGACGATGAAGGAAAAATAAACCGTGAAACAGGCAAGCGTCACCACCAAACCCACTCCGGCACAAGATATTTCCAAAGGGGAGGGGCCAAATTACGTCCCGAACGCGATTCATCTCGTCCGCACAGCGCAGCAGATGCAGTTGCAACTCTCCCAAATGGCAGATCAGAAAGCCTCGATCCTCATGGGGGCGACGTTTGTTTCCTTTACGATTGCGATAGGCCAGGTGTCGTCCGGCGGCATTTCTCCGGCGCTGATTATCCTTGCAACCTTTGCATTTCTTGCGGCTGTTCTCGCCATGATGGTCGTCATGCCCCGCGTTGGGACGCTGCCGCCAGAGATGGTTGACGGAAGCCTGTTGTTTTTCGGCGCTTTCTCTCAAATCCCCGAAGAGGAATTTGTCGCGAAGCTAAAGGGGCGCTTGGTTGCTGATGATTTGGTTTACACGACTATGATCCGAGATATGCACCAAAATGGTCAGGTTCTGGCCAGCCGGAAATACAGATTTTTAGGCTATGCTTATCGGACGTTCCTAACAGGGCTTGTTCTTTCCTTCTTTGCGTTTTTTGCGCAGGAAGCGCTTGGTTTTCTAAGGTAAATGCAAATCAATTTGGCATCCATCCAGACGTGCTCAGGGCGAATAATCGTAGTTAATGATCAGATTTTAGCGTTGATTTGGTAAATTAGGTGTCAGCCGGGCCAGGGTTGGTCTGCCCATAAACAACAATATTGGTTCATTTTCATGGCCTTATATGGCGGCCGGGCGCTTCTTCCGGCTCGACATAAAGCCCTTGTGTTCTATTCATTCGCCCATGATTGCAGAATTTGGCATGGCGGCCCTTTGGATCGCAGCGGCATTGGCTCTCCTCCAATTTGCCTTAGGTACTTTGTCTCTTCGTGGTCAGGGTGGGCAATACTCAACAGCGGTTGCTCCAATCGCTGTGGCTCAGGCGGTTTTATGCGGTATCGCATTTCTAAGTCTTATCGCCTTATTCTTGCGTTCCGACATGTCGGTATTGTTGGTGGCCACAAACAGCCATTCAGCCAAACCATGGCTCTATAAATTTGCAGGTACTTGGGGAAATCACGAAGGCTCCATGTTGCTGTGGCTTTTGATTCTGACCTTTTTCAGCGCC
>JBBATU010000033.1:0-22914 GCA_040398565.1 Chakrabartia sp.
CCCATACAAGTTTGCCATAGAAGGAACCGACCGACTTAGGTTTCCAACCCGTTTCGTTCATCCTCTCGGCAATTTCGCGTGAATTCAAACCCTCGCCAGAAAGGCGCACCATTTCATCCAGAGTGGCAATCTGGTCCTTATCTAAAATAGGCAACGGTGTGCCCTGACTGGTTAGAGAAACCTTGAAACGAAGACGGATCAATCGGACTTTTTCGTCCAACCACCCTATACTTTTCATTTCACTCCACTGTAACAGACTTCGCCAAATTACGTGGCTGGTCCACATCTGTGCCCTTGGCGACGGCGACGTGATAGGCAAGCAGTTGCACCGGAACGGCATAGACCAAGGGCGCGATCAGGGGGTGAACCTTGGGCATTTCGATAGTCGCGATGCAGCCTTCGCCGGCTTCCGCCAGCCCTTCAGCATCGGAGATCAGCACGACCTTGCCCCCGCGCGCGCGGACTTCCTGCATGTTGCTGACCGTCTTTTCAAAGAGCGGGCCGGAGGGCGCGAGCACGATGACGGGGACATCCTCATCAATCAGTGCAATTGGCCCATGCTTCATCTCGCCCGATGCATAGCCTTCGGCATGGATATAGCTGATTTCCTTGAGCTTGAGCGCGCCTTCCAATGCCAGCGGATAATCGGGGCCTCGGCCAAGATAGAGCACATCCCGCGCCGGTGCGACATGGTGCGCCATATCCGCAATCTCTTGATCATGGGCTAAAGCGGCATTGAGGGCGGCTGGCGTTTCAATCAGGTGGTGGACAATATCCCGCTCTTCATCTCGGCTCAGACGTCCCTTCACAACCGCCAGATGCGCGGCCAGCGCGGCGAGCACCGCCAGCTGGCAGGTAAAGGCCTTGGTCGAGGCCACGCCTATTTCCGGCCCGGCATGGGTGGGCAGCAGCAAATCCGCCTCGCGCGCCATGGAACTGGTCGGCACATTGACGACAACCGCAATCTTCTGCCCCTCCGCCCGCGCATGGCGCAATGCTGCCAGCGTGTCGGCGGTTTCCCCGGATTGCGAGATAAAGAGCGCAAGGCCACCCGCCTCTAACACCGGGTTGCGATAGCGAAATTCCGATGCGACATCGATATCGACAGGAACGCGGGCAAATTGTTCAAACCAATATTTGGCGACCATGCCGGCGTAAAAGCTGGTGCCACAGGCAACAATGGTGATGCGGGCGATGCTCGATAGATCAAAGTCCATCTGCGGCAGGGCCACTTGCTCTTCCACCGGGCGGATATAGCTTTGCAGCGTTTGGGCAACGACGGTGGGCTGCTCAAAAATCTCCTTGAGCATGAAATGGCGAAAGGGGCCTTTTTCAACGGCCGCCGCCGTCACGCCCGAAATCGTGACAGCGCGCTTCACCGGCTTGTTTTTCTGATCAAAAATCTGCGCGCCATCACGCGTGATGACCACCCAATCACCTTCATCCAGATAGGCAATCTTCTGCGTCAGCGGGGCCAAAGCCAAGGCGTCAGACCCCAGATAGGTCTCCCCATCCCCATAGCCGACAACCAGAGGCGAACCGAGCCGTGCGCCAATGAGCAAATCAGGATGCTGGCGAAACGCAATGGCAAGTGCAAAGGCCCCCCGCAGCTGCGGCAAAACGGCTTTCACCGCCTCTTCTGGCGAAGACCCAGATTCGACATATTCTGAGATCAGATGCGCGACGACTTCTGTGTCCGTCTCACTCTCCAACCGCCGCCCCCGCGCGATGAGGCCATCGCGCAGCGGCTTGAAGTTTTCGATAATCCCATTGTGCACCAGAGCGACTTCATCGGTTGCATGCGGGTGGGCATTATTCGTGGTCGGTGCGCCATGGGTCGCCCAGCGTGTATGCGCAATGCCGACATGGCCCGGCGCGGGATTGGTCGCCAGTTCGGCAACGAGATTGCCGAGCTTGCCCTCCGCACGGCGGCGGATCAGCGCGCCATCCTTGACCGTGCATACGCCCGCTGAGTCATAGCCGCGATATTCCATCCGCCGCAGCCCTTCGGCCAGACGATCAGAGACTTCCTGCTCCCCAATAATACCGATAATCCCACACATTTATTTTGCTTTCAGTTAGAGGATGTATGGAACACGGATGCCCGGCATTTCGGCTGGAAAATCCTTGGTGTTTCGCGTGATGAGAATTCGGCCGCGGCTTTGCGCTGTTGCCAAAATGATCGCATCTGGCGATTTCAGCTTTGGGCGCTCACGGCGCAGTGCCGCAGCGCGACGCGAAATCTCGTGGTCGATTTCGTCCAGACCGAAGCGGGATAGAAAGTCGAGTGCTTCGCTGACTATAGGTTCATTGCCTTTCGAGAGCACTTCGATCCATGCCATGCGGCTGATCCAAGGTCGCTCACCCAGTTCGACAGCGCGTTTGATTTCAGCGCGTGCTGGAGGGAATCCAGCAAGCGCATCAATCACAATATTGGCGTCAAACGTAAAGCCACTCATGTGCGCGGGGGCAATTTTGATGTTGGATATTTACCCGCGATCATGTCGAGATAAATTTGCCGCTGGCGATCATCTTCTTCGTCGAACATATCGGGAGATTCAGCGCGGACCTCCTCATAATCATCATCCCAGTAACGCGTCCATTCTGCGCGACGCTTGCGATCATAGTCTTGCGGGTCATACGCAACGCCATGCCGCGCCCACAGGCCAAAGCCCTTATCGATCCAACTGGTATCGCTCTTTGAATGCTCTGGCCGGTACGCCTCAACCGCCTCCCGCAAAACAGCCGCACGCGACTTACCCTGTTCCGCCGCCAGTTGGTCAAGCCATTTAATATCTTCATCAGGGAGATCGGCGAGAATACGAGTCATGATATACTGATATCATATCATGATATCATGTCAAGGGAATGGAGTGGCTAAAGGGAAGACGTCCAGCCCATTTTCTCCGAACGTCTAAGTTATGCCTTTGCGGCCTTCTTGGCTGACATGGCCGCCCGGAACCGAGCTGCCCAGCCGGGCTTTTCTTCCTGCTTTGGCCGTACAAGCGCAAGCGCATCTGGGCTTACGTCTGATGTTATTGTGCTGCCAGCCGCCACAATCGCCCCGGCACCGATGGTGACGGGGGCCACAAGGGCAGAGTTTGAGCCGATAAAGGCCCCCGCCCCAATCTGCGTCTGATGCTTTAAGAACCCATCATAATTGCAGGTGATGGTCCCCGCGCCAATATTAGCCCCAGCGCCAATATCTGCATCGCCGAGATAAGTCAGGTGATTGGCCTTAGCACCCTTGCCCAGTCGCGTTTTCTTGACCTCAACAAAATTGCCAACTTTTGATTTTTCTTCCAGCACCGCGCCGGGCCGCAGCCGCGCATAGGGGCCAATTTCCGCCCCAGAAGCGATCGTCGCCCCTTCAATATGGGAAAAGCCGTTGATCATCACCTTGTCCGCAATGGTCACGCCCGGCCCGAAAAAGACATTGGGTTGGATAACAACATCCCGCCCAATTACCGTATCATAGGAAAACCAGACGGTTTCGGGCGCGATCAGGCTTGCGCCGTCGTCCATGGCCTGTGCGCGCCGACGATCTTGCCAAGCGGCTTCCATGCTGGCCAACTCCGCCCGGCTGTTGATACCCGCCACATCAAAGGGATCGGTTGTGACCACCGCGCAATGGCGGCCATCGGCATTGGCGATATTCACAATATCGACCAGATAAAATTCGCCCGCCGCATTGTCATTGCCCACGCGCGACAGGAGCGCGAACAAATCCTTGGATTTCACGGCCATCAGGCCGGAATTGCATAGGCGGCACGCACGCTCTTCCGCGCTTGCATCCTTATGCTCAACCATTTTTGTGATGCGGTCGCCCTCTGTGATGACCCGCCCATAGGACAGCATATCCTCCGGCTCAAAAGCCAGAACAACAACAGCGGGTGCATCTGGCGCGTTCAGCCGATGGATCATGGATTGCATGGTTGCTGCGGGCACAAAGGGGACATCGCCATAGAGGATGAGGACATCCCCCTCAAAGCCCTGAAGCGCGTCTTCAGCCTGCTGTACGGCATGGCCTGTGCCCAATTGCGGTTCTTGCACCGCAAGACTGGCAGAGCCAGCCAGCGCCGCCTCGAGCTGATCCTTGCCGGACCCAACCACGACAACTTTGCGCGCCGGGGAGAGTGCATCAACCGAATCGAGCAGGTGCATCAACATCGGGCGGCCCGCAATGGGATGAAGCACCTTATGCAGGTCGGACTTCATGCGCGTGCCTTTTCCGGCAGCAAGGATGATGGCGGCAATCTGGGTCATAAATTTCCCTTGCCACCAAATGCTTGCCGATTCCAGCGTTGCGCGCCAAGGCGAGTGCATGTCCCCACCCTTTCCTTTTCATATCATCAGCTTTGACCTGGATGGTACGCTGGTTGACTCCAGTCTGGAGCTGGCCGCCGCGCTCAACCATGCCCTTGCCCAAAATGGCCGAGAACCGATTGTCGCGGCCTCTGTGAAGCAATTGGTTGGCATGGGCGCAAAGCACATGCTGAAAATGGCGCTGGAGCAGAGCGGCCCGCTCAACCCAGAAGAATTAAACCAGCTGCTCCCCATTTTAATTGATCATTATGACAGCCATTTGGGGACGCAATGTCCCGTTTTCCCGGGGCTTGAGGCGGCGCTGGACAGGCTCTCCGCCCAAGGTGTTCGGCTGGCCGTTGTGACGAATAAATATGAGCATTTGGCGGTCAAATTGCTCGATGCCATCGGCCTGCTTGCGCGATTTGACACGGTGATTGGCGGCGACACGATGGGACCGGGGCGTAGCAAGCCCAAGCCCGACCCGATTCACGAAATGATCACGCGTTGTGGCGGTGGCACGGCGGCCTTTGTGGGGGATTCAATCCATGATGTGCGGGCCGCACAAGCGGCGGGCATCCCAAGTGTCGCCGTACGCTTTGGCTTTCTACATCAGCCGGTTGAAGAGTTGGGCGCAACCGCGATTATCGATCATTTTGACGATCTTGTGCCAACCCTGCACCACCTTGCTTAACGCGCAGAACGACGCCTCTTTCGCCACGACCGCAAGATTTTGAAGGCCAAGCGGAGCGAGCGCGCCCGCTCTTTCCCCTGCCCATCCCGCGCGAGCAGGCGGCCTATAAAGAAGATGTCATTTCGGCTCCCCTGCCAGGCTAGATAGGGATCAACAGGCGTTTGAAAGAGATGGTGGCACAGCCGCATCGCGCGGGAGACTGCCAGAGTGACACCTCTTTCGCGCGACTGCTGAAGCAGATCCTGCCAAAAATTGGCATCTTCGGAGGATTGCTGCACCGCGCGATCCATCTTCCAAAGCGTCATGAGGCCGCCATCCAGATCAAGCGCCACAAACAGACGGTCTGCCTCCGAACAGAGTTGCGCGATCGTGAGCGTTGCCAGCTCTTCCAGTTTCACGGCCTTCAGTGCCAACATAACGTCGTCTGGGCAGACCCGCCCTTCAAGCCGCTCTGCCAGTGCGGATACCAATCCTTCTGCCTGCGCCATGGCAAGCACGGCGCGCCATTGGCCAGGCAGAAGCGCGCTCGACTTCTCTGGCTGCGCCAAAACCCACGCGAGAAGGCGCGCGTCCCTCATGACAGGGCATCCTGCAACAATCGGTCGATAATGGTCTTCATGCACCCTCCCAACCCGGCTTAGGCTCAGCCGTCAAGCCAAGACGAGAATTGTGCGACTCAGGGGTAAGAATAACGACTTGTCGCATTGCAGACCCCGTTTCACGCTGCCTTCCCGTAGCGTCGCTAATCAGGCCCTTGCCTTGGCCGATGTCCGCGCTAAGCAGCGGCGTGTAGATTTTCCACTGCAAGGGAGCAGGACATGACCATCGACTTTACCGGCAAGGTTGCCATTGTAACGGGTGCGGGCGGCGGCCTTGGCCGCGAATACGCCCTTGAATTGGCGCGGCGTGGCGCAAAAGTTGTCGTGAATGATCTGGGTGGCGCCCGCGACGGGACAGGCCATTCCGATGCAGCCCTGAAAGTTGTCGAAGAGATTAAGGCCGCAGGCGGCGAAGCCATGTCCAATGGCGGCAACGTTGCTGAGTTTGAACAGATGCAAGACATGGTCGCCAAAGCCAAGGAAGCTTGGGGCGGCGTCCACATCCTCATCAACAATGCCGGCATCTTGCGCGACAAGAGCTTCACCAAGATGGATGTGGCCGATTTTGATCTGGTCGTGAAAATCCACCTGCTTGGGTCTGCCTATGCCACCAAAGCCGTTTGGGATTTGATGCGAGAGCAGAATTACGGCCGTATCCTCATGACCGCCTCTTCAACGGGCCTGTACGGCAATTTCGGCCAGACCAATTATGGCGCGGCCAAGCTGGGCCTGGCTGGCTTCACCAAGTCGCTCTATCTTGAAGGCGCGAAGAACAACATCAAGGTCAACACCATTGCTCCGCTCGCCGGGACGCGCATGACCGAAGACATTATGCCGGAAGAAGCCTTTAAGGCGTTCAGCCCGGTCAACGTTGTCCCGGCCGCACTCTTCCTCGTGTCGGAAGACTGCCCAACCAACACGATCATGGGTGCAGGTGGCGGCTTCTTCCACACCGCCAATGTCACCATGACCCGCGGCGTTGCTCTGCCCGCAGGCGAGCGGACACCCGAGGCGGTGGCCGCACATTGGGCGCAGATCAGCGACCGCACAGGCGAAACCGTGCCGCAATCCGGCGCGGAACAGTCTATGGCCGCGATCCAGCGTCTACAGGGCAATTAATCAGGCTAAGGTCCGCTGCGCCCTCGGGCATGGCGGACCCAATCTGGCCTCTGGTCGAGTGAGATTTACTCCGCGACCAGCTTCATAAGCCGACGTTCTACAGGTGCGAGAACAGGGCCAAGCTCCTGCCCGCGCTTCAGAACAATGCCATGTTCGCCAAATAAGGCCCATTGGCCTTGCCGATTGCGGAGCGCCGGACGCTTTTCAATTCGGAACTCTGGGCGCTCAGCAGCGCGGCGATAGGCGCTGAACACAGCAGCATCCTTGCCCATGTCCATCGCATAATCACGCCAATGGCCGGCAGCGACCATCCGCCCATAAAGATCAAGAATGCGAGTCAGTTCCGCTCGATCAAATGCAACCTGCCCGCCCGACAATGGAAAAGGGGCAACAACCCCCATTAGGCGCTCGTCCAACGCGCGGCGGCGTCCTTATTGTCCGTCAGTTCGGCCAGACGTTTCTGCAACTGCTCCATTTCGCATTTCAGGATTTCAAGCTGCTGCGTTGCCGGATCAAACTGATCCCGACACGGCGTGCCATAGGGCATAAAAGGTTTCTGATAGTCCTGAGCATCCACCAATAAGGGCCGAGCCGGAATGCCAACCATCGTTGCCCCTTCGGGGACGTCCTTCGTGACAACAGCATTGGCCGCAATCCGCGCGCGCTTGCCAACGGTGACGGGGCCAAGAACGGCTGCCCCTAAGCTGATGATGGCATCATCTTCAATCGTTGGGTGGCGCTTGCCCCCTTCGCCACTGGTCGGGTTAGTGCCGCCAAGCGTTGCGCCCTGATAAATCGTCACATTATCGCCAATTTCGGCGGTTTCTCCGATGACGACAAACCCATGATCGATGAAGAAATTCTTGCCAATCTTAGCACCGGGATGAATATCAATAGCGGTCAGAAAGCGCGAAAAATGGTTCACCACACGCGCCAGAAAAAACAGGTCCGCCTCAAACAGCCAATGTGCCGCCCGGTGGAAGGCGAGCGCCCACACGCCCGGATAAATCAGGATTTCCCAGCGCGAACGCGGGGCTGGGTCTCGCGCTTTGATCGAGTCCAGATAGGTAATGACGGCATCAAACACAGCTCGAAGTCCTTCCCTCTACCCAGATAACTTAGGCTTGATTGACCACAACTTCCAGCTTTTCGTACCAAAAGGCTTAGGCGGACCTCTTGTTTGATAGAAGAAATTACTTAGATTAGGTCTAATAATCGAACGAGGCGATGAATGAGCGTTTTTCTTCCCACGTTGAAGCAGCTTCAATATCTTGTTGCGCTGCACGACCACGGCCATTTCGGCAAAGCGGCCGACGCCTGTTTTGTGACCCAATCGACCCTGTCTGCCGGATTGCGCGAGTTGGAGTCGTTGATTGGCGTGACCTTGGTCGAGCGCAATCGGCGTGTGGTGCGCTTTACATCCTTGGGGGATCGGATCGCCGAAAAGGCGCGCCGCGTGGCGCGGGAAGCCGAAGAATTGGGCGATATGGTGAAGGCGGGCGGCAAGCTCTTATCTGGCGAGTTAAGGCTGGGCGTGATCCCGACGATTGCGCCCTTCCTCCTCCCCCGCCTATTGCCGCCGATGCGCCGTGACTGGCCGGATTTGAAGCTTTTCCTGCGAGAGGAAACCAGCGCCGCCGCATGTGAATCCCTTCATCGGGGGCGTCTGGATTGTGTGCTTCTTGCCCTGCCCTATGCCTGTGGCGAGGTGGAGAGCGAGGTGCTTTTTGAAGATCGCCTCTACGTTGCCTATCCGGCGGGCGAAGAAACGCCGCCCCGAGTACCGGCAGACGCAATTGACCATAGTCGGCTGCTCCTGTTGGAAGATGGGCATTGCCTGAAGGATCATATTCTCGACGCATGCAACAGGCCGGAATTGCGGGCTGAAGCCAAGATGCTCGGCACATCACTGCACACCCTTGTTCAGATGGTCGACAATGGTCTGGGCGTCACAATGCTCCCAAAAATGGCGATAGATGCTGGCATATTGTCCAATACGGGGATCCAAATTCGCCCGCTTGAGGCGGCGCATGCGGCCCGCTCTATCGCGATCGTCTGGCGCAAGGGCAGCCCGCGCGCCAAAGATTTTCAGATGCTGGCAAAAGTCCTGCGGGACGAGCAAGGCCTGACAGAGGCATGAGCAAAGTCCGCAACCTTGAGCGAGATCAATCCTTAAGCCACCGGGCCGACGCATCAGCGTCCCCGGCACGCGCATCAATCCAGCGGCTTTTTCCAGAGACCCATTCTTGCTTCCAAAAAGGGGCGCTGGTTTTCAATTGATCGATCAGGAACGCGCACGCCTCCAAAGCGGCGGCGCGATGGGCACTCGCCGTTCCGACGAATACGATCCGCTCCCCCATAGCCAGCTCACCAATGCGGTGGACCACGATAGCGCCCAATAGGGGCCAGCGGGCACACGCGGCCTCAACAAGCGCTTCAAGGCTCCGTTCGGTCATGCCGGGATAATGTTCCAGCACCAGCCGATCCACCCCGTCATCCCCACGCACAAGGCCTGTGAAGCTTGCAACGGCACCCGCACCTAAAGCGTCCAGCAGCGCCAGCTCCGTGCCGGGATCAAAATCCTGCGATTGCACCCGGACGGTCTTCATCCTCCCGTCACCGGGGGGAAAAAGGCGATTTCCGACGCGCCTGAAATATCTTGCTCAAAATCTGCCATGGTTTGATCAACCGCAACGCGCACCCGGCCAAGGTCCAGAAAGGCGGCCTGATGCCGCTGAGACCGAGTGGGAATCCAGCTGGCCAAATCTGCCACAGTGACAATGTCAGGCGGCACATCAATAACCTCGCTTGAAACGCCAATAATCTCTCGAAACTGGGCAAAATAAAGGATGGAGAGCTGCATTGCTCAATCCATATGGCGAATGCCAACCCGCAGATAATCCCAGCCTGTGACCATCGTCAGGGCAGCGGCCGCCCAAAGGGTAGAAAGCCCGACCCATTTAATCCAAGCGATATCCGCGAACGCCCCTGCCAAAATCAACGCGCCGAGCGAGACAATTTGAAATGTGGTTTTCCATTTGGCGAGCTTGGTGACCGGAACCGAGACGCGCAGTCCCGCCAAAAATTCACGCAAGCCGGAAACTGCAATCTCCCTAATCAGGATGATAATCGCGGCAATAACATGCCACCCGGCGATATCGCCAGTCGCAACCAGCATAACGATGACCGCGGCGACCATAATTTTGTCGGCAATTGGATCCAGAAACACACCAAGCTTTGACACCGTGCCCTGCGCCCGCGCCAAGTATCCGTCGAAATAATCCGTAATGCCCATCAAGCAATAGAGCGCGAAGCCCAGCAGATAGCCGAGTTGCCAGCCGGGATACCAGAGCAAGGCGACCAGAACCGGCACCGTAAAGATGCGCGACAGCGTCAAAATATTGGGCAAACTGTTTATCACGTCCAAACCCTTAAAGCGTTTGCGTCGGTGGGAAAAGCTAGGTTATGCGCTTTATCGAAAAATTCCTCTTTGGGGTCGCCAGCCTATACCATGCAGACTTCTTTTCGCCTTTTGGGAGAGCGGCGCTTCCTGCCCCTGTTCATTACCCAGTTTCTGGGTGCATTTAACGATAACCTCTTCCGAATGGCGATGGTGGTTTTGGTTACCTACACCATTCTGAAAGATCCCGCGCAGGAGGCTGGCTTCAGCGCCCTTGCAGGGGCACTTTTCATTCTTCCCTATTTCTTGTTTTCGGCAATTTCTGGCCAGTTGGCCGATGGTCGGGATAAGGCCCGGCTCATCCGGATCATTAAGACCGCCGAAATTGTCATCATGGTGGCGGGGTCTATTGGGCTGATCCTGCATTCCATCCCAATTCTGCTTCTCGCCTTATTTGCAATGGGCGTGCATTCGGCCTTTTTTGGGCCGATCAAGTACGCAATTCTCCCTCAACATCTTGAACAAAATGATGTTCTTGGCGGCACCGGGCTGGTGGAAGCCGGAACCTATGTTGCCGTCCTGCTTGGCACAATTGCCGGCGGGCTGCTTGCTCCGAAATGGGCCGCACTTGCGGCTCTTGGCGTTGCCATGGCAGGCCGTATCAGCGGTCATTTCGTGCCCCTGGCCCCGCCGGAACCCAAGAACTTGAACATCCGGCTCGACTATAATCTATTCCGGGCGTCCTGGCGCCTTGTGCGGGAAACGATGCACATTCCGCGCCTCTTCATGGCGATTGTTGCGATCAGCTTTTTCTGGGCGATTGGGGCCTTGCTGGCCGCCCAATTCCCCCCTCTGGTGAAAAACGCCCTTGCCGCTGATCAATCGGTTGCCACATTGTTTATGGCGATGTTTTCCATTGGCGTGGCCATTGGTTCGGTGGCCATTAATCGTCTGCTCAACCAAAAGGTTTCCGCCCGCTATGCCTCGGCGTCTGTCATTATGATGGGTTTGTTCGTGCTGGACTTTTGGCGGAACATCCTTGGCTGGACGGTCGAACCCGGCGTTCTGATCAACTGGCAAGACTTTATTTCAATAGGTCGCGGCATCCATATGCTGATCGATTTGTTGGGCATCGCCATTTTCGGCGGCATGTTTGTCGTCCCGCTTTATGCATTTCTGACGACGACTGTGGCACAATCAGAAACGGCGAAGACTGTTGCGGCCAATAACATCGTCAATGCTGGTTTCATGGTCTTTGCCACCTCTATGCTAGGCGTTTTGACCCATTTCGGGATCTCGATTGAAAATACATTGCTGTTCGTTGCAGCCTCTTGTCTCGTCTCCGCCTGGATTGGGTGGAAGCTGCACAAGCTTTGCGACGCGGCATAGCGCAGCCTAATTTGATAGGCTCTGCGCGTTTGTTCGCTGAAGACCATCAATTTTCTATTGCGAGGCATTCTCATTTACTGTAGCGAACGATTCTCATTAGCGGGAAACGTTATGCTCGTCTGCGTCTGCAATGCCCTTCGTGAAAAAGATGTCCGTGCCGCTGCTCGGGACGGCGCGAAAAGCCCCGCCCGCGCCTATCGCTCGCTTGGTTGCAATGTGAAATGTGGCATGTGCGTTCCCTTTGCGCGAGAGGTCATCCGCACCGAGCGCGTCAGCCTAGGCTAAAGAGCTCCGTCAGCATCAGGCATAGGATGCATCATCACAAAGCTTAGTCTAGGCTCCGCGCCGCTGGGCTGCTATCTCGACCCAAACGTCCAACGGAGGCCATGATGCGCGGCGATAAGAAAGTAATCGAATTTTTGAATGAGGCCCTCAAGAACGAACTGACGGCCATTAACCAATATTTCCTGCACTATCGCATGCTCGACAATTGGGGCCTGAAGAAGCTGGCCAAGTTTGAATATGGCGAATCCATTGATGAGATGAAGCACGCCGACAAGCTGGCCGAGCGCATCCTCTTCCTCGACGGCCTGCCCAATTTTCAGCATCTAGGGCGCCTGCGTATTGGCGAGAATGTCGAAGAGCTGCTGAAGGCAGACTTGGAGCTGGAAGAAGAGGCCATCCCGTTGCTGCGCGATGCCATCGCGCATTGCGAGTCCGTGCGCGACTATGTGAGCCGTGATTTGTTCGCCCATATTCTCGACAATGAAGAGCATCATGTAGATATGCTGGAAACGCAGTTTGAGCTGATCCGCCAAATGGGGCTGCAAAATTACATTCAGCTTCAGTCAGAGGCGCCTCAGGACTGAGGCGAGCCGAACGATCTAGGGCTATATAGCCCAGCAGTTCCGATTAAGCAGACGCCGGGCTCACCCTTCCAAATCGCGCATCAACGTGCGCACATCGGTATCAATATCTGTATCAATACCCCTTAGACGCTCAATCTGGCGAATGGCGTGAATCACCGTTGTGTGATCCCGCCCGCCAAATTTGCGGCCAATTTCCGGCAAAGAGCGGGGTGTCAGCTGCTTGGCAAGATACATGGCGACTTGACGCGGACGCGCCACTTCACGCGCGCGGCGGGCAGAGACCATTTCCGCCTGACGGATGCGATAATGCTCTGACACGCGGCGCTGAATCTCATCAATGGTGATCCGGCGGCGGCTGGCGCGGAACATTTCGGCCAGAACTTCTTCGGCAAAGGCCTCATCCACCTTACGGCTCTGAAGCTGGCTATAGGCGATGAGACGGTTCAAGCCGCCTTCCAACTCGCGAATATTGCTCGCAATCCGCGCTGCCAAAAGGTCAATCACCTCTGCTGGCAGCAACACGCCCAAAGCCGCGACCTTCGCTTCAAGGATCGACCGGCGCAGGGTGAAATCGGCAGGGCCAATGTCCGCCACCAAACCTTGGGTAAGGCGGGACAAAATGCGCCCCTCAACACCGTCCAGAGCATGCGGTGCACGATCCGCGCTGATGACCAGACGACGGCCGCCTGTCATCAACTCGTCAACCGTGTGCAGAAATTCTTCCTGGGTCGATTCCTTGCCCGCGATGAACTGCACATCATCGATCATCAGAACATCGGCAGACCGCAGCCGCGCCTTAAAGGAGAAGGTGTCGCGCGCGCGCATCGCGCTCACGAAATCAAACATGAACCGCTCTGCCGACATATAGAGAATGCGCGCATTCGGGTTCGCCCGAAGCACCTCATGCCCAATGGCGTGCAGCAAATGGGTTTTGCCAAGACCCGTTTGGGAATGGATGTAAAGCGGACTGAACGACCCGCGCGCTCCAGAGGCAAGAGCCTGCGCCGCATTGTACGCAACCAAATTGGGATGACCCGTCACAAAGGTCGAAAAGGTCAGCCGACGGTCAAATTGGCTCGACAAGGGCGAGATTTGCTCAGGTACGGCCTGCTCTGCCACCGGGGCATCTGCCGTGAAATGCTCAACGGCCTTGCCCGACGATGTTTCAATCCGAACCGCGCGGACATGGGGCAGCATCGCGCGCCAGGCCAAAGTCAGTCGATCCGTATAATGAGACGACACCCAGCTTGCCATGAAATCGGACGGGAGCGAGAGGCGCACGGCATGATCGGTGTCGCAATAGCCAACCAGATCAACAGGCTTTAGCCAATGGTCAAAGGTGCGCGCGCCCACATCTGCACGAAGGCCGGCCCGGATGGCCGCCCAAGCAACTTGAAGCTGGTCCATATCAGCAGGTCGCATTGCAGGCTGTGAAACTTGTGACACGCGTCTTCATCTCCCCCTCGCCTGTACGCGGCGCCAAACTCGGTTCTCGACACACACGGACCCAACGCCGAAACGCCCCCTGCTCCGGCTACAAATCGTGTCTGTCGAATAATCAGCGGCGAACTGATTCGCTCACCACTGATTGTCACGTGTGTGTCACATGAGGTGCATGATCAAGGCCGGAGGCTTAAAAAAAACGAAATAATTGATGTTGACTCGTTTATGCCAAGGGAATCCTCAGAATCTGTTTAAGATATTGATATTACGTTCTTTTTTTTGAACGAGAACAAAATGAGATTCTGCGAATCGTGGACTCAGGCCGGACTCAGCGATGCCGCCATTTCGGCAAAGAAAAAGCCTGCCGAAATGAACCGACAGGCTTTCAAAATGGTTCTATTTTTTAGACGTTACGCGAGAGCAGAAACGCGCTTGGTCAAGCGCGAAAACTTCCGCGCGACCGTGTTCTTGTGGAGAACGCCAGTTGCAACGCCGCGTGCCATTTCCGGCTGAGCCGCCGCAAGGGCTGTGGCTGCTGCTGTCTTGTCGCCCGCTTCCAGCGCCAGTTCGACCTTCTTCACAAAGGTGCGGATACGGCTGATGCGGTTATGGTTGATAACCGCGCGGTTTGCGTTGCGACGGATGCGCTTCTTGGCTTGCGGCGTATTCGCCATATGATCTGACCTCAATCTGTCCGAAACAAATAAGGCGCGGAATCACCCGCACCTGCGTGAACGGGGCCTTTATCGCCGCAGATGCCTGCGGTCAACCATCATCGCTGGCATTTCGGGCAATAGAAGGTAGATCGCCCGCCATCCACGCGCCGAAGCACCAGTGCGCCGCAGCTGCATGCAGCCCCTTCGCGCCCGTAAACGCGCCATTGCTTGAAGAAATAGCCAAGCTCCCCATCGGGCCGGGCAAAATCCCGCAACGTAGAGCCACCCGCCTCAATTGCAGCGGCCAAGACCTCCTTTATCGCCATGACAAGCCGCTCCAGCCGCGCCTTAGAAAGCGAACCACCAGCCCGACCTGGCGCAATGCCTGACATATTCAGGGCCTCACACACATAGATATTGCCAAGGCCCGCCACCACGCGCTGATCGAGCAGAAGGTTTTTGATCGGTGCCGCGCGCCCTTTCAGCGCGGTGATGAGCGTTGTCACAGTGAAATCATTGCTCAAAGGTTCCGGGCCCATGACGGCGAAGGCCGGAAATGCGGACAGATCAGGCGTCGGAACAAGGTCGAGCGATCCAAACCGCCTTGGATCATCCAAGACCAATCGCCGCCCAGATCCCGTTTCCAAGACCAAATGGCCGTGCTTACCAATGTCTTGCGGGTCGATGATCCAGCGGCCAGACATACCAAGATGAAAAATCATCGTGTCGCCGCGATCGGTATGAACGAGGCCATATTTGGCACGCCGACCCAGGCCGATCACGCGCGCACCCTGCATGCGCTGCCGCAGGTCAACGGGGATGGGCCAGCGCAAATCGGCGCGACGCGGTTCCACATGAGATAGCACCGCGCCATCAAGGACGGCGGCAAGACCACGAACGGTCGTTTCAACTTCGGGAAGTTCTGGCACATGATTCCGCTAGCGAGCCTCGCCGGGCTTGGCTAGAGGCTGCGCCATGAGCGAAAAGGTTTCCTTCGGATACGATGATATCGATGCTGACGAAAAGGCAGGGCGCGTGGGCGCCGTCTTTTCCAGCGTGGCCAAAAACTATGACGTCATGAACGACGCCATGTCAGGCGGGATGCACCGGCTGTGGAAGGATCGCTTCGTCAACCGCGTGAAGCCGCGGGCCGGGGAAATGATCCTGGATATGGCGGGCGGCACGGGCGACATTGCCTTTCGCATGCAGGCGCATGACGCTTTGGTCACTGTTGCCGACATTAACCCTGACATGCTGGCTGTGGGCATGGAACGCGCCGAAGACCGCGATATTGGGGGCCTTAGCTGGTCAGAACAAAATGCCGAAAAGCTGAGCTTCGATAGCAATAGTTTTGATGCCTATACAATTGCGTTTGGCATTCGGAACGTCACCCATATTGATCAGGCCCTGAAAGAGGCGCACCGCGTGTTAAAGCGTGGCGGCCGTTTCTTCTGCCTCGAATTCTCGACCACGACCTGGCCGGGCTTTTCCGAGGTTTATGATTTTTATTCGCACAAGATTGTGCCGAGGGTCGGGCAACTCATCGCCGGCGATGCCGACAGCTATCGCTATTTGATCGAATCGATCCGTCGCTTCCCAGACATGCCGCGGTTTGAGGGGATGATCCGCGATGCGGGCTTCGTCCAAACGCGGGTAGAGCCGATTTTGGGCGGGCTGGTTGCCATTCACAGCGGCTGGAAGATTTGACCTCCCGCGTTATCCATTTCTGGCGGCTGCTGAAATGGGGCCGCATTTTGGCGCGCAATGGCGCGTTGCTGGGTATTGAGCGCAGTCCGGCATCCCCGGCGGGTCTGCGCCGCATCGCACGCCTCGCCCGACTGGGAGCATTTCTGCCGAAACAGCCGGATTATGCCGGGGCATTTGAGAAAATTGGCCCAGCGGCCATCAAGCTTGGTCAGACACTCGCAACTCGCCCCGACCTCGTCGGCGAAGAGGCGGCCCGCGATCTCCTTCGGCTGCAAGACACTCTGCCTGCCCTTCCCTTTGGAAAGGTGCGCGCGGCGGTTGAGCAATCGCTTGGCGTGTCGCTGGAAACGCTATTTCAATCCATTGACTCCGATCCCGTGGGTGCAGCCTCAGTTGCCCAGGTGCACAAAGCAGTCACGACCGAGGGCCGGACGGTCGCGGTCAAAATCCTGCGGCCTGGCATTGAAGAGAAATTCACCAGCGACATTGAAACCTATGAATGGATCGCCGCACATGCCGCCGCCCGCGGTGGGGAACTGGCAAGGCTCCGCCCGCGTGAAGTGATCGCAACATTCAAACAATGGACGCTGCGCGAATTGGATTTGCGACGCGAAGCCGCCTCTGCCTCTGAACTGGCGGATATGATGCGGGCCGAAAGCGGATATCTGGTTCCCGCCATTGACTGGACGCGGACAAGCCGCCGGGTGATGACGCTGGAGTGGATTGACGGCATCAAGCTGACCGATCGGGATGCTCTGGCGGCGGCGGGCGTTGACCTGAAGGAAACGGCGCGGACGCTGGTCAGAGCCTTTCTGACCCAAGCCATCACGCATGGCTTTTTCCATGCCGATTTGCATCAGGGCAATTTGTTTGTTCTTCCCGATGGGCGGATCGCAGCGATTGATTTCGGCATTATGGGCCGCATCCATCGGCAAGCGCGCATTTGGCTGGCCGAAATACTTTATGGCCTGATTACAGGCAATTATCGCCGCGTGGCGGAAATCCATTTCGATGCCCAGTATGTGCCATCGCACCATAATATCGATGAATTCACAACCGCCCTGCGTGCAGTGGGTGAACCGATTCGCGGCGTTCCGGTCAAGGATATGAGCGTGGGCAACATGCTCGACAGCCTGTTCGCGATCACGCGGGAATTTGACATGCAAACGCAGCCGCATCTTTTGCTGCTGCAAAAAACCATGGTCATGGTGGAAGGCGTGGCCTCCACGCTCGATCCCGATATCAACATGTGGGATGCCGCTGGCCCCTTTGTCGAAGATTGGCTTCGCGACGAATTGGGCCCGGAGGCCCGGATTGCCGAAACGCTGGTGCGCGGGGTGCAGACGCTTGCATCTCTGCCCGATTTGCTCCGCCGGATAGAGGCCCAATATCCAAAGCCGGGTGCGGCCCCGCCTGCCCCGCCGCTGCCGGATATTTCCATCGGCTTTTCGACGAAGTGGCGCTTTGTCGCCGCTGCGTTGGCAGGCGGCGCTGCGGCCCTTCTCGGCCAAGTGTTGATCGGCCTCTGACACGGCTAGCCCTGCATAAACTGGACTTGCAGGTCGATAAACGGCAAAGACCTTATCATATGAACGGCAAACGCATTCTTCTAATCGTGGGCGGGGGCATCGCCGCCTATAAAAGCTGCGAGCTGGTGCGCCTGCTCCGCAAGGAGGGCGCGTCCGTACGCTGCGTGGTCACCTCTGGCGGACAGAAATTCGTGACCCCTATGACGCTTGCCGCCCTTAGCGAAGACAAGGTCTATACCGATTTGTTCGACCTGAAGGATGAGGCCGAAATGGGACATATCCAATTGTCGCGCCAAGCCGATCTGGTCGTCGTTGCCCCGGCAACGGCGGATCTGATGGCCAAAATGGCGGCGGGAATTGCCGATGATCTGGCGACAACCCTTTTGCTGGCAACGGACAAACCCGTGCTCGCCGTGCCCGCCATGAATGTGCGCATGTGGCAACACCCCGCCACCTGCCGCAATGTCGCAACGCTGCGTGGGGATGGCATTCAGGTGCTTAATCCCGAAGACGGCCCGATGGCCTGCGGGGAATATGGCCCCGGCCGTTTGCCCGAACCGACCGCCATCCTTTCGGCCATCCGACTTGCTTTGGCCGATCAGCCCCGGCCCTTAACCGGCAAACATATCCTTGTGACGGCCGGACCAACGCATGAGCCGATTGACCCGGTGCGCGTTATCGCCAACCGATCTTCGGGCAAGCAAGGCTTTGCCCTTGCCGCAGCACTTGCAGAGGCAGGTGCGCGCGTAACCCTCATCGCGGGACCAGTTGCCTTGCCGACGCCCTTAGGGGTGGACCGCATTGATGTTGAAACAGCGCGCGAAATGGCTGACGCGGTCGCCGCTGCCCTGCCCGCAGACGCGGCGATCATGGTTGCCGCTGTCGCTGACTGGCGGGTGGATGCCGCACCCGAAAAGCTCAAGAAAGAAGCCGGGCCGCCGCAGCTCAATTTTGAGAAAAACCCTGATATTCTGGCCGGTCTATGTACCTCGCCAGCCCGCCCGCGCCTTGTGATTGGCTTTGCTGCCGAGACCGAAAATGCGGTGGAGCAGGCGATTGCCAAGCGGACGCGCAAGGGCTGCGACTGGATTGTTGCTAATAATGTCTCAATTGATCCGATGGGCGGCGAACAAAACCGTGTTCACTTGATCACAGCAGACGGAACAGACAGCTGGGATCGCATGGACAAAAGCGAAATTGCCCGTCGCTTGACCCAAAGGATTGCCGATGCCCTTGCCTGATATCGAGATTGCGCTTCAGCGGTTGCCCCATGGCGAGGGATTGCCGATGCCCGCTTACGCCACCGAAGGGGCCGCTGGCATGGATGTGGTGTCTGCCGAAGATCTCGACCTTGCCCCCGGCGCGCGACATGCGGTGGCAACGGGCTTTGCCATGGCCATTCCCTTTGGCTTTGAAGTGCAGGTGCGCCCGCGCTCTGGCCTTGCGCTCAAACATGGGATTACCTGCCTCAACACACCCGGCACGATTGACAGCGATTATCGCGGTGAGGTGAAGGTCATTCTCGCTAATTTGGGCGATGCCCCCTTCCCCATTCGTCGGGGAGAGCGGATTGCCCAGCTTGTTCCCGCCCCTGTGCAGCATGCGCGCTTTGCCCTTGTCGACAGTCTTGATGAGACAGAACGGGGCTCCGGGGGCTTTGGCTCAACCGGCCGATGAGCCTGACCGACGACGAACTGGATCGCTATGCCCGCCATATCGTGCTGCATGACATCGGCGGCACGGGGCAAATGGCCATTCGGGCCGCACGGATGCTCGTCATTGGCGCAGGGGGGATCGGATCCCCCGTGATCCAATATCTTGCCGCCGCCGGCGTTGGCGCGATGACGATTGTCGACGATGATCTGGTCAGCCTGTCAAACCTTCAGCGCCAAGTCCTCTATGCAACAGATGATATTGGCAAGCCAAAGGCCGATGTCGCCGCACAGCGCGCTATGGCCATCAACCCGCATGTTGCCGCCTCTGCTGTTCGCTTGCGCGTCTCATCCGGCACCGTGACAGAACTTCTGCGGGATGTAGATGTCGTCATTGATGGGTCGGACAATTTTGCGACCCGCCTTGCCGTTGCAGACGCCGCCCATCATGCCCGCATCCCCTTAGTGTCCGCCGCCATTGGGCAATTTCATGGGCAATTGGGGACATTCCGTGGCTGGGAAGAGACTATGCCCTGCTATCGCTGCTTTGTCGGAGATGCGCACGATGCCGAAGACTGTGACAGTTGTGCCGATGTTGGCGTGCTCGGCGCAATGGTCGGCATGATGGGCAGCATGGCGGCCATGGAGGCCATTCGCTGCGTCACCGGCTTCGGCAAGGATCAGGCCGGGCTGTTGCAGATTATCGACGGGCTCGATCTCACCATGCGCGCCATCCGCCTGCCAAAAGACCCGGCCTGCACCACATGCGGCGCGTAAACTGACCTTGCCCTTCGCCGCGCAGGCGGGCATAGGCCCGCCTATCAACTGACCTCCTAAAAGGACTCGCCTGCGATGAAAGCCCGCGTCACGATCACGCTCAAAAATGGTGTTCTCGATCCGCAGGGTAAGGCGATCCATCATGCGCTGGAAGGCCTTGGCTTTGGCGGCGTAAATGATGTGCGCGCAGGCAAGATGATTGAGCTCGACCTTGCCGACGGCACGACGGACGCAGAGATTGAGGATATGTGCCGCAAGCTGCTTGCCAATACGGTCATCGAAAACTTCCGGATTGAGCGCATCTGATGAAGACCGCTGTCATCGTCTTTCCCGGTTCCAATTGTGACCGCGACTTGGCTGTCGCCTTTGAACAGGCAACGGGTCACGCGCCGCATATGGTCTGGCATCAAGAGACCAGCCTGCCCGATGGCATCGATCTGATCGGTGTGCCGGGTGGCTTTTCTTATGGAGATTATCTGCGTTCAGGGGCGATGGCCGCGCAATCGCCAGTGATGCGTGCCGTCTCCGATGCCGCAGCCGATGGACGCTATGTGCTTGGCATTTGCAATGGCTTTCAGGTGTTGACCGAAAGCGGGCTTTTGCCCGGCGCGTTGATGCGTAATGCGGGCATTTCCTTTGTGTGCCGCGATGTGAAATTGACCGTCGCGAACACGCAATCGGCCTTCACCAACCTCTATGATGCAGGCGAAGACATTGTCGTTCCAGTCGCCCATCACGATGGCAATTATTTTGCCGACACCGCCACGCTGGACCGCCTGGAAGGCGAAGGCCGCGTCGCCTTTCGTTATGCGGAAGAGGTGAATGGTTCGGCCCGGAACATTGCGGGCATCCTCAATGAAGGTGGCAATGTCCTGGGCATGATGCCCCATCCAGAACGGTGCAGCGAAAATGCGCATGGCCGCCTTGATGGAAAGCGCATTTTCGACGCGCTCGCCAAAAGCGCCTAATCAGTCCCAGCCTTCCAGAACCTGATCCGGCGGCCGATGGCCGTCCACCCAAGCGCGAATATTGGCGATCACTTTCTCGCCCATAGCGGCGCGCCCTTCATAGGTGGCAGAGCCCATATGCGGTAGCAGCACCGTATTGGCGAGATTCAAAAACCGCGGATCGACATGCGGCTCATTGACATAGACATCTAGCCCCGCCCCCGCGATCCGGCCCGATTCCAGCGCCTCAATCAACGCATTCTCATCCAGAACCTCACCGCGCGACGTGTTCACAAGATAGGCGTCGCTGCGCATTTGCGACAAGCGATGGGCATCGACCAAATGGTGCGTCTCGGCCGTGTGCGGGCAGTTGATCGACACAATGTCAGACTGGGTGAAGAGCACATCCAATTCGACAAAACGCGCGCCCAGCTCCGCCTCAATGCTTTCGGGTAAGCGGTGTCGGTTATGATAAATCGTCCTTATACCAAAGCCTTGTGCCCGCTTGGCGACGGCGCGGCCAATGCGACCCATTCCAATTATGCCAAGCGTCTTGCCGTTAACCCTGTGGCCCAGCATCCCGCTCGGCTTCCAGCCATCCCATTGGCCCGAACGGATCAGCTTTTCCCCTTCGCCAAGACGACGCGGAACGGACAGAATGAGCGCCATCGTCATATCCGCTGTATCTTCGGTCAGAACGCCCGGCGTGTTAGTGACAAGGATTTTGCGCTCTCGTGCGGCGTGCAGATCAATATGATCAACACCGACGCCAAAATTGGCAATGAGTTTGAGCCGGGGAGACGCCTTTGCCAGCAAATCCGCATCGATCCGGTCCGTAATCGTTGGGACCAATATATCGGTATCGGCAACAGCCGCCTCCAGCTCGGCACGCGTCAGGCCGCGATCTTCGCGGTTCAGGCTCGCGTCGAATAAATCTGCCATGCGGCGCATCACGCCATCGGTCAGTTCGCGCGTGACAATAACTTTGGGGCGGGCGGGGCGATCTGGCACAGTCATGCCCTTTTGCTAAGCCGGGACACGAATTGCTGCAAGCACAGGTTGAAGAACTGCTGAGAAATTGGTTAAACGTCATCAACCATTTTATCTGGGAAACTTGATGATCCGTTTTTGTCTTATACTTTTGGCCTGCCTTGGTTTTTCAACGGCGAGCTTCGCTGATTCTAGCCCACCTTATTGGGCATCTATCAGCGCCGGAAAAGCACGGATGCGCACCGGACCCGGGCAGCAATTTCCCGTGGTCTGGATGTATCAACGCGCTGGCCTTCCGGTGAAGGTGATTGCCACCTACCCCAGCTGGCGCAAAATCCTTGATCCGGACGGCACGATAGGCTGGATGCAGGCGAATTTGATTTCAGACAAGACAACAGCGATTGTCCTTGGCGACGTGCGTCCGCTGCGCAATCGGCCTGAGCCGAGCGGTAAGATCATCTGGCGCGTGGCCCCCGGCGTATCTGGCGCGATCAGCGAATGCGGCCTTGGCTGGTGCCGTTTTGAAGTCGCAGGCAAAGCAGGCTATATCGAAACCGCACATATTTGGGGCGGCAATTGATCCAACTGCCGACTTGCGCCCGAAGCGTGTCGGCTTCATCATCCAACAAAATAGACTGAGAGGAGCCCAACATGGCTGTCACCAAAGATCAAATGCTTGCCACACTCAATGCGCAGCGCACCGCCTTCACCGCTGAACTCCCTGTTTCTGCGGCCGCACGCAAAGATCGTCTCCGGCGCGGGATCGCGATGATGGTTGACCATGGGGAAGCCTTTTGCAAAGCCCTATCGGAAGATTTTGGCCATCGCAGCATCGAAC
>JBBATU010000034.1:0-22908 GCA_040398565.1 Chakrabartia sp.
GGTCAATCTCGTGTCGATTATCGCCACGGGATTTTTGCTTTTGACCTTTGCGCTTCAGCATCATGGCGCGGCGCGGGCCGCGAATTTCCAGAAGATTCTGGGCATTGCCTGCATGTTGCCGCTGCTGCTTGTTGGCCTCGTCCCCCTCATCACCGGCGATTTGCCGCGTGAAAACCTGTTTCCGCTCTTGCCCATCCTGCGCGATGCTGCGGGGAATATCGGCTTTGGAACATGGGATGCCGCCGGGCTCACACTCTTGGCCGGGGCCATGTTTGGGGCGGGCTGGTCAACCTATGGCTTTGAAACAGCGGTTTGCTACACCCGTGAATTCAAGAATCCAGCAAAAGATACGGCCCGCGCCATCTTTGCATCCGGCCTATTGTGTATGGCCATTTTCACGCTCGTGCCCTTGGTGTTCCAAGCCTCGCTTGGACTAGAGGGTATGCTGGACCCCTCGATTTACGATGGATCGGGTGTGGCCAATGCACTGGCCAAAATATTGGGTGGCGGCGCGGTCATCGGCAATCTGCTCATTGTCATGCTGGTGCTGGCCCTTTTGCTCATCGTGATGACATCGATGATGGGCTCCTCGCGGACCTTATATCAGGCATCGGTTGATGGCTGGTTTCCGCGTTACCTCTCCCGCGTCAACGCACATGGGGCACCTACCGCTGCTATGTGGACGGATTTGGTGTTTAACCTCGTGCTGCTGCTCGCGTCGGATTATTTCGCGGTGCTGATGATTTCAAACGTCTGCTATTTTGTTTTTAACTTCCTCAACCTGCAATCGGGATGGATCCACCGGATTGACCGGTCAGATTGGAACCGGCCCTATCGCTGCCCAACCTGGCTGCTGGCGACGGGTGCGGTCTTTGGCTTTGTCAATTTGGTTTGGATGGGCGCTGGCGCCAATGTTTGGGGTGAAGGGACTTTGCGCAACGGTCTGCTGGCTGTTCTGCTGATCATCCCCGTTTTTGCATTCCGCCATTATGTTCAGGATAAGGGCCAGTTCCCGATGGCAGACGGAGCGGCCGACGATCCCTTTGCGCGACCCGCCGTCCTGCCAAAAGCGGGCCTCTTGCCCTATCTCGCCTTGGTCACGGCCGCAGCTACTGTCGGGATTGCCGCTTGTTTCGCAGAATAAGCCTTGCTTCAGGCCCGAGTTAGGTCAGGTCCGGGCAGGCTCTAGCTGCGATAATCGGCGTTGATGCTGATATAGCCATGGGTCAGGTCGCACGTCCAAACGGTGGCGCGGCCATTGCCCAGACCCAGAGAGACCCCAATGCTGATGTCTTCGCCCTTTAGATGCGCGGCGACAGGCGTTTCGTCATAGCCGTCCACCGGCAGCCCGGCTTCGGCGACTTGGGTCGCGCCAAAACGGATGGCGAGAAGATCGCGCTCCGCCGGTTCGCCCGCTTTGCCAACTGCCATGACGACCCTGCCCCAATTGGCGTCTTCGCCTGCAATGGCTGTCTTGACCAAAGGCGAGTTTGCGATGCTCATGGCAATGCGATGGGCGCTCGCGTCTGAAACCGCGCCGTCGACGCTGATCTCAATAAACTTGCTCGCCCCCTCTCCATCGCGGACGACGAGATGGGCGAGTTGACGGCACAGATCGGCAAGGGCCGCCTGAAAGGCATCTGCCCCTGCATCGTCTTTGGTTGAAAGCGGCGCATTGCCCGCCTTGCCGGTTGCAAAGGCCAGAACCGTGTCGGATGTGGAGGTGTCGCTATCCACGGTAATGCAGGAAAAGCTGGCCTTATTGGCGGCAGACAGCATGTCTTGCAGCAAGCCGGGCGCAATCGCCGCATCGGTAAAGATATATCCCAGCATCGTCGCCATATCAGGCGCGATCATGCCCGAACCTTTGATCACACCAACCAGCGTGACCGTTCGCCCCCCAATCACGGCCTGCGTCACAGCGCCTTTGGGGAAGGTGTCGGTCGTGGAGATGGCGCCCGCGACATCGGCCCAGCCACAGGGGTCTGATGAAAATGCCAGTTCAAGGCCCGCTTCGGCCTTATCAATCGGCAGGGGCACACCAATAACGCCCGTGGCCGACACAAAAATTTCTTCCGCGGGGCAGCCCAGATGGCTGGCGACTTTGGTCGTGATGGCGTCCACCGCGGCCCGGCCCTTATGCCCGGTAAAGGCATTGGCATTGCCCGCGCTGACAACTAGCGCGCGCGCCCGACCGCCCGGCAAATTGGCCCGGCACCATTCCACTTCGGGCGAGGGGCATTTGCTTTGCGTGGTCACGCCCGCAACCGCCGTTCCCGCATCCAATGTGATCAATGTCAGGTCTGCCCGGTCCCAAGCCTTATAGTGCGCCCGCGCCACACGCGGCGACGCGCCATCAATGGCGGGCAATTCCGGAAAAGGGCGGGCGAGGGGGGACGTGCTGGTGTTCATAAAATGCCCCTAGACACTGCGCCCGCTTGGTTCAACCATGGGAAAGAGTGGCAGAGCATTCACAGGGTTAAAGATAATCCGACGGGCGCGGGATGGACGGCCCGGCCATTCATCCCTATATCCTGACCTACGGATAATATTGATGCGGATTTTTCTTTATCTTGTGGCCCTTGTGGCCGGGTTTTCGCCCGCAGAGGCGAGCCGTGTTGCTATGGCGCAGCCTGTGGCTGTTGGGGCTGTTGCGCAGACCCAAGATCCGACGGCCGTGGCTTCGACGCACAAGCTGTTGGCGCATGCGGCCTTTCTCTCTCAGCCCGGCTTTGTGCCTTCACAGACGCTGTTGCCGCCAGTCCTTGCCGGGCTTCTCCCGCCCCTTATTGGCGTTGAACTGACAGACCGCCCGCGCGCCTGATTTGCGCGCCGCGCCCTTTTTCATCGTCAATTTTCTGCGTCGCCGTTGCTGCTGACGCGCTGTTTTAATCAAGGAAAAGCCCATGCTCGGCACGCTCGCCAACTCGACTTTTGGGTCGTCAAACGACCGTTATGTCCGCACATTGTTGAAGATTGTCGACAAGGTGAATGCGCTCGAGCCTGATATGCAGGCGATGAGCGATGCCGATTTGCAGAACCAAACAGTCCTATTCCGCCAGCGGATTGAGGCGGGAGAGGCGCTCGACGCGCTGTTGCCAGACGCCTTTGCGACCGTGCGTGAAGCCGCCAAGCGCACGCTGGGTCAGCGCCATTATGATGTGCAGTTGGTTGGCGGTATCGCGCTCCACCGCGGTGAAATTGCCGAAATGCGCACAGGGGAGGGCAAGACTCTCGTTGCCACGGCTGCGACCTATTTAAATGCACTGCCCGGCAAGGGTGTGCATGTCATCACCGTCAATGATTATCTGGCCAAGCGTGATGCCGAATGGATGGGCCAAGTCTATCGCTTCCTTGGGCTGACCGTGGGCGTGATTGTTCCCAATCTGACCGATGATCAGCGGCGTCAGGCTTATGCGTCGGACATCACCTATGGGACGAACAATGAATTCGGCTTTGATTATCTGCGCGACAATATGAAGTATGAGCGCGCACACATGGTGCAGCGGCCTTTCAATTACGCAATTGTCGATGAAGTTGACTCCATCTTGATCGATGAGGCGCGCACGCCGCTCATCATTTCTGGGCCAACCGACGACAAGTCAGAATTGTACATCCGGGTCGATGCCATTGTGAGGCAATTGGATGATGGCGATTATGAGAAGGATGAAAAGCAACGCTCCATCGTCTTAACCGAAGATGGCACAGAAAAGGCGGAGCGGCTGCTGGAGGGCGCGGGCCTTCTCGAAGGTGCCAATCTTTATGATTTTGAGAATACCCAAGTCGTCCATCACCTTAATCAGGCGCTGCGGGCGAATGTGCTGTTCAAGGCGGACACCGATTACATCGTAAAGGATAACAAGGTCGTCATCATTGACGAGTTTACCGGACGCATGATGGATGGCCGCCGCTGGTCCGATGGTCTGCATCAGGCGGTCGAAGCCAAGGAAGGCGTGAAGATCGAATCTGAAAATCAGACTCTCGCCTCCATCACCTTTCAAAATTATTTCCGCATGTACCCAAAACTGGGCGGCATGACCGGGACGGCGGCGACCGAAGCGCAGGAGTTTTTCGACATTTACCGCATGAATGTCGTCACCATTCCAACCAATGTGCCGGTGCAGCGCATTGATGAAGAAGATGAGTTTTACAAAAACACGCATGACAAATTTGGCGCCATTGCCAAGCTGATCAAGAAGCGCGCGAGCGACGGTCAGCCGGTGCTTGTCGGCACCGTCTCGATTGAAAAATCTGAGCTGTTGTCAGAGTTTTTGAACAAGGAAGGCGTCGATCATAATGTTCTGAACGCCCGGTATCACGAGCAAGAAGCCCATATTGTGGCGCAGGCAGGGCGGCTGGGTGCTGTCACCATTGCGACGAATATGGCCGGGCGCGGCACCGATATTCAGCTGGGCGGCAATCTGGATTTCCGGGTTGAGGATGAGCTGAAAACCATGGAAGACGGGCCGAAAAAGGATAAGGAAATCGCCCGTATTCGCGCGGAAATCGAAGCCGAAAAGCAGCGCGTGTTCGAAGCTGGCGGCCTGTTTGTCATCGGGACGGAGCGACATGAAAGCCGCCGTATCGATAACCAGCTGCGTGGCCGCTCTGGCCGTCAGGGGGATCCGGGCCACACCAAATTCTACCTCTGCCTCGATGATGATCTGCTGCGCATTTTTGGGCCAGACACCCTCTTTGCCAAGATGATGAACAGCAATTTGGCGGATGGCGAAGCCATTGGGTCGCGCTGGCTGTCGAAGGCGATTGAGACGGCGCAGAAAAAGGTTGAAGCGCGCAATTATGATATTCGCAAACAGGTCGTTGAATATGACGATGTCATGAACGACCAGCGCAAGGTCATTTATGAACAACGCGGTGACATTATGGATGCCGACGCCGTCGACGATGTCACCATTGATATGCGGCATGAAACGGTCAACGCCATTGTCGGTGACGCCTGCCCGCCCAATAGCTATCCAGAGCAATGGGATGTGGACGGCCTAAAGACCCGGGTGCAAGTGGTGTTCGGCTTTGAAATTCCGCTCAATGATTGGATCACGGAATCGGAAATTGAGCCGGAGATGATCGAAGACCGCATCCGCGCGCATGCGGATGCCCTGATGGCCGCCAAACAGGCAGAGCTGGATGCCCAAACCTGGCATGAAGTTGAAAAAAGCGTTCTGCTCCAATCGCTCGACCAGCATTGGAAAGACCATTTGTCGACGCTGGATGCGTTGCGCGCCGTCATTCACTTGCGCGCCTATGCGCAGAAGACGCCGATTAACGAGTATAAGCGGGAAGCCTTTGCTTTGTTTGAACGGATGCTGGTTGTGATCCGGGAGGATGTGACCAAGATACTAGCGCATGCGCAATTCCATTTTCAGGCATCACCCGAACTGCCGCAAATGCCCAATTTTGTAACAAGCCATATCGACCCACTGACGGGTGAAGATAATAGTGCGGATATCGATGCCGCCACGCTTGGCCTTGTCTCGACGCGGATACCGCCCTTGCCTATGGTTCAGCCTGATCCCGCAGAGGAGTTTGGCGATCCGGCAGAATGGGAAGGCAAGGTCAGCCGCAATGCGCCATGCCCTTGTGGGTCGGGCCAGAAGTATAAGCACTGCCACGGCGCGTTTTAATCGAGAGCAACGATGCTGATCTGGCTGATCCCCGCCTTTTTCGGCACGGCGCTTCTTTACGCCAGCGTCGGCTTTGGCGGCGGATCAACCTATAATGCGCTGCTGGCGCTGGCCGGCGTTGATTATCGGATTCTCCCGGCGATTGCGCTCACCTGTAACATTATCGTCGTCATTGGCGGTACTTGGCGGTTCCATCGGGCGGGGCTGCTGCCTTGGCGGCGGGCCCTGCCGCTGGTGCTTGTCTCGGCACCCTTTGCCGGGCTGGGCGGGTTAACGCCGATCACCGAAACGGCATTCCTCGCACTGCTGGCGTCCAGCCTGTTTGTGGCGGGGGTCGCCTTGCTGGTGCAGCGGGAAAGACCTTTGGAAACAGCACCTGCCCAACAGGATCGCAAAACGGGCTTTGCAGATCTGCTGACCGGCGCGGGTGTGGGCTATCTCGCCGGATTGGTGGGCATTGGCGGAGGGATTTTCCTCGCCCCCTATCTCCACATGACCCGCTGGGCCGCGGCCAAACAAATTGCGGCAACGGCCAGCTTGTTCATCCTGATCAACTCAACCACTGGGCTGGCGGGTCAATTGGGGAAGTTGTGCAGCACGGGCGCGTTGCCGCAGGTTGCGGACTATTGGCCGCTTGCGCTTGGTGTTGTGATTGGCGGGCAGATTGGCAGCATTGCGGGAATTCGTTTGCTCTCCCCCACGCTCGTCAGGCGCGCGACGGGGCTGTTGATCCTCTACGTAGCAGCACAACTCGCTTGGCGGCTTCTCACGCACTGAGAGCCTTAAAATGCCGGGTCGTTTTCGCCTGTCTCATCCAGTGGCGTGACGGCTGTGTGGATGCCGCATTCCGTTTTGTCCCAGCCACGCCAGCGACCAGCGCGCGGGTCTTCCCCCGGCTTCACTCGGCTGGTGCAGGGCGCACACCCGATGGAGGGATAGCCTTGCGCCTCCAGCGGATGGCGGGGCAGATTATGCTCGGCAAAATAGCTTTCGATCCGGCCCTTGTCCCAATCAGAAAGCGGATTCATTTTCAGCCGCCCATCTTCAATCTCAAAGCGGGGCAGGGCAGAGCGCGTGGAGGATTGAAACGCCTTTCGCCCTGAAATCTGCGCATCAAAGGGCGCGAGCGCTGTTTGCAGGGGCGCGACTTTGCGGATCGCGCAGCAGCCATCGGGATCATAAGACCAGCGCAGCCCGGTTTCGTCCTGCGCGGCCACATCATGGGCATCCGGTGTCAGATTGCGGACGTCGGTCAGGCCCAATAAAGCTGTCACCTGATCGCGATAGGCAAGCGTTTCGGGAAAATGCTTGCCCGTATCGAGGAAGAGCACGGGCAGGCTGGGGTCGATGCGCGACAATAGGTGCAGCAGGACAACGGCCTCTGCCCCAAAGCTGGACACGGTGGCGACATCGCCCAGCATCTGTTCTGGCAAGACGGTTTCCAGAACCTCAAATGTGTCGCGGCCACGGAACATGTTGTTGAGGCGAATGGCATCCGCCTCGGTATAACGCGGGGACGTGTCGATCCTGTCGACAGCGCGGGCCCGCGTGTCAGCCATGCCGTAGCTTCCAGACCGGAACACCCGCATCCGCCGCCCCTTGATAGACTTGGCCATAGAAATTGAGGCTCGCCTCAACCGCCTCTGCATCCAGCGGCACATCGGGCACAAAGCTGTCAAAGCCACAGCGGCGCATGAAGGCGATCTGATCGACCAGAACATCCCCTGCCGCCCGCAATTCGCCCGTATAGCCTGCTTCGCGCAGGATCCGGGCGGAGGAATAGCCCCGTCCATCGCGGAATTTGGGGAAAGCCACTTCGACCAACGCCAGACGATCCAAATGGGGGATCAAAAGGCGCGCATCTTCATCAGATTCCAGCCGCACAGCTGTTGCGTTTGACTGGGTCAGAAAGGAATCAAGGGTCACAGCGGGCTGTTCCAGCGCCGCATCATCCCGAAAGCGCAGCTCAGCCATAAATTGCCTCCTTAAACGGATCAAATCCGACCCGGCGATAGGTATCGAGGAAGCGTTCCCCAGTATCGCGCAGTTCCAGATATTTGTCGGTCACGCGCTCAATGGCATCGACAACGCCATCTTCATCAAAGCCGGGGCCGGTGATTTTGCCAAGGCTGGTATCCTCAGCGCCCGAGCCGCCGAGTAGCAGCTGGTAATTTTCCGTGCCCTTTCGGTCGACACCCAAAATGCCGATATGGCCGGCATGGTGATGACCACAGGCATTGATGCAGCCTGAGATTTTGAGCTTCAACTCGCCCAGCGTCCGCTGCCGATCGAGGTCGGCAAAACGCTGCGCGATTTTCTGTGCAACCGGGATGGAGCGCGCATTGGCAAGGCTGCAATAATCCAGCCCCGGACAGGCGATGATATCGCTGATCAAATCCAGATTGGCCGCAGCCAAGTCCGCCTCGGTCAACGCTTGCCACATGGCATAAAGATCCCGCTTGGCGACATGCGGCAGCACGATGTTCTGCGCATGCGTGACGCGCAGCTCGTCAAAGCTGTACTTCTCGGCCAGGTCCGCCATCACATCAATCTGCGCAGAGGAAGCATCGCCCGGAATGCCGCCAACCGGCTTTAGGCTGATGTTCACAATGGCATAGCCCGGCTGTTTGTGCGCCTTCACATTTTGATCAAGCCAGACGGCAAAATCCGGGTCGCTGCGGTCAATGCTGTCGGGTGCGCCTGCGTCAAAGGCGGGCGGAGCAAAGAAGGCGGAAATCCGCTCCAGCTCAGCGGCCGGCGGGTCGATGCCCAGTGTCTTTACATGGGCAAATTCTTCTTCAACCTGACGGGCATATTCTGCGGCACCCAATTCATGGATCAGGATCTTGATGCGTGCCTTGTAGATGTTATCCCGGCGGCCATAGCGGTTGTACACGCGCAGACAGGCTTCGGTGTAGCTGAGATAATCCTCAATCGGTACAAAGTCTTTGATCAGCGGCGCGACCATCGGCGTGCGGCCCATGCCCCCGCCGACATAGAAAGCAGCGCCCAGCTTGCCATCCCGCTCCACCAGCTGAATGCCAATATCGTGCAGCTTCATCGCTGCCCGGTCTTCGTCCGACGCAATCACCGCGATTTTAAACTTGCGCGGCAGATAGCTGAATTCCGGATGGAAGGTGGACCATTGGCGCAGCAGCTCTGCCCATGGCCGGGGATCAGCGACTTCGTCTGCTGCCGCACCCGCATATTGATCAGACGAGATATTGCGGATGCAATTGCCCGATGTCTGGATGGCGTGCATTTCTACCGTCGCCAGATCAGCGAGGATGGCGGGCGCATCTTCCAGCTTGATCCAGTTATACTGGATATTCTGGCGCGTGGTGAAATGGCCATAGTCGCGGTCATATGTGCGCGCGATATGGGCGAGCATCCGCATCTGGCGGCTGTCGAGCGTGCCATAGGGAATGGCAACGCGCAGCATATAGGCGTGGAGCTGCAGATACAGGCCGTTCATCAGGCGCAGCGGCTTGAACTGGTCCTCGGTCATGTCGCCGGCCAAGCGGCGGCGCACCTGATCGCCAAATTCGGCAACGCGGGCATCCACAATCGCCTGATCATATTGGTCATATTTATACATTAGATCACCCAGCTTCCGGCGTTCGGATCGGCCGGTTTCAATGTCAGGTCGGGGCGCACGGTCGGGCCGAGCGCGCGAACGCGGTCTTTAATATGGGCTGGGCGTGGGCCTTCGGGCGTCGCCACAGCGTCGATCAAATAAGGGGCGTTGACCCGGCGTGCGCCTTCTTCAGCGGTCAAAATGGCTTCGCCATGCGCGCCGACATCGGCCGCATCCTCAACATGCAGGGACCAGTCCTTGCCTGTCCACCATGTGACCGCGCCCGAGGCGAGATCATTTCCCGTCAACAATTTCATGCTTATGCTTCTTCCACTTGTTTTGCGAGCGCCCGCAGCCGGTCTTCGGCATCCGAGCGCAAGACAACCTCTCCAACGATGATGATCGCCGGGCTTTGCACGCCATCACGTGCAATCATATCCCCCAAATCGGTGAGCAATGTCCGCAGGGCGCGCGCGCCCTTGCGCGTCCCGCGTTCCAGAACGGCAACGGGCATATCGGGCGACACGCCATCTGCGATCAGCTTTTCGGCAATGTCATAGGCCGTGGCGACGCCCATATAGATGACAAGGGTCCGGCCCTTGCCCGCAAGGCCCGACCAATCCTGATCGCTCAGGCCCTTGCACTGGCCAGCCACAAAGCTGACCGCGCTGGACGCGTCGCGATGTGTGAGCGGCAGCATGGCTTGTGCAGCACAGCCAACAGCGGCCGATATGCCGGGGATGACCTCCACCGAAACGCCCGCCGCGCGGCATTCTTCGGCTTCTTCACCGCCCCGACCGAAGATGAAGGGATCGCCGCATTTCAGGCGGACGACGCGCTTTCCAGCGCGGGCTTCCTCAACAAGAAGCGCATTAATCCGATCTTGCGGAACGCTATGGCGGCTGCGCTGCTTGGCGACGGAAATATAGCGCGCATCGGGGTTGCCGAGCGCCAAAATTTCGGGATCGACCAAGCCGTCATGCACAATGACATCCGCTTGCGCCAAGGCGCGTGCGGCCTTCACGGTCAGCAAATCGGGATCGCCCGGTCCGGCACCCACAAGAAGAACATGGCCCATTGTCATTCCTCCCTCCTGCATCTCTGCTCTGCAGCGCGCAAAGCAGAGATTATTGGCCCCTGTTTAGGGAAACTTCAGGCGGCGGGCGTCAAACCCGTCACGATGCGTCCTTCAAGCGCGTCGCCTTCGACCGAAACGACCGGATATGCGCAGTAATCTGCCGCATAAAAGGCGCTGGGCCGATGATTGCCAGACAGGCCCAGCCCGCCAAAGGGTGCGGCAGACGGTGCGCCATTGGTCGGCCTGTTCCAGTTGAGGACGCCCGCGCGACCCTGCGCCCAGAATTGGTCGAATTGAGCCTGTGTCCCGCCAATCAGCGCGGCGGCAAGGCCGAAGCGTGTGGCATTGGCCTCTGCAATGGCGGCGTCAAAATCCGCCACGCGGACAATTTGCAGCACGGGGCCAAACAACTCATCATCTGGCCGGTCTATCGCGTCGGTCATGTCGATGAGGGCGGGGGTGAGGAAGGGCAGCCCCGCCCGAATCTGAGTGAGCGGCCGGATGACCTGCCCGCCCTTGGCCTCAAGATCGGCAAAACTCTGCAACAGGCCATGCGCTGCTTCTAGGTCGATCACCGGCCCCATGAACGGGGCAGGATCGGCAAAGGGGTCGCCAATGATGATCCGGTCAATCAGGCCACCAATCGCGTCGATCAGCGGGCGTTCTGCACCCTCCCTTATGATCAGACGGCTGGCGGCGGTGCAGCGTTGCCCTGCACTCAAATAAGCCGATTGGACGATCAGGGCGGCGGCCGCGTCCACATCCTCAACATCCCAGGCGATGATGGGATTGTTGCCGCCCATTTCCAGCGCGAGCATCTTGCCGGGCTGATCGGCAAATTGGCGGTTCAGCGCGATGCCTGTGCGCGCCGATCCGGTGAAGAGAATGCCCTCGACATGAGCGTGGGCGACAAGTTGTCGGCCTTCGTCCACGCCGCCAATGGCAAGGCGCACCACATCCTTGGGGACGCCCGCTTCGTGCAGGCAGTCGACCAGCATCGCGCCGCATGTGGGCGTTTTTTCGGAGGGTTTGAAGACAATGGCGTTCCCAGCGATGAGCGCGGGGATGATATGGCCATTGGGCAGATGGGCGGGGAAATTATAGGGGCCAAGCACCGCCATCACGCCATGCGGCTTATGCCGAACCCGCGTGCGCGCTCCGGCTGCTGCGGCAATATCCCGATCTGGCGTGCGTTCGGCATAAGCGTTGATCGAAATCGCGACCTTGTTGATGACGGCATCGACTTCGGTGCGCGTTTCCCAAATGGGTTTGCCCGTTTCCTGCGCAATCAGGGTCGCAAAGGCTTCGTGTCGGCTGCGCACAACCTCTGCAAAGCGTTCGACCAATGCGATCCGTTCGGCCAGCGGTCGCGCCGCCCATTGGGGCCAGGCGGCATGCGCCGCAGCGACGTCTGCCGCCACCGAGCTGATCGGTCCGCGCCAGAGTTCCGCGCCCGTTGCGGGATTCATCGAGATAAGCTCTTGGGTCATAGGCTTGAGCCTATATCATCCCCGCAGCGCATCTCCCATAGCGCGAATGGCCTCCACCTTTGCATAAAGGGCTGACCAGTCATCCCGTTCGGCAATGGGCGCCCAGATGGCTTCCACCTCCTCTATGTGCATCGAGCAGGGCGCATGACCCGCCCAATAGGGATGGGAAAACGCCTGTCGCGGCGTGTAGCCTACCAATGCCTCGGCCAATTGAGTGAATGCCTCTGCGGCATAGAGCCCCTGTGCATCTGGCCGCCGCAGCCTGCCGCCCGTCCAATCAAAATAGAAACGGTCAATCTCGACACGCGTCTCATAAAGCGCCGTTTCCAGCGCGGTGACGACGCGAATATCCCGCTCCTCAGTCAAGGGTTCGACGCCCAGCCGCCACAAGACGCGGGCGATGAGCGCCTGACGATAGGTCGGCGCAAAGTCATCAATGGCCGCGACCAGCGCCTCGCGATCTGCGATGTCCAGAACGCTATTGGCTAGCTGGACAACGTCCCAGTGAATGGCCTCTGCCTGCCGTCCAAAGGCGTAAAGACCCTGCTCATCAAAATAGGCGGCGGTGAAATTTGGATCGAAGGTCGGTGTCCAGCGCCAAGGTCCGTAATCAAAGCTTTCACCCGACACATTGATGTTGTCGCTGTTCAACACGCCATGGACAAAGCCCGCCGCCATATAGCTTGCGGCCAGATGTGCAGTTTTGCGAACGACGTGTTGCACCAGCCGAACGGCGGCATCCGGGCCGTCGTCTTCGCCATAATAATGGCGCAGAGCATAGGCCGTCAGGCGTCGCACCTCCTCCGTCAGGCCGAGCGTGGCCAGCCGCTGAAAGCTGCCAATGCGGATATGGCCATGCGACAGGCGCACCAGCACGGCAGAGCGCGTGGGGCTTGGCTCATCACCGCGATGCAGGGCTTCCCCCGTTTCGATGACGGAAAAGGTGCGGCTGGTTTCAACGCCCAGCGCTTCGAGCATTTCGGTTGCCAGAATTTCTCGCACCGCGCCTTTGAGAGTCAGGCGGCCATCGCCAAATCGACTATAGGGCGTCTGCCCTGATCCCTTAGTGCCCAAATCCATGAGCCGGCCCAGTGTGTCGCGCATTTGGGCGAACAGAAAGCCACGGCCATCGCCAATATCAGGATTGTAAGACCGAAACTGATGCCCGTGATAACGCAGCGCCAGCGGCTGTGGCAGACTTCCCGGCAAGGGCGCGAACCGCCCAAAATGCGCCAGCCATTGCGCATCCTCTAGCGACTCTAGGCCAAGGTCAGCTGCTGCCTTGTCATTGCGGAACCGCAAGATCGTGTTTGGAAAATCGGCAGCATGAACCGGGTCGGCAAGGAACGTCGCCACCTCTTCAATGGCGCGGTCAGGTTTATAACGCGGAGCTTGCGGGATCTGAGACATATCGCGATATGGGGGCGATGGGTGCAAAAGCGCAATATACCGATGGCTATTGGTGGTCGAATGATGGTCTTCGGCTGCATTATCGCGACTATCCGGGCGATAAACGGCGCCCAGCCATCCTCTGTATCCCGGGTCTGACGCGCAATGTGCGTGATTTTGAGCATGTGGCCCAGCGGCTGTCGGGCGATTGGCGCGTTATTTGTGTGGATCTGCGCGGCCGGGGCGAATCGGCCTATGCAAAGGACACGATGACCTATGTTCCGCTGACCTATGTGCAGGATATTGAGCTGCTGCTCACCGAGTTGAAGATCAAAAAATTTGTGTCCATCGGCACGTCTTTGGGTGGTATCATCACGATGTTGATGGCGGGGATAAAGCCCGGACGCATTGCGGGCGCTTTGCTCAACGATATTGGGCCGGTGCTCGACCCCAAGGGCCTAGAGCGCATTCGCAGTTCCGTTGGCCGCACGCAAACATGGCCGACATGGGTGCACGCGGCGCGCGATCTGGGGGAGATGCAGCAGATTATCTATCCCTCCTATGATTTGGAGGATTGGATTGCCTATGCAAAGCGGGTCTGTCGCCTCACGCGAAAGGGACGCATTGTCCTAGATTACGACATGCAAATCTCTGAGCCGATGAAGCTTGCGTCAGAGCCGTTTGATCTCTGGCCTGCTTATGAGGCTTTGGGCGATGCCCCGGTTTCGATTTTGCGGGGTGGCCTTTCTGACTTGCTGTCAGAGGGCGTGGCGCGGGACATGGCCCGTCGTCTGCCGGGTGCAAAGCTGACAACCGTGCCGGGCGTGGGTCATGCGCCCGCCCTTAATGAACCGGCGGCGACCCGCGCTTTGGGCGCGCTTTTAAAGGCCGTGGTTGCGGATCTTTAACGGCCGCCGGAACAATAAGGCTGTGCAAAAGGTTCAGTCGCGACTGAGAAGATAACCCGCCTGTGGATGAGCGAAAGAAAAACCGCGCATTTTGCCATGAACGGCTTATACGAAGCCGTTCGAAAAGACGTGCAGGGGCAAAATGTTCAAGGGTTTGAAGCCGATAGTCTATCATGGCCGCGAAGTCTGGCCGCTTGTTGAAGGCGGAAAAGGCGTATCGGCAACCAACCATGCCAGCGCAGGCGCTTGGGCTGCCGCTGGGGGTATTGGCACTGTCTCCGCCGTCAACGCCGATGTCCTTGATTCGGAGGACAATATTGTTCCGCAAATCTATAATGGAAAGACGCGCCGGGAGCGGCATGATGAGCTGATCCGGTTTTCCATTGAGGGCGCGGTAGATCAGGTAAAGCGCGCGCATGACATGTCTGGTGGCCGGGGGGCCATTAACATTAATGTGCTGTGGGAAATGGGCGGCGCGCAGCAGGTTCTGCACGGCGTTTTGAGCCAGACCAAGGGCCTTGTCCATGGCGTCACCTGTGGCGCTGGCATGCCCTATAAATTGTCGGAAATTGCTGAACAATACGGCGTTTCTTATTTGCCGATTGTCAGTTCTGGCCGTGCTTTTCGTGCTCTTTGGAAGCGCGCTTATTCCAAGGTTCCAGATCTGCTGGGCGCCGTGGTGTATGAAGATCCCTGGCTGGCCGGGGGGCATAATGGCCTGTCCAACGCAGAAGACCCTTTAAAGCCCGAAGATCCCTATCCGCGCGTTAAGGCGCTGCGCGAGGTGATGCGGGAATGCGGCATTCCCGAATCCACCCCAATCGTGATGGCAGGCGGCGTTTGGTTTTTGCGGGACTGGGATAATTGGATCGACAATCCCGAACTCGGCCAGATCGCCTTTCAATTTGGCACGCGCCCGCTGCTGACGCAGGAAAGCCCGATCCCGCAGCAATGGAAAGATCGGCTGACCATGTTGGAGGAAGGCGATGTCCTGCTCCACAAATTTTCCCCCACCGGCTTTTATTCGAGCGCGGTCCGCACACCGTTCCTGCGCAATTTGGAAGCGCGCAGTGAGCGTCAGGTCGCCTTTTCCCGGGAACAGGCGGGCGAACAGACGCACCAGCTTGACGTTGGGGTGCGCGGCAAGAGCTTCTGGGTGTCGGTCAATGACCTGATGCGCGCGCGCGAATGGTTTGGTGCGGGCTTTACAGAAGCCCTGCGGACACCCGCCGACACGCTGGTCTTTGTCACGCCCGAAGAGCGCAAGGCGATTCAAAAGGATCAGGCCGATTGCATGGGCTGCCTGTCGCATTGTGGATTTTCCGCTTGGAAGGACCATGACGACTTCACGACCGGTTATCTCGCGGATCCACGCAGCTTCTGCATCCAAAAGACTTTGCAGTCGATCGCCCATGGCGGCGATGTGGATCAGAACCTGATGTTCGCGGGCCATAATGTTTATAATTTCAAGCGCGATCCCTTTTATTCAAATGGGTTCGTGCCGACGGTCAAGCAACTCGTGGATCGTATTCTCACAGGCGATTAAGCGGCTGGCGCGCGACTGGGTCGCGCGCCGCCCTTTTCAGCAGCTTAGTCGAGTTCCCAGCCGCGTTCGCCATGGCTGTGGAGATCAAGCCCTTCATGCTCGGCCTCTTCATCCACGCGCATCGGCAAGACCAGAGCAACAGCGCGCGCCAGCACCAACGTCACAACGGCCGTCCACAGGGCGACCACGCCCACGCCAATGGCCTGACCCGTCAGTTGGGTTGAGAGATCCATGCCAGCAGCAAAGCCTGCGCCGCCCAGTGCCTCGGTAAAGGCCAAAGGCATGAGAATTGACCCCAAAATGCCGCCAACGCCGTGGACCGCGAACACGTCGAGCGAATCGTCAATCTGCCACCGAGACTTCACGACCTGCACCATGTAGAAACAGACCGAGCCGCCCAGCGCACCGAGCAAAATGGCACCCATGGGGCCAATATAGCCCGCCGCAGGGGTAACGGTCGCAAGGCCTGCAATCGCGCCCGTGACAATGCCGATAGAGGTTGATTTACCAATGCGGACCCGCTCAATGCCGATCCAGATGAGCGCGGCTGTTGAGGCCGCGAGATGCGTGTTCATAATGGCGGCAGTCGCCCCAGCGCCCGCTGCAAGGGCAGAGCCGCCATTAAAGCCAAACCAGCCCACCCAGAGCAAGCCTGCGCCCACCATGGTCAGCGCCGGGCTGTGCGGGGCCAGCAGGCTCTTATTAAAGCCGCGCCGCGCGCCCAGCAGCATGGCGACGACAAGGGCGGCAATGCCCGCGGTCGTATGCACCACAATGCCACCAGCAAAATCCAATGTGCCGAACTGGGTTGCGAGCCACCCGCCGCCCCAGATCCAGCGGGCAACGGGAATATAGACCAGCAATGTCCACAAAGTTGAAAAGGCAACAACCCAGCCAAAGCGCACCCGTTCCACAAAGGCACCGATCACCAACGCTGGGGTGATGATCGCAAAGGTCATCTGAAACAGGGCAAAGGTTGATTCGGGGATGGTGAGCCCGGCGCGCACATCGGCCAGATTGGCGAGCATCGCATTTGCGGTGCCGCCCAGATAGGCTGAGCCGTCTCCAAAGACGAGGCTGTAACCAATGACCGCCCAGAGGAGGGAGACGGTGCACAGAATCACAAAGCTGTGCATGATGACGGACAGGACATTGCGCATGCGCACCAGGCCGCCATAAAAAAGGCCAAGTCCGGGAATGGTCATCATGAGCACAAGGGCGGATGCCGTCAGGATCCAGGCCGTGTCGCCCGTGTCAACGGCCGCCGGTGTTTGCGCATAAGCCGATGATAAAGATGCAAAAATCATAGCGACTACAGCCGCCCATTGACGCAGGTTCACAGCCATTTTCCTCCCCCAAGAGACTATTCAATTCGGTGCTTAGCGAAGATAGAGCCTGCTGCAAGAGGTTAGCCTTGCCTAAATAGGTGCTTGACCGCGACGTGAAAGCAAAAGCACCCTCGCGCGTACACATGTGAGGAAAGTCCGGACAGGTTATGAAGCTGGTTGTTGTAGAATCGCCCGCCAAGGCAAAAACGATTGAGAAATATCTGGGCCCCGGTCACCGGGTGCTGGCCAGCTTTGGGCATATTCGGGATCTGCCGGCCAAGGATGGCTCGGTTGACCCTGAGAATGGCTTTGAGATGACCTGGGAGGCCTATGCCGATAAGAGCAAGCAGCTCAAGGCGATTGCCGATGAAGCCAAAACTGCCGACACGCTGATCCTCGCGACGGACCCTGATCGCGAAGGCGAAGCGATTAGCTGGCACGTGCAAGAAGTGCTGGCGAAGAAAAAGGTGCTGCCCAAAAATGTTCAGCGCGTCACCTTCAACGCGATCACCAAGGCGGCTGTCACCGAAGCAATGGCGAAACCGCGGGAACTGGATCACGACCTGATTGATGCCTATCGCGCGCGCCGTGCGCTCGACTATCTGGTCGGCTTCACCCTGTCGCCTGTGCTGTGGCGCAAATTGCCCGGCGCGAAATCGGCCGGGCGCGTTCAATCGGTCGCTTTGCGGCTGATCGTGGATCGGGAGCGTGAGATTGAGCTGTTCCGGGCGCAGGAATATTGGTCGGTCACGGCCCAGATGGAGCAGGATGGCGTGCCGTTTACGGCGCGGCTTGTCCGCCATAAGGGCGAAAAGATTGAACGCCTGACCATTGGCAATGCGGGCGATGCAGAGGCGGCGAAGGCCGCGGTCGAGGCCGGTCGCTTTATGGTGATGTCGGTCGAAACAAAGCCGCTGACCCGCAATCCACCGCCGCCCTTCACCACATCCACGCTGCAGCAGGAAGCCGCGCGCAAGCTTGGCTTTTCGGCGACGCACACGATGCGCCTTGCCCAGTCGTTGTATGAAGATGGCGCGATCACTTATATGCGTACCGATGGGGTGCAGATGGATGGATCGGCCATTAGTGCGGCGCGGAAGGCCATCGCAGATCGATATGATGCGGGCTATGTCCCCGATAAGCCGCGCCAATATCAGGCCAAGGCCAAAAATGCGCAGGAAGCGCATGAGGCCATTCGTCCCACAGATTTTTCAAAGGATCGGGCCGCAAGCGGCGATCACGCGCGGCTTTATGATTTGATCTTTAAGCGCGCATTGGCGAGCCAAATGGCGTCTGCCCGTCTGGAGCGGACGACCGTGGAGATGAGCGACGCGACCGGCCAGACCGGCCTGCGCGCCACCGGGCAGGTTGTGCTCTTCCCCGGCTATCTCGCGCTGTATGAAGAAGGCTTGGATGACGCTGATGATGAGGATGCCAAACGCCTGCCGCGCCTGTCCCAAGGCGATGCTCCGGCCAAGACCAAGGTCGAGGCAGAACAGCATTTCACGCAGCCGCCGCCGCGCTATTCCGAAGCAAGCCTTGTTAAGAAGATGGAAGAGCTCGGCATTGGCCGCCCATCGACCTATGCGTCGATCCTTCAGGTCTTGAAGGACCGCGACTATGTGACGCTGGAAAAGAACCGCTTCACCCCAAGCGAAAGCGGGCGATTGCTGACGGCCTTTTTGGAGCGCTTTTTTGAACGCTATGTCAGCTATGATTTCACGGCCGGGCTGGAAGAAGAGCTGGACGATGTGTCGGGCGGCAGGGCCCAATGGCAGGCGGTGCTTGAGGCGTTCTGGCGCGACTTTAAGCCGAAGACGACTGAAGTGATGGATCAAAAGCCATCGGACGTCACCTTGGCGCTGGACGCGTTTTTAGCCCCGTTCCTGTTTCCCGAGCGCGAAGATGGGGGCGATCCCCGCCAATGCCCGGCCTGTGAAGCGGGGAAGCTTGCCCTGCGGGGTGGGCGCTTTGGGGCTTTTGTCGCCTGTTCCAATTATCCAGAGTGCAAGTTCACCCGCAAATTTGGTCAGCCCGGAAGTGATGGCGATGCAGGATCGAGCGGGCCGGAAGTTTTGGGGCAGCACCCCGAAACAGGCGAGGATGTGCATCGCAAGTCTGGCCGCTTTGGTCCCTATGTGGAAATGGGCGAGGGTAAGGAAGCGAAGCGGGCCTCCATCCCCAAAGATGTGCCGTCTGAGGACTTTGGTCTCGACTGGGCAGTCAAGCTGTTGAGCCTGCCGCGCACCATTGGCGATCATCCAGAAAGCGGCAAGCCGATTACCGCCAGCATTGGGCGCTATGGCCCCTATCTGGCGCATGATGGCAAATATGCACGGCTCACGAGCACCCGCGATGTGTTTGAAACCGGCATGAATGCGGCCGTTGTTAAACTGGCAGAAGCCGCCAGCGGCGCTGGCCGGGCAAGAGGCGGTGCATCGCGTGCGCCCTTGAAGGAATTTGGGGCGCACCCCCGCACGGGGGCTGAGCTAAAGCTGATGGAGGGGCGCTATGGCGCCTATGTGACCGACGGCACAACCAACGCCACCTTGCCCAAGACGATGGCGCCAGAGGCCTTGACGCTGGAAGAGGCGGTCCAGCTGATTGACGATCGGGCCGCGAAAGGCCCCGCCAAGGGCAAAGCGAAGCCCAAGGCCCGCAAAAAGGTCCCGGCGCGCAAAAGCCCGGCCCGCAAATCCGCAGCATAGGTTAGGAACGGCATCGACTTGCGGGCGTCACACCCCGTCGTCGATGCCCTTGCCATGTGGATAAGTATTAGAGCCATATTGGCTGGATCTCGGCATTAATTTTCTGGCTTAGTCCATCTGAACAGCTTGCTTTTTTGGGAAGCGTGGAATTGCCGCGCGTCGCTCTGTCTGCGTCTGCAGGCGGTGCCATGAACTGACTCAAATTAGCGATGAATCGAGTCATTTAGAGATAATTAACTACTTGCGTCTGCTGGTGGATAAGGCACTATGGGTAGTAGCGATGCCAAGGGGGCACCCAATTTATAGTGTTTTGTAAGCGCATCTGAATCGCGCGAATGAGGCTCTTTTGGGGAGCTTGTGGATATCGGGGACAGTCTCGATTTTCTGCAACGGGATCGAAAAAATTGATAGGACGGAGTTTCGACTCCGAGTCGAACAAGAATAGAACATCGCGAGAGCGATTTTTGGGGGCAAGGAATGGATTTTCGGGATACGCAAGCAACGAGCGGTGGAGATGATGTTGCCAGCGACGCTGTTGAAATGACCAAGGCTGCGACGAAAAAAGCTGCGGGGGCGGCTAAGGATTCGCGCATGGTCGACGCGGCCTATCCGCTGACCATCGATGCGTCGCGCGATGCGTTGCTGACCGAATTTGGCAAAGACACGCTGCGCGATCGGTATCTGCTGCCCGGCGAAAGCTATCAGGATCTTTTTGTCCGCGTGGCTTCTGCCTATGCCGATGATCAAGAGCATGCCCAGCGCATCTATGATTATATCTCAAAGCTCTGGTTCATGCCGGCAACCCCCGTCTTGTCCAACGGCGGCACGGGGCGTGGTTTGCCGATCAGCTGCTATCTGAATTCGGTCGATGATAGCCTGGAAGGCATCGTCAACACCTGGAATGAGAATGTCTGGCTGGCGTCCCGCGGCGGCGGCATCGGCACCTATTGGGGGTCGGTGCGCGGCATTGGGGAGCCTGTGGGTCTCAATGGCAAGACATCGGGCATCATTCCCTTTGTCCGCGTGATGGATTCTTTGACGCTCGCGATTTCGCAAGGGTCGCTCCGTCGCGGCTCGGCTGCCTGCTATCTCGACATTTCGCACCCGGAAATTGAAGAATTTCTCGAAATCCGCAAACCTTCTGGCGATTTCAACCGCAAGGCGCTGAACCTGCATCATGGGGTGCTTATCCCCGATGCGTTCATGGAAGCTGTGCGCAATGGCGCTGAATGGGATTTGAAGAGCCCCAAGGACGGCTCTGTCCGCGCGACGGTGGATGCCCGCTCTTTGTTCCAGAAGCTTGTGGAAACCCGCCTCGCAACGGGTGAGCCCTATATCATCTATTCGGATCATGTGAACAAGGCGATGCCAAAGCATCACCGCGAACTGGGTCTGAAAGTCTCCACATCCAACCTCTGCTCTGAAATCACGCTGCCCACGGGCCGTGACCATCTGGGCAATGACCGGACGGCCGTATGCTGCCTCTCGTCGCTTAACATGGAAACATGGGATGAGTGGAATGGCGACAAGCAGTTTGTTGAGGATGTCATGCGCTTCCTCGACAATGTGCTGACAGATTATATTGATCGCGCCCCACCGGAAATGGCCCGCGCCAAATATTCGGCAACGCGCGAACGCTCGGTTGGCCTTGGCGTCATGGGCTTTCACAGCTTCCTTCAGGCGCGCAACATTCCCTTTGAAGGGGCGATGGCCAAGTCTTGGAACTTGAAGGTGTTTAAGCATATCGCCGCCAAGGTGAATGAGGCGTCGATGTTGCTGGCGACCGAACGGGGCGCTTGCCCGGATGCCGAAGAACGCGGCGTGATGGAACGCTTTAGCTGCAAAACGGCGATTGCGCCCACGGCGTCGATCTCGATCATCTGCGGCGGCACGAGCGCGTGTATTGAGCCGATCCCGGCCAATATCTACACGCATAAAACGCTGTCTGGTAGCTTTTCGATCCGCAATCCCTATTTGGAAAAGCTGTTGATCGAAAAATCGAAAAATTCAGACGCGGTCTGGAATTCGATTTTGGAACAGGGCGGCTCGGTTCAGCATCTCGACTTCCTGACGCAGGAAGAAAAGGATGTGTACAAGACCAGCTTTGAAATTGATCAGCGTTGGTTGATCGAACTCGCGGCGGACCGGACGCCCTATATTGATCAGGCGACCTCGCTGAACCTGTTCATCCCAGCCGATGTTGAGAAGTGGGATCTGTTGATGCTCCACTTCCGCGCATGGGAATTGGGCGTGAAGTCGCTTTATTATCTGCGGTCGAAATCGATCCAGCGCGCGGGCTTTGCCGGCGGTGTGGAGGCGGACAACACGCCCGACGCGCCCAAGTTCGAGCTGGCGACCTCGACCGATTATGATGAGTGTTTGGCCTGCCAATAAGCCCGCATTCATCACCGCACATTATTTGAATTAAGGAAGACACCCATGTCGCTCTTAGAAGCCCGCAACAGCTACAAGCCCTTTGAATATCCTTGGGCCTATGACTTCTGGAAACGCCAGCAGCAGATCCATTGGCTGCCGGAAGAAGTGCCCTTGGGCGAAGATTGCCGCGATTGGGCGCAGAAGCTGTCTGATCATGAGCGCAATTTGCTGACGCAGATTTTCCGCTTCTTCACGCAAGCCGATGTCGAGGTGCAGAATTGCTACCACGAACATTATGGCCGCGTGTTCAAGCCGACCGAAGTCAAGATGATGCTGACCGCCTTTTCCAACATGGAAACCGTCCATGTCGCAGCGTACAGCCATTTGCTCGACACCATCGGCATGCCCGAATCCGAATATTCGGCCTTCCTCGAATATGAAGAAATGGCGGCAAAGGTCGATTATATCCATCAGTTCGGCGTCGACAGCGATGAAGACATTGCCCGCACGCTCGCCATGTTCGGCGGCTTTACCGAAGGGCTGCAGTTGTTTGCTTCCTTCGCGATGCTGATGAACTTCCCGCGCTTCAACAAGATGAAGGGCATGGGGCAGATCGTCTCCTGGTCCGTCCGCGATGAAAGCCTGCATTGCGAAGGCATCACCAAGCTGTTCCACGCCTTCTGCGCGGAGCGCGGCTGCCTCACAAAGACGGTGAAGGAAGATATTATCGATTGCTGCCAGAAGGTTGTCCGTCTGGAAGATAATTTCATCGACCTCGCCTTCGAAATGGGCCCCGTGCCTGGCATGACCGCCAAGGAAATCAAACGCTATATCCGCTACATCGCCGATTGGCGCTTGGGTCAGCT
>JBBATU010000035.1:0-22771 GCA_040398565.1 Chakrabartia sp.
CGGGTGGCGCCGCTTGAGTCAGCCGTTCAGACTGGCCGGTTGACGCCGCAGCAGACAAGTTTCCAAGTCTTGGAAAAGGCCAGTCGATGGGATGTTGCCAGCGCTTACTTTATCATTGGCGTCGAGCATATCCTGCTGGGGTTTGATCACCTCTTCTTCGTCCTAGCCCTCGTATTTCTGCTGACGGGATGGCGCAGCATCCTTGGCGCAGTCACGGCCTTTACGGTCGCCCATTCGATCACTTTGGTCGGAACCACTTTGGGGTTTCTTGGCTTGCCGCAAAAGCCGGTCGAAAGCGTCATCGCCCTGTCGATCGTCTTTCTGGCGGTTGAGATTGTGAAATCGCGGCCGGGGGAGCTGCGCTTTTCACAACGCGCGCCTTGGCTGGTCGCCTTTTCGTTCGGGCTTTTGCATGGCTTTGGATTTGCAGGAGCTTTGAAGGAAATAGGCTTGCCGGAAGGGGAAGTGCCTATGGCGCTGCTTACCTTCAACTTGGGCGTCGAGGCCGGGCAGGTGGTTATTGTTGCGATCGCGCTTGGCACCTTGGCACTCATTCGCCGATTCTGGGCGCCTGCCGCACGGCCAATCACGCTCGCTATGGCTTATTTCATCGGCAGCCTTGCGAGTTACTGGTTCATCGAGCGAACATTGGTATAAGCCGCCGTCCGATCTGGCGATGCCGTCAGCGGTCAAGGCGGGCTTAGATGGCATTTCGAGGTGTTAAGGATGGGGCAGAGGCCACGGGGCGCGCCAGTTGGGGTGGCGAGGTGCGGGCAACCTTGTTTCTCGCTTGGCCGCTGATCCTGTCCAACCTGTCGGGCGCCCTGATCCACGCTACAGATGTCTATCTCCTCGGCAAAATAGGGCCAGAGGCTTTGGCCGCCGGAGCATTGGCCGTTAATCTGGTGATGTCTCTATCGCTTTTCGGCATGGGGTTGATGGTGGCGACGGCCCCGATGATTGCCTCAGAAATTGGGCGCAAGCCGCATTCCGTGCGTGATGTGCGGCGGACAGTTCGGCAGGGGCTTTGGCTTGCGGTCAGCTTTTGTATTCCGGTTTGGATAGCGCTGTCTTTTTCTGAACAGATTTTTCGGGCTCTAGGCCAGCAGCCGGATCTCGCGCAAGGTGCCGCTTCGATGGCGCACATGCTGATGTGGGGGATGCTGCCCTTTTTGGGAATGGTTGTCTTACGCTCCTTTCTGTCGGCTCGAAACCGGACAATTTGGGCGCTGATCGTCACATTGCTGGGTGTGGTCGCCAATGCGGTGCTGAATTATGGGCTTATCCTCGGCGGCTTTGGATTGCCCGCGCTCGGATTAGTCGGGGCAGGACTGGGAAGCAGCCTGGTCAATGGGCTGATGTTCGTCGTGATGGCTGCCATTTTGCTGTGGCATAAGGATTTCAGGCGCTATCGCCTGTTCGGCCGATTTTGGCGGGCGGATTGGCCCCGCTATCGCACCATGGTGCGCCTTGGTCTACCAATCGGCATGACGATGGGCTTTGAAGCGTCTGTTTTCAGTGCGGCAATCTTCCTCATGGGGCTAATCAGCACCGCCTCTGTCGCAGCGCACGCCATTGCGCTTCAGATCGCGTCAATCACCTTCATGGTTCCCCTGGGCCTTGCTCAGGCGACGACCGTGCGCGTGGGCATTGGTTATGGGCGCAAGGATGAGGTGATGATCCGGGAAGCAGGCTGGGCAGGCTTTGTGCTGGGTGTCGGATTTATGAGTTTGACGGCGCTCGCGATGTGGGCCGTCCCAAGCGCAATGATTGAGCTGTTCATTGACCCGAATAGGCCGGGCAGTGGAGAAGTGATTGCATTGGCCGTCAGCTTCTTATTGGTCGCCGCCGTGTTTCAGGTGGTGGATGGCGCGCAAGTGATGGGGGCGGCCATGCTTAGGGGACTGCATGATACGCGGGTGCCCATGTATTTCGCGCTCTTTGGCTATTGGGGAATTGGAATTGGGGTCGGGGCCATACTCGCTTTTCACTTTGGATTGCAGGGAGTTGGTGTTTGGATCGGCCTTGCATCCGGGCTTGCCGTGGTCAGCCTGCTGATGTTGTGGCGATGGATGCGCCGCACCCAATTGGGGTTGGTGCCGATAGGCGATTAGGATCAGCTTTCCGGAAAAAATTGCCCAACGACTCCTTGACGTAGGAAGGGCGGCTACCCATATCGCCTTCGTTAGCAATCGCAATGGGTGAGTGCTAATCGACATTCTTAATCCAGAGAGGGTAACTCATATGGCATTTCGTCCGTTGCACGATCGCGTGCTTGTTCGCCGCATCGAAGCTGATGAAAAGACGGCAGGCGGCATCATCATCCCCGACAGCGCTAAGGAAAAGCCGCAGGAAGGCGAAGTCGTCTCTGCGGGTGCTGGTTCCAAGGCCGAAGATGGCAAGGTGACGCCGCTCGATGTGAAGGCGGGTGACCGCATTTTGTTTGGCAAATGGTCGGGCACCGAAGTCAAGGTCGACGGGGAAGACCTGTTGATCATGAAGGAATCCGACATCCTCGGCATCATCGGCTGATCCAGCCGCTTCAAGACTGATTTGAGAAAAGGAGCATCCACATGGCTGCAAAAGAAGTAAAATTTAGCCGCGACGCGCGTGAGCGCATTCTTCGCGGTGTCGACATCCTCGCCGATGCGGTGAAGGTCACACTCGGCCCCAAGGGCCGTAATGTCGTGATCGACAAGAGCTTTGGCGCACCCCGCATCACCAAGGACGGTGTTTCGGTCGCCAAGGAAATCGAACTGAAGGACAAGTTTGAGAACATGGGCGCTCAGATGCTGCGCGAAGTTGCCTCCAAGGCAAATGACGCAGCGGGTGACGGCACGACGACCGCCACGGTTCTGGCTCAGGCGATTGTCCGTGAAGGCATGAAGTCGGTTGCCGCTGGCATGAACCCGATGGATCTGAAGCGCGGCATTGATCTTGCGGTGACCAAGGTTGTCGAAGACCTTAAGGCGCGTTCGAAGCCCGTTTCCGGCTCTGCCGAAATCGCTCAGGTTGGCATCATCTCTGCCAATGGCGATAAGGAAGTCGGCGAAAAGATTGCCGAAGCCATGGAAAAGGTTGGCAAAGAAGGCGTCATCACGGTTGAAGAAGCCAAGGGTCTCGAATTTGAACTCGATGTCGTTGAAGGCATGCAGTTCGACCGCGGTTATCTGTCGCCTTACTTCATCACCAACCCGGAAAAGATGCAGGTTGAGCTGACCGATCCGTTCATTCTGATCCATGAAAAGAAGCTGTCGAACCTGCAAGCCATGCTCCCGATTTTGGAAGCTGTTGTGCAGTCGGGCCGCCCGCTCCTCATCATCGCAGAAGATATTGAGGGCGAAGCTTTGGCAACGCTTGTGGTCAACAAGCTGCGCGGTGGCCTGAAAGTCGCAGCCGTTAAGGCGCCGGGCTTTGGCGATCGTCGCAAGGCGATGCTGGAAGACATTGCGATCCTGACCAAGGGCGAAATGATTTCCGAAGACCTCGGCATCAAGCTCGAAAACGTGACGGTTGGTATGCTGGGTCAGGCCAAGCGCGTCACCATCGACAAGGACAACACCACCATCGTTGATGGCGCGGGTGATGCCGACTCGATCAAGGCACGGACCGAAGCCATTCGTCAGCAGATTGAAATCACGACCAGCGATTATGATCGTGAAAAGCTGCAAGAGCGTCTCGCAAAGCTTGCTGGCGGCGTTGCCGTTATCAAGGTTGGCGGCGCGACCGAAGTCGAAGTGAAGGAGCGTAAGGACCGCGTTGATGACGCACTGCACGCCACCCGCGCGGCTGTGGAAGAAGGGATTGTTCCCGGCGGCGGCACGGCTCTGCTTTATGCCACCAAGGCTCTGGAAGGCCTGAAGGGCGTGAATGATGACCAGACCCGTGGCATCGACATCATCCGCAAGGCAATTGAATCGCCGATCCGTCAGATCGCTGCCAATGCGGGCCATGATGGCGCCGTGGTCGCCGGCAATTTGCTTCGCGAAAACGACGAAACCCAGGGCTTTAACGCAGCCACCGACACCTATGAAAATCTGGTGAAGGCCGGAGTCATTGATCCGACCAAGGTTGTCCGGACGGCATTGCAAGATGCAGCGTCGGTTTCTGGCCTGCTGATCACGACAGAAGCGGCGATTGCCGAACTGCCGGAAGATAAGCCATCTATGCCGGCAATGCCGGGTGGCGGCATGGGCGGCATGGACTTTTAAGGTTCACGCAGTCGATGTTAAGAAGGGCCGGGGAGCAATTCCCGGCCCTTTTTGTTTGAGCTTGTCGATCGTGGATGTCTCCATGACGGCGCTGCCTGATTACATCTGGTTTGCAGCGGCCTCGGCGGCGGCAGCAGCGTTGGCGGCATCCTTCGCTGCATCAGCGGCATCCACTGCACGGTCCGACAATTGGCCAGTGTCGGTGCTATTAGGTGTTGGAACGGCCTCCAGCATTTCGTTGCCGACATCATCCATCGTCTCATTAACGGCAAATTCAGCGTTTGATGGCTCTTCAACAGCCTTTTCGCCACACGCCGCAAGGCCAAGCGATGCAGCGGCAACAAAAGCAGCGGCAAATAACTTCGTCATAACAAGACCTTTCTTCATCTGGGACCGAGAATGTCGGTTGCTGGGGCAAATGTCCCTGCACGTTCATGAGTTAGTCTCGCCCAGCGATGAAGGCAATTGCCATTCGGTGGGCGCTGAAGTTCGGTTTGGATGAGAAGGGGGCTGCCAGCCGACAAACTGATGTCAACTCATTGACGGCATATAAAGAATTCTTTATGTCCTTATATATGACACGAATGTTGGATATTTTCCGCGCCTTGGCGGACCCGACGCGCCTTCGCATCGTGCATTTGCTGCGAACGATGGAATTGTCCGTTGGCGAATTGGCACAGGTGCTGGCCCAAAGCCAGCCGCGTGTGTCGCGGCATGTCAAAATTCTGTGTGATGCAGGTGTTGCAGAACGGCGGAAAGAAGGCAGTTGGGTGTTCATTGCCCCCGGGGATAAGGCCACAACAGCAGCCCTTTTTTCGGCGATTGACAGCTGGATCGTTACCTTGGGTGATGATCATTGGCGCATTGCGGATGCCGCGCGTCTGGCCGCTGTGCGCGCCGATCGTGCGGCGGCGGCAGAGCGTTATTTCGCCGCGCATGCCGATCATTGGGATAGTTTGCGATCTCTCCATGTGCCTGAAGCCGATGTGGAGGCAGCAATGCGACGCCTTTTGGGCGATGGCAAGCTTGGGACTTTGGTCGATATTGGCACGGGCACGGGCCGAATTGTTGAGCTGTTCGCGCAGCAGGCCGATACCGCCATTGGCATTGACCGTAGTCCAGAAATGCTGCGCGTTGCACGGGGTAAGCTGACATCCGCTGGCCTTGATGGCTGGGAACTTCGCCAAGGTGACATCATGGCCTTGCCGTTGGACCCTGGCAGCGTGGACTCATTGGTGCTGCATCAAGTGTTGCATTATCTCCCCGCCCCGGAAACGGCGATTGCAGAGCTAGCGCGCGTCGTTAGGCCCGGAGGCCGGGTGCTGATTGTCGATTTTGCGCCGCACGCGCACGAGGAGCTCCGGACGCAAGATGCGCATGCGCGCCTTGGTTTTTCCGATGATCAGATTGTACAGTGGTTTGGCGCAGCTGGCATGACGCTTGTTCAAACAGAAGAGCTGTTAGGGCGCGAGCTCACGGTCAAGCTGTGGCTTGGAACGCGCAATGATCTGGCCAATTTAAGGATCGTTTCTGTATGACCGTTTCACTTCAGGACCTTGAAGAAGCCCGTCGGGCGCTGGATACGCCGCTCTTTGCCGATCTGGCGGGCGATGCGCAGGTGTCCTTTGAATTTTTCCCGCCCAAGACGGAGCGGATGGAGGCCCAGCTTTGGGAGACATTTGATACGCTCGCCCCCTTGGCACCGCGATTTGTGTCGGTCACCTATGGCGCGGGTGGTTCCACGCGCGAACGCACACACGCTATGGTTGCGCGCATTGCGGCGCAAACCGATATTCCCGCCGCTGCACATTTGACCTGTGTTGCCGCAAGCAAGGCGGAAATTGCCGAGATTGCGCAGAGTTATTGGGAGGCTGGCGTACGCCATATTGTGGCATTGCGCGGGGATCCGCCCGAAATGGGGCAGGTCTTCACGCCGCATCCAGATGGCTATGCGTCTGCTGCGGATTTGGTGGCTGGCTTGCGCGATATTGCGCCGTTTGAAATTTCCGTTGCCGCCTATCCCGAAATGCACCCGGAGGCGGTATCACCCGCGGCAGACCTTGATAATCTCAAGCGGAAGCTGGATGCCGGGGCCACGCGCGCGATCAGCCAGTTTTTCTTTTCGCCGGAGGTGTTTTTCCGCTTTTGCGATGCGGCGGCAGCGGCCGGCATTTCAGCCGAAATTGTGCCGGGCATTTTGCCCGTTTCAAATGTCGCCCAAGCGCGCAAATTTGCCCAATCCTGCGGCGCGACCATTCCCGATTGGATGGATCGCCTGTTTGAAGGGCTGGATGATCATCCAGCGGCCCGTCAGCTTGTGGCAGCCACCATTGCCGCAGAGATGAGCCGCAGGCTTTATGCGGGCGGCGTGCGCAATTTCCATTTTTACACTTTGAACCGGGCAGAGCTGAGCTTTGCCATTTGTCATTTGTTGGGGCTTCGTCCCAAGGGAGCAAAATAACATGTCTGCGCGGGAAAAATTGCTGGCCGAAGCGGCGAAGCGGGTCTTGCTGACCGATGGGGCCTGGGGCACGCAAATTCAGACATTTGGGTTGGATGCAGCCGATTATGAGGGTGATCTTGGCCTGTCCCGCGACCAGAAGGGCAATAATGATATATTGGCCCTGACACGGCCAGACGTGGTCGAAAAAATCGCGCGTGCCTATCTCGATGCTGGGTCGGACATTATCTCAACCAACACATTCAGCTCCACCCGGATCAGTCAGGCCGATTATGCGGCCGAGCATCTGGTGCGTGACCTGAACCTTGCCAATGCCGCCATCGCCCGCCGCGTCGCAGATGAATATGCCGCCAAGGATGGCCGCCCGCGCTTTGTCGCAGGCGCAATTGGCCCGACCAACAAGACCTTGTCGCTCTCCCCCGATGTGAATGATCCGGGTTATCGGGAGATTGATTTTGACACGTTAAAAGACGTGTATCGGGAACAGGTTGATGCGCTGGTCGAAGGCGGGGTGGATTTCATCCTGATTGAAACCGTGTTCGATACGCTCAATGCCAAAGCGGGCATTATGGCGGTTATCGAGGCGCAAGACGCGCTGGGCCGTGATATTCCGCTGATGATTTCAATGACGCTTACCGATTTGTCGGGGCGCAATTTGTCGGGCCATACGGTGGAGGCATTTTGGCATGCCGTGCGTCATGCTCGGCCTTTGACCATTGGCTTGAACTGTTCCTTCGGGGCCGAGCAGCTTCGCCCGCATGTCAAACTGCTCTCCGGCGTCGCAGATACGTTATTGATGGTCTATCCCAATGCGGGGCTTCCCAATGAATTGGGCCAATATGACGAACTGCCCGAGGAAACGGCCGGGCTGGTGCGGGAATGGGCGCAAGCAGGCCAAGTGAATATCTTGGGCGGATGCTGCGGCTCTACGCCGGCGCATATCGCCGCAATTGGCCGCGCGGTGCAGGGCGTTGCGCCCCGCGCGATGCCGACGCCGCCTGTCGCCACACGTCTGGCGGGCCTTGAACCCATGACAATCGCTGCCTGACCCAGCCTGTTTCAAAACGGATAATTCTCTTCTCATGACCACCCAAGCCTCAGCCAATTTCGTCAATATCGGCGAACGGACGAACGTCACCGGCTCCGCCGCGTTCAAAAAGCTCATCCTTGCAGGCGATTATGTTAAGGCCGTTGATGTTGCCCGCCAGCAGGTGGAAAATGGTGCGCAGATTATCGATGTGAACATGGATGAAGGTCTGCTCGACGCTGTCGAGGCGATGACCACATTCCTGAAACTGATCGCCGCAGAGCCGGATATTGCGCGCGTGCCGGTGATGATCGACAGCTCAAAATGGGAGGTGATCGAGGCTGGTCTGAAATGCGTTCCGGGCAAGCCCATCGTCAATTCGATCAGCATGAAGGAAGGCGAAGAGGCGTTTCTCTATCACGCCCGCAAATGCATGGCTTATGGTGCGGCTGTGGTAGTGATGGCCTTTGATGAAAAAGGGCAGGCGGACACCCAAGAGCGCAAGGTCGAAATTTGCGCGCGCGCCTATAAACTGCTGACAGACATTTGCTTTCCGCCGGAAGATATCATCTTTGATCCCAATGTGTTCGCGGTCGCCACGGGTATTGAGGAGCATAATAATTACGGCGTCGATTTCATCGAGGCGGCCCGTGAAATCAAGGCGCGCTGCCCGCATGTGCATATTTCGGGGGGTCTTTCCAACCTGTCCTTCAGCTTTCGTGGCAATGAGCCCGTGCGCCGGGCGATGCACAGCGTCTTTCTCTATCACGCCATTCCAGCGGGCATGGATATGGCGATCGTCAATGCCGGGCAATTGGATGTCTATGACACGATTGACCCGGAATTGCGGGACGCTTGTGAAGATGTTGTCCTCAACCGTCACCCAGATTCAACCGAGCGGCTGATCACGCTGGCAGAGCGGTTTAAGGGCACGGATGCCGTTGCCGAAAAGGCCGCCGAAGAATGGCGCAGCTGGCCAGTGACCAAGCGGCTGGAGCATGCGTTGGTCAAGGGGATCGACGCCTATATCGTTGAGGATACGGAAGAAGCGCGCCAACAGGCTGCGCGCCCGATTGAAGTCATTGAAGGCCCGTTGATGGACGGCATGAATGTCGTCGGCGATCTGTTCGGGTCAGGCAAAATGTTCCTGCCGCAGGTCGTGAAATCGGCGCGCGTTATGAAAAAGGCGGTGGCGCACCTCATCCCCTTTATCGAGGATGAGAAGGAAGAAGGGCATAAGGCCAAGGGCCGGATCATCATGGCGACCGTCAAGGGCGATGTGCATGATATTGGGAAAAACATTGTTGGCGTTGTGCTTCAGTGCAATGGCTATGAAGTGATTGATCTGGGCGTCATGGTTGCCTGGTCAGATATTTTGAAGGCCGCGAAGGACAATGACGCCGACATTATCGGCCTGTCTGGCCTCATCACGCCGTCGCTGGATGAGATGGTGACCGTGGCTGAGGAAATGCAGCGGGCGGGCTTTACCATCCCCTTGCTGATTGGTGGCGCGACAACATCAAAGGTGCATACAGCCCTGAAGATCGACCCCGTTTATGACGGCCCAGTCATCCATGTGCTGGATGCCAGCCGCGCCGTGGGTGTTGCATCACAATTGCTGTCAGACACGCAGCGTGATGGCTTTGTAGAGGCAACTGCTGCGGATTATCAGCATGTGCGCGATGTGCGTGCAGGCAAGGAAGCCAGCGTGCTTCTTTCCCTTGCGGACGCGCGCGCCAATGGTTTTGTTGCAGACATGGCGCATAAGGCGCCGCCGCCCGCGCAGCCGGGCCTGCATGTCTTTGACGCTTGGAGCCTTGAGGATTTGCGCGGGGTGATCGACTGGACGCCGTTCTTCCGGGCTTGGGAATTGCATGGAACTTATCCCGCAATTCTCGACGATGCTATTGTTGGGGAAAGTGCGCGCAACCTTTTTGCCGATGCCAATAAGATGCTCGACACGATCATTGCCGAAAAATGGCTGACGGCGCGCGGTGTGGTCGGCCTTTGGCCCTGCGCCCGTGATGGGGATGATGTTGTCATCCACCTGGCCGAAGAAGAGCGGCATGTGACCTTCAGTTTCCTGCGCCAGCAAATCCGCAAGAGCCGGGATCGCGCCAATATGTGCCTTGCCGACTTTATCAGCCCGGATGGCGATTGGATGGGCGGCTTTGCCGTCGGCATTCACGGCATTGATCCGCATATTGCCCGCTTCCGCGCGGGACATGATGATTATCAGGATATTCTTCTTAAGGCCTTGGCAGATCGCTTTGCCGAAGCCTTTGCCGAACGACTGCATCAGCATGTCCGCACCAGCCTATGGGCGTATGCGCCGAGCGAACAGCTGACCAATGAAGCGCTGATCCGTGAGGAATATCGTGGCATTCGCCCAGCACCCGGCTATCCAGCCTGCCCAGACCATAGCCATAAGCCGATGCTGTTTGAGCTGTTAAAGGCGGGCGATACGACGGGCCTAACGCTAACGGAGAGCTTTGCGATGCTGCCAACGGCGGCTGTTTCGGGCTTTTACTTTGGCCATCCCGACAGTGAGTATTTTGGCGTTGCCCGCATTGGGCAGGACCAGTTGGAAGACTATGCGCAACGGCGCGGCGTTGATCTGGAGACGGCCACGCGCTGGTTGCGGCCCAATCTCGATTAATCAAAAAATGGCCCGCGCCGAAGGATCGGGCGGGCCAGATTTCTACCTTAGCGCGCTTTTGCCTTTTTCGGGGGCGGGGGCACGGTGATCTTCACGGTTTCGCCTGTATTTCCGGGAAATCCGGTGAACATGGCTTCGACCAAATTGGGTACCAAATAGGTCAGATCATTGTTGAGCGATTGGGCCTGCGCCTTGCCTTCAAAAACACGCTCAGCCGTTCCCGCCCGCTCAATCTTCACCTCTAGCTGGCTGGTGTAAACGGTATAGCTTTCAATTTCGTCGCGAAAGCCGCCGGGACCAAAGAGAAAGGGATCATAAAATCCCGGATAATAGCCAAATCGTTGCCCGCGATAGGGTCTGCCCCAAGCCCCACACCAAGGGTCAAAATAGCCGAAGCAGCGACCGAAATTTGAGCTTGGCGCGCTGCGCATTTTTTCCCGCCCTGCGTCAACGCTGTAGCGCATTTGCACGACAAGGTTAGCGGCTTCTCCGGATGCGGCAGGGCGGAAGCCAAGTGCTGTAAGCTTGCCGGACACTAGCTTTGCATAGCTGCCAAATTCCAGCCCGCCTTCAAGCCCTGGATCGGCGGCGCGAATGCTGAAGCTTTGGCCTTCTGCAGCGGGCATTTGCTGAAACCGGCTGACTTTTGCATTAAAACTTTGCGCGCACCCTGCGAGCGCCAATAAGGCGAGAGGCGCTGCTGCTTTTAAAACCGTTGATATGGTCGACATGTTTTTCATCCCTTGAGCGACTCAACCCACCAGCGGGCATTATGCTCGATCAGAATCTATGAGCAGTGCTGAATGGAGGTTGAACGGATCAACGTTGCAATCCCAGAGCCTTATAAGCCGTCGTCAGCGTCGGCGCGGCAAGAGCGGCTGCCCGTTCAGCCCCCTTGATCAAAATGGCGTCCAGCGCCGCTGTATCGGCGCGCAGGGCGTTAAATCGGTCGGATATCGGCTTGAGTGTTTCGACCAGCACCTCCGCCAAGGCGGGCTTAAATGCGCCAAAGCCCTGTCCCTCAAAACGAGTGAGAACGGCTTGCACGCTCTCTCCAGTCAGGCTGGCATAGATGCCGACAAGATTTTGCGCCTCTGGGCGGCCTTCAAGGTCCTTTTCCAGCAGAGGCAAAGGCGCAGGGTCGGTCTTTGCCTTGCGTATCTTTTGCAGGATCATGTCGGCATCATCGGTCAGGTTGATGCGGCTCATATCTGACGGGTCAGACTTGGACATTTTGGCCGAGCCATCGCGCAAGCTCATGATACGCGCGGCGCCGCTTTTGGGAATGATCGGCTCTGGCAAGGTAAAGACTGGCGCGTCTTCCGAGGCAAAGTCATTGTTGAACTTTTGCGCAATGTCGCGCGCCAGCTCCAAATGTTGTTTCTGATCATCGCCCACCGGCACATGCGTTGCCTGATAGAGCAGAACATCTGCAGCTTGGAGGACGGGATAGGTGAAGAGCGCGATGGAGGCACCCTCGCGGTTTTTGCCCGATTTGTCTTTGAACTGCGTCATGCGGTTCAGCCATCCCATACGCGCGGTGCCGTTCAACAGCCATTGCAGTTCAGCATGGGCCGGTACGCGGGCCTGATTGAATAGGATGGATCGATCCGTATCAATGCCGCATGCGACCAAGGCCGCGGCCATTTCACGCGTGTTAGAGGCAAGCTCGGCTGGGTTGTGGGGCAGGCTGATCGCGTGGAGGTCGGCCAGGAAATAGAGGCAATCGCCTGCGACATCGTCCTGCATCTGGACCCAGTTGCGGATCGCGCCCAGATAATTGCCAAGGTGCAGACTGCCCGTGGGCTGAATACCGGAAACGACGCGCATCTTGTTCTTCCTTCTATCGGACGGTTGGACTCGCCCAATCTCTGTGTCTTTGGCCGATCAGGCGGATGCCCTGTCACTGGCCTTTACGCAAGTGGGGGATTAGTCGCCCGTTTCAGCGGCCGGCTTTTTGCGTCGGAGCAAAATGAGGATGCTTTCGCGATCCATTGCGCCAATCATCCAGCCTAAGCCGAAATAGACGAGGCCGCCCGACCCAACCAGCAGGCTAAGCGCGATCATACGGTCCAGAGCGGAACCATCAAACATCGGGCCGAGGCCAATATTGACCACATAAAGCGTCACGCCCATCGCCAGCCCAGATATAAGCTGCCGGCTGACCCGCCGGAGAATCTCAGGCGAAAACGTGAAATGCCCCCGTCGATTGAGCGTGATATAAAGCAAGGCGCAGTTGAGCCAGGCCGTCAGCATCAGGGCAATGGCCAGCCCATAAAGGCCATAAAAGGGCACGAGCGCAAAGTTCATCGCGATGTTCGCAGCCAGCACCCAAAGAGCGATCCGCAGGGGCGTTTTCGTATCCTCGCGCGCGAAAAAGCCGGGCGTGAAGACCTTGACCAGGACATAGGCCGGAAGGCCGAGTGCGATGATGGCAAGCGTTGTTCCCGTAACAACAGCATCTTCCGCCGTAAATTCGCCTCCGCGGAAAAGGGCGGTGACCAAAGGAACGCCCGCTGCCGCAAAGGCAATGGCGGCAGGCAAGGTCAGGAGCATGCCAATATCGATGGCTTGATTTTGGATGCGTTCGGCCTCTTGCGGATTGCCTTGATCGACATATTTGCTGATCGACGGCAGAATGGCGGTGCCCAAAGCCGTCCCAATAATGCCGAGCGGTAGCTGATTTAGCCGATCCGCATAATTCAAATGCGCCATAGAGCCTTCGGCAAGATAGCTGACAAATTGGGTGTCGATCAAAATGCTGATTTGATAGACGCCGGCTGCAAATGTCGCCGGGATCACGACTTTAAAAAACTGTTTCACACCGGCCGTTAACCGCGGGCGGCGCAGCTTGAGGGAAATGCCTGCCCTACGGGCGGACCACCAGACCAGACCCAACTGCACCACGCCACCGATGACGACCGCAATGGACAGTGCCTCGGCGGTTTTTGGGCCACCTTCGCGCACCAGCAGCAAGGCGACCAACATGGCGAGGTTCAGCAGGGCAGGGGCGAAAGCCGCGGCGGCAAACCGATGCATCGAATTGAGCACGCCGGAAAACAGCGACACCAAACTGATCAGCATCAGATAGGGGAAGGTCAGGCGGGAGAGCCAAATTGTCAGATCGAACTTCTCAGCATCCCCGGCAAAACCAGAGGCCAGCAGCCAGACAAGGGCGGGCATCGCAATTTGGCCGATGAGGGTGAAGACCAGCAAAGCGGGCAGGAAAATTGCCAGCACTTCTTCTGAAAAGCGCCGGGCTTCGTCAATGCCGCCTTCGCCATGATAGCGTTGGCTGAAGAGGGGCACAAATCCTGCCGAAAACGCGCCTTCGCCAAAAAAGCGCCGAAATGTGTTCGGCAGGCGAAAGGCGACCAAAAAGGCATCGGCAAACATATTGGCGCCCAGCACGCGCGCCATGACCATTTCTCGTGCAAAGCCAAGCACGCGGCTGACGAGAGTTAGGCTCCCGATGGTGCCAATGGCTTTGCCGAGTTTCACGATGTTTAGGCGTTGCCCTCAGCGCTCTGGCCGGCGTCCGCCTGCTGCGCTGCCAATTCCGCCTGCTGCATAAACAGCGCGCCGAAATCAATGGGATCGAGCATCAGCGGCGGGAAGCCACCGTCGCGCACCGCATCGGCAAGGACGCGGCGGGCAAAGGGGAAGAGCATCGCCGGGCCCTGAGCAAGCAGGATCGGTGCAAGCTGTTCTTCCGGGATATTGCGGATTGCAAACAGGCCGGCATAAACCAGCTCAACCTGAAACGCCGTTTGATCTGCGCTCTTGGCGACGACGTTGATCTTGACTGCGACTTCATAAACGCCTTCACCGACTTGTTCATTGCCGATGTTGAAGTTCACGTCGATTTGCGGCTGACCTTCCCACTGAAAGACAGCCGGCGCATTCGGATTTTCGAACGAGAGGTCTTTCACATATTGGGAGATCACTCCAACGGCGGGCAGTGTATCTTCGCCATTGGGAAGCGGGTGGTTTGGTTCGTCAGCCATGGCTTAAAATTATCCTGTTCTCTCTCAAAATCTGCAAAAACCCCCTTAGGGCTTGGTCGCGCGCCTAGCAGGGCGCGGGATCAAGGGCAATGGCGCAGATTTCACTCGCCTCATCGAAAGCAGTATTTGAAAGCTGGGGCGAGACACCCTATGTTAGCCTCAGAAAGGTCAAACACGTGGTCGAAACGGTTCTCTTTGCGATGGTTGCAGCTTTTTTGGGGCTGCGTCTCTATGCCGTGCTCGGCAAACGTTCTGGTCATGAACATACCATGCGCACGCCTGCGGAAGAGCATGTGGCAAATCCGGTGCCCGTACCGGCCCCGGATGGCCGCGAGGCGACCCTTCCCCGTGCCAATCCGGCTGACCCGTTTGACAGCAATGCCATTCCCGCTCTGCGCGCCATTTCGCAGGCAGATAGCCAGTTCAACCCTGCGGACTTCATCGAAGGCGCAAAGTCGGCCTATGGCATGATCCTGACAGCCTTTTGGAAGGGCGAGGAAGAGGCGCTGGCCCCCTATGTGAGCCAAGATGTGCACGCCAGCTTTGCAAGCGCGATCAAAGCGCGCGAGGCGGCGGGTGAAGTTGTCGATAATCGTCTGGTGCGGATCGACCATGCCACCATTTCTGCTGCAAATCTGGACGGCCGCGTCGCGCGGGTTACCGTCCGCTTTGATGCCGATATTGCCGCGATCACCCGCGATTTGGATGGGACAGTGGTCGCAGGTTCGCTGACCGACGCCATTGAGACGCATGACGAATGGACCTTTGAGCGGGACGTTCGCTCCAGTGATCCGAACTGGATTCTTGTCGATACGGACGAAGCGGCCTAACCACGGCGGATGCGCCGCTTCATTTTAATCCTGATCTTTGCTGGCCTGTTGTCAGCCTGTGCTGGCCAAGTGCGCCCGGAGCCTGGGCGGCCTGTTGCTGAGGCTGCGCTGCCAGTCGCAACGCCAGAGGCGGCTTTTGCCGCCGGCGTGTCCGCTGGGCCGAGCTTTGACGCGCTCCCGCTGCCCGAGGGTGCAGCCGAACGGGCGCTGGTTGCTTTCCGTATATCTTGCCCCTCTTTGGTGCGGCGCAGGGATGCCTCTGGGCTAACTCGACCAGAGGATTGGCGGCTCGTTTGCGATGCTGCAACAGCTAGTCTGACCGCGAATCCTCAGGCATTTTTCTCCAACAATTTTGAAGTTGTGCGCATTGGCGCGGGCACCAGCTTTGTCACCGGCTATTATGAGCCAGAGATTCTGGGGTCTCGCACAGAAGCGCCGGGATATTCCGTCCCTATTTACAAGCGCCCGCCCGATCTCATCGAAGCCGATTTGGGGCTGTTTTCGACGGAACTGAAGGGAAAGCGGATACGCGGTCGGGCACAGGGCGAGAGCTTTATTCCCTATGCGGATCGCGCGGAGATTGAGGGCGGCTGGCTCAAAGGGCGGGGCCTTGAGCTTGCTTGGGCTGCGGATATCGTCGATTTCTTTTTTCTGCAGGTTCAAGGCTCGGGTCGCCTGAGACTGCCCGACGGAACTGTCATGCGGATCGGCTATGATGGGCAAAATGGCCGTGACTATGCGAGCATCGGTCGGCTGATGCGCGAACGCGGCCTGTTGCGGCCGGACGAGGCCAATATGCAGGGCATAGTCTCTTGGCTGCGCGCCAACCCTGAACAGGGGCGGGCCATCATGAATGAGAATAAAAGCTGGGTCTTTTTTCGGGAGCTGACTGGCCCGGGCCCGCTCGGTGCGTTGGGCCTTCCCGTCACGCCGCGCGCGACACTGGCGGCAGACCCGCGTTTTGTGCCGTTGGGCGCGCCCGTATTGCTGGAAACCAACCGAAAAGAGGTCAATGGCCTCTGGATCGCGCAGGATACAGGCGGTGCCATTAAGGGCGCCAATAGGTTTGACAGCTTTTGGGGCGCAGGTGCGGATGCGCATGTCATTGCTGGTGGCATGGCGGCGCGTGGATCTGCCTATATTCTGCTTCCCAAGGGCAGTCTTGCCCGCCTGACATCTGGTACCCCCAATGCGCAACCGTCGCCTCAGCGCTGAGGAACAGGCCATTTGGCATCGCGTTGCCCGCACAGCGCGGCCCTTGCCGGGTCGCGCGCTCTCGGCGGGAGATGATCTTCACCTAGACCTGCCACCAACAGAGGCTCGGGCGTCTAAGCCCATTCAGGCCCGGCTCTCGCGGCCACAGTCCGCCCCGACGCTCAAGGCAGCGCCGCCTGCGCGCGATACGCTGGATGGCAGCTGGGACAAGCGCATGTTGAAGGGGAGCCTTATTCCCGATGTCACGATCGACCTGCATGGAGAAACGCTTGCAACCGCACATGCCCGGTTGAACCGTGGTTTGGACGCAGCCATTAGGCGGGGCGACAGAATTGTGCTGCTGATCACGGGCAAGCCAGCGGTTGATAATCCACGCCTGCCGCCGACAAGCCGGGGCGTCATTCGCGCCTCAGTTGCGGATTGGTTGGCGGTATCGCCCTTTGCAGATCGGATTGCGACGATCCGCAATGCCCACCCGCGGCATGGCGGTGCAGGGGCGCTCTACATTATCTTGCGGCGTGCCCGCTCAATTCAAATTTGATTTAGGATATTCGCATAAATATTTGTTAAATCACGAATATCTTGAATGGCCACCGCTTCATCCAGCTTATGCATGGTGGCATTGGGCAGGCCGAATTCCACCACAGGGCACAGCTTTGACAGGAAGCGTGCGTCGGACGTGCCGCCGGTTGTGGAGGCCTCCGGCTCTATCCCCGTCACGCTTTTGACAGCGGCGGAAACAAGCGCGCTCAATTCCCCCGGCGGCGTTAAGAAGGTCTCGCCGGATATGCGAGCCTCAACCTCTGCATTGGGGGCTTCTTCCAACACGATGGCGCGGATGCGATCGGCCAGTCCCTGGCCCGTATGGAGATCGTTGAAGCGGATAGAGAGGCGCGCTTTGGCAAGGGCGGGAATGACATTGGTCGCCTTATTGCCCACCTCAAGATCGGTCACTTCGATATTTGACGGCTGAAACCAATCGGTTCCATCATCGAGCAAAATAGCTTCAATGCGCGACAAGGCGTTCACCAGCCGGGGGATGGGGTTGTCCGCCAGATGCGGATAAGCGACATGCCCCTGTGTGCCGGGCACATTGATCCAGATGTTGACCGAGCCGCGCCGCCCGATTTTCATCATGTCCCCAAGCCGATTGACCGAAGTCGGTTCGCCAACCAGACAAAGGTCGGGCAGAAGACCCCGCGCTTTCATATGGTCAATCAGCGCGACGGTGCCAAAAACGGCCGGGCCTTCTTCATCTCCCGTGATGATCAGGCTGATACGCCCTGCGCTTGTCGGCGGAATTGCCGCGACAAAGGCGGCAATACTGGCCTTCATATCGACGGCGCCCCGCCCATAGAGCAAATCGCCCCGGACATCGGGCGTGAAGGGATCGCTCGTCCACCCTTCGCCGGGAGGAACGACATCAAGATGGCCTGCATAAGCGAAATGCCGCCCGCCGCCTGTGCCAGCGCGGGTAGCAAAGAGGTTTTCGACCGGCCCATCGGGGGCATCGCCACAAATGAAGCGATCCACCTCAAAGCCAAGTGGGGCCAGCGCTGCTTCCAGCACATCGAAGACTTCGCCGCGCGCAGGCGTGACGGAAGGGGCCGCAATGAGGCGTTTTGTTAGGTCAAGTGCGTCCGTCATGTCACGCGCCCTGTTCTGTGCGTTCAAAGCGCGGGATAATCCACTCTTCCTCGCGCGCACCCTTTGCCCAATCTTGCATGAAGGGGTGAACGAGCACCGCATCCATATAGGCGCGGGCATCATCGGGCACGGGAATGGAATAGGTCACAAATCGGGTGATGACCGGCGCAAACATTATGTCTGCGGCCCCAAATTCTCCGAAGAGAAATGGGCCTTCTGCGCCAAAAGCGTCACGCGCCTCGTGCCAAAGCTGGGTGATGCGGGCCACGTCCTGCTCCACCTCTGGGTCAAGCGGGGCAGGGGCATAGACATGCCGGGTGTTCATCGGATGCTGACGCCGCAGCGCCATGAAGCTGGAATGCATTTCCGCCGCTATGGACCGTGCCATGGCACGAGCAGGGCGGTCTGAGGGCCAAAATTTGGTCCCGCCGCTGATGTCATTGAGATAGTCAATCAGCGCCAAACTGTCCCAGACTGGGTGGTTGCCATCCCAAAGGATCGGCACTTTGCCGCCTGAAGGGCGGATATCGGCCTGCATCCGGCGTTCGGGCCAGGCGTCATCATACATGAACACAACGACTTCGTCGAAGGGCAGGCCAGACTGGCGCACCGCAAGCCAGCCGCGCAAAGACCAGCTGGAATAGACTTTGTTTCCGATGATGAGCTTAAGCATCGCCTTGCCCCTTTATTCGTTGATCGCGTCCATGATCGCCGCACGCAGTTCCGGCAGGCCCATGCCCTTTTCGCTTGAGGTCGGGATGATATGCGGATGGGCGGCCGGGCGCTTGCGCCCTTCCTCTGCTGTTTGGGCCAGAATTTCTGCCAAGGCAGATGCTTTGATCTTATCCGATTTCGTGAGCACGAGATGGTAGCTGACGGCCGCAGCATCCAGCATATCCATGATATCGCGGTCGACATCCTTAATGCCATGACGACTGTCGATCAGAACCAGCGCGCGTTTGAGAACCTGACGCCCGCGCAGAAAATCATTGACCAGAAAGCGCCATTTCTTGACCACATCCTTGGGCGCTTCGGCAAAGCCATAGCCGGGCATATCGACAAGGCGGAAGCGCAAGGGCTCGCCCACATCAAAGAAGTTGAGTTCTTGCGTGCGGCCCGGCGTGTTTGACGTGCGCGCAAGGCCGTTGCGGTTGGTCAGCGCATTGATCAGAGATGATTTGCCGACATTGGAGCGCCCGGCAAAGGCCACTTCATTCGCCACCGGATCCGGCAGAAATTTGAGGTCGGGCGCCGACTTCAGAAAGGAAATCGGCCCGGAAAAAATCTTCCGGGCGGTTTCCAGCGCGTCGAGATCTGCCGTCACTTCTTGACCGGCTCCTTCATGGCCGGATGGCGGCTATACAGCAGCTTTTGCTGGGCAATTGTCAGAACGTTATTGACCACCCAATAAAGTTGAAGACCGGCGGCAAAGGGGGCCATCAGGAACATCATGATCCACGGCATGATGGAAAAGACCTGCTGCTGCACGGGATCGGCAGGGGCAGGGTTCAGCTTAAACTGAACATACATGGTGATGCCGAGCAGGATGGGTAGAACGCCGAGCGCGATGAAGCTGGGTGGTGTGAAATTCAGCAAGCCGAACAAATTGACCGGCGACAGAGGATCAGGCGCAGAAAGATCCTTGATCCACAGGGCAAAGGGCTGGTGCCGCATTTCGATGGTCAGCAACAGCACCTTGTAGAGCGAATAGAAAACCGGGATCTGAATGAAAATTGGAAGGCAGCCCGCCATCGGGTTGATCTTTTCCTTCTGATACAGCTCCATCATGGTTTGCTGCATCTTCTGGCGGTCATCCTTATAGCGTTCCTGAATGTCCTTCACCTTCGGCTGGACGACGCGCATCGCCGCCATGGAAGCGAATTGGCGCTGGGCAATGGGGAACATCACCGTTTTCACGATGAGGGTCAGCAAGATGATCGCTACGCCGAAATTTTTGGCGAGCTTAAACAGGAAGTCGAGCAGATAGAAGATCGGCTTGGCGAACATCTTGAACCAGCCCCAGTCAATGGCATTGCCGAACTGTTGAATGCCAAGCATGTCCATATAGCCATCCAGCACCGGCACTTCTTTTGCGCCTGCAAAGAAATGAGTTTTGGCGGTGTTGCTCTGGCCTGGGGCCACAATGACAGAATCGAGCGCGTAATCCGCCTGATAGGTACCGCCATCCTTGCGGAAGCCTGCGTCAATATGTGCTGTTTGCGTTGGGGCCATTGCAGTCAGCCAATAGGTATCGCCAAAGCCCAGCCAGCCGCCCGTTGATTTGAAGCGCGGGCCATTGGTGCCTGCTTCATCCAAATCAGGATAGTTAACGTCATAATTGGTCGCATTGTCGAAGGTCGCAATTGGGCCAACATGGATTGTCCAGCTGTCCACATCATGGCGCGGGCCGGCAAGGGTGCTGGATTTGCCGACGGTCGCATAGCTCCGGTTGATATAGCCATAGGGACGAATGGCGACAGCGCCCGTCCCCTTATTGGTGACGGATTGTTCAGCCGAAAACATGTAGTTTTCATCAACCGAAAGCTTGATTTGGAACAATTGGCCTTGGCCATTATCCCAGTTGAGCGTGATGGGGGATTGGGGGGTCAGCTTGGCACCGCTCGTGGACCAGATCGTGTCTGCATTGGGCAGATTGGCCCCACTACCTGTCCAGCCAAAGCCTGCAAATTGGCTATGCTCCGTCCCAGCGGGAGACAGGATGCGCACTGGGCCAGAATTTTTATCCAAGCTGACAGTATGGAGCGGCAGGATGAGGTCATCGAGGCGCGCACCCTTTAAATTGATGGAGCCTTTGATTTTCGGCGTTTCAATGAGAACGCGGCCCGTTTCCGCAAGGGCGGCCTTTACGTCCCTTGGCTTGGCCACAGCGGCTTGAGCCGGGGCGCCAGATGTCCCTGCGTTTCCAACAGGGGCAGACACCGTGGCCGGTGCCTTTGACGGTGGGAAAAGCTGTTCGCCAAGCAATGTCCAGCCGAACAGCACGATGGCCGACAGCAATATGGCGATCACGAAGTTACGATTCTCGTTCAAGTCAGTTCCCCAAATTGGTCATGGCACTGGATCATAACCCTGTCCGCCCCATGGGTGGCAGCGCAGGATACGTCGCAGAGCAAGCCAGCTTCCTTTTACAGCGCCATAGCGCCTCAATGCCTCAATTGCATAGGCCGAACATGAGGGGTGATAGCGGCATGTGGGTGGCAATATTGCAGACGGCCCCCATTGCCAAAGTCGCGCCAGCCAAATGAGCAGCTTTGCCATTTAGCCCGCCATCATCCGCAATGCCCGGTGCAGATCCTTCTGAAGCGCGGAAAAGTCACGCTCAACTCCGCTTGCTCGGCCAATAATGACATGATCGGCCCCTGCGATGCCATGATCTGGCAGGGCAGCGCGCGCAATTTCTCTAAAACGGCGTTTCATCCGATTACGGATAACCGCGTTTCCGATCTTTTTTGTGACAGTGAAGCCGATCCGCATCTGTGGATTGCCGTCGGCCCGATCGCGGACAAGCAAAACGAGGCCGCCGGAGGCAGCTCGTTTTCCATTATTGGCGGCCAGAAAGTCTGACCGCTTATTCAGGATGATCAGGCCGAAAGCTTCTTGCGGCCGCGGGCGCGACGCGCCCGGATGACTGCACGGCCGCCTACGGTCGCCATGCGAGACCGGAAACCGTGACGACGAGCCCTGACAAGGTTGCTCGGCTGGAAGGTGCGCTTCATCGCTCATGCCCTCAAAACAAAATCAAAAATGAAAAAGCCGCCAAACAGGGGCGGCTCTGTTGAAGGGGCGATTAGGGGGATCATATGAAAGAGTCAATCGTCTGATGACTGTTTCTTGAGGGCGCGCCGCCGTTTATAGCTGGAGCGACGCAGGCCCCAATCAATCCAATGCCCCGGGCGTGGATAGCGACGCTTGAACCTCACATAACGTCGCCGCGCCCATGCAGATGTTTGCAGAACGATGCCGAGGCCAATGGCAAAGGCTAGGGTTCCGCCAGGCCCTGGCAAGGGGGACAGCAGCGGTGCAAGCACCATGCAGATCAAGCCAATGCCGAATAGGATCAGCCGAACCGAGGGCCGCTGACGTATGGATTTCCAGATTGACAGCCACATCCTGTCCCTATGTGGGGCGCTTGATTGCAGGATGCAACTGGGCCCGTTCTGATCTTGTAAAATGTTAAAATATTAAAATGTTCGTTTGACTGCGTGTCAGCAGGCCTATCTTGCTTCGCTGAAAAGGCTAGGCTATGCGATAAGCAGTTAGTGCCCCTGTGGTGAAATTGGTAGACGCGCTCGACTCAAAATCGAGTTCCTTTGGAGTGCTGGTTCGAGTCCGGCCAGGGGCACCATGTGTTTATTAAGTGACATCGGACTTTTACATCGTTCCCATCAATCTTTTGCTGGGAGATCCAAAGCGTTGAAAAGCTTCCGGTAACCAATCTGCATGACTTTCAGGCCCTTTCGGGTGAGGTCGATTTTCTCATGGTCATCCATGTTGCGTTTGATGAATTTCATTTTTTCAAGCTTTTGAATTGCTTCGATAAAGGGTTTCCGTGGACCTTTTAGCATTCCGCATAAATCTATTATAGAAAGCTTCTGCCCCATAAAGTGAGCGGCATCGAGCGCTAACAATATATCGAAACCCTGGTATGCCAACTCGTCTTTAAGTATCACGTGTCGATGAAGATAAAGCTGGA